>JAZQBC010000043.1:0-35291 GCA_045545495.1 Anaerovoracaceae bacterium | reverse complement strand
TGGTTCGAATCCATCTCCCTCGACCAATTTTATAAAATCTATGTGCGGAAGTGGCTCAGGGGTAGAGCATCGCCTTGCCAAGGCGAGGGGCGCGAGTTCGAATCTCGTCTTCCGCTCCACTTTTGCGGATGTAGTTCAATGGTAGAACTTCAGCCTTCCAAGCTGATAGCGTGAGTTCGATTCTCATCATCCGCTCCATTTTTTTAAAACACATAGTTGGGCATCGTGGGTCCATAGCTCAGTTGGATAGAGCAACGGCCTTCTAAGCCGTGTGTCCGGGGTTCGAATCCCTGTGGGCTCACCAATTTTTTTTACTACGGTTTGACGACTATCCTGTTAATGGGGTATAGCCAAGCGGTAAGGCAACAGACTTTGACTCTGTCATTCGTAGGTTCGAGTCCTGCTACCCCAGCCAATAAGACCCATTAGCTCAGTCGGCAGAGCACTTGACTTTTAATCAAGGTGTCCGGAGTTCGAATCTCCGATGGGTCACCATATTACACCTTAATCCGCAATGGATACGGAGAGGTGTCCGAGTGGTTTAAGGAGCCGGTCTTGAAAACCGGTGATCCCGCAAGGGACCGTGGGTTCGAATCCCACCCTCTCCGCCAAGAAGCCTGTGGAGAAGTACTCAAGAGGCTGAAGAGGACGGTTTGCTAAACCGTTAGGGTTCGTATAGGGCCGCATGGGTTCGAATCCCATCTTCTCCGCCAAACGTAGGGGTATAGCTCAGTTGGTAGAGCAGCGGTCTCCAAAACCGCGTGTCGAGGGTTCGAGTCCTTCTGCCCCTGCCATATCGGGGTGTAGCGCAGCTTGGTAGCGCAACTGGTTTGGGACCAGTGGGCCGCGGGTTCAAATCCTGCCACCCCGACCAACCCTTGGATAGGGGATAACTGAATACGGGAGTGCCGGGGTGTAGCGCAGCTTGGTAGCGCAACTGGTTTGGGACCAGTGGGCCGCGGGTTCAAATCCTGCCACCCCGACCATTCGTTTCATAACTAAACTAAATAGCAAACATGGGCCATTAGCTCAGTGGTTAGAGCATCCGGCTCATAACCGGCAGGTCCTTGGTTCGAACCCAAGATGGCCCACCAGTATTTGCTCAGATAGCTCAGTAGGTAGAGCAGGGGACTGAAAATCCCCGTGTCCCTGGTTCGATTCCGGGTCTGAGCACCACAGTAAAGAGGTTGAGATAGTCTCAGCCTCTTTTGTTTTATATAAGATCTATGTTTAGACAGAGATTAATAATTAGTAATATTCATAAAAATACGAGCTAAAGAGGAGTAAACTCTTATGAGAGCCGTTGTTGGGTAAGCGATTTCTGGCGAGAAACAGATGTCGAATATCTAATTATTGTTAAACTGATCGTCTATCATGAAATCAATCGAAATCAATAAAACACACACATTTATTATTCTTAGTACATTGGTTATTTTGCTGCTTATCGCGACAGCATCCTCTTATGCTGTATCCGTTCCGAATGCAAAGGGACAGGTCAATTCTTCCTCTGGTGTTATCCTGAGAAAATCTTCGTCTACCAGTTCGAAGATGATAGCGATCATCAAAGACAACACTGATGTGAAGATCTACAAGGAAGTATTCAAAAAGAAAAGCAGCACCTCAAAGAAAAACGTTTGGTATTACGTAAATGTAAACGGAAAGAAGGGTTATATCAGATCAGATCTTATCGATAATATAAGATATGGATCTGTCAATGGAAAGTTAAAGAACAGAGCTTCTTATAGAAAAGGAGCCGGTACCAAGATGAAGAAAGCCGGCACATATAAAAAGGGGAAGCGTATTACCGTGTGTTTGAAGGCAAATCCTGTATCGTCCACTAAAGGTTCCAGTAAGACTTGGTATAAAGTAAAGGACGGTTCAAAGTATTATTATATTTGTTCAAGCAATGTAAAGCTTACCGGTAATGCAGTAAGCGCCTCTTCATCTCCTGCTTATTCAAGTTATGTCAGCACTCCGACTTCAAATATGAGTGATTCACAATTTGAGTCATATATGACTTCTCAAGGTTTCCCTAATGCATACAAGAAAAGACTCAGAGTACTCCATAAAGCTCATCCGAATTGGGGCTTTGTTGGATATAAAACGGGGATCACTTGGTCAAGCGCTCTGGCAGCAGAGACAAAGAAGGGTGTATCTCTCATAGAAAAAAGCGAACCTAAATCATACAGAAACGGATCCAAACAGCCTGAGCCTGGCTGGTATAATGCAAACAGCAAGGTAGTGGCTTATTACATGGATCCTAGGAATTTCCTGAATGAGACAAGCATTTATATGTTTGAGGATCTGTCCTACAAACCTGACTATCAAACTGCGGCTGTTGTCGGCAAGATACTCAAAGATACCAAACTTCCGCAATGCGGATTTACCCCTAATTTGTTTGTAAAAGCCGGAGCAAACAACAACACAAGCCCGGTGTTCCTGGCGTCGCGAGCCAGGCAAGAGACCGGCTCCGGCGGTAAAGCTATAAATGGGACTTCAACTCTTGGTAAAGTTTACAATCCGTTCAATATCGGAGCGAGGGGCGGCACCGATCCTCTGTATAATGGCCTTGTATATGCTAAAGCTGCCGGATGGAACACCCCTGAGAAAGCACTTAATGGCGGAGCCGCCATGCTTTCAAAATACTATATCAATAAGGGGCAGCATACGTCATATTATCAGCGATTCAATGCGCGTAACGGATCATCTAAAATAGGGACCCATCAGTACATGACGAATATCAAAGCCCCATATTATGAAGCCATTTCTACCAAGAATTCATACGCGAGTTATGGGATCACGGGCCATAGTCTTGTGTTTGAGATACCGATATATGATTCTATGCCGGCTTCAACAAAACTTCCTTAAAAAAGCAATGAACTGCGGTCAGCCGCAGTTCACTTTTTTTCCCTGATATGTATCTCTGTCTTTAAGAGCTCTGTTGATAGCATTTAATATGCTCCGCTTTTTATAGCTCCATTCCGGTGAAATGAGGATCTTTCTTGGCACATCACCTGTGATCCGGTGGATAGTTATATCGCCGGGGATTATCTCAAGGCATCTTACGACCAGATCTACATAATCATCGATCGAGTCAAATGAGACGTAATCGGGCATCGATGCATATAACCTCGATGTTTTCACTATATTCATCAGATGCAGCTTCAAACCAAATACGGGTTTTTCGCAGACATGCCTGACTGAATCAAGCATCATTTCTTCAGTCTCTCCCGGAAGTCCGAGAATTATATGAGTTACGATCCTTATGCCGCGGGATAAGAGCTTTTCAACAGATCTGTCATAGGCGGCAAGATCGTAGCATGTGTTCATTGCTTTGAGAGTTTCATCGTGTATGCTCTGAAGCCCCAGTTCGACCCATAGGAAGTGTTCATTATTGATCTCTTCGAGAAGATCCAGCACATCATCTCCAAGGCAATCCGGCCTGGTAGCGATAGCTATGCCTTCTATGCGAGGGTCGGAGAGAGCTTCATAATACAGTTTCCGCAGAGTTTCAACAGGAGCGTATGTGTTAGTAAATGACTGGAAGTAGGCAATATATCCTGCATCAGGCCATTTAGCTGAAAGCTTTTCTATCTGCTCACTTATAGATCCGTGTATATCCAGGGATCCTCCTCGCATATGAGAAGCTAATTCACCGGAACCTCCTTCGCTGCAAAAAGCACAACCGCCATAGGAGAGACTGCCATCTCGATTTGGGCAGGTAAAACCCGCGTCTATAGACAGTTTTACCATCTTCCGACCGAACTTGTTTTTCAAATAATTGTTTATAGAATTAAATCTTTCGCCGCCTTGCATCTGTAAAGGTTTTTTTCTTTATGGTAAAATATTCTGATAAGTTTTGTTTAAGGAGCGTAGCATGAAAAAAGCAGATGGTTGCATGCCTTATGTGAATAGTGAAGGCAGTCTTGTCTACGGAAGTGAGCTTGCAGGTATCGCTTTGATGCCCGAAAAGCCGAGTGTTCTGCTTCATGCTTGCTGCGGCCCTTGCTCAACTTCATGCGTCGAGAGGCTCGCGCCTGATTACGCTCTGACCGTGTATTATTATAATCCAAACATCACGGACAGAGAAGAATATTACCTGAGGCGTGATACACTGCTCCATTTCCTGAACGCGTTTAACGAGGATCACAAAGAGAGCTTCACTATCGGATATCTTGAGGGAGCCTATGACAGAGAGAAGTTCCTGGACAGAGCGACCGCCCTCGCGGATGAACCCGAAGGCGGTAAGAGATGTGATCTCTGCTTTGCGATGAGACTCGCGGAAACGGCCAGAAAAGCCGCAGAGCTGGAGATGGATTATTTTACGACTACTATGTCGGTAAGTCCTCATAAAAACTATAACAAAATCAAGGAACTCGGGCTGATACTTCAGGAAGAGACAGGAGTCAAGTTCCTTGATATAGATTTCAAAAAGAAAAACGGATTCGGCAGAAGTGTGGAATTGTCAAAGAAATACGGATTATACAGACAGAATTTCTGCGGATGCGATTTTGCAAGGTATGCACAGAATGACAGGCAAAGATAAAAAAGATGTCTTAAATACCGCGCGCACAAAATCCCGGAGATGTGTGGGGGCGGCATGCCTGATCGTAGTGCTTTCAGTGCTTCTTGCGGCATGCGGCGGAGGCGGAGGTGCCGCCCCATCAGGAACAGATACCAAGCCTTCAGATGATGGTTCTGTTTACGAAGCACCGGAGTTCAGAGATGTTGCTTTTGACGAGGGGTCAGCAGAAGGTAATTCAGAAGTCATGGTAGATCTCTCACACTGCGATGATGGGTATTTTGCCGTCTACTGTACCTGTGACGCCAAGATCAAGCTTCAGGTTTTCAAGGGCGATGAGACCTATACATACGATGTCGTGACCGACAAAGAGCAGATCTATCCGTTCCAGCTCGGCAATGGTTCATACACTATCAAAGTGATGAAAAACATCGTAGATACAAAGTACAGTGAGTTGTATGTGACTTTCGCCGATGTGAATATTGAAGACGAATTTGATCCGTTCCTTCGCCCAAGTCAGTACGCAGACTATGAAAAGTCGTCTGAATGTGTCGCAAAGGCTGCTGAACTCGCTGCGTCCTCTTCAGACGCGAATGACTTCATAACAAACGTATACTCATACGTTTGCGATAATATTACCTATGATAAAGAGAAGGCCGCTGGGATCAAGCCGGGGTATATACCGGTTCCTGATGAGACTTTAAAGACGGGCAAGGGCATATGCTTCGACTACGCATCTTTGACCGCGTCTATGCTTAGGAGTCAGGGCATTCCGACTAAGATAATCTTCGGATATGTAGGAGATTCGGGCGATCTCTACCACGCCTGGAACATGTTCTACACTGAGGAATCCGGCTGGGTAGCCGTCGAATTCGAAGTCAGTCAGGATGAATGGAACCGTCTCGATCTAACGTTCTCAGCAAACGGGGCAGACAGTAAATATATAGGTGACGGATCGAATTATCTGGATGTATATCAGTATTGATACGAAAGGAGCCGTGATCAATGAGTCAGGAAAACAGCAATAAAAAATCCCTGATAAGTTATACGGAATTGGGATCATTTTTCGAAAATATGGCAATGATGGTCAAATCGGGCATATCGGTGCCCGAGGCCGCATCACTTCTTAAGGAAGAAGCCGATCCTGAAGAAAGGAACACTTTTGTTGCGCTCACAACATTGAGCGATCAGCTTGCTTCCGGAAGTCCTCTTGGCGATGCCATGAAGGAGACCGGAGTGTTCCCTGATTACGCGGTCGATATGATCAGCTCATCGGAATACACCGGAAAACTTGAAAATACGCTGTTTCATCTCTCCGGATATTACAGGACAGAGAACAGCCTCAAGAATACATTAAGATCGGCAGTCAGGTATCCGATCATACTCCTCTTCATGGTCATAGTTGTGCTTGCTCTTATGCTGGCACTCGTATTCCCGGCGTTTTACGGAGTATATAACAATCTGACCGGCGGCCTTGCGTCATCGGCGTACAGCTATATCAATGTCCCGTTCACTCTCTGCAAGGTACTGCTTGTGATCATGATCGTTCTGGTGATACTGATGCTGGCAGGGATCTACATGTGGAGAAACGGTAAAAAAGAGAAGGTCAGAAATATCCTTTCAAAGTCCGCGCTGTTCAGAGAACTTTTCGATGATCTCGATCTCTACAGGTTCACGTCGTGTTTTGAGATGTTCCTTTCAAGCGGAGAACATCAGGATCAGGCACTGATAAATAGCATACCGGTAGTCGAAGGAAGCGCTCTCAGAGATAAGCTGCAGCGTTGTGCTGATAAGATGGCAAGCGGGATGAGTTTTTCGCAGACCGCATACGAAGAGAAGATTTACGATCCAACCAACAACAGGATGCTGATCCCGGCCGAAAGATCCGGAATGCTTGACGAGATCATGCAGAAAATCATGGCAAATCTCAGGGATAGCATAGATAAGAACACCGGGCTCATTGCCAATACAGCTGAGCCGCTGCTTACGGGCATTCTCATGATTTTTATCGGCATCATGCTCATAAGCCTTATGGTGCCTCTTATCGGCATAATGAATTCCATAGGATAAAGGATCGGAAGACAGGGCAACAGGTATGAAATTACTAGCAAAGCACAGATTCCTCGCATCAGTGATCCTTGCAGCGGTCATATTGATCGCCGCGGTCTTGGTGTGGGCCGGCGTCAGCTCGCGAAGAAGCATGGCTGATCAGACTGAGTCCATCAAAGACACCATAATGTCGAGGGCACTCCAGTGCTACGTGATAGAAGGAACTTACCCGGAAAGCCTTGATTACTTAAAGGAAAACTACGGCTTGGCGGTCAATACAGAAGACTATCGCATAATCTATATACCTTATGCTGAGAATCTGCCACCTGAAGTAAAAGTAATTTATCTAGAGGACAAATGATATGTCGCAGAGCGTAAAAACACTGAGAGATATAATAATCGTACTGACGACTACTGTGCTCTTCGCAGTTATTCTTTGTCTTGTAGTTTTTGCCGCAAGGGGATATCAGCATTCAGCCGATATACAGGACGACAGCAGCAACACCAGGGCAGTTCTTTCGTATGTTGTAAACAGCGTAAGAGACAGCGGCTCGTCTGATGTGAGAATAGAGGACATCTCAGGTACACAGTGCCTGGTGATCGGTGGTGAAGGCTATGAGCAAAGATTCTATCTCGATGGCGGCAGGCTTATGGAAGAATACACAGAGCCTGATGCCGAAAATAACCCGGATGTGGCTCTTGAGATAGGAAAGACAGATAAACTTGAATTTGTTCTTAGAGATGATGGTTTACTCACGATAAGAACTGACAGCGGCTCATCCACAGTCAATACGGGGAGACACAAATGAGAAACAGAAGGGACACAGCATTCACAGTCGAGCTTTTGGGGCTCTTCATATTGCTGATAGCGGTGATCACAGTGATCTCATCTGTTTTTGTGATGAGCAGAGCTCACAGCCTGCAGGCAAAGCAGCTTACAGAAGCTGTGATCATAGCGGAAAGCGTTGCCGAGACAGCTTCGGCTGCGCCTGATAATGATAGACTTACGGACGCGATCGCGGATATGGACAACAGCCACGGTCATTCTGCTGCTGCAAATGAAAACAGTGAGTCAGACGGTGTCGTTGTGTTTGCACTTGCTTCTATAGAGAGATTTGATCCTTCATCAAGCTCTGACAAGTACCTTATAAGGGTCACAAGAAGTTATCCTGACGGAACAAAAGCCGGCAGAGCGGATAAAGGAGCGTATGCCCAGGATGTGATCGATGTGTTCGAGCAGGGCACGGTAGAACCTGAAAAGCTTGGGGAAATAAACAACAACAAGCTGGGTGAGCCTCTGTACACGCTTACAACCGGTACATATTTCGGATCTGAACGCCAAGGCGGGGAAGGAGGAGAGTCATGAATCACAAGACAAGACTCGGGCCTGTAGCCATATTCCTCGCGGTAGTGGTGATGGTCATTACCACGATGGCCCTTCTGACTCTGGCAACATCAAATGCCGACCGCACTATGGCTAAGCGTTTCGCCTCTGTCACACAGACAAGGTATCAACTCGAAGCAGATGCAGAGCGCTTTATCAGTAGCGCCGCAAATGCGAATGCGAGCGGAAGTGCATATGCAGCCGGTGAATCTGTTACAAAGACCGATAACGGGCTTAAATTCTACGAGGAACATAACGGATACAGCATCACAGTAGAGATCAGCACTCCGGATGCAGATGGTAATTTTGAGATAAGGGAATGGAAGCTTAGCAAGCTTTGGAATTCAAAGGACCCTGTAATGGATATCTGGCAGGGATTTTGATAAGGATATTGGGACCGATCAACTGAAAGGATAAGACTATGACACTTCACGATATATTGACAGCAGCAACTTTAAAAGGTGCCTCAGATATATTCATCATTGCTGGCATTCCGATCACATATAAGATCAAAGGCTTGCAGGACAGAGATGACAGCGGGATCATGAAGCCCGACACCATCAACGCTGTGATCGATGAGATATACGTGGCAGCAGGTCGCGAAAAGACCAATCTTGATAAAGCTTTTGATGATGACTTTTCGTTTTCAGTCAGAGATCTGGGACGATTCAGGGTCAATATATTCAGGCAGAGAGGTTCGCTGGCCGCTGTAATAAGAGTAATAAGATTCGGTATTCCTGATCCTGAGGCGCTTGGTATACCTGAGAGCGTTCTGTCGCTCGCGGATAATCGCACAGGGCTTGTATTGGTCACTGGAGCAGCCGGATCCGGAAAGTCTACGACTCTCGCCTGCATGATCGACCGCATCAACAAGACGAGAGAGGCCCACATAATCACAATGGAGGACCCTATAGAGTACCTCCACTCCCATAATCGGAGCATAGTATCTCAAAGAGAGTTGTTCATCGATACGCCGGGTTATCTGGAGTCGTTAAGATCAGCGCTCAGGGAAAGTCCGGATGTGATCCTTCTCGGTGAGATGAGAGACTTCGATACCATATCATCCGCTATCACAGCCGCCGAGACGGGGGTGCTTCTGTTCAGCACGCTCCATACATCGAGCGCAGACAACACGATCAACAGGATAGTGGATGTTTTTCCTGCCAACCAGCAGGTGCAGGTGAGGAGCCAGTTAGCTCAGCTTATAAAAGGAGTAGTTTGTCAGCAGCTTGTCACCTCTGTCGATGGCACGCTCATTCCTGTGTTTGAAGTGATGAAGTCATCGCCTGCTATACACAATATGATAAGAGAAGGCAAGCTCCATCAGCTCGAATCCGCGATGCAGGCGGCTTCTGCAGACGGGATGGTAACGATGGATACAAGCCTGTTCGATCTGTATCAGAAGGGCAGGATCACAAAAGACACGCTGCTTACTTCCTGCAATAATTATGAATTTATGGTCAAGAAAGTCGGAAGGTAGCCTGAAAGGAGATACCGTATGCCTGTTGAAGAACTCAACACATTAATAGTCTCTATGCTTGGAGGTTTTTCGCTGAGATACAACGGCAAAGAACTGTCTATCGGAAATCTGAGCGGACAGCAAATGGTGCAATTCCTGCAGTTGCTGCTACACTACCGCAAGCAGGGTGTTTCAAGAGATCTGGCAAAATCTGTATTGTTTGGCGATCGCGATGTAGACGATATCTCTCATTCGATAAGAAATATCATCTATAACCTGCGAAAAAAACTAAAGGAACTCGGTCTTCCTGAGAGCCAATATGTTGTCAAGCGCAAAGGGGTCTATTACTGGACGGATGAGATCCCGGTCAAAGAGGATGCGGGTGAATTTGACGATGCCTTCGATCTCGCCATGGATGAGGAAGATGACGAGAAACGAGTGAGCGCTCTGAATACCGCTTGCTATAAATACAAAGGAAGATTCCTTTACGGCAACGACACTGCTGTCTGGATAGTGCAGGAGGGCGAGCGATACAGAGAGATGTTCGCTGACTGCGTATCTGAATTGGCAGCGATGCTGAGAGAAGAGCATATGTATAAACGTATGTACGATCTTGGCAAGTATGCGACGAAAGTCGATCCTTTCTCCGAGTGGGAACTGATCACACTCGAGGCACTTTCAGGACTCGGAAAGTTTGACGAGACTGAGGGTTTCTACAGGCAGACTGTCGATGCTTATACTGCCGAATACGGCGGAAGGGCTAACACTTATGTAAGAGAATTCGTGAGCAGGCTCGGGCTAAAGCTTGTCGTGGATAACGAGTCATTAGAAGAGATACAGAGAAAGATCGGCAATGAGCATCCTTTGGATAACAGAGGCTATTACACATCGCTTCCGGCCTTTCAGGAGATCTACCGTATGACAGAAAGGATGATGGAAAGAGCAGGCGAAAAGATCTATCTTATGCTCTGTACCATCCTTGACAGCAAAGGCAATCCTATGAAAGAAGGCGCGAGGCTCGAAGAACTCGCGGACAGATTGCGTGATAATATAGTCGCGGCTGTGAGGCACACCGATACTGTCACAAGATATGGCAGGGGACAGTTCCTCATTCTGCTGATCAATATCACATATGAGGATTGCGCTATAGTTGCAGACCGTATCAACGCTGCGTTCATCAGAAACGGGCAGCGCACCAGCGTGAGATATTCCGTAAACAATGTCATCGTTTCGGCATATCCGCCTGAACACAATTAGAGAAAAGAAAAAGGGCATCAAATATAATATCTTAACTTACAGGAGGAACGTCTTATGAGCAAATTGTATGTGCCAAAGGGCTACTATCCGCTACTCGATCCAACAGAGACCCAAAGAGCTATCAAACGTATCAAGGATCATTTTCAGAAGGAGCTGGCATACTCTCTGAATCTCGGAAGAGTCAGTGCGCCTTTGTTTGTATTCCCTGAATCAGGGCTTAACGATGAACTGAACGGATATGAGAGAAGAGTCGGCTTTACGATCAAGGATATCGATGAGAGAGAAGTAGAAGTGGTGCAGTCACTTGCGAAGTGGAAAAGAAACGCTCTCGGGAAGTACAGAGCGAGGCCCGGAAGAGGTCTTTATACAGATATGAATGCTATCAGGCGTGATGAGGAACTCGACAACCTCCACTCGATCTATGTAGACCAGTGGGACTGGGAAAAGGTGATCACAAAAGACCAGAGAAACATCGAATTCCTGGAGCACACTGTCAGGAACATTTACAGATGCCTTCTGGATCTCGAGGAGTATGTCTGGGACCATTATCCTGATCTGTCGATCGAAATGCCTAAGAAGATAACTTTCATCGACTCACAGGAACTGGAAGACCGCTATCCGGATAAGACGTCGAAGGAAAGAGAAAAGCTCGCAGCTGAGGAATACGGCGCCATTTTCGTAAAGAGAATAGGCGGCAAGCTCAAATCGGGCGAGCCTCATGACGGAAGAGCTCCTGACTATGATGACTGGGAACTCAACGGAGATATAATCCTCTGGAACCCTGTGCTCGAAGATGCCTTTGAAATCAGCTCGATGGGTATCAGAGTAGATGCAGACGCTATGCTCCGTCAGCTTAAACTTGCCGGTAAAGAAGAGCGCAAAGATCTCAAATTCCATCAGGATATCATCAACGACAGACTTCCGCTTACCATAGGCGGCGGAATCGGACAGAGCAGACTTTGCATGTACTTCCTCAAAAAAGCGCATATCGGTGAAGTGCAGGTATCCGTCTGGCCAGAAGATATGATAGAAGAGTGCTCTAAGAACAATATTTTCCTGCTCTGATGCAATACATCGATGTAATAATTGATAACAAAAGCATATATACCGATACGCGTTATACATACAGCGCGCCGGATGAAGTAGCGGTCGGCTCAAGGCTGACCGTTCCTTTCGCGGGCCGAAAAAAACCTGTAGACGCTTATTGCATCGGGACGGGAGTTACACCGGACTTCGATCTCTCAAAAGTCAAAGAAATCTGTGAACATGACAAAGCCAGGTCCATAAATGCTGAAATGGTAGAAACAGCAATGTGGATGAGGAAGCGCTATGGCGTAAAATACATCGATGCCATAAAAATGTTCGGGATAGAAGGAAAAAGAGAAAAAAAGGTCTCTGATATGCCCAAAACAGAGCCTGCTCCGGCTCCTTACGAGTTGACACAGGAACAAACCGATGCTGCCGCAAGGATATGCAAAGCGATAAACAGTGGCAAAAGCAGGGCGTTTCTGATAAAAGGAGTGACTAACAGCGGAAAGACCGAAGTATATATGAAGGCTACTGAAGAAGCTCTGAACCTTGGAAAGACTGCTATTATATTGCTGCCTGAAATCGCTTTGGCAACGCAGGTAGCAGACCGATTCAGAGCAAGATTCGGAAGCGACATGGTCGCAACGATCCACAGCCGTTTGAAGAAATCCGAAAGACTTGCAGAATGGCTTAGGATCAGACGTGGTGAGGCGAGGATAGTGATCGGTGCCAGAACATCGGTCTTCGCACCACTTGACAATATAGGTGTTATCGTTATAGACGAAGAACATGAAAGTACATACAAATCCGATCACAATCCAAAGTATGATACGGTGGATATCGCTTACAAAAGAGCCAGTCTTACGGGAGCAAGTCTTGTTCTCGGAAGCGCGACACCTTCTATAGTCTCTTATTACAGGGCAAAAACAGGCACATATGAGCTTATAGAAATGAAAAACAGGATAGGCTCGAGTGTTATGCCAAGCCTTGAGATAACCGATATGAAGAAGGAGCTCAGAAGCGGAAATCAAAGTGTGCTTTCAAGAAATCTCGCATCGGGAATAGATCATGCTCTATCAAAGAAGGAACAGGTGATACTTTTCCTGAACAGGAGAGGGTATTCAACACAGATACTTTGTCCGGATTGCGGATATAAGATGACGTGCCCGGATTGCGGTATTACTCTTACATATCACAAAAAGGAAAATGCCGCTATGTGCCACTACTGCGGTCGCAAATTTCCGGTAGCGGAGAATTGCCCGGATTGTGGTTCCAAGTTCATAAAGTACGTAGGGACCGGAACCGAAAAAGTCGAAGAAGAGGTAAGAACCCTTTGGCCTGATGCCGGTATTGCCCGCTTCGACATCGACACAGCATCATCAAATGCGGACGCAGGCAAGGTGATCGAAGATTTTCAGGCCGGAAAGACAGACATACTTGTTGGGACACAATTGCTGGCAAAAGGTTTGGACTTTAAGAATGTAGGTTTGGTTGGTATAATCAACGCTGATGTCAGCCTAAACATACCTGACTACAGATCACCTGAGAGGACTTTTCAGTTGATAACGCAGGTAGCAGGCAGAGCCGGCAGGACTGGTGGAGACAGCCGCGTCATAATCCAGACATATGAGCCTGAAAGCGACATCATAAGAGAAGCTGCCGCAGGTGATTATGAGGAGTTTTATGAAGCTGAACTCGTTCACAGAAGTATTATGAATTATCCGCCTTACTCTGATATAATTTCCGTGGTGTTCAATTCCGACAGTCAAGAGGTATCTTCCTCATACGCTGAGATTTTCAGAAACAGACTCATGTCGCTCAAAGACGCACCCGAAGGTGTAAGCATACTCAGGGTGAGGCAGGTAGAGACCAGAACTGACGGAAAAGCGAGAGCCGGATTCGTGATCAAAGCTCCACAGGGAAGCCGCGCGGGCTATGTGGCCGAATACATGGCTTTCCGAGATAAGCTGATAGAACAAAAGGCTCCGGCCTTTATAGAAATAGATGTAAATCCGTATGGGACAGTTTAGGGGATAAAGGAACTGAAATGGCATTAAGAAACATAACTACCAGAGGCGATGAAATACTCGCAAAAAAGTGCAAACCGGTAAAAGAGATCACGCCGCGAATAAAGCAGGCGTGCGAGGATATGATCGAAACAATGAAAGAAGCAGACGGGGTCGGTATAGCTGCTCCTCAGATCGGCATAATGAAAAGGTTTTTCATAGCTATGCCTCATGTTGAATCAGATGATCCCGATATCAGAGAAAAGATCTATTACATGATCAATCCCGAGATCACTTATAGAGAAGGCACTCAGAAGTCCGCAGAAGGCTGCCTTTCAGTACCGGGATATATGGGTCTTGTTGACAGACCACAAAAGATAAGGATCAAAGCTCAGGATCTCGAAGGCAAAGAACACGAATACGAATTCGAAGGGTTTGAGGCTACCGTGTTCTGCCACGAATACGATCACCTCGACGGAGTCCTTTATCCGGATATCGCCAAAGCCCTGATGACCGCAGATGAGTATACGGAAAGACTCGAAGAACTCAGAGGTCTCCACGGAGATGATGAGGACGCCGAGCTTACAATTGATGAGATATGGGAAGGCAAGATTTAAGTTTTGCTTAATGTAAGCGATTTAGGATAGAGAATGAAGATAGTGTTTATGGGGACGCCGGATTTTGCGGCGTACTCTCTAAAAAAATTAATAGAAGAGGGCTATGATATACCTTTAGTCGTGACCCAGCCTGACAGAAGAGGCAATAGGAACAAAATGATCCTCTCTCCGGTCAAGGAGATGGCTCAGGAGCATGGTCTCGAAGTGGCTCAACCACAGAGGATCAAAGCTGATGCTGCATTTATATCTGAGCTCAAAGATATTGATCCTGATATGATAGTTGTTGCTGCTTTCGGCCAGATACTGCCACGGGAAGTGCTTGAGATCCCACCCTTCGGATGTATCAATGTCCATGGATCGCTGCTCCCTAAGCTAAGAGGTGCCTCGCCTATGCAGTCCGCGATCCTCGAAGGCCTCGATGAGACAGGCGTAACAATAATGCGTATGGATGAAGGCCTTGATACAGGCGATATGATATCCAAGGTCAAATTGGATATACGGGGGAAAGATATCACGGAAGTGTCCCGCTTGCTTGCCGAAGCCGGCGCCGATCTTCTGGCGATGACAATTCCTCAGATAGAAAACGGAAGTGCCGCGTATACCGGTCAGAATGATGAAGAGGCTACTTACTCTCACCTGATAAAAAAGTCAGACGGATATACTGATTTCAAAGAAAGCGCGGTGCAGATAGAACGTAAGATCAGAGCATACGCTGACTGGCCGTCATGCTATACTTATATAGACGGCGGGCTTCAGCTCAAACTCTACAAGGCTGAAGCCATACCGGGCGAAGTCAGCTTGAACGCGCCCGGCACAGTCAGCGCAGTAGATAAACACAGTTATACTATAAGCTGTCTCGAAGGCAGTCTGAGAGTTCTTGAACAACAGCTTCAAGGAAAAAAACGAATGAGTGCGGGGGACTTCATGAGGGGCCATAAACTTGAGCCCGGAGACATGTTCTGTGCAGAGGAGGACAAATAAATGTATTACTACTATGACTATTCCTGGTTTGTCCTGATCCCGGCAATGATATTCACTTTCTTATGCCAGGCAAGGATCAACAACGCTTACAGGCAATATTCACAGGTGCCATGCAGCAAGGGCATCACAGGCGCTGAGGCTGCCAGAGCAATGATGGATGCCAACGGGCTCAGAGGTGTCGCTATCAACGTGCTTAACGGCGGAAGCTCTTTAACTAACTTTTATGACCCAAAAACCAAGAGCCTCAATCTTTCGAGAGAAGTATACGGCTCCAATTCGGTTGCTTCGGTCTGCATAGCCTGCCACGAGGTAGGGCACGCGATCCAGGATGCCACACACTACGCGCCTTTGGCGCTTCGCAATGGTATCGTGCCTGTGGTAAATCTGACACAAATGGTGAGCTGGCCACTCATATTCTTTGGCCTTATAGCTTCATCCATGTCACCATATGGCAGCCTGCTGTTCCTCATCGGAGTGGTTTGTTTCATGTTTGTTATACTCTTCCACCTCATAACTTTGCCGGTGGAATTCAACGCATCAAACAGAGCACTCGCAAATTTGAGAGAGCTTAATCTCGTTAATGAAGAAGACTATGTAGGTTCACGCGCTGTGTTAAAAGCGGCAGCCATGACATACGTAGCTGCTCTCGCAACAGCGGTCGCCAGCCTTCTCAGAGTGTTCATACTTGCCGGCAGGAGAAACTAATTGAATATGGATCAAGATTGGTATGCCGTATTTGAGGCGCTAAAGAGCGTATATATCAACGGAGCGTATTCCAATATCGCAATAAACGAAGCTGTTTCGCACCAAAGAGGGACGCGGGAGAGCTTCGTTCGCACGTTCGCAAAGGGAGTTCTTCGAGATACTATAAGGCTCGACTACATAATCGACAAACTGGTAGAGAGGGGCAAAGACAGCGTTAAACCAAGGCTTCTTATCATACTTCGAATGGGACTGTACGCTGTCGACGAGATGAACAGCATTCCCGAATATGCTGCAGTGAATGAGACTGTCAATCTGGCAAAGACACTTGCAAGGGGAAGCGAAAGATTCATAAACGGAGTTCTGAGAGGCTATCTCAGAAGGCGCGGTAGCATGTACAACAAGGAATCACTGAGGCCGGATATCGCCCTCGGTTTTCCTAAAGAAGTGTTCGATTTTCTCAGATCGCAGTACGGGCCGGAAGTGATAAAAATCGCTGAGGCTTTGAATGAGCCCCCAAAACTGTATCTTCGTACAAACACACTGAAGACGGACAGGAATAGCCTGATAGAAAAATTGATATCAGAAGGATTCAACGCTGAGGCATCGACGCTCAATGACGCGGCGATCCTAGCTTCGGGAAGCGGTATAGCATCACATGAAATCTACAGATCCGGACTTTGCAGCATACAGAGCCTGTCGTCCATGATCGCAGTGAAAGCCCTTGACCCGGCTCCGGGAAGCAGAGTTCTTGACATGTGCGCGGCTCCGGGTGGTAAAAGCGCTTATATGGCTGAGATCATGGGAAATGAAGGAAGCATAATCGCTTGCGATATCCATCCTCACAGGCTGGATCTTATCAAAGCTTATGCAGATAGAACCGGTGTGTCCATAATCGAAACAATGGAGGCAGACGCGTCCGTTCCAAACGAAGCGTTTTACGGAGCCTTTGATTACGTACTGGCTGATGTCCCTTGCTCGGGTCTTGGGGTGGTTGCAAGCAAGCCTGAGATCAGACTTACAACAGATCCTGCTAAATATGACGAATTGATCGCTCTTCAGAAGAGAATAGCAGAGAACGCTTTCCGCTATCTTAAACCGGGCGGACGTATGATGTATTCGACCTGCACCTTGAACAAAAATGAGAACGAAGAGCTTGCTAAAGATATATTAAGTACGGCTTCGGGATCGGCTCTATCAATTGAAATGAAGACTATTATGCCATATAATGGCGAAGTAGGATTTTTCTACAATGTTATAGAGAAAACCTGTTGAAATAAGGAAACAGGATGGAGAATTTGACGATATGAGAACTGCTAACTTGACAGACAGAGGAAGAAGAAGACCGACTAACGAAGACTCCGTAAGGACTTGTGAAGATCTTAACTTCTTCATGATCGCAGATGGAGTGGGTGGAAACCGTTCCGGTGAAATAGCCAGCCAGTCGGCATTAGACGCACTCGAAAAATTCATCAGGCACAATCCGCCTGAATGGCTCGGCTCACGCGATGAAGTGTTCAGATATTTCAGAGCAGCAGTGACTTATGTCAATCAATTCATCATCAAACTGTCAGAGGTCAAGCCTCAATACGCCGGAATGGCAACGACGCTTGCCTTTGCATATATAAGAGAAAATGAGATGTACGTAGCCAATGTCGGAGACAGCAGAGTCTATCTCGCGCACGGCGATATGATACAGCAGATAACAGACGACCATACATACGTGAATGACCTCGTTAAGATGGGAGCGATCACAAAGGAAGAGGCTCATCTGCATGCGCGTAAGAACGTGATCACAAGAGCGATCGGCGCTAACGCAAATAATGAACCTGATTGCTTCAGCGTACCTTTGGAAAAGGGTGATAGAGTACTTCTTTGCAGCGATGGTCTGTATGATGAAGTCGATGATGAGACCATGCTCAAAGTACTGACAGCCACTGATGATATGGCAAGATGCGCAGAGAAGCTGGTCGCTATGGCAAACGAAAATGGCGGCAACGATAATATTTCCGTCATCTGTGTGGACTTGGAGGATTAGTTTATGGCGAGTAGAGTACTATCCGGTCGATATGAACTTCTGGAGAAGATCGGTGACGGTGGTATGGCCGTAGTATATAAGGGCAAGGACAAACTCCTTAACCGATTCATCGCCGTCAAAATATTAAGACCCGAATTTACTAAGGATGCGACATTTGTGGAGAACTTCAAAAGAGAATCCCAGGCCGCAGCCGGTCTTTCGCATCCGAATATTGTTGGTGTTTACGATGTAGGGCGCGAAGGAAATATCAATTACATCGTAATGGAACTCATCGAAGGCAAGACTCTCAATAAGATCATTGAGGAAGAAGCCCCGATGGATTATCGCAAAGTGATCGATATTTCAAAGCAGGTAGCTTCGGCTCTTAGGATCGCTCATAAAAATAAGATCATTCACAGAGACGTCAAGCCTCACAACATAATGATCACCAATGACGGAGTAGTCAAACTCGCGGATTTCGGTATCGCAAGGGCTGTAAACGATGCTACTCTTTCTACGGGCAGCAAAATAGTCGGCTCAGTGCATTACTTCTCGCCGGAACAGGCAAGGGGCAATTATGTTGATGAGCGTTCCGACATCTATTCGCTTGGTATCGTAATGTATGAGATGCTGACAGGCAAAGTGCCGTTTGACGGAGATAATCCTGTTACAGTAGCTCTCAAGCATATCAATGAGGAGATCGTACCGCCTATCGAGCTCGAGCCGGGTATCCCTCCTGCGCTTGACAGGTGCGTCATGAAGGCTACCAGCAAGTTCCAGACAAACAGGTATGCAAACGCTGATGAACTCATTCAGGAACTTGATAATATTTCTTTCGTAACGAATGTTGCTTCGGACAATCTCATCTTCAGCAAGACAACAGAAGAGAAGAGCAAGCAGAGAAGACGCGAATTTGAAAGAGACGTCGAGGAAGAAGTCGAAGCCAGGGAAAAAGACAGAAAGAAGAGAAATAAAAAGAAGTTAGGCATCATAGCCGCAGTCATAGCGGTTCTGCTTCTTGCGGTTGCCGGCGTCGTGGCATGGCAGAGCGGAGTATTCTCTCCTACAAAGCAGGCACCTGATCTTATGGATCTGAGTCTCGAAGAGGCTATACAGAAAGCAGAAGAAGAGGGCTTCAAAGTAAAGCAGGGAAAGGATATATATTCCTCAGAAATAGCAGAGGGCAGGGTATGCTTGCAGGACCCTGAACCTGGAGTAGAAACTCCTAAGGAAGGCACTATCACTATCAATCTTTCCAAGGGAAGCAAAGAAGGACTTGTTCCTAATGTGGTAGGAATGCAGGAAGAAGACGTGGCTGCTTATCTTGAAAGTCACGGCTATGTGCTCGGAACTACCAAAACGATCACATCACCTGAAAAAGCCGGTATGGTACTTGAACAGGATCCGGTCGCCGGTTCCACACTCGATAAAGAGAGCAAGATCAACATAAAGGTATCTGACGGTAAAGGCGTTGAGAAGAGCACTGTACCTTCAGTTACAAGAATGAGCCTCGACGATGCCCAGAAGGAGATCACAAAAGCAGGCTTCAAAGTAGGAAACATCTCTTATGACTGGGATGAAGAAATTGGCAAGGGATATGTAATATACCAAAACTATCAGGCAAACTCGCAGCTCGACAAGGGCACTGCTATCGACCTTCAGGTAAGTAAGGGTCCTGAGCCAAAGCCGGAAGAGCCGAGTGATCATGACTCAGAAACTACACAAGAAGAAAAAACTGATGACAACACTACTGAAGAAAAGACAGATGATAACAGTCAATAGCAACAGATGAAGGGCACTGTAGTTAAAGGTATCGGCGGCTTCTATTTTGTACATGACGGCGATAACGTCGTTATGGGTAAAGCGAGAGGCAATCTCAAAAGAAATAAAGACCTGATCTATGTAGGCGACATAGTCGATTTCGATATAGACAAAAGCGATATGGATGGCGATTGTGTCATCCATCGCGTGATCGAGCGCAATAATTATCTGACTCGGCCACCCGTTTCCAATCTGGACACGCTGGTGGTCGTGTTTTCTTTGAAAAAGCCTGCTGTGAATTATCCGGTGATAGATAAGCTGATCGCAGGCGCCGTGATGGCTGGAATAGAACCGATCATATGCGTTACGAAAATCGATCTGGCCGAAGACGAAGAGATTTTAAAGGCCCAATATGCCTACAAGGACATATATCCTACTGTGCTTGTAAATGGCATAACCGGAGAGGGCACGGCGGAACTTCTGGGTCTTATAAAAGGCAGGAGAGTCGCTTTGGCAGGTCCATCCGGAGTGGGTAAATCGACTATCACAAACCACATCTTGAAGGCTGCTGACAGTGACGAGCTGAGAGCCTATGAGAAGGCTATCGAGGCCGAGACCGGAGAGATAAGTAACAAAACCGGTAGAGGTAAACATACCACAAGGCATGTAGAGATATTCCCATTGGGTGAAGGCACTATGCTCTATGATACACCGGGTTTCACTTCACTTGATATGCCCGAGTATGATATATACAGAGTGCGTGATCTTTTCCCGGAATTCAGAGATCTCCAGGCGGGATGCAAATACGCTGACTGCCTTCATATCAATGAACCGGAATGCGCGGTAAAGGACGCGCTGAAAGAGGGTAAAATAGCTAAGAGCAGATATGGTTCATATCTGATAATGACAGAAGAGGTAAAGAAATGGCGAAAATAGCACCATCAATATTGTCCGCAGATTTCTCAAGGCTTGGCGAAGATGTCAAAGATGTATGTGAAAGGGGTATCGACTATCTCCATATCGATGTTATGGACGGTCACTTTGTACCGAATATCAGCTTTGGCGCATCGGTGATGAAAAGTCTCAACAGCATCGCCACAGTTCCTTACGATGTTCATCTCATGATCGAAAACCCTGATAAGTATCTTGAGGATTTCATAACGGATAATACCGAATATATCACAGTACACTATGAAGCCTGTGATGATCTGGCGTCGACGATCAAGCATATAAAAGAAGCAGGGTCAAAGGTTGGCGTATCAATAAAACCTGCAACAGATCCATCGGTTCTTGACGACTATCTGCAGGATATAGATATGGTGCTGGTGATGTCAGTCGAGCCGGGCTTTGGTGGACAGAAATTCATGGATAGCTCTGTCCCAAAGATCGAGTATCTCAAAGCGAAACGTGAAGAAACAGGCCTTAACTATATGATAGAAGTCGATGGCGGTGTAGGCGCTGCCAACGCTCATATCGTAAAAGACGCGGGCGTAGATATCATCGTTGCCGGGTCAGCTGTATTTAAAGCAGCAGACAGAACAGCTGAGATAAACGGTATCATTTGCTGATAATCACCATAAAACAGCAAAAAATGCCCATTATCATACAAAATATTCATGACAAAATCTGTATAACTTTTAGCCTTTGATCTGTATACAATGATCGCGGGGGATACCTGCGATGGTAAGACGCAAACTCACTGTATTTACAGTTATGTATATAGCCGGTATCGCTGCCGGCTATTTTATGTTGGAAAAGATCAGACCGGTCGAAGCAGCGTGCTTTATGATCTCATGCGCTCTTGCGGCGTTGTTTTCAGGGATAAACGTTAAAACAATACGCGCGATGATCTGTATTATGTTGGCAGGTTTTATGCTGTTCACTTTGCGATTCGCGCTTGGTGAAAACTCATTTGATGATAACACCGAACAGAAGCCGGGTGCTGTTGCAACACAAGTCAATGAACTCAAGGAAGCCTTTATCGGTCATTTCGATAAAGAGTCAGGCGCTTTCATTCAAGGAGTCGTTTTCGGTGATAAAGAAGATATCGATGAGAATTTGAAGGATGAGTTCAATGTTAATCAAACAGGGCATATTCTCGCTGTGAGCGGACTTCACGTAGGCTTTTTATACTCGCTTCTCAGAATTCTGACCGGCCGTAAAAGGACTGTTATGACTTCAGCGCTGATAATAACTATTCTGCTTTTGTATGGGACGATGACCATGTGGAGCGCTCCCACTATAAGAGCGTGCATAGTAATGTGCGTGAGCCTTCTGGCTATACATTTCAGGCGAAGAGCCGATCTTCTTACATCTGTCAGCCTGGCTGCATTTTTAATACTAACCTTTGACCCGCATCAGCTCTTTGAAGTGGGCTTTCAGATGTCTATGCTTACCATGACATCGATCGCTATACTTACAAAGCCGTTATCGATGAAACTGGGAGAGACACTTGGTATGATGGCAGCGGTTCAGGTGGGTATCGTTCCGATCACAGCTTATGTATTTTGCAGGACAAATCCGCTCTCACTTTTGATCAATGTGCCGATCGTGCTACTTGCGTCCGTATTTGTGCCGTTATGCATCTTGCTTCTGATGTTCCAAGTCGCCTTTGGCGTGGTTCCGGCGCCGGGAATAAAGCTTGCCGAATTGATAGCTGATGCTGTGATTAGGGTAAATCATATGCTTTGCTTCGACGGAGGCTTCAGCATGAGTGTTGCCGGATTGAGTTCTTTATCGGTAATAACCTTTTATGTCGCTGTTTTCGGAGCATCATCGGAATGGATGAGGATAATGCTTATACGAAAAGACCGTAAAAGCATAGCAAAAGCCTGTATCCTGCTGTCTCTGCCGGTTATAATGCTGTCTGCATGCCTCTTCGACAGACTATCTGATGATGAGGTGCTTTTCCCTTACGTAGGTCAGGGCGACTGCACACACGTAAGAGCAGGGGACGATGACATGCTCATCGATGGCGGCGGAAACGAGATGTACAATGTCGGAGAAAAAGTGCTTATGCCTTATCTTCTGAAATGCGGGGCTGATGATGTAGATGTAGCTTTGGTAACGCATCTTCATACGGATCACTTCAGAGGAATATGTGAGCTTTCTCATAAATATCCGGTGGGTGCTGTCGGCATCCCATCTGACTACAGGGGAGCAGAAGTGGATCTGGACAGGAATAAAGTATTTTACTTGAATTTGAGATCAAAAATCAGTTTGTCTGATGATGTGTACGTTTCTGTGCTTTGGCCGATTGAGGAATCTGCGGTCGGCATTTCAGCAGACGATGAGAATGAGCACAATATGGTATACATGATCCACTATAAAGGGGTCAGGATAATGGTAACTGGAGATCTGCTGGAAGAGGATGAGCTTGAAATGGTCGACTTTTACAGGCATAATAATATGCTCAGGGATCTCAGATGCGATGTCTTGAAAGTAGCTCATCACGGGAGTAAGTCAAGCTCATCTGAAGCCTTCCTTGATGCTGCAAAGCCGTCTGTCGCTGTCATATCAGTCGGGCGGAACAACCTGTATGGACATCCTCACGAGCAGACTCTGGAAAGACTCATGGAGAGAGGTATACGGGTATACAGGACTGACATAAATGGAACTGTCGGCATCGATGTACGAAGCAATAAGATTATCGTAGATACATTACAAAATGTGGTAAAATAGACGTGGTATGTCATATAAGGATTTTGCGAACGATTACAAAAAAGGAATAACAGGCGACACACTCTTTTTCTATGGCGCAGAAGACTATCTGATGAACTGGGCGAAGGATCAGGTGATCAGTGATAATGTACCTGAAGACAGCCGCGACCTTGACGTGATCAACCTTGACGGTGAGACTGTCAGCGCCTATGACATCATGGGTGAGACAAGAGCATATTCGATGTTTTCCGAGAAAAGAGTGGTGATAGTAAACAATTATCTTCCTCTCTACAGAAAAGCATCAGATATAGGAGAAGACGAGCTTAATGAATTCGTGAGATCACCCCTAGAGTCATCTATTCTTATATTCATTCTTGACGCGTCACGCTCCGGAGACATAACAGCATTTGGCAAACAGATGATCAAAGCCTGTTCGTCATATGAGTTCGCCAGGCTCGAAAGAGCAGATCTCAAAGCGTTTATAAATAAGAGAGTGCATGCGGCATCCAAAATGATCGCCCGAAGAGAACTTGAGCATCTGATCGATGTCACCGGTTACTATAACAGGGATAGCGCGTATGATCTCGCAGAACTCGATAAAGACATATCCAAGCTTGTAAAGGCTTCGACCGAGGATGAGATCTCAGCCGGTTTGATAGAGGATATCCTCACGGGTGACAGCGACAAATTTGTATTCAATCTTGTTGACGCGCTCACATCAGGCGACAGAGGGCGAGCCCTCTCAATAGCAGAGGCCATTATACGTGATCAGGATGGCTCGATGGCGGTGCTTGCGCTCTTGACCAAACAATTCGAGATAATGTACGACGCTCTGGAACTTTCAAAAGAAGGCCTTAGCATAGCTCAAATGGCAAAGAAGACCGGGACAAACGAGTTCCGTTTCAAAAGAGCATATAACGCTGCCAATAAGTATTCACTGACGAAGATCAAAAAATTATTAAAAGACCTGTATAATGCTGACAAAGATATAAAGCGGGGGAACATCGATAAGGATACAGCTCTCGAACTATTTGCTTTATCGGCTTGTCCGGGTCGCTAAAAGAGGTTAATAATGAGACTTTCAAGACAAAACAAGATCCTTGAGATCATAAAGACTAACGAAGTCGAGACTCAAGACCAATTGCTTCAACTCCTGAGGGATGCAGGCTATAACGTCACACAGGCGACAGTATCCAGGGATATCAGAGAGCTACAACTTATCAAGGGCCAGACACGAGACGGCAAGCACAGATACATTACCGGAAATTACGATGATCGTCCGATTTCAGAGCGCTTTATCAAGATCTTCAGAGAGACTGTGCTTTCTTATGAAGTGGCCCAGAATCTGATAGTGGTAAAGACTTTGTCAGGCTGCTCCGGTGCTGCAGGTGAAGCCATAGACTGCCTTAGCCTTGATCACGTAGTAGGCTCTATCAGCGGTGATAATACTCTGCTCGTAATAGTAGACCACGAAGACAATGTCACGGGAGTTACTTCGAAATTTGATAACCTAATGAATTCAATCGACTAGAGTAATAACTCAGAAATAGTAAACATCACACAAAAATGATCGACCGTATCATAATAGACAATTTCGCAACCATTGAACATCTGTCATTTGACCTTGGCAGCGGTTTTAACGTGATCACGGGTGAGACCGGTGCCGGAAAATCAGTCCTTGTCACAGCCATCAGCACAGTGCTTGGGGGCAGAGCGGATACATCTATGGTAAGGACAGGCGCGGACAGAGCGTTCATACAGATCGCCGGTTCCAAAGCGGGCGAGGAAGTGATCCTATCCAGGGAGATCCTCGCAAGCGGAAAATCAGTGTCAAAACTTAATGGTGAGATGGTGACGCTTGGGCAAATAAGATCCTTCTGCGCCGATTGGGTAGATATACACGGTCAGTATGACAATCAGCAGATACTCGATCAGGAGAACCACATACATATAACTGATCGCTTCCATGCCGATGCCATATCCGGTGAGCTCGAGATACTTAAGCAGCTTTACGATGGATACAGAGCTGCACAGAAAGAGTATGACGATCTTTTGAGAGCAGAGGCAGAGGCTGTGCGCCAGAAAGATTACTATGACTTCGAATATAAATACATTGAAGGCCTACATCTGTCTCATGGTGAAGACGAAGAACTGAGAGAACGACTTGCTCTGATGAAAAACAGCGAGAAGATATTCCAGGCAGTCAGCTCATCCTACAACGCTCTTTGCGGCTCTGAATATGACAATACAGGTTCAGTACTTGGTGCTCTTGGGCATATCACAAATGAGCTTTCATCAGTCGAGGAATACAGCGATCAGATCAAAAGCCTGTCTTCACAGGCATCAGACGCATACTATTCACTTGAGGATATCGCGTCTGTACTCAGAGATATCACGTCCGGGCTTAGTTTTTCGGAGGCAGATATGGATGCCATCTCAGAGAGACTATCAGCTATAGAAGACGCAAAGAGAAAATACAACAAGAGCATAGAAGAGATTCTTGAGTATCAAAACGAGCTGTCTATCAAGCTCGACATGATACAGAATTTCGATCATGAGAAAGCAAGGCTCGCCGACGCTGCGCATAAGAAACGCACAGAGCTCGAAGATCAGGCAGAGCATGTAAGCGAGATAAGGCATATAATCGCCGCGAGATTAAGCACCGCCGTAACAAAGGAGCTTCGTGACCTAGAATTCGCGAATTCAGAATTCAACATAGATATACAGAAGCAGAATGACATTGGTCCGCTTGGCTTTGACAGGGTGGAATTTCTTATTTCAACAAATCCGGGAGATCCACTTATGCCACTTACCAAGATCGCTTCAGGAGGCGAGATATCCAGGATAATGCTCGCTTTCAAGCGTATAATAGGCGAGTCAGACAGCGTTGAGACCATGGTATTCGATGAGATAGACACAGGTATCAGCGGACACACAGCGCTCGTAGTCGGAAATAAGCTGAGCGAGATATCAGAGCACAGGCAGATCATCTCTGTGACGCACCTCCCTCAGATAGCGGCGTATGGTGACGATAATTATCTTATCAGCAAGTCAATAAATTCTGACAAGTCATTCACGAATATAGATCATCTTGACAGAGATGGCAAAACAGCTATGATAGCAACACTGTTCAGCGGTTCGGCTGACAGCGAAAATGCTCTTCAGGCAGCGCGCGAGCTGATAGGAGATGCAGAAAAATCCAAAAATTAAGGCAGGAATAAATGAGGATAATCGGAATAGACCCGGGCTACGCTATAATGGGCTACGGGATCGTAGAGTATAAGGGAAGCAAGTTCACTCCGGTGGTGTATGGCTCGATCACAACCGAAGCGCATACCCCGAATGAAGAGAGGCTGATGACTTTGTATGATGAGCTGAGCGCGATAATCGAAGAGTACAAGCCGGAGGAAGCTTCTATCGAGGAACTTTTCTATAATACGAACGCTACCACCGCTATAATGGTAGGCGAGGCCAGAGGAACAGCGCTTCTTGCGTGCGCCAAGGCTGGAATAAAGATATCCGAATATACACCGCTTCAGATCAAGTCGGCGCTGACAGGATATGGCAGAGCTGACAAAAAACAGGTGCAGACGATGGTAAAAATGATCCTTGGTCTTAGCGAAGTTCCAAAGCCGGATGATACGGCTGACGCGCTCGCTGCAGCCATATGCCATGCTCATCACGCAGGCGGACGAAGACCCAGGATCTAGCAAGAAAGGTACATAAACAGTCAAATGATTAGATTTTTACAAGGCGAATATCTTAATTATGAAAGTGGCGCCATTATAGTAAAGACCGCTGCGGGCATTGGCTTTCGAGTCTATGTTTCAGATACCAGCAGTCTTCTTACTGCGCGCGAAGGCGATGAGATAAGCATATACACATATATGCAGGTCAAGGAAGACGGAATGTCTCTGTTTGGCTTTGCCGATAGCGAGAGCCTGGCTCTCTTTGAGCAGCTGATCACTGTAAAAGGAGTCGGACCAAAAGCAGGCCTTGCGATCATGAGCCTCGGCACGCCAAATCAGATAAAGGGCGTTATATCAGGTGGAGACGCTTCATCGATAGCGATGGCGCAGGGAGTCGGAAAGAAGACGGCAGAGCGAGTAATACTTGAGCTCAAAGATAAGGTATCAGCTATTCCTCTTGAGGGAGCTGATCTGGCTTCGGGACTTGCGCCTGCTGCAGCCCCTGGAAGCGGAGAAAGAGGCGAGGCCACAGTAGCTCTTACAACGCTGGGTTACAGCAAGAAAGAAGCTGAGAGCGCTGTTGGCGCCGTACCTGATGAAGGATTAAGCGCAGAGGAATACGTAAAGAAAGCGCTGAAATTCCTTCTCTGATCTAACTGACAAATCATAAGGACAGGATAGAACATAATCAAATGGACGAAAGAGTAACACAGACAAAAGCAGTACCATCGGAATTAGCAGGTGAGATGACGCTTAGGCCTCAGTATTTGAGTGAGTACTGTGGGCAGACTTCCACCAAAGATAATCTGTCGATATATATAGAAGCGGCAAAAATGAGGGGTGAGCCTCTCGATCACGTTCTCTTTTACGGGCCTCCGGGGCTTGGAAAGACGACACTTGCGGGGATCATTGCCAATGAGCTTGGAGTGGATATAAAGGTCACATCCGGTCCTGCGATAGGCCGCGCCGGCGACCTTGCTGCCATACTTACGAATCTAAACGACAATGACGTGCTTTTTATCGACGAGATCCACAGATTGAACCGTTCTGTCGAGGAAGTCCTTTATTCTGCGATGGAAGACTATGTGCTGGATATCATCATCGGTAAAGGCCCTGCGGCGAGATCGCTCAGGATAGACATCGCCAAGTTTACTCTTATCGGTGCTACTACGCGCGCGGGCAGTCTTTCGGGTCCTCTCAGAGACAGATTCGGCATCGTTGAAAAATTCGAATTCTACACACCTGAAGAGATCAGAGAGATACTTAGGCGCACAGCCAATGTACTGGATACTTCGATCGATGAGGAGTCACTTGCCGAGATAGCCAGGCGCTCCAGAGGCACTCCACGTATCGGAAACAGACTCCTTAAGAGAGTAAGAGATTTCTCGTCTGTCATCTCTGACGGGAATGTGGATATAGATATTACAATGAAAGCTCTTGAGGCGCTTGGTGTGGATGAGCTTGGACTTGAGAAACTGGATAGGGATATCCTTGAAACTATAATCAAAGGTTTCAACGGCGGCCCTGTAGGTATCGAGACCATAGCATCAGCTATCGGCGAAGAAAGAGTCACGATAGAAGACGCCAATGAGCCTTATCTCATACAGGCAGGGCTTCTGTACAGGACACAAAAGGGAAGAGTCGCATCCAAAGCGGCTTATGAGCATATGCATCTGATGTCATATTATCAGGAGCCTGAATCAGAACAACTAAGAATGGATTTGGAGTAAAAATATTGAGAATAGAAGATTTTGATTATAACTTACCTGAAGAATTGATTGCGCAGATCCCGCTCGAACAGCGGGACAGCTGCAGACTGATGGTGCTTGACAGGGAAAAAAGGACGATCGAGCACCGTCATTTTTATGATATCCTGGAATACCTCGATCCGGGAGACTGCCTGGTGCTCAACGATTCTCGCGTTATACCGGCCAGGATGTATGGAACCAAAGAGGGCACAGGTGCTCATATCGAACTCCTACTGATCAAGCGTATAGAAGGAGACAGATGGGAATGCATGGTAAGACCGGGCAAGCGTCTCCACGAAGGCAACACCGTCATATTTACTGACGATTTCAAAGCGCATATCCTTGGCATACATGATGAGGAAAACGGCACCAGGCTGGTCGAATTCGAGTATGATGGGATATTTATGGAGCGCCTCGAGGAGATAGGTTCCATGCCGCTCCCGCCGTATATCACAAGAGCTGCTGAAGAGAATGATAAAGAGATGTACCAGACTGTCTACAGCAGGATAGACGGGTCTGTGGCGGCTCCTACAGCGGGCCTTCATTTCACGGAAGAGCTTCTCGATAAAGCCAAAGAAAAGGGCGTAAAGATAGCTTATGTGACGCTGCACGTCGGCATCGGTACATTCAGGCCTGTGAAGGTAGATGTGGTAGAGGAGCATAAGATGCATTTTGAAGAATGCTCCATAGATGAAGAAAACGCCAAGATAATCAATGACACGATCACTGAGGGAGGACGCATCATTTCTGTCGGTACTACTTCGACCCGCACTCTAGAGAGCATGGCGGGAATGCCGATACAGCCATTTACAGGAAGCACCACAGGAAAGTTCTTCAGGGTAAGAGCAGGAGAGACTTCGACGGGCATCTTTATCTATCCGGGATACGAGTTCAAGATAGTGGATGCGCTTATCACCAATTTCCACCTGCCTAAATCCACGCTGATCATGCTTGTATCGGCGCTGTACGACAGAGAAGAGATACTTAAGGCATACGAGGAAGCCGTGAAAGAACGCTACAGATTCTTCAGCTACGGCGACGCCATGCTGATCAAATAAAGGATGATCGGATCCAGATAGAAAAAATACGGAGAGACGAATGAGTAAAGCACTGCAATTCGAAATACTGCATAAAGAAGCAAGTACTAAGGCGAGAAGAGGGCGCATCACAACGCCTCATGGCGTTATAGAGACACCGGTCTTTATGCCAGTTGGAACACAGGCGACAGTCAAGGCAATGAAACCGGAGAGCGTCAAGGACACAGGCGCTCAGATCATCCTGGCCAATACATATCATCTGATGCTTAGACCGGGCAGCGACATAGTAAGGGAAGCCGGCGGACTTCACAAGTTCATGAACTGGGACAAGCCTATACTTACTGACAGCGGCGGGTATCAGGTGTTCAGCCTCGGAGCAATGAGAAAGATAACGGAGGAAGGCGTAAAGTTTGCGTCGCATATCGACGGCAGCCGTCATATGCTGTCTCCTGAAAGATCGATGGAAGTCCAGAATGATCTCGGATCGGATATCATCATGGCCTTTGACGAATGCGCTCCAAAGGATGCCTCCAGAGAGTACATAGAGAAATCCCAGACGCGTACTACAAGGTGGCTCGCTCGCTGCATAGAAGCGCATAAGAATCCGGATACACAGGCACTCTTTGGCATCATGCAGGGCGGATTCTACAAGGACCTCAGAGAGGAGAGCGCCAGAGAGATAGTGAAATTCGATCTTCCGGGCTATGCCATCGGAGGCATCTCGGTCGGAGAGTCGAAGGAAGATTTTGTAGGCGTACTGGATTACGCTCCTGATCTACTGCCTGAGGAAAAACCGAGATATGTGATGGGGATAGGCACTCCTGATTACATATTCGAATCAGTAGAGCGCGGAGTGGATATGTTCGACTGCGTGGAGCCTACCAGGATAGCAAGGCACGGAATGGCTATGACCAGCCATGGAAGACTCAGCATCAAGAATGCTAAATTCGAGAGAGACTTTGGTCCGCTCGACCCTGAATGCGATTGCTATACATGCAGGCATTACAGCAGGGCGTATCTGAGACACCTCTTCAAAGCGGGCGAGACGATGTCTCATATGCTGCTCACCGAGCACAATCTCAGATTCCTTTCAAGGCTTTCCGAGAATATCCGGAAGTCGATCGAAGAGGACTGCTTCACAGAATACAAAAGGGATTTTTATTCGAGATACTACGATGGATATAATCGAAACAAAAATACTTAATACAGATAGTCTTTGCCCGGCTGCCGAGCACTGCGGCGGATGCATATATCAGGGTATTTCGTATGAGGAGCAGTACAGACAAAAGGACAAGGCTGTGCGCAAACTCCTTGCAAAGCACGATATCGACGAATCGGTCTATCTTGGCATGGAGCCCGCAATATGCACAGGAGGCTACAGGAACAAGATGGAGTATACGTTTGGCGACCTTGAGAAGGGCGGCGAGTTGGAGCTTGGCATGCACTATAAAGGTCGATGGATGTCGATCATCACGACAGATGAATGCCAGCTGGTCCCGGAACAATTCAACACGATCCTTCGAGCTGTGCTCGAGTTTTGCCGTTCTAAAGGTTACAGGCCGTACCATAGAAAGCTCCACACAGGACTTCTACGCAATCTTGTTGTAAGGTGTGGAGTGCGGACTGGTGAGATACTCGTTAATATCGTTACAGCGAGTGATGGCAGTGTCAATGGAGATGGCGCGTATTTTGATGAGAAGGGCTTTACGGATATGCTTTTGTCGCTGGATATGCCGGGAGATCTCAAAATTGTCGGGATACTTCGCACATTCAATGATGCCCTTGCTGATGCAGTGATCGATGAAGGTCACAAAGTACTTTGGGGCCGCGACTACTATAACGAGAAGATACTCGGCCTGGATTTTAAGGTGAAGGCTTTCGCGTTCTTCCAAACCAACATCGATGCTGTCGAAAGGCTCTATAGCGATGTCCTCGAAGTGGTGCCTGATGTTAGTGGCAAGACCGTTTACGATCTTTACTGTGGTACAGGCACTATCTCACAGCTTATGGCATCAAAAGCCAAAGACGTTTACGGGATCGATATAGTTGAGGATTCGATCATTGCCGCAAGATCCAACACTGAGCTTAACGGAATCACCAATTGCCATTACATATGCGGAGACGTAAAGGAGAAGCTGGACGAGATACCGGAAAAGCCTGATGTTATCGTGGTAGATCCGCCTCGCGTAGGCATACATGACAAAGCGGTCGCAATGCTTTGCAGATATGGCATCGAGGAGATCGTCTACGTCAGCTGTAATCCTAAGACACTCTGCATAAATCTCGACAGCTTTCGCTCCAACGGATATGAGATAAGACAGATCAAAGCCTATGACAATTTCCCAATGACCAAGCATGTAGAGAGTGTTTGCCTTTTGGACAAGAAAAAATCGAAAGACTATGTTGAGCTTGGAGTGGACGCTGACGATTATTACAGGATCAAAGATTCTGAGTAAATGCCACTTACTTCTCTTTGATTCGCCATCTGTGAGGAATACAAAGCACTTTATCTGTGATAGTTTGATGGCATCACATAAGGAGGTGCACGGATATGGATCAATATAAAATCGGCAGATTCATAGCTGAAAAAAGAAAACAGAAGAATATGACTCAGGAAGCGTTAGGCGAAAAGGTTTGCGTGACCAATAAGACCGTCTCAAGATGGGAGACCGGAAGATATATGCCAGATTTGGACACGATCCCGGTACTCTGTGAAGAACTTGGAATCACGGTAAACGAGCTTCTATGTGGTGAGAAGCTGGATGAGAACTACAAAGAACAGGCGGATGAGAATATCATGGATGTATTTGCTGTGAACAAAAGTATAAACAAACGGAAACTACTCTGCGATATTCTGACCGGCGCAGGTGCAGGAATCATTCTTGGCATGGTATATGCTCCGAATACAACAAAGAAAGCGATATGTGTCGGATTTGGATTAGCACTGTTATGTGTAGGGTGGTTCTTGCGATATAAATTGGATCAGACTGTTATTGGCAGATAAGTTGATGATAAGAATAAACTCCTGAGCAGACACAAAAACAGACGCAATAATTTGCGTTTGTTTTTGCGTCTGTTTTTGAAGTTGACAAAATCCATATGCTCGGGTAAAATATAGCCAAATAGTCGGCTTGTTATAGTCCATATACTCGGTTTGTGTATGATATAAGGAGATTATTAGTGAAAGAATACTATCAAAGAGTTTCAGATAAGGTATTGCTGGAACATTTAGAGTCTAAAGGGGCAGTATTGATCGAGGGGGCTAAATGGTGCGGGAAGACCACCTCGGCAAAGCATATTGCAAAGAGCGTTATAGAAATGGACCGTCCGGATATGACGGAGCAATATCAACAGATGGCAAGAATAAAGCCCTCAAATCTTCTTGAAGGCGAAGTCCCACACTTGATTGATGAGTGGCAGATTGCAACGAATATCTGGAATGCAGTGCGGTATGAGGTGGACCGAAGAGGTGAATTTGGCCAATTCATTCTTACCGGTTCTTCCGTCCCGGCCAAGTTGGATGAAAGTATGCACACGGGAACAGGACGTATCGTTCGCATGCGTATGAGGCCAATGTCTTTGTTTGAATCCAGGGATTCAAATGGACAGGTATCACTAAGCAATCTTTTTAACGGAAAAGATATATCTGCTATAGACAATCACTCTATTGAGGATATTGCTTTCATGATTTGTCGGGGAGGGTGGCCTGCAGCGTTGAATCATTCGGAGAGAGTGGCTTTAAAGCAGGCCTTCGATTATTATGATGCAGTTATAAATGACGATATTTCCAGAGTAGATGGTGTGAAACGGGATCCTGAAAGAACAAAGCGCGTCATGAAATCGTATGCCAGAAATGTTTCTACACAGGTATCCTTGGAAACAATCCGAACAGATGTGATCAGTAATGATATAGAAACTTTTGACAAGGAAACCCTATATAGTTATCTGAATGCTCTGAAGAGGATCTTTGTCATAGAAGACTCTCCGGCATGGAATCCAAACCTGCGGTCAAAGACAGCAATCCGCACATCGGATACAAGATATTTTGTTGATCCGTCTGTGGCAACTGCATCACTTGGTATCGGCCCCGTGGATTTGATTAATGATCTGGAATTAATGGGTTTAATATTTGAAAACCTGTGCATCAGAGATTTAAGGATATATGCAGAAGCCTTGGATGGCACTGTTTATCACTACAGAGATAAAACAGGTCTTGAATGTGATGCTGTGATCCATTTGAGAAACGGAAGATATGGTCTGGTTGAAGTGAAACTGGGTGGAGACAAGTTGATCAACGAAGGGGCTGAGAACCTTAAGAAACTGGCTGGCAGAATTGATACAGAAAAGATGCGTGATCCAGCCTTTATGATGGTTTTATGCGGAGTGGCTCCGTTTGCCTATAAGCGTCAAGATGGAGTGTATGTTGTTCCGATTACATGTCTGAAGGATTAAGGAAGTCGACTTTCTGTCAATTGCGACACAAAAGGTGCAACAAATTGCTGTCCGTTGGGAACGACGTCGAAGCATGTTGTCTCCTGAGAAGGCGAGACGCAGTCGAAGCCTGATCAGCTAGAGACACAGTTTGCCAGAGCGGTCGGAGAAGACGAGCGTAAGCGAAGTCTGATCCGGGCACCGCGGAACGGCAGTGCGTAGTATTGATGTCTAAAATGCAGTTTGTAAATTGCACAAAAAATCGTACAATCCCAGTATCTTTTTCGGCTTTATCATGATAAACTACTGTTAACAAGGCAGATGAGATCTCGGCCGTAAAGTTTGTGACAGAAAAGTCTGCCACGTAACTTTGCGCCTTTTTTAGTACAGGGGTTGTGAGATGACATCGAAGAAAAGATTATGTCTCAGCCAAGAAGGGCAGCAAGTCTTTCAAGAAGTTTTTCAAGATCAACAAGACCACCGGCAAGGTGACCATCAAGAAGAACAAGAAGATGAAGAAGGGCACCTACAAGGTCAAGATCAAAGTCAGGGCTACAGGAAATGCGAACTATAAGCCATCCGCAGTGAAGACGGTGACATTCAAAGTCAAAGTCGAGTGATGAAGCAGTACCGATCACTGCATTCAAGAACTGATAGAATGATACAGGACAGACCAATAGTTATTGATATAGGAGCGTAGAACATGGAAAACCAGAATACAGGAACTGCAAAACCGCTGGATCGATATCTTGCTCCTGCGGACGTATGGGCCATCGCTTTCGGGTGTATGGTCGGATGGGGTGTGTTTGCCATGCCGGGAACCACATTCCTTCCGGTTGCCGGCCCTGCAGGGACACTTATCTCCATGGTGGTGGGGATGGCGTTCATGCTGCTCATCGGAGGCAACATTTCTTATCTGATGGGGCGCTCTGCCATAACAGG
>JAZQBC010000042.1:0-43464 GCA_045545495.1 Anaerovoracaceae bacterium | reverse complement strand
CACCACCGACGGTCGAACATGGAACCCGCCGCCATTATCGGAGGAGCTTAGCCTCCGAAGATCAATGCTTCCGACCTTACGGCAAAGCCGTTTAATCCGGAGGAAGCATTATAGAGGCGGGGGACATCCGGCGTCTGTTATAGCTTCAAGGCCTTCAGCCTCTCATGCATATCCTTATATATCTGCCTGACATCCCTGATATCTTCAGAGTAGATGCCACCGATGAAACCGTAATGGTCCTGATCGAATTCAGGAAGGATGTTCCACACACCCGGCTGAGCAGCCCCTGTACCGGAATACTCAATATGCTCGTCATAAACGCGGCTCCCCGAGGCATCCAGATGATATGGGCAATATGCGGACACTACGTTGACAAGTCCGTCATTAGGCTGCCATTCTTCGTCAAGCTCCTGCTCAGGCACATTGAAAGTCTCCTTTGCATCACCATATCCTGCCGAATATTTGCCGGATGTTTTACCCGAAAATGCACCCATAGCTATCGCCCGGTCTTTGAGGTACCGGCTCATTTTTTCTGTCGGCACACTGTTCCCTGATGAATCCCGCTCAGTGCGGCATCCATAATAGCAGAAATAATATACATTCGGCTGGAGCTCTATTTCTGAATTCATGGCGCACGCTCTATCGACAAGCATATCGTTGACCGCGCTGTCGAAGTGCTCATAGAAACCGGTCTTCTCCATCTCCTCGGCAGCACTCTGCTCAGTGGTATTTTTATCTGACTCTATTCCGAACTGGTCCAGATAAGCATCGTAGCCTCCCGTCGATGCGGAAATACTCGAATCATCACCTTCATTCGACTGTATATTCAAAAAGCCGGCTCCATTGCTCGGAGAAGCGATTATAGACAGCGAGAACACCATGCCTGTATTTCCGCCTTTAAAAAGAGGGCTTGTGTCATCTCCCGTGGCGGCAAGCTCTTCTGCCGAACCGTCAACAAGGAGATCAAGCAGTACTCTCGCGGTAGTGCCGCCAAAGCTATGACCTACCAAATTTACCGGGTGCTCATTATCCCAGGTAAAACCGGGGACCAATGCCCTGCCACTGTAGTCGCGGCCAAAGCGTTCATGTCCACACTTTTTACTGTGTGCCTCCCCGTAATCGACTCTGGTGCCCGTGATCTCAGCATAGACCTCACACGCTCTGTCCCATGCGCTTGAATGAGGCCCAACAGACGGCATGTATACGTCCTGTCCCCAGCGGTCAAACATCTTCTTTACGTCTTCGGCCTGAGTCAGGCCCCAATATGGAATTCTTTCATATTTCTCATCGTACTCGCCCCAGCCGCTGTAGCCGTGAATAAATACCGAAGGGATATCCACACCGGTTTTTGGGCGCAGAAAATACCAGCCGCCTCCGGCAATGATGCAAACCAGCGCTATTACCAATGCGATACGAATAGGTTTCTTCATATCATCAGAATACCATTTGAACGAGCACCATGTATAGCACCGTACCGATAACTACGCTTAATATCGAGTTGCGCTTCCAGAGGTATGTAAGCACCACGACCGCCAGCGATATTATCTCAGGCAGTGCGTGGGGTGATTCGAGCACCGGCACGTCTCTCAGACAATACACTATAAGCAGTCCCATAGCGGTGTACGGCACCACCCTTCCGAGGTACATGATGTAATCCGGCACTTTCTCTCCCCTGCCGAATATGAGGACAGGCAGTATCCTGGTCGCCAGAGTCATCAGACCCATCACGAGAAAGATTATCATAGCGTGTTTGTAATCAATCATTTCCGGCACCGCCTTCCTGCTCGATCTTACCTCTCATCAGAGTAAGTGTAGCTATTATTATGATCATAGCGGGGATCAGGAAGATCTCCGGCCCAAAGAGCACGCGACACAAAAGGGTCGCAGCCACTCCCGTGATTGCCGGTATATGGTTCTTTGAGCTTATCCACTGCTCCACGAATACTGTGGTAAACAGCGCCGTCATCGCGAAATCTATCCCTGTAGAATTGAAAGTAAGCGCCGTACCCAGCCAACCGCCTAGCACGGATCCGATCACCCACGCGCTCTGATCGAACAGAGTGACCAGCAGACGGTATGCGCTGATGTTCACCCCGGAAGGTTGAACATCCCTGCTAAGCATCGCGTACGTCTCGTCGCAAAGAGCATAGAAAAGATACCATTTCCTTTTGCCTTCATTGCGATATCTTCCAATCATGGAAATGCTAAAGAAAATATGTCTCGCGGATACCATCAAGGCAGTCACTGCTGCCATTGCGATAGAACCGCTCCCGAGCATCGAGACACTTACGAACTGTACCGTGCCGCTGAATATGATCAGTCCCGACGCAAATGACCAGATCGGACCAAAACCGTTTTTCTGCATAAGAAGTCCGTATCCGATACCGAGAACGACAAATGTCACCATGATCGGGAGTGATGTTTTGAAAGCTGCCTTCACATCGGTCTTGGTTATTTTGCCCAAGTGTTTACCTCCACACAAACGATGAGCCGCCTCTAGTCCAGACGTCCCATTCTACCACTTGGAGAACGAATCCGATATATGTTTTGTCAAACTCTTTATGGATAGATCCCTTTCGCCAATAAAAACTGCGCCGAAGCGCAGTCAATAATGCGGATAAGTGAGGAGGAAGCCATTATTTTCCGCTATTATATTACACATTAACCGCCAAAACCTTTGCACGGATTCTTTCCGTATCCGGTCTGCAGATAGTGCAGTATCTTCTCGATCTTTATCGCCCTCGATACGAGTCCGCTCAAGCCGTTGTGACTGATCGTCAGGAGGAACAGCCCTACCATAGACGGGGAGTTGAAGAATCTCACTCGTCCTTTCAGGTCAAAGAAGTCTCTCTCCCTGTGGTGGCACTTGGAAAACAGGCGGTTTAACTGCGCGTAGACGGCCTCAAAGTCAGACGCTTTTAGTTCCTTCGTCAGAAAGTGCTCTCCGTTATAACTTACCGTCACAACAGAATCCAGGCTTTCGGTCAGATTCTCTGCGCCGAGTTTTGGAGCTGTGTTGTGGTTTAGAGAAACATGAGTATGATCCCTCTTTCCGAGCACTTCATGTATGGAATCTGAACTGAGCCCGTCCCGCTCAGGACGTATGGCTATGTATTCCTGCTCACTTCCGTCAACCAGTCCACGATCGGCGAGTGTACTGTAGAACGAAGAGCAGGCGCTGAGGATCTCAAAGAGATGCAAACATTTGACATCCGGCGCGGAGCTCACCAGGCTGCCTATCTCCGCGAGCGCTTCGCCTGTCAGTTTGTCACTGCATAGCGCTTCCAGGCAGGCGAAGTCGCAGCGCCTGCCCTGGCTGCCCTCACTTTGCTCGTCGATCTCGATTCTTTTAATTAGGCCCTTTTCATCGAGATCCATGCTCACTACAATAGGCACTTCGCGGTTTAGCCCGCCAAAGTGGTATATGCTCTTTTGCCAGCCGGTGACTGCAAAACCTGAGTCTGTATGCTCTACTACCGTGCCGCGGTATCTTGTGATCAGCTGTTTGCGGTCGTGGTTGTGCGCGTCAAAGACAAAACTGTGATCGTTTTTGACCGATGATGTATCAAGATCTTGAAGTCCTGTAATGTTCATAGCTCATTCTCCTCCTTGATCACCCGTGCAACGTCCGCCACGGTCTCCAGTTCGGTGAAACGACTGTCAGGTATCTTCACCCCGTAGGCCTCCTCCATGCTGACGACCATATCGGCCATATCGAAGGAGCTCATTCCAAGTTCGCCTACAAGCCTTGTGTCATCTTTTATATCCGCGGCAGGAACACCGGATACCTCGGATAGTACTTCCCTGATCTTTTCTTCCATTGCTTAACCCCTTTCAAGTTTGTAACGCTTGATCTTTCTTGTTGCTGTCTTCTCAAACTCCGTCTCGCGAAGCACTATATCTCCTATCTGCTTGAATGGCGCCAGTTTGCGGTTGATCGGACTGATGACTTTCCACGCGACCGAAACGTCCGGTATCAGATCTCTATCTGCATAGATCTCAGCTGTGATCTTGCCGTCATTCTCATAAACGACCGCATCCAGTACCCCTTCCGCATGGTATAGTTTTTCCTCCAACTCCTCAGGCGAAACATTCTCTCCGTTGGACAGGATGATCAGATTCTTGATCCTGCCTTCAAAATACAGATTCCCTTTTTTATCCAGCCTGCCTATATCGCCGGTGTGGAACCAGCCATCTCGGAAGCTGCCATCTGTGGCATCCGGGTCATTATAGTATCCCGGGGACACGCTGTCTCCTCGTACGCATATCTCACGGCCTTTGATCTTTACCTCGCAACAAGGAAGACATCTGCCGACCGATCCTATCACGTTTTTGCCATGTCGATTCACGGACACGACAGGCGAGCATTCAGTGATCCCAAAACCCTGAAGCACTTCTATACCAAGCACCCCGAAGAATCTAATAAGTTCAGGATCCAGCGCCGCGCCGCCGCATATAATAGTATGAAGCCTGCCTCCAAGAGTTTCTCTGAGTTCCCTAAAGAGACGCTCACTCAAATCTATCCCCATCTTCTGAAGGGCGCCGCCCAGACGGATCGCTCTTTGAAGTTCGTCCGTTCTGTCCTGGCGTCTTGCAGTATTAAATATCTCTTTGTATAGCGACTGCAGGATCAGCGGAACTGTCACGAGAATGGTCGGATGTTTTTCACGAAGGTTCTTTTTTACCGTCCGTACGCTCTCGTTTAGGTATAACGTACCTCCGCAGTGAAGCGCACCGGCTACATTTGTCATGATCTCAAAGGTGTGGCTTAGCGGAAGAAGCGAAAGTCCCGTGTCATTTTCGTAGAGCGGGATCACTTCGCATATAGCACTGATCTGCGAACCCATGTTGCGATTAGTGAGCATGACACACCTTGGTCTTCCCGTGGTGCCTGATGTAAAGTACATCGCTGCAACTGAATCCGGATTAAGTTGCGGAAGGGAATCCCTTGTCTCATGTCTAAGGCTATCGATGAAGCCATAAAGCTCTATCGTCTTCATTCCGAGGATCTCAGCCGCAAGAGCCCCCGCAACCTCTTCGCGAGCATCGTCGTATATCAAAGCGTCGCATTCAGATAGTCTGAGGCAGTCCAGCAGTTCCTCCGTCTGCATGGCATCCTGAAGAGGAACTATCACGCGACCAGCCGATATTACAGCAAAAAATGCCGTAAGCCAGGCTGCGCTGCTCGGCCCGAGAATGGCTATCCTTTGACCGTCTATATGTCTTTCCAGTACAGCAGCTGCCCTTTTGCAAAGCGAGTACAGTTCAGAGCCGGTGACACATGGCATCCTCTTGTCCGCGCACAAAAAGAATTCCTTTTCCGGGAAGCATTCCGCAGCGTGCGAGACCAACTGACGCATATCTTTGTATTTCGAAAAAGTTTGTGTCATGTCTTGTCACCTATTAGCATAGTAGGTTAATATTATTTTAAAGAAAAATCGCTGTATGTCAAATACTTAATGAATGCGAATAAGACAAGTTAACAGATTATTCGAATAATGCTTATGAAAGAACTCAGACACACTCACCCTTTCGGAACACTACTCAAGGTGTTAAATAAAAAGCCGGGCCAGATGGCCCGGAATGCGGCTGCTAACATGGAAGAAGGCACCGCCATATACCGGCATCGTGAATGGCGCGGCATGATTGACACTGCCTACGACTACTTCCAGTGGACCGGACTCTGGGCTATACTGATCAGCTGGGCTCTATCACACCCTGTGCAAAACACCAAGGCCCTCTTCCGCTATCGCTGGATGTTCGCTTATCTGACTGTGCCGTCATTTTTCGATCGTCTTTGTTCGGGCCAGCAAGGCGCCGGGCTTCGCGGGTCTCGGCGCAACCTAAACCACATGGCAAAGGTCGTTACTGACAATCTGACAGATATCTTCTCTGCAGATCTCCACCTGCACCCGGAAAGCGAAAAGGCAGCGGAACTGAGCAAGAAGATAATCTGCTTCGATGAACTGCTTCCTGCCCTGATCGGCAGAGGCTTTCCGAAATGCAAGACTATACTGCTCCAGATGTATCCGATGTTTATGCCTTCGCTTATCGCTCAGCACACCGGCGTACATTACATAAACCAGACAGAGCTCTACGGACTCCCTGCTGATGTCTGTCCTCTCCCTTCGTTTGAAGCAGGACTTGCCATTGAGGATGACTTTCCTAAGATCGGCTGTTGCATGGTGACATCCAATATGCCTTGTGACGGAAGCATCATGACTTCGATGCTTCAAGACCGCCGCACGGGGCTGCCTACGCAACCTCTTAACGTGCCTCTTCGCTGGAAGCGTGAAGAAGTTCAGGACTACGCTGTCGCCGAGATACTTTCGGCCATCGAGTTCATCGAGAAACATACCGGAGAGAAATGTGACTGGGACGCACTAAAGGAGGCTTGCGAGGTCTGGAACGAGCAGCAGATAGCCAAGTTCGAAAAGTGGGATCTGAACCGCACCGATCTTCCGCCCCACACAGGTGGTTCCGTTTGGATGTACCGGGTATTCGAGCATCAGGTGGCATGCGGCGATCCTCGCGCACTAAAAAATGACCGCAAGGTCAATTCAATACTGCAAAAGCAGGTATCTGCCGAAATATGCCCTAAGACGATCCGTCACCGCGCTGTGATATGGAGCACCCCCGCAAACAACTACGCCAACTTCAACAACTGGTTGCTGGAATGCTGGGGTATAGAGTCCGTCTGCGAGATGTTCGATATCCACGGTACCGGACTTATAGACACATCAACACGTGAGAGCATGCTTTACGGCATCGCCGACATGATAGAGACATCGACCATGCGTGCCCATACAAAGGGCGGATATGAAGTGATACTCTACGATCTCTGGGAGAAAGTAAAAGAATATCGTGCCGACATGATCATAATGTATGATCAGATCTCCTGTAAGGGAGTGGGCGCGATAAACGGTCTTTTTGAAGAAGGTGCGAGGGCTCGAAACATTCCTATGTGCCGCGTGAGGCAGGATCTTCTCGACCCTACTTCGATATCACGCCGTGATATGCGAAATGATGTCAATGTCTTTATGCAGACTGTAATGAACGAGACTCCTCTCGACGCCTCGCTCGTGGACTTTGAAGATGATGAAAGTTGGTAAGGCTTCGAACCCTCTTTGATTGTATGGCTTACGTCGAGGGTTCAATTCCTTCGTTCACATTCCATAAAAAACGAGCTGGCTCTGCCAGCTCATTTTTTATGGAGCAGGTATACAAAATCGAAGATTTCAAAGTCAGTAATTTCAAGGTTCTCCGGACTCATGTTTTTGATTTCCCCAACAAATCACTGAATTTCCCCAACTGTATTTATGCGATTTCTTTTAGCGGATCCTCTACCCTTTCAGACTCATATATCACGAAAGGGTCGATATCAATACAGTTTGTTGGGTCATAACAGCCACTGAGATCCCACGCCACAGTAGAATTTAGAACGGTCAGATTGTCTGTAAAGAATGTACCCTGTGTGAGACGTTCGAACAAACCTCCACCGGCAATAAGCGGTTTCATGTCAAACAGGTGAATCGTTCCATCTGTAAAATATGCATATACAGTATAATCTTGTCCAGCCAGAGCCTGAGCTACAACAGGATAATACTTTTCTTCCACACTTATCACCTCCTAAAGCGGCTCAATCTTATTCAGAGGTTGTGCCTGTTTAGCCAGCTCCCAGTTCTGCATAAGCTCATCCCTGTAAAGTTCATTCCACGCGAGGACAAGCTTCAACTGTCTTGCCGGCAGAGCTCCACGGAGAACACACCCTGATACCACATCAACTAAGCATCTGTGCCCTGCATAGTCCGCATGGAAATGAGGTGGATTGTAATCGCTGTAGTACATCGTAATTCTGATTCCTCTGCTTTGTCAAATTCGACAGGCTCATTAATGCTCATGTTACCGCCGCTACGAAGCGCGAGTCTGAAGAACTCTCTTGCGTTCATAGCGTAGTCAACTGAACCTGTTTCTTCTGCCGCAGCCTGATCCTCATTTCTTGTGACCAAGGCATAAGTCTTTACTTTGCAGGAAGATTCATCTGCTCGTGATCTGATGTAATCACCAAACACTTCCTGAGCAGATCTGTAGACGACTACTCCTTCAGCCATCTCAGGGAAGAACTTCTTAACGAAGTTGACTGCTGCAGGACTGTCCGGGTTTGTTCCCTTATATCGCTCCACACTAAAAGCCCCTTTTCAGGGACTTAGTGTGGATCAGATATACAAAAAACCTCGCAACTATTTTATTAAAGTTCAAGCTTATCATATCCTGAGATATCCGGCAGTTTGAATGTGCCCTCAGGGATATCTCCTGACATGCTCTTTATGACTTCGGTGCTCTCGATGGTAGTATCGCCCCAGACGGTTTTGTTATATATGGCGAACACATCTCCGTCTTTCATATAGTACCTTTCCGTCATGGAATCTGTACCGGATCCCTCAGCTTCAGGATAATTGAATTCATAGTATTCGTATTCAGCCTTATCTCCGCTGATCTCGCTGTAGACCGGTATGACTTCAGACCCCTTATCTTTGTAGCTGCGCTTATATAGATTTGTCCCGTTTTTCATGGCAGAATCATATTGTTCTTTTGCAGCTTCGACCATGTCACTCATGTCTTCTTCCATATAGGACTTTGAGTCTTCATTGATCGACAGTATTTTGCCTTCTACTGAGTATCTCCTGCTGTACTCGTCTTCTTTATACGTGTTGATCCCGTCTACTGCATTGATCTCATGACCTACATATGACATTCCCGCGACATACATATCGGATAATTTATAGTAGTGATTTGTCGACCAGATATCCATGTAATCGCATTTCGGCATTTCCTTAAGCCCAAGCCATGCGTAAGGACTGACTTCGCCTGAAGATCCATCAGGAATCTCTTCTTCAGTTGCCTGTGTCTGTTCGCTTCCGGTATCCTGAGGCGACTCATCAGCGGGAGAGCCGCACGCAGCCAGCATCAGCGCCAGCAGGAATCCTGCAAGGATCATAAAGCGCTTTTTCATAATACGCACCTCCCGTTTCCTCTTTTACTCATATGTCGTACCGTATATTGTTGTACCGTCTCCGTTACGGTATTCCATATACAGCTTGACTCCCTCAACACCATAAGCCGCCTCAACCTTGCTGATGCTGTCTTTCATAGTTTCCTTCAGCTCACCCTCCATTCTTTCCTTAAGCTCGGGTTTCATCGACTCGACTTTGTCATCCGGGAAAGTCTCAATGAAGTTATATATGTACGACAATGTATTATCCTTCACCTCAACATCTACCGTAAGCGTTCCCTGAATGCTTTCATCGCTGTTTATATTCTTTTCCATCTCTTCAAGCTCGCCCGGGTTTGCAGCGAAATAGGCTTCAAGAGTATCAGATGATCCGCCTTCTTCTGCTGTTTCCGCAGGAGCCGACTCGGACTCTTCGCCTTCTGCGCTTTCAATCGTTCCGTCTTCATTGACAGTAACGGTCACTATATAAGTGTAGCCGTTTCCGCCGCCTTCCCAGTCACACGGTGTTGTGCAGATTATCTGAGTGGTGCCTGCCCCTTTTCCTTCAAAGCCTGCGCTGAGAGTGCCATATACCTTCCCTTCCTTCACAGCTTTATCCACCAGTTTGAAAGATCTGTGTATCGAATAATCGATCACCTTGTCATCCTGACTCTTAGTAGTCCACTCACAGCCTGTGTCTTTATTCTCGCCAAGAGTGATGGTCAGTTCTTTGCCTTCCCACGAAACGCCTCTCTGAGAAGCGTAATCTGTCTTATCTCCACAGGCAGTCAGCATCAGCATGAAAACGCACACCAGCGCGGTAAAAAACACCGCCAATCTGTTTTTTCTCATTTTTTAACCTCCTGTTCGTACTGCAGGTATAATTACGATTTAAGTATAACAAGGCACCCGATAGCATTAACAGATGTGTCATTTTGTGGCACGCGTGACAAATATGGCACGTTTTTGCTACTATAATTATGGAATCTCAAACAGGCTGATGATGATCGGTCACAGCTGAAAGAGAGGATAAAACATGCTTTCTGACAGAATAATCAAGGTGCTCGAAACTCTTGACACTTCGATCACCGACATCGCAAGATACGCCGGCTGCAGCCCTTCGAACCTGAACCGCCTCAAAAACGGAGTACGCACACCGCCTCCCTCAAGTCCGACGATCAGAAGTCTTACAGATGGAATGATAGAGGCTGCATACAGCAATCAGCTGCTTAATAAGCTATGCACTCTGTGCGGTGCAGAACCCGGCATAAGCCGCGAACAGCTTCGCAGCATCCTCACAGAATGGCTCTACACCGATGAAGCTCCATACGAGCGCACCTATAACAGGCACATCCACGCAAACTATGAAGAAAGAGGCAGATCATATAACGGAGCTGATCTTCCCGTGTTCTCAAAAAGGCTGGGCATGATCATGGACAGGGCAGAGCTAAGTAACAGAAAGCTCGCTATTGGGTCAGGACTCGACCCTTCATATATCAGCCGTCTCAGAAGAGGCGAGCGGCTTCCGAGATTCAACGCTCCTTATCTTGGATCGATGTGTTTAACTATTTTGGAAACCTTCAAAACGAACGGCACCCTGCCGTCACTAGCAGGCCTGATCTCACGAAGCGAAGAAGAGCTCAGCAGCGGTACCGCTGCTGATGCGATCCGCGAGTGGCTGTTCGGTAATGACGCTATAATGCATCAGCTTGCTGTTGACGAATTGGTGAAGGCAATAGGATCCATCGATGATTCGATAAATGTCGCTGCTGAAATGAAGATAAGTAATGAAGAAACCAGGCTTCTTCTGGAAAGATGCATAAAAGAAGGAGATTCCTGCAGAAACTGCATAAGTGAAAAACAGGGCATCGGGATGAATGGGATCCGCACTCTCTCAGCATTGTTTCTGGCCGAAGCGATCATGAATGACGAGCGGGAACTGATGCTTTACTCCGATCAGTCGATGGATTGGATGAGCGGTGATCATCTTCCTGTTCTGACAGCCCTGATGGCGGAGTGTCTGCGAAAAGATATACATATCAGTATCATCCACACGGTGGACCGCTCGATGAAAGAGCTTGCAACAGCCATATCGTGGTGGCTTCCGCTGTATCTGTCAGGGAATATAAGATCATACTACTGCACAAAAGGGGCCGGCCAGAGATTCTCGCACACTCTGTTTATTAGGCCCGGGCGAGCGTGCATAGCGGGAACGAGTGTCGTGGGTTTGGAAGACAAAGCAATATACAGTTACAGCGCCTCTCCTGAGATCGCCGGTCTCGCCGAGGACAGTTTCGTCAGCCTCCTTAAGGTATCCAAGCCTCTGGTGCAGGTGGATATAGCAAGACCTGAAGACAAAGAGGAATCTGCAAAAAAAATGGCCATTGAAAAAGTCAACGTCTATGCTTCTCTTGAGCGTGTAGTGATAACGCGTACAGAAGATCCGCTGCTGTCGTTCACCTTCACCCACCCCATGATATGCAGGGCTTTTGTCTCGTGTCTGAAGCTATAAACATGCATACTTTTGAGGTCGCTGTCATGGTCAAACCGCTTTCTGATCTCACTTAATGTTCCATTCGTCTCAGCTGAGCAGCGTGAGTTCTTTTTCCTGTTGATCGGATACGAGATCACAAAAATGAGTCCTATGAAAACCAAACTGAACCCTGCGATAATCATTTGGGTTCCTCCCTCCCGCAATTCGTATTTCCTGTCTGGTACAAGTGTATCGAAAGGGATCACTCGCTGTATAGATGTGTCTTTTTTTGGCACGGTTAACAAAATTGGCACATTATGAGGAGAAGAAATCCGAACCCTTTCGCTGTCGAGGGTTCAATTCCCCTCTATCATTTTTTATGGAGCGAGTGAACAGAATCGCTTTTTTGAACCTCAGTAATTGCAATGGCTTCGAGTCGCGTGTTCAACTTTTCTCCAATTATCGGCCCATTTCCTCCAACTGATTCCTGATCTGAATCGTCGCATCCGGAAGTATTGGAGGAAATGAAAAGAGCTTCCGGAAATCGATCCGAAAGCCCATGTAATGGAGCAGGTGAAGGGAATCGAACCCTCGACGTAAGCTTGGGAAGCTCAAGTTTTGCCATTAAACTACACCTGCGCGCCACCTCCGTAAGTATAACGCATTACGGAGGTTTTGTCATATGATATTTATCTTCAGCATTACCGAAGTCAGCTTTACATGCCGAGATTATCCATTGCCTCTTTGATAAGCCCAGGCAGTCTGCGGCATTTGGCCTCGCTGCTCGATGCAACGGAAACTCTGATACCTGCGGTGAGCGGAATTACGAATGCGTTCTTCTTTTTGAGTTCTTCGGCGAGAGCATCCGGGTCGCTGCATGGAATAGTCACGAAGAATCCGGCGCTGAACGGTACTATTTTCAGTCCGACTTTCTTAGCCTCTTCTTCGAAGCCTCTTCCTCTTGCGAGCAGCATCTCCCTGGCCGCGGTGCGCTCATCTTCGACAGCCTTGAAGAGTTCAGGGTCTGCGTAGATCTTCTCGATCACTTCCTGAGGGGCTCTCGAGCAATTCGACCAGGTGTTTCTGCAGGAGAAGGAATTCACCTTTACGAATTCCTCTGCTACTTCAGGGTTGTGCGCGAAGCAGATCATAGCTGCGCATCTTGCACCGTAGAGTGTGAATGTCTTGGAAGCGCTATATGCGATGATCGGAAGCACGTTGGCCCTCAGATTATCGATGACGCTGAAGAAACTCCTTACCTCTCTCGGATCGCCCGCGTAGTCGATGTACGCTACGTCAAGAACGAGTGCTATCTTTTTCTCCAGAGGCACTTCATCAAGGACTTTCTTAACGCCATACCAGTCATCCATGGTGAGTGCGTAGCCTGTCGGGTTGTTGGCCGGTGTGTTGAGGATTATGACAAGATGTTCCTGATTTCTTGTGAGCTTCTTCACTTTGTATTCGAAATCCTCAAGGTTGAATCCGCCCTTGTCGTCAAACATCTCAAAGTGCTCGATATCACGGTAGAGTTCGTTCGAAATGCTCTTGTAAGGAGCCCAGTGCCAGCTTGGTGCGAGGATACGATCGCCCGGCTCGGAGTAGTTGGCGATAGAGTTTCTGATCGCGCCTGTGCCACCCGGTGTGCCGACTACTGCCGTATAGCTTTTTGGCTCGAAGCCGTAGAGAGCAGCCTTGAGAATAGCGTCCTTAAAGCCGGGTGTTCCGGCGATCGGCGCATATGCCGCGAAGCTAGGAGCCGGCAGGCTCTTCATTACCTTTTCTACCGACTTCAGAACAAGAAGATCTCCCTCGTCATCATAAAGTGCTCCGACAGTAGCGTTGATGACTTCTGCCTTGCCGTATTTTTCTACGGCGTCCAGAGCCGCTCCGCTGGCCGCGAACACTTTGTCTTCCTTTGGGATCTCTCTGCCGTTGTAAGCTACCATACTCTTGATACTCATAATGCTCTCCTTTTGATTATCATTCTCTTTATTGTTTGCCCGAGTGCCGAATACTTTGCTTCATACTCGGTCTCTATATTATCTTTGTTTAATTCGGGATCTGCGTGAAGGTCCCTTGTGATCTCTTCGATCGTAAGGTCTGCAGCTACTACCTCAAGAACCGACCAATTGAAAAGATCTGTATTGTCGGTCTTGAAGATGACCCCGCCATCCTCTCCCATCACATCAAAGTATGACTTCAATCTGTCTCTGTAAGTGAGGCGGCGTTTGTACCAGTAATTCTTTGGAAGCGGGTCGCTGAAGTTGAGGTAGATGCCTGTCACTTCTTCGGCTTCGAACCATTCTGTGAGATCATTCGCATGATCCGGAATAAAAATCACGTTCGTAAGGCCCTTAGCTCTTATCTTTTGCATGGCCCTGAGCATCACACTTTTATTGCCCTCGACCGCAATGAAGAAGTGATCCGGCTCTTTTTCCGCAAGCTCTGAAATAAACTTGCCTTTGCCGCAACCGATCTCTACATAGATCGGAAGCCCATCCTTGCCGACCTTTTCGGCAGCGAATTCTGCCCAATGACCGCGCATTTCTGATGGTGTTTCTATTATCAGGTCCTCAAAGGCCTCGTATTTCTGATCGAGGTTTCTCAGTTTTCTCTGTCGCATTCGATATTATATATCCCCTTCTATATTATCCCCGCCATTAGATTGGCCGGTTTGTACTTCATGGTCATCGCTTCTTTACATTTGTCAAAACAGCGCCGGTATATATCTGGACGCAATGATCACCGCGAAAAACAATACTATGACCACTGCCGCGACTGCGTCACCTCTATGGAAGTGTATCTCGTTCATACGGGTCCGTCCGCCTCCACCGTGATAACAGCGCGCCTCCATAGCAAGTGCGAGATCCTGAGCTATCCTGAACGAACTTACGAAGAGCGGTATCAGGATAGGAATGAGGCTTTTGACCCTCTGGATGATATTGCCCGATTCGAAGTCGGCGCCTCTCGCTTGCTGTGCCTTGATGATCTTATCTGTTTCTTCCATCAATGTTGGAATGAACCTGAGCGCTATCGTCATCATAAGCGCGATCTCATGACTCGGAAGCCCTATTTTTGAGAATGGCTTGAGCAGCCTTTCGAGACCGTCTGTCAGTTCGATAGGCTTGGTCGCCAGCGTCATAATGGACGAGCCTATGATGAGAAGGATCAGTCTTACCGCCATAAACCCGGCGCGTGACAAGCCTTCGACTGTTATGTGAAGGAACTTCCATTGCCAGAGTATACGTCCATCGGTCATGAATATATTGATCACAACAGTAAATATGATGATCATAAATACCGGCATGAGCCCTCTGAAAATGAATTTGAGCGGCACCTTTGACAGGGCTATTACAACAGCCAGGCATAATCCGGCGATGACAAATCCCCAGAAATTATTAACGATAAAGAGCGCCACTATATAGAGAAGCGTCGCTATTATTTTCGTCCTGGCATCCAATCTGTGAATAACGGACTTGCCGGGATAATATTGTCCGAGAGTGATGTCCCTTATCATCCGCGGGCTGCCTCCAGGTAATTTCTTATGTCTTCTGCCGCCTCGTCTATAGTGAGGGCGTCGCTCTCAAAGCCTGCGGCCTTTGTCTTTATTTGTTCTACGATCTCTCTCGCAGGAGGGACTGAAAGCCCCATATCCGAAAGTTCTTTCGCGTGAGAGAACACCTCGCGAGGAGTGCCGTCGAGAGCTATCCTTCCTTCGCTCATCACGATCACCCTGTCAGACATCTCAGCGACATCTGCCATATTGTGCGATACAAATATGAGTGTGATATTCATCTCATCGTGGATCCTGCGGATCATCGAAAGAATGTCTCTGTGAGCGGCAGGATCAAGGCCTGCGGTCGGCTCATCAAGAATGAGTATCTCAGGCTCCATAGCTATGACACCGGCGATCGCGACTCGCCTCTTCATACCTCCCGAAAGTTCGAATGGTGACACTTCTCCGATCTCTTCATAATCAAGGCCGACCATTTTGATCGCCTTTCTTACTCTTTTGTCGATCTCCTCTTCGGAGAGCCCGAGATTGTGCGGGCCAAAAGCCACGTCCTTGGCGACTGTTTCCTCAAAGAGCTGGTACTCAGGGTACTGAAAGACCAGACCGACGCGGCGCCTTATCTCTGTCATTTTGACATCACCGTTTGTGATGCAAACATCGCCTATATACACCTCGCCCGAAGTCGGCTTTATGAGGCCGTTAAGATGTTGGAGCAGAGTGGACTTGCCTGATCCTGTATGCCCGATTATGCCAAGCACTGTGCCATCAGCGACATCTAAAGAGACCCCGTCGAGAGCTTTAGTCTCGCCCGGCATTCCCGGATTGTATACGTATGTAAGATCTTTTACTCTTATCGACATCTGTTAAAAACTTGCTTGTTATCCCTTATCTGATCGTGGAAATGTACTCCGCGATCTCTGAGGCAGTACTGAGATCATCCGGAAGCCCCGCTTTTTTTCTAAGTTCTATTGCAGGAGGAAGTTCAAGACCTGCGCTCTCGACAAACTCGATATCTGAAAAGAGTTCTGCCGGGGTGCGGTCACCTATGACCTTGCCGTCCTTCATGACTATCACGCGGTCTGCCTGCTCAGCTTCGCTCATAAAATGAGTGATGAGTATACAGGTGATTCCCTCCGAATTTAATTCCTCAATTATGCTCATCACCCTCGCGCGCCCCTTCGGGTCGAGCATCGCTGTCGGCTCATCGAAGACTATGCATTCAGGCCTCATTGCAACAGCTCCTGCTATCGCTATGCGCTGCTTTTGACCGCCCGAAAGCATGTGGGCACCCTTATCCTTCAGATCATACATACCTACGTGCTTAAGAGCATCATCGACTCGCCTGCGTATCTCTGCCGGCTCTATTCCGAGATTCTCAGGGCCAAACGCAACATCATCTTCTACTATGGAGGATACGATCTGATTGTCCGGGTTCTGGAATACCATTCCGACTCTGGATCTGACATCCCAGATATGTGCTTCGTCACGAGTATCAAAACCATCGACGGTCACGCTACCGGCTGTCGGAATAAGCAGTCCGTTTAGGCTCTTCGCGAAGGTCGATTTACCCGAGCCGTTCATTCCTACGACCGCGACAAAACTGCCCTTGTCGATATCCAAACTGACACCGTCAACGGCTTTCTTGCTGGGCACTTCGTTGCCTTCGTCATCTATTCTCGTAAATTCGATTACAAGGTCTTTGACTTCAATAAAGCTCATCTATTTCGCTTCGTAAAGTTCTCCCGCATAGATAGTCTCTTTGTCGACCTTTTTACCCATCTTTTCGTTCCACTCTGCAGGGTCCACATCTATTATGGAAACCGACAGATGGCTTCTCTCGCAGCCGAGCGAATCCATCATGGCCTGCACGATATCCTCAGCTACTTTTTTCTTGAGCTCTTCAGATCTACCTGACATCATATTGATCTCTACATGTGGCATAATGATCCTCCTTTTTCGATTATCTTTTCTGCCATAGCGTTTATATTATGGAATCCCTCGGCCTCCATGGTTCCGGCAGCTTCTCTAAGCGCGCTGACGAATCCCTCGGTCATATGGTCGAATTCTGACATAAACAGTTTTTTGCTAAGTCCTATCTCCTTACAGGCTTCTTCGAAGCAGCCTTTGCTTAGCTTTCCCCACTCTATCTCGCCACCGATCGAGAAGGCCATCTCAGAGGAATGTGTATCATACAATACCGTGCTGATGATGTCGTATGCAGGCGCCAGTTTGACTGACTTAAGTGTCCTGTCATATATGAGTGAGAAGTTCTTGATATGCCCATCGGTGTTTCCGATGAGAGCGTGGAACACTATCATGTCCCAGAGCTTTCTCTGATCATCTATAGGCTCTGAGGAATATCTCTTGAGCAGATCGAACATCTTTTTCATGTGCCCTTCGCCGGGCCTCTCGTATTTGCCGAAAGCCGGTATACCGAGCGCCTGCCCCATGTCTTCCTGGTGGAGGCGGAGCGGGCACGGCAGCCCGCTTATCATGTCGGCTGCGCCTGAGAATGTGCGGTCGTATCGCTCGGTAGCAAAGAGCACATTCTCAGTGAGGGCCCTAAAGCCCTCTGTGCCCGCTCCCGGCGTTTCATCCGCTATTACTATCTCGCATTCAGGTACATCGATCCCCATGAGTTTGGCGGTCCTCAGTGCTAATTGCTCGTTCTGAACTATATTATCATATCTTATATGACTTTGCTTCAATATATGTGTACTTGGAGCGCTTCCGACAGGTAGATACCACTCGCCGTCATCATCTTTATAGGCTCCGATCTTGCCCGACGCGCCTGTCAGTGACAGATGGGCCTCTACTACGAGATCGGCCGACCTCGTGGCGCCCTCCGCAGCGAGCTTATACATCGTCGAAGGGTCAAGTCTGCGGTATGAAGGCTCTATCATTTTAAAATCCGGGCCTTTTATCTGGACGGCTCCGAGGCATTCGGCTCCGAGCATCTCAAGTATGGAAAGATAATCGCCGTCATCTTTCCTGTTTTGCTCGGCGACAGTGCGTCTCATAAAACCCTCAGGAAGCAGCCCCTCAAAAAATCTGCGCGTGGCCTCAGGCCCATATGCCTCATCAGTAAGCGGCAGGCTGAGCGAGATCGGCTGAGCTGTATTCGACGACAGATAGTCTTCGGAATACCTAAAAGAAGCATCATAATCGGAGCTGCCGCTTATGGTGCCGACTTCTCTCTGTCTTCCTTCTATTTCGATGGATACATCCAGTACTTTCAAGTCAGCTTATTCCCCTCTCTTGCTGATGCAAACATCCATGCCAAGCAACGCGATTATCTCCATCGCTTTACCGGCCTGAATGGTCTCCTTGCCGTTTTCTAGTTCTGACAAAAAGCTCGCACTGACACCCGCATATTCCGCGAGAAAAGACTGGGTATAGCCGAGCTCTCTGCGCCGCCTGCGTACAGCTTCTCCGAGGCTCTTCATGTCTTTAACGCTTGTCATGATCTGTCCTTTCAGCATATATAGCCGTTCGACTAGTTTCCTCGATTAACGACATTAAAATAGCCGTTCGACTATATTTAATGCTTTTACATTATAATTTAGCCGAACGACTATGTCAATCGCGGGTAGTCCCGTTCCTGCAGTTTCGTCAGTTAAGAGCGAAACTCTCGGCGTCTGTTACAGAAGCGCCTCGAGCTGTGCTTTCTGCATGAGGCCAGGCTGCTTGTATGTGATCTCTCCGTTCTTTACTACCATGATCGTTGGGATGCTGCTAATGCCGAGCTCCATTGCGATAGCCGGAGCTTCATCGACATTGAGTTTGCAGAACTTCACATCTGTCCTTTCCTCAGAAAGCTGCTCTACGATAGGACCCTGCATCTTGCATGGGCCACACCAGTCCGCATAGAAATCTACGAGCACAGTGCCTTCAGCCTTCATGACTTCCTGCTCGTAAGTATCCTGTGTAAGCATCTGAATCATTTGTATTTCCTCCTTTATCATTAGATCCGTTCACGCATATTGTAGCACATGAATGCAAGTGAATGTACAAAAACACAAAAAATGAGGCGCGACCTGCGCACCTCATTTTGTATTTGCCATTTTTTGGCTAAAGAAGGTATTTATCTAAGCTTATCCTCGAAGATCTCGACGATAGTCTTCTCTGTTCCGACCATACCAGGCGAAGCGATAAGCCCCATATTACGCATGGTATCTTCCGGTGTTACGCCGTTGATGCCGTGTACGTTGTCAATGTGAACGCCCGCCATAGCGAACTCGACCGACTTGAACGCAGCGTCGCAAGCAGCTACGCCCTTCATAGTGCAGCCCTGGTTTCCGCCGTCACAGATCATACCTGTGATGGATGAAGCCATATTGTTAAGAGTGTACTCCATTTCCTTCACTCCGCCGCCCTTCATATAGACGACGCCGCAGGCCATACCAGACCCGGCCGCGATAGCGCATCCGCAGAACGCAGAGAGTCTGCCGGAGTACTCCTTGATGTATGTGCATACCAGATAGCTGAGCATAGTAGCGCGGTAAAGCATCTCTTCACTGAGTCCGTTGATCTTGTATACACCGTAGAGAGGCATTGTAGCGATTATGCCGTGAGCTCCGGATCCTGTGATACTCATAGCAGGCTTATCAAGGCCGATAACTCTTGCCTCGATAGCAGCATTGCAGAGCAGGGAACCTGTAAGCTTCTCATCCTTGGAGATGACCTCGCCGCCGTTCATAGCAAGCAGCTGACGCGCGAATGTAGTGCGTGGGTTATTGAGACCTTCCTCGAAGAGTTCAAGATTTACTTTATAAGCGTCCTTTACGAACTCGATCTCCTCAAGCGGAACTGTATTTACATAGTCAACGATCTGCTCGAGAGTATAACCGTGGACGGAATGCACCTCCGCTGCAGCATCAGCCTCAGTTGTATCCTCGGCATGCTCGGCCTCTGTCTCAACGAGAGTCTCTCCATTGACTACTACCTTCGTGATGTTTGTATGGGAGTCACGGATAGTTACGACTGCTTTGTCCTCAGTTGTCTCAACTGTAGCTTCGATGAAGATGCGGCTTGTGATACCGCTAAGTTCTACTGTGACTTTCCCCTCGTCGATCAGCTTCTGAGCCGTGTCGTTATCCTCAGGCTTGACGTCAGCCAGTGATTCAAGTCCCTTTTCAGCATCGCCGGCCACATAACCGAGAGCTGCTGCGAATACATTACCTACCTCGTTGGAATTTGGGATCCCGCAAGTAAATGCGTTCTTGTACATACCGCTGTTCATAGCAACGTTAATGTGAACGAGTTCGCCCTTTGTGTAGGATCTTGCCTTTGCTACGCTGAATGCGATCGCGCCAGGCTCAGTTACGCCAAGTGCAGGGACCATATCCTTCTTGATCAATTGTGTAAGTTCATGCATGATATATACCCCTCCTGAATATCAATTATACTACTATTTTTAATCAAGAGCGGCTCGGAGACAGCCATCAGTGCCGTACTCCAAGCCGCTATTGTATCCTTCAGACTAGAGCTGTGGTCTTGTCTTGGACTTGATTTCTTCGCCGTTCTTTCCTTCGAATGTACGGCCGATACCTGTGATGCAGCATATGAGCATTACTACCCAGATAGCCCAGCTGTAGAATGCTGTGAACATCATGTCGCTAGCTCCAAGCTGTGGCAGGAATGTGTATGTATCCATCATTGAGGATACTCCGCCGAGAAGCAGGAGTACGCAGCCGCCGTATGGCAGGAAGAATGGGAACGAGCAGATTGTTGTAGCAAGGATGTTTGCTCTTCTGTGTGGGTGCAGGCCATTCTTTTTACCGATAGCATTGATGAACGGAGCTACGCAGATATTAGCGATAGTGTTGATAGCAGCGATCAGGATACCGAATACTGTGGACAGGCAGAACAATGATAGCTCGGCACCTCTTTCAGTCTTGATAACAGAGTTGTTGAGCCAATCTACTACGCTCTCCATGCAGCCTGAAGCGATAAGCAGGTTGCCCATCGATACTACTACCATCAGCAGGATACTTACATTGAACATGCCGGCAACACCGCCTGAAATAGCACCGCTTATGGAGCCATCTTCGATAGCGACGAGTGCCGAGATGTCAAACAGACCGGCAGCAAGACCGATGACTGTAGCGAGAACGATACCTGTGCCGAGGCAAGCGAAGATGTTGATGCCACGGATCGCCATGATGATAACTACGAGTGTAGGGATCAGAAGGAGAAGTCCGAGAGGCATCTGATATTCTGCCAGCAGGGACTGAGCTTCTGTTGTCTCGAGAGCGCTTCCGCTTCCACCGAAGATCGCGAAGAGAACGATCGCGATCGCGCCTGCTACTACTACATATTTGAAACGAGCCTTTACTGTTCCGCCGATCTCAGCAGCGCCTTCCTTGTATGTGTACTCCTGGGAAGTAGCTGCGATGATGGTTGTGTCGGATACAGGAGCAAAGTTGTCACCAAATGCAGCTCCCGAAAGGATCGCACCTGCGAGTACTGCCGGATTAGCTCCGAGCAGGATGCCGGCAGGATAAAGGATAAAACTCATTGTGGAAATAGTACCAAATCCGGAACCTGTCGCTACAGCGAACAGAGCCGCGAAGATGAATGCAGCTACTGTGAAGATGGAGCCTGTAACGCCCAGCTTTACGGAAAGCCATACCAGACCTTCAACGATGTGTCCGCTCTTGAGGATGCTCCCGTAGATACCTACTACCAGCCACAGCATTACGGCAGTCATCGCTACCTTGGAGCCGAGGCCTGTCAGGATAACATCCCAGTAATCGCCTACGTTCTTGCAGAAGATCATACCAATCAGGAGGCCGACTACGCCAGCTCCGACCATCATGTTGATATCCTGGAAGTTAGCAAACGAAAGAGCGATCGTAATGATGATAAAGAATATGAACGGAATCAGCGACATCGCGGACCCGCCCCTGAATTCTAGCTTCTTTGCTTCCATTATTATTCCTCCTCTTATACCTAATAACTATTTAGCGATTGCTTCGATCTCGACCTTTGCACCCTTAGGAAGCGCCGCAACCTGGAATGCTGCCCTGGCCGGATATGGCTCATTGAAATACTCTGCGTATATTTCATTCGCTGCCGCAAAGTCTGCGATGTCCGCCAGATACACGGTCGTTTTCAAAACTCTGTCCATGTCATAGCCGGCTTCCTGAAGTACCATCTTGATGTTCTCCATCGACTGCCTGGTCTGCTCCTGAGTATTGTCGGAAGGGAACTCGCCGGTCTTTGGATCTACAGGAAGCTGTCCTGATACAAAGATGAGATCTCCCTCCTTTACCGCCTGTGAATAAGGCCCGATAGCCGCAGGAGCATTTGCTGTGACAATTGCCTCTTTCATATAACAGACCTCCTTTCTGTCGTAAAAAAGATATATCTGTCCACTAAAAGTATAGTACATCAACCACTCCCTTGCAATAAATTTTTCTCACAATAAAAAAATTTTATCGTCTTCTCGAGAAAAATTTATTAGCGCTTAAAAATGCATTAAAAGTGTCATATAATGAATGGGAAATCAGTAAGAAAGGAATTCCTACATCATGACAGATAAAGAACTTCTGAACATGTATATTCCAATAGTAGACTTTTTGGCAAAAGCTCTCGGACCGTCTACCGAAGTAGTACTCAATGACTGCTCTCTGCCGGCCTGCTCCGTCGTTGCGATCAGCAACAGCCAGAGCGGACGTAAGCCGGGCTCGCCTATCACCGACTACGGCATGAACGTCATCCGCAGTGGCGAGTATGAAGGAAAGGACTACGATCTTCACTACAAAGGTCGAGCCTATGGTAAGGATTTCATATCCAGTACTTTCTTTATCAAAGCTGAAGACGGGAGATTGGTAGGCATGCTTTGCCTCAACACAGATATGAGCTCAGCCGAAAATCTTATAAACGCCGCGACAAAGTTCATGGAAGATATTCGTTTTGGCTCGCTTATTTCCGGTGGAGTGCACAATCAACCGGCTCTTGAAAACCTGGACACCGACCTGACCACACTTATAGATCCTCTTATCAGCAGGGCGATAGAAAAGTACGGTCATGATCCTATGCATATGACTCAGGAAGAAAAGATAGCGATAGTGCACGAACTCGCCTCGCAGGGCGTATCGTCCATCAAAGGTGGTGTAGCCGAGATAGCTTCAAGACTGCAGATCTCAGAATCCACAGTTTACAGATATTTAAAGAGAAAGGAATCCTAAGACATGTTCTTTTGCGCGGTAGCGGGTTGGTTTATAGACAAAGAAAAATGCGACCGTATAGCCAGCGTAATGGATGGCCGGCTCGACCGTCGCGAAATGCCTTTCGGGATCACGAAGACAGTATGGACCCAAAAGAGATGCCTGAATTGTAAGCATCGTTTTGAAAGCCATACGGCTTCACAAAGCGAAGAGCCTCAGGCTGACGAGTGATCACTGAAGTATACTCAGTATCTCTCTTTTATAATCGAGGAATTTCTCCGTCAGGAGGAACTCCCTGTCCCTAGGACGCGGCTCATCTATGATGAGCTCTTTTTTTATCTTTCCCGGTCTGCCGCTGAGTATGTATATGCGGTCCGAAAGCAGTATAGCTTCATCTATGTCGTGCGTCACGAAGAGCGTGGACAGTTTGATCTTCTCCATGACGTCGAGATACCAACTGTGCATCTGCGACTTTGTAAAGGTGTCGAGAGCAGAGAACGGTTCATCGAGCAGAGCCACCTGTTGCGAAAAGAGGTATGTGCGAAGAAGCGCTGCCCTTTGACGCATGCCGCCCGAAAGCTGTGAAGGATATTTCTTCTCCATGCCCTGGAGCCCAAATTCAGCAAAGTGAGATGACGCAGTCTCCCTTGCTTCTATTTTATTCACTCCGCGCATCAAAAGCGGAAGCGCTACGTTGTCCTCAATAGTACGGAATGGCAAGAGCAGATCCTTTTGGAGCATATAGCTCACCTTACCCGTCTTACCGGTGATGTCCTCACCATCCAAGATCACATGTCCGCTGTCAGCCTTGAGAAGCCCGGCAATGACATTGAAGATCGTGGACTTGCCGCTTCCGCTCACGCCAAGCAGTGAGACAAGTTCGCCCTCTTTGAGCTCTATATTCACATTTTCGAGGATATGAGCATCCCCAAAGGAGACGCTCACATCCTTTACTTCAAGTATAGTCTTTGACATATTGTGCTATCCAAATTACCTGTTGTACTGTTTCTTACTCAGCAGCCGGCAGATAGTCATTGGTGAATCCGATGTCTTTCGGAAGCTTTTCCTCGACCAGGTCGTTGTCGTTGAGCCATCCGTAGAACGCATTCCAGCGGTCAGCATCGATCACGCCCCACTGCGAAGCATCATCTATGTAGTACTTCGACAGATATTTCTGGCTTTCCTTTACGAGTTCTTCACTTTCCTCGAGCTCCGGATTGTACGAGATCAATATCTCAGCTGCCTCTTCAGGATTCTCTGCGGCATATGTATATCCCTTGGACAGCGCAGCCATAAATGCCTTAGCTGTATCAGGATCGTTTTCGAGGAACTGATTATTTGCGACGATCACAGGAGTGTAGTAATCGAATACTTCGTCGATATCTCTGAAGTTGAAATAGTTAGTCTCAAGACCGGCGAGATCGCAGGCAACACCGGCCCAGCCTTCATAGATCCAGATGCTGTCGACCGAATCCTGTTTGAAAGCAGCGACTTCATCGGTGACTGTCGATGGGATCATCTCGACCTTGGAGAAATCTCCTCCATCATTTTCGATCACCTGCTTGAGCGTGGCCTGCTCTACAGGCAGATCCCATGTCGCATAAGTATGCCCTTCCATATCCTTTGGTGATTCGATGCCTTTTTCCTTTAGCGATATGATGCCGGAAGTGTTGTGCTGTACCACAGCTCCTACCGCTGTAACAGGAAGAGCCGCATCACCTATGAGAGCCGGTGCGAGATAGTCCTGAAAGTCTACTCCGAATTGAGCTTTGCCGGCGCCTACCAGGCTTGTTGCTCCGTCTTCCGGTGGCTGAACGACTTCTACATTGATGCCAGCTTCCGCAAAGTAGCCCTTATCGATTGCTACATATACACCGGTGTGATTGGTATTAGGTGTCCAGTCGAGTACGAAAGTTATGTCCTTTGTTTCTTCGCTGTCGCTGCCTGATGTCTGACCGCCGCAGCCCGCTGCTGTTACAGCGAACGCGAGAACGAGTACACATACGAGCAGCCTTCTGGCTTTCAGACTGAGTTTACTGATCATCATGATCCTCCTTCTACTTTTCTTCATTGAGATGCATATACGGCATGCTCTTGCGTTCTATCAATCTGACAACAAATATGAGAAGCAGTGACACGACGGATATGACTATTATGACTGCGAATAACTTATCAAAAGCGTAGGCCTTCTTGACCTTGGTCATGTATATACCCAAACCCTGGAAACCTCCGAGCCATTCGCTTACCACGGCCGTTACTATCGAGTACGACGCCGCGATCTTAAGGCCCGAGAAGAAATTCGGAAGAGCCGACGGGAATTTGATGTACCTGAACAGTTTGAGTCTGTCGGCTCCCATCGACCTAAGCAGGTTTAACGAATCCTCATCGACAGATCTGAATCCGTCGAGCAGGCCCACGGCAATAGGGAAGTATGTAGCCAGCGCTACGAGTATCACCTTCGGCGTCATCTCATAACCAAACCACAGTACCATAAGCGGCGCTATCGCTATAGTCGGTATGGTCTGTGTGATCACGAGTATAGGATAATTCGCCCTGTAGAGCAGCTCGAACATATCCATGAGTACCGCTATGATAAGGCCAGCCAGGACTCCTATGCCAAGCCCGCACACAGCTTCGACCAGCGTGACCCTTGAGTGATGCAGAAGAAGACCCGCGTCTCCGACCATAGCCTTGACCACAGCGACCGGTGACGGCAGCATGAAATCAGGCACTATGCCGATACCACAGACAAACTGCCACACAACCAGAAGTATGAGAATGGCTACTATAGCCGGCAAATTATTCCTGATGGTGCTTTGTGACTTTCTTTTCAATGCTAAGTATCTCCCCGTCCGGTTCGTACTCTACTTTGATATACGCGGATACCTTAGGAGCGCCGGCGCGGATCGCGACATGCTGCGCTTCCTTTACAAGATCCATAAGCTGATCGTAATCGTCGCCCTCGACAACTGTCTCATAAGGGCCAACGTATACGTTGAGACCACTGCTTTTAAGATAAGCGATCACTTCATCAACAATACGGATCAGTTCTTCTTCTGTGTCAGTCTTTGGCAAAGACTGAATAGCAATACTTGCCTGCATTTTTCCCTCGCTTTACATCTGTAAACAATAACTTGCCCGGGAAGCCCGATAAAAAAGCCTCCCCGCTGTCCGGGAAGGCTGTACGCGTCATGAATCGCTTCATATGTTCGCTACGCCGGCATGATCCGGATCAGCTTATAAGGGTCGCGGCCCAGCCGCCTCTCAGCCCCGATGGGACTCCCCTGTTGTTCATTATTACAACCCAAATGATAATCCCCTCTACCCGCTTTGTCAATAAAAAGCAGTCTTTAGGGTATAAAGCAAAGAAGGACGCGCTACTGTCAGCTCGTCCTTCTCTGCTTAGTTATGAAGTTTATTCTTCTTTGCTTTTTTGCCCGCGTTTTCTGCCGGTCACGATGGATATGATCGATGCGATCATGAATGCCGCCATGAGCAAGCTGTACTTATCGAAGATACCCATGCTGTTGGACAGATCTTCTGTTATGAAGAACACCACAGCTGATATGACCGCGAGCAGGATCGCCGTTATCACTGAGATCAGGCGTTTTCCTCTGCCGCTATTCTGATCTTCACCATAATCCTCAGCATTCGCTCTGTAGTTTGCTGCAGCAGCGTATGCGTTATCATCGTCGTCAGGATCATCATCCTTGTCGTCCGATTTCCTGAACAGCATGTAGATTCCACCGAGGACTGTCAGGATCATCATGATCAGATTGGCCATAGCCCAGTATCCGGCCGGTGCCGCGGTTACTACTGCGGAATCCGGGATAGTCTCGATCGTCAGACCATTTCTGTCTGAGCCTTCATTGCCGTTTCCGGTAGATCCATTTCCGGTACCGTTATTATTGCCGTTAACGTTCGATCCGTTGTTCTGGTTGCCGCCGTTGTCCGTGCCGTCACTACCCTGGCCGCCGGTGTTGCTTGGTTTGCCACCGTTATCTGTGCTGCCGCTGTTGTCCGGAGTGCCTTCATTATCTGTGCTGCCGCCGTTGCCCGGAGTACCTTCGTCGCCACCATCAGGCTCAATATTCTCGCTCGGATTGATGGTGAGCGTTCCGCTCTCGTATGAAACAGCAAACTGCTCTGTGACATCGTTGCCATCGGAATCATTTACGCTGGCAATGCCGCTTATCTCTGTCTCATATATACCCGCCTCGGTACCTATCGCGCTTGCGTCAACGCCATCGACTTTGTAGTTTCCGTCATCGACGTCGAATTCGTTCGTTTCGAATCCACTTACGCTGTGTTCCTCGCCGTCATACTCGACAGTATCGCTATTGGCCTTCATTGTTATCTCATAAGCCGCGTCACGGTTCACTATGCTGAGCAGCCCGTATTCGACATCGACATTGTAGTTATCAGCGTTGGTGCCTTCGCTGAATACCCAGTCGAAGCTGTTCGGCGTAACACCTACGAGGATCCTGCTGGCAGTCGGAGTCACGTCCACTCCGTCCTTTCCTACGAAGCCGTCGCCTCCGATATCGACCTTGCCACTTCCGCTGAGCGGTTTGCCGTTGTATTCGCGGCTCTCGTCAAGGGATCTGATCCGTACCGATCTCTGAGTCACTGTCAGCGACGCATCTTTGCTCACTACCGAGAACTGATTCGTCACGTCATTGCCCTTCGCGTCAGTTACTACAGGAGTTCCTGTCACGCTTACAGCGTATGTGCCGGTATCTGTACCTGTAGCGATTGCGGTCAGGCCGCTTACCTCGTACTTCTCCTTTTCAATAAATGCCGTTGTGCTCGCGAAGCCGCTTACGCTGTGCTCTTCGCCATCGTAGAGTGCCTCAGCGCTGTTAGGAGTCAGAGTGATCACATACTTGGCATCACGGTTTGTGACGCTGAGCTTTCCGAAGACCTGTCTGACGTTATAGTTACTTGCGTCTGTTCCGTCATTCAGAGTGTATGTGAATGTGTTGTCGCTGATTCCCACTGTTGTGCGGCTGCCGGTCACATCATATGACGCGCCTTCACCTTCCGCGAATCCGTCTCCGGATACAGTCACGTCTTTGTTTGTAAGCGCTTTTCCGGTGTAGGTATGTGTCTCAGAGCCCGAAGTCAGAATCACTGATCTCTTGCCGATCCTGAGCTTGCCGGACTTTGTGCTTACCGCGAACTGATCTGACACATCGCTGCCGTTCTCATCTTTGACGACTGCTGTTCCGGTGATGACTGTATCGTACTCTCCGGCATTCTTAGCTGTCACAGATGAGGTCAGTCCCTCAACAGTGTAGCTGTTGCCATCAACAGTGAACTCCAGCTTCCTAAAGCCTTCAGCTGTCTTCTCAGTTCCGTCGTACAGATACTCTGCATCCTGGCCCACAACTTCGATCTCGTACTTCGCGTCTCTGTTTGTAACTGTGAGCGTTCCAAACGATGTGCTTATATCGTAGTTGTCAGCAAGTGTGCCTTCGTTCAGTGTGTAGGTGAAGCTGTTTGCGGCAGATCCGACAAGCACTCTTCTTCCCGTCACGTTGAATTTAGCTCCCTCGCCATCCGCGAAGCCGTCTCCTGAAACAGTGACCTCATGATTCACAAGAGGTTTGCCGTCATAGGACTTGGTATCGTCAGCCGATGTCAGCGTGACCGCTCTCTTCTCTATAGTGAGAGTACCCTGTGCCGAAGTTATCTCGAACTGTTTCGAGACATCGCGTCCGTCAGAGTCGAGCACGATAGGAGTTCCCTTCACACTGACGATATATGTGCCGGCGTTTCTCTCTGTGCGAGAAGCTTCGACTCCGCTTACCGTATACGCGCTTCCGTCCACCATGAAGCTTAGTGTCTCAAATCCGGATACCGACTTGTCGGTTCCATCATATTTCTCAGTCAGGCTCGTAGGCCTCAGAGTGATACCGTACTTGGCGTCTCTGGATGTCACTGTGAGCTGACCATATTCGGTTTGTATGTCATAATTTGCAGCGTTAGTACCGTTCGTCAGTTCGTAAGTGAATACATTGTCACTTATGCCCACGATCGTCTGTCTGCCTGTGACTGTGTAATCCGCGCCTTCGCCTTTAGCGAAGCCGTCGTCGGATACAGTGACCTTATCGTTGGTAAGCGGCTTGCCATTGTATTTGCGAGTCGCTGAACCGGAAGTCATGCCGACAGATCTCTTGTTGATCTTCAGGAAGCCTGTCTTTGTGCTTACCGCGAACTGATCCGAAACGTCATTGCCATTCGCGTCCCTTACGACTGCTGTACCTGTTATTGCAGTTTCGTACTCACCTGCATCCTTGGCTGTCACTGTTGAAGTAAGGCCCTCGACTGTATAGAGGTGTCCGCCGGCCGAGAATTCCAGAGTCTTAAAGCCCTCTGCCGTCTTATCTGTTCCGTCATACAGATACTCAGCATCCTGACATGCCACTTCGATCTCGTACTTCGCGTTTCTGTTAGTGACTGTGAGCGTTCCGAACGATGTGGTGATGTCATAGTTCTCAGAAAGCGTACCCTTATTCAGAGTATACGTGAAGCTGTTCTTATCTGAGCCGACAAGTACTCTGCTTCCTGTCACATCGTATGTAGCTCCCTCGCCTTCAGCGAATCCGTCTCCGGAAACAGTGATCTCATCATTCACAAGAGGGTCACCATCGTAAGGCTTAGTGTCATCAGCGGAGCTCATGGTAACGTTTCTCTTATCTATAGTAAGCGCTCCCTGTACAACTGTTACAGCAAACTGATCCGATACATTATGTCCTTCAGCGTCGCTCACTATCGCAGTTCCCTTCACATTGACCGGATATGTACCGGCGTTTTTCTCTGTGAGAGAAGCTTCGACTCCGCTTACTGTATACGTGTTGCCATCGACTGTGAAGCTGAGTGTTTCAAATCCGGATACAGACTTATCAGTTCCGTCATATTTCTCAGTCAGGCTATTTGCCCTTAGAGTGATATCGTACTTGGCGTCTCTGGATTTTACTGTAAGCTGACCAAACGCTGTGCTTATGTCATAGTTGGATGGATCAGTACCTTCCTTAAGATCATATGTGAACTTGTTTTCACTTGTGCCCACAAGCGTCTGGCTGCCCGTGACTGTATAATCCGCGCCTTCGCCCTTAGCGAAGCCATCACCGTTTTCAGTAACTTTTCCACCGGTAAGAGCTTTACCATCATAAGTCTTTGACGCGGTTTCGGATGTCATCGTGACACTTCGCTTCAGTATCTTGAGGCTTCCCGGAATCAGCTTGACATTGAACTGATTGGTGACATCTTTTCCGTCATCGTCTGTGACTTTAGGTGTTCCGATGATATTTACAGTATATGTTCCGGCGTTTGTTGCCTTTGCCTCTGCTGTAAGTCCGGAAACAGTGTATTCGTGACCGCCGGCACTAATAATTATGTTGCCGCCTGACTCGGTACCGTTATCAAAGCCGCTGATACTGTGTTCGCTTCCGTCATACTTAAACTCTCCGCTTGCTGCTGTGACTACCGCCTCATACTTAGCGTCATCAGGCAGGCTCAAGATCGTAAGTATGCCATATACCGGAGTGATGATGTAGTTTTCTTTCTTTGTCCTTTCGTTCAGAAGATATGTAAACAGGTTCTCGCTCGCGCCTACGATCTTCTGAAGTCCGGTCACCACGAATGACGCTCCTTCGCCTTCCGCGAATCCGTCTCCGGATACTGTGACTGCGTGATTTATAAGAGCCGCGCCGCTGTATATAGCCTTTGCCGAAGCGGAAGTGAGTGTGACATTTCTCTTATCGATCACAAGTGTTCCGTCCCGGATCACAAACTCAACATTCGAGAAGTTAGGGTTGTTGTTTGTGAAGTCAGCTGCATTTATATCCATCGGATACTTTCCGGCGTCTGTGCCGCGAATCTCAGCGCTTCCTCCGAATGTGAATCCGCTCTTCGGATAGAGCTCATTATCGATGCTGACGTCGAATCCGCTTACAGTCTTAGCGCTGCCATCATACGTCTCTCTTCCCGAGCGCTCTGTGATCGTAACAGTCACCTTGTCAGTTAACGGGCTGACTGTCAGAGAGCCCTCTTCGGTCGTGATCTTATAGTTGTCTGCGTTGACACCGGCATCCAGCGTATAGGTGAATGTATTTTTGCTGTCCCCGGCATCTGTCTGAGAACCGGTCACGCTGAATACAGCACCTTCGCCGTTAGCAAATCCATCGCCTTCTACAGTGACGTTGTTGTTGATAAGAGCTGTGCCGTCGTACACCTTCTCATCCGAAGCTGATGTGAGTTTGATCTCTCTCTTCGTTACCTTAAGTGTACCGTCTGCCTTCTTCACATTGGTGAAGTAGTCTGTCTTGTTCTCTCCGCTGGAGCTCTTTATAACATAACCGTCATTTACTGTATTTTTGCTTGTACCGACGTCTTTCTGGCTGCCGCTCGTGGTCGCTTCGACCGTGAAGCCTTCCGGTAGCCCTTCAGCCGTTACGCTGTCAGCTGTCAATTCTTTTCCGTCGTATTTCTTGCTGTCACTCGCCGCGATCAGAGTGATCTCGGATGTATTTGCTTTTACAGTAAGATCTCCGAGTTTTTCCTCTATCGAGTAGTTGTCAGTGCTCGTGAAGAGGTTCCAATCGATAGTGTATGTATTTGGACTTGATCCGACTTCAGTCTGCGAGCCGGTCGCTGTCACTCTTCCGCCCTCGCCGGATACGAATCCGGTGATCTCAGCGTCAGATACTGCCAGAGCCTTGCCATCATATTCCTTGTCGCCGGACCCTGTAGTAACAGTAAGCTTCGCCGGTTCGACAGTCAGCATTCCTGGCTCCGTGCTCACGTTAGTGAAGTTGGAAGTCTTATTCTCGCCTTCGCCATTTTTGATGACGTATCCGCTGCGGACTGTATTGGCGCTTGAGCCTACGTTTTTCTGGCTGCCGCTTGTCTTTGCTTCGACCGTAAAGCCTGCCGGCAGACCTGTAGCTGTGACCTCATCTGCAGTCAGAGCTTCTCCATCGTACGTCTTTGTACCGCTTGCCGCTGTCAGCACTATGGCGTTGGCGTTAGCGTTTACAGTAAGTGTACCGAGGCTTTCGGCAACATCGTAGTCCATTGCCCATGCAGTGAGTCCATTGCCCTTAGTAGCCCATGTCATCTCATAGCTGTTCTCGGTGCTGCCTATCTCTGTGATCGTTCCGGTGGCTTTGAGTTCATAAGTCTCGCCAGCAACCAGACCTTCGATCTGTACCTCTGGCTTTGTCAAAGCTTTGCCATCATAGGACTTGCTGTCGGAACCGGTCGTGATTGATACCTTCTTAGGGTTGATCGTCAGTGTACCATCTACCTTCTGGACTTTTTTGAAGTTAGCAGTCTTGTCTACGCCCGCCGCGTTCCTGATCACATAACCGTCATTGACGACGTTGGCAACTGAGCCTGCATGTGTGCGGGTGCCGCTTGCGGTCGCTTCGACTGTAAAGCCTTCAGGAAGGCCCGTTGCGGAAACTTCCGGAGCGGTCAGAGCTGTACCGTCGTATGTCTTGCTGTCACTTGCCGCTGTCAGCACAACATCTACGTTGTTGTCCGTAACAGTAAGTGTTCCGAGGTTGTCTGTGACCGCGTAATCGATCTTATAAGCTGTATATTTGCTGCCTTCGCCGGCCCATGTCATGCTGTATGTGTTTTCAGTGCTGCCGACCTCAGTAATAGTTCCTGTAGTCTTGATGCCGACAGTTTCTCCTTCAACAAGTCCCTCGATGGTAGCGTTGTTATTAGTCAAAGCTGTGCCGTCGTAGGCCTTGCTGTCAGAACCGGTCTTTACCGTGAGTGCCTTAGGCATGATCGTCAGCGATCCGTCAACCCTCTTCACGTTAGTAAAGCAAGCTGTCTTATCCTCGCCCGCCGCGTTCTTGATCACATAGCCGTCTTCAACAACATTGGCGCTTGTGCCCGCGTGCTTGCGGAAGCCCTTAGCAGTCGCCGATACGGTGAATCCCTCAGGCAGGCCTCCGGCCTCTACCTTCAGCGCGCCGCTTCCATCAGCAGTAAGAGCCGTGCCGTCATAGACCTTGCTGTCGCTCGGAGCTGTCAGAGTCACTTCTTCGCTGTTCTCTGTGACAGTAAGTGTTCCGATCTTCTCGCTTACTTTGTAGTTCTGAGCTTTAGCGCTCTCCCAGGTGATACCGTAGCTGTTTGGCGATGAGCCTACCTCTGTCTGCGCACCTGTAGCTTTGATCTTAACAGTCTCACCGCTGATCAGTCCTTCTATCACAGCTTCTGCGTTTGTAAGAGCCGCGCCATCGTAGGCCTTTTCAGCGCTTCCTGTTGTTATGCTTACTTCTTTAGGTTCAACGGTAAGTGTACCGGATACCCTCTTCACGTTTGTGAAGCTGGCTGTCCTATCCTCGCCCGCTGAATTCTTGATCACATAACCGTCAGCTACGTTATTATCGACAGTGCCTGCATCGGTAATAGTTCCGTCCGCTGTAGCGTCTACAGTGAATCCCGACGGAAGTCCGCTCGCCGTCACTTTCGCTGCGGTAAGTTCTGTTCCGTCATACTTCTTGCTGTCACTTGCCGCGGTCAGAGTCACTTCAGCGTCATTCTCGATTACAGTCAGCGTACCGAGATTCTCACTTATGCTGTAGTTTGCAGCCTTTGCCGACCCCCATTCGATGCTGTAAGTATTGTCGGATGATCCGACTTCAGTCTGCGTACCTGTGGCTGTAACTTCTGCTGTCTCGCCTTCAACAAGGCCTGTGACAGTAGCTTCCTCACTCTTCAGTGCTGCGCCATCGTATTTCTTTGTGCCGCTTCCGGTGGCAATAGTAAGAGCAGCTTTGTTTACTGTGAGTGTACCATCTGCCTTAGTGACATTGGTAAAGCTCGCTGTCCTGTCAGCTCCTGAAGCATTTCTGATCACATACTTATCGCTTACCTTATTGAGGCTTGAGCCTGCATCTGTCTGACTTCCCGTAGCAGTCGCGCTTACAGTAAAGTCCTTAGGGAGTCCGCTCGCTGTGACTGTAGCGTCAGTCAGAGCTGTTCCGTCGTATGTCTTGCTCGCGCTTGCCGCAGTCAGTATCACTGCTGAGTTGTTCTCAGTTACGGTAAGAGTACCGAGGTTTTCGGTCACGGAGTAGTTCGATGCCTTTGCCGAATCCCACTCGATGCTGTAAGTATTGGCTGCCGAACCGACCTCGAGCTGCGAACCTGTCGCGCTTACCTTTGCGGTCTCACCTTCGATAAGTCCGTCGATCGAAGCCTGGTTATTTGTCAGAGCTTCTCCGTCATATGCCTTGCTGCCGCTTCCGGTAGTCACTGTTACCGCCTTAGGGTTAACTGTGAGAGTACCGTCTACCTTGACAACTTTCTTGAAGTTGGATGTTCTGTCTGCGCCGGCAGCATTCTTTATGACATAGCCGTCATTGACCACGTTGGCGCTCGTTCCGACATCCTTCTGGCTGCCGCTTGCTGTCGCCTCAACTGTGAATCCCTTAGGAAGGCCTGTCGCTGTGACCGAATCGTCAGTCAGTGCTGTTCCGTCGTATGTTTTGCTCGCGCTCGCCGCGACCAGAGTAACGTCAGCGCTGTTGTCCGTTACGACCAGCGTTCCGAGGTTTTCCGTAACAGCATAGTTGGCTTCCTTAGCTGTTCCCCACTTTACGCTGCATGTGTTGCTGCTCGATCCGATCTCAGTCTGAGATCCGATAGCTGTTGCAGTAGCTGTCTCGCCATTTACAAGGCCTTCGATCTTAGCCTCTGCGTTGGTCAGAGCTGCTCCATCGTACGCCTTGCTCGCGCTTCCGGTAGTTATTGTCGCAGCTGCTTTGTTGACTGTAAGTGTGCCGTCAACAGTCTTGGAAACATCAAATCTGCCTGTTACATCAGCCCCTGATGCGTCCTTTATCTTCCAGCCTTCATTTACCTTATTCGCACTTGTACCGGCGTCTGTCTGACTTCCGCTTGCAGTGGCCTCAAGGGTGAATCCCTTCGGCAGGCCTTCCGCAGTTACTTTATTATTAGTCAGAGCTTTGCCATCATATGTCTTGCTATCGCTCGCTGCAGTCAGTATCAGCGATCTCGCGGTGACGGTAAGAGTACCGAGAGACTCGTTTACTATGTTGTAATTGGTCTCCTTAACTCCGCCCCAGTTGATGCTGTAATCGTTGTTGCTGCTGCCAGGTTCGGTCTGCGAGCCTGTTCCCTTGACTGTGACCTTGCCCTCATCCGAGGCTACCAGCCCTGTTATGCTTGCGCTCTCATTTGTAAGCGCTTTCCCATCATATGCCTTTGCGGCGCTCTCTGTCGAAACAGAAGCATCCTTAGGCAGTATGTGCAGACGTCCCGGACGAACATATATGCTGACGCTATAGTTTTCATCTTTTGGCAGATCCGCGAGTGTGACACCAACAGTGTATGTGTAATCGCCGGCATCGCTCTCGGCTACGCCGTAATACTTAAGACCTGCTGCTGACTCATCATATGTCGCTTTTGCTTTTATCGTCTCCCAAATGCTGTCGAGGTACTCTTTTTTATAACCATCGTGACTGATAATAACGTAGTCGCTTTCAGTTTTGGATGGATTGGTGAATCCGGCTTTGTAAGTCTCGCCGTTATATACCGCGCCCGTCCAGCGGTCAGGCTCGATGCGGATCGTAACATTGATCTTGGATACTTCAAGAGTACCGCTGATGTAACGGATCGTGTAGTAATCATCCGGTTCTGCCCCGCTTATGACCGCGTTCTTTGGAGTAACTGTCGTCACGCCTGCTTTGATACGTCCGTCCTCAGCATCAGCGTCAGAGTAAGTAAAGTCTACCGACTTGAGGCTGTGTCCTTCGAGAAGTCCCTCAACCCTAACCTGACCTTCAGGCAGCTTAAGGACTTTGCCATCATATTGCTTGCTCGCGCTGAGAGCTGTAATGGTAGCTTTCTTGCGGTAGAACAGCGTGAACTCAAGCCCGCTATCTGCAACCGCGTCTGTTATCTTGTATTCGGAGCCGGCGGCTTTTCCGTCATATGACGTGCCCGCAACGACCTTGCTGAGTTCCCAGCCTTCGACCTGAGTGCGGCCGAGAGTGAATGTCTTACCGACTTTAAGCCTCTGAAGATCGTCGCCCGCTATCTTGTTGCCGGCCATATCTACAAAGTGCAGATTGATATCAGCGTGCTTGAAGCTCGAGTATGTGAAGGTAAGTACATTCCGTTCTTTTTCTGATGTCAGCACCAGAGTCTTCTGGGAGTCATCAGGGTGGAACTCGATTCCTTCAAGCTCAGGATGCGCCGAGTAGAGGGCGCTGTAATTCACAGCCGCGGCCATCTCGATCACAGACGATGTGTCTCCCGGAACTTCGTCCACGTTCTTCTCTGCCGCAACAGGGATATTACCGCCGTATTCGCTGGCATTGATGATGTAACGTACTGTATAGCCGGTCGAATCCGCCTTCTCGCTGTATTCGAACGTGATGACATTATCTGAGTCGGTCAGAGTGATCGTCTTGCTCGAGTCTTTAGGTCTGTAACCGGCAACAGCAATAGCCATCTCGGTTATTTCCTGATCGACCTTCAGATTCGGATTCGAAACTTCTTTATCTGAAGCTACGGTCTCGCCTTTTTCATCCACATAGTGGACTATGTAGCTGAGATTCTTTTTGACCCAACGCGCGTAGACTGTTGTATCAGCCGTTATCTGGGCGTTCCAGTCGAACATCTCGCTGCCTTCAGCTGATGTATACCAACCATCGAAAGTGTATCCGGCTCTTTCCGGATTCGACGGCTTAGCTACTTTCTTATACTTCTCTACTGTTACGCTGTCGGATACCTGTGCTGAATCATCCGAATTGACAAAGCTGACAGTATATGTTGGCGCATTCCACTTCGCGTAAAGCACCAGATTGCTCGCCGGCATCTCCGTGAAGTTGTAAGGATCACCCTGGCATGTTGAATTGTCATACCATCCGCCAAATGTGAAGTCACTATCAACATCGCACTGCTCTGCTGTCGGAGTCCAGTTGAAGTTTTTCCCGCTTATATTTGCGTCAAACTTCACGTCGTCTATGGTTTTGAGCTGATCACTACCATAGTAGTACTCAACTTGATACTTGAGACGGTTGTAATAGAAATCGTATTTTGTAACACCCTGAGTGCCGGAGTTACCGTGATCATATGTATATCCGTTTATATCCTTCGCGCTCAGATTGCCCGACGAGGATGTGTATGTCTGGCTGTATACATCAGACTTTGTATAACCATCATCATTAGCGTTCTGCAGCCAGTAATTAACTGTGTATGTATTGGCATTTCCTGTCCACTGAGCTTTATACGATAACGACTTGCCACTGGACGGAAGCATATCTTCGGTCACGGAAGTCCTCTTTGTCACATAGCGTGTATTGGAACCTGCAGGCATCCATCCGTTGAAGTCGACTGAGTGTGTTTCAGACCACCAGCCACCTGTTGTATATGTACCTGTCACGTTGCCCGGCCATGCCGCCGAGATATCCTGACCAAGCTTCACAGTCATACTGTAATTAAGATTACCGGTACCGGAGACACCTCTGCCTGTCAATTCCGCATTGACATCGTAGGAAGACCATCCCGATGAATATGTACCGGCATTGAAAGTGAAGGTATACTCTGTAAGCTTGTAGTAGACCTTGAGCACCGACGATCCATCGGCTTCAACTACAACGTTCGAAGTCGCGTTCATTTCGGTATCCTTCTCCCAGCCTTTTCTTGTGATTTCCCGAGCTTTCGATGCGCTTACGGTAGTACCCGCAGCCGCTTTCTCTGTCCTCGAGTTGTCATATACGTATGATGACGCTGTGCCGGTGTCATTGAATTTTTCGAACATGTAGACAACGGTGTAGTTTACTTGATCGCCGGTCCACTTCGCATAAAGAGTAGTATTACCGTCTAGTTTTACGGAACCACTCACTTTATTCTTGAGAGATTCTTCATAATACCAGCCGCCGAACGTGTATCCTTCTCTGGTAGGATTTGTCTTAGGGAGATTTACGGACGATCCGTATGGCGCTGTAATAGCGCTTACATAGCTGCCGCCATTGGTCTCAAAAGTGAGCTGTACGTTTTTACGTTTGTACAGTACTCTGAGTTCCTGTCCCTTTGCTTTGGTTATCTTAGCTGATTCTGCTTTTTCAAGAGTGTAATTCTCGTAGGCTTTGACTGTAGGAGTCACTTCGCTTCCCAGCACGCCCTGGACTCCTTTTGTCCTTTCTATCTCGGTATAACCATCACCTGTAAGATCTTTAAGCAGGTATACTATGTCATATGTCGCCGTATACTTAACGTATTTGATCCTTACTGTAGCACTGTTATCGCTGAAATCGTCTTTATCCACTGTAACAGAAGGAGTCTCAGCGTAATACACCGGAGCGCCGGACACTTCATCCCCATCAGTCTGAATAGTCGAAGGTGCGGTTATGGTGTATGGAAGCTCATGAGTTTCTACCTGCAGGATATCAGTGCTGAAAATAACATCTTTGCCGCTGTCACTCGCGTAATAGTATTCAGCTTTTATGTTGTAGATCCCAACATCACGGAACTTAGCCCTTGCAGTGATGCTTTTATCAACTTTAGTATCCGCAGTGACCTCTTCATCAGTCTCACTGTCTACCCATTTTTCAAACACTTTACCGGAAACGAAAGGATCCTGTGGCATGGTGCCGATCGACTCGCCTTCTTCTCTGAAGTACTGAGTGAGTGTTTCTTCCTTCCCCTCTTCATTTTCAATTACAAAACTTACGCTGAGTTTTCCGGTGAACTCCGCGTTTAAAGTCAGATCGGAGTCAACTGTCTCTCCGCCTGTGTACTGCTTTTCGCCTGCGAACCAGCCTCTGAATTCTCTGCCCTCTGCCGTTGGATCGGTCGGAAGCGACAGCTGATCGCCTGTATAATATTTATCTCTTTGATATTTCTTGCCATCCACCATAAACGTTACGGTGAATACGTTCTGATCGTAGTCAGCCCATACATCCATATCCTGAGATACAGAAACGGTATTGTTGAAATTGCCGCCGGAATATACCCACTTGCCGCGGTTTCCATCCTTTTCAGGCACAGGTGGGATATCGTTCAGGCAGTAGTTGGTGTCAGGGCCTACTGTTTTTGTGCCACCCTCGATAACAGAGCCGCCCTCTTTATCGTAGAACGTTACTGTATGTGTGATCTTAACGTAATCAGGCACTACAACAGTATCATCCGTAGGCTTGAAGCTTCCGGTGATCCTCTGACCTGTTACTCTTGTCTCATTTCCCTGTCCGCCCTTGACTATCTCGCCGACAGCCCAATAAGCGCTGTAGTCTTCACGTGGAATAGCGGCAGGCATATCGCCCCCGATCGCATCGCCTTTTTTGACCTCTACTTTTTTGTAAAGTTCAGCGTCTCTATTGTAGAAAGATACAGTGTATGTCTCTTCCTCTTTGTTTTCTTCCTCTTCTTCTGTTTTTTCTTCGGTATCAAGTACCAGTTCCTGATCGGAGTCCACGTTAAGTGACTCCTCCGTCTGCCTTTCAGCCTGCGCATTCGCCTCAGTTTGCGAATTGTCCTGCGCATCTGATGTACCCTCATTGACTGTAGGTTCTGAAGGCTCTTCCTGAACAGTCACATTTTCAGGTGCCGGAGATTCTTCCTGCACAGGAGTTTCTTCCTTCGCGGGCTCTTCTACCTTGACAGGAGCTTCTTCCTTTACAGGTTCTTCTACCTTAGCAGGAGCTTCTTCCTTCGCAGGTTCTTTTTCTTCTGTCTCAGGTGCCTGGCTCTCGATCTGCTTCGCGGTAGTAGCTATTTCTTCGGCCCTCAGGACTCTGTCCGGAGAATAAGAAAGACCCAATCCCGCGACCAGAACCACGGCCAACACGAGTGCCATGGTCCTACGCAGTTTGCGTCTTGTCTTCATGCTCACCTTATCTGAAGATTTCATCTCTTACCTCCCCCCTGCGCCATCGCGGTCACCACTGCTTCCTGAGCGCTTCAGCCTGCGGCCTTTCCGGAGTCTCATCCCCGAAATGATAAATACCGCGTAAGCTATGGCTACTGCTCCGAGTGTCCATGCAACGACTGTCATTCTGGTGCTTACTGCCGCCTCTGTGATAGGTGTGTCGGCAAGTGGCACCTCCTGCTCTTCGATATCCTCCGCAGGAATATCCTCTACGACCTCCACTGTGATATTCGGTCGATTATTATTATCTTCGTCATCTGCCAGTGTGGTCTGCATCGACAGAGCTGTTACCATCAATACTGTAAAAAACACCGCCAGAGAAAAAGCAATGGTTTTTCTGATCCTCAATTTGCGCTTATCCATACGCGCCCTCCATATTTGCATTGTGGATGCATCTTATGTGCATATTGTATACTCAAATCCGTCATTACAGCCGTCATTATTGAAGCTATATGGTGAAATTCGAGTCATTTTGCAACTAATTGATCTTTCGACTTTAATTGAGCTTAACTGATAAATGCAGGGTATTGCCTATGTGATCGGGTATGTAAATATCCCAGGTCTCGGTCGGATATTCGAAAACGACTCCATCCTCTTCGCTCGCGCTGATCGGATAATGCGTCTTGCCGGAAGCAGATACAGCGTATATCTCCCTGTAGTCAACACCTATGCCTGCATCCGACACCTTTAGAACAAATCCGTCATCCATGGTATTGTTCCCGAGGAGTTTAGGCCCCTCGGCGTCCACAGCGGTAACGTCATATTCCGTTTTGACCGACTGACGATTTACGAGTTCAACACTTATATCCATGCTGCCGTTTCTTGTCGGCTCTACGGTAAACTCTTTGGCACCGGCCTCATAGACCGGAAGGTCGTGATCTTTGATATTCGCAAACACTTTACCCACAGGAAGTAACGAATCGACTTTGACAGTGTAGACCGGAAGGCCTCGCGTACCGGTCTCTTCTATACTGACTGTGTACGAAGGAAGTACGAAAAGAAGCGGAAGCATCATAAACACAAGAAGCGCCATCGCCAGTATTACTCTCTGAAGGGTAAACCTTTCCTTCCTGTACACAGCATACGAAGCGATCGTTTCCATTGGGACTGTATTGCCTTCTTCTCCGCAAGCACTGAATACACTGTCCAGGATCTCAGATGTCTCAAGAGTCGTGAGCTCTGTCGCCTGAATGTCCGCGTTTTTGTGTGAACCATTGCTGCTAAAAGACGGTTCCTGCACTCCGCCGATCGAATTCCTCGAAAGATGGCGTTTACTTGCTTTTATAAACCTTCTTACCGTGCGCGTCCCAACATTCATGAGATCCGCGATCTCGTTATCTGATAAGCCCTGTATACAACTCATCAGCATTATCTGTGACTCGGCAAGTGGCAGATTAAGGATGCGAGAGAGGTCTTCTCCCCCCGCGCCCTGTGATTCCGGCCCGACATCTTTCATATATTCCAAAGCAGATATCCTGCAAAGCCACGGCATGAAGAGATCAGTCTTGGAAAGGGATGGGATCATCGGAAGCATCCTATACACTGCGGTAAATACTCTAGGCAGAGCTTTCACAGCTTCATCCCTGCTTCCGTAAAGCATAGTCAGGTAATAGAGCTGTCGCCCGGAAACAGACGCAAAAAGCTCAGCGAAAGCATTACCGCTGCCTCGCCTCGCCTTTACGACCAGCCCATTCAGATATGACTGGTCAAGCCTGTCAAATAACCTTCCGACTTTTACTTTCGGCTTCATACTTGATCCTTGATGCTATTCTCCGGCATCTGCCGGCATAATACTTTTTGTTACCTATTATTTTTGTGCGTCCCATGCGCGTCTGTCTGAAAGCGCGATCAGTTCATTCACCGTCTTAACCGCATCTCCCTCGTTGAATGCCGTTCCCGCACTGTATTTGATAGGAGCATCCGGCTGCGCCTCGTTTGTCTCTGCAGTCAGAGACTCCACTTTTTCCAGAAAACGCTCCAGACGGGCGTCCGTACAATCTCTGAAGATGACAACGAATTTATTTCCGCCATTCCTTCCGATAAAACAAGTCCTGCCCGCGGCATTCTGAAGTATGGCCGCAAAAGCCTGGATCGCAAGATCTCCTCCGCTATGGCCTCTCACCTTATTTATCTCACTAAGATTCGTCATGTCGAGCGTCACAGCTCCCATATCCTCAGGCAAAGGCTTTCCAAGGAACTGCCCGATATACGCGTCCACGCTGTATCTGTTCGCTATGCCAGTAAGCGCATCCGAATATACGGCATTGTCGAGTTCCATGTTCTCCCGCCTCATATCTGCATACGAATTGAAGTCGTAAAGCAGGAAAAGAAACGATATTCCAAGTGTCATCCAAAGAATGACGCTGATCACCTTGGCAGCCATATTGGTCGCTATGAGCGTGTAAAGTTCGGGATCGCGGAACACCGCTAAAAGAGCGACCGCGGTGAACGCTATGAGCAGCACCAACTGCAATGTCTTGACCATGTCAAATTTTCTCATATCAGTACCTCGTGATACCTTCTCTGTTGATCATCAATATGACTCTGCCTTTTATCTGGCGAAGATTGACCTCGCCAAACATCCTTGAGTCCTTAGAAACAGCGCGGTTGTCCCCCAGGACGAAAACATTGCCATCGCGTACTTTGTACGGATATATGATCGCTCCCGTCTCCTCCTCTGTCGCTCCGTTAGCGTGAGCATCAGGAGCCTCGGCCCCGTCCAGGAACAACTTGCCATCATATATATCTACTGTTTGTCCGCCAGTCGCAGCGACTCGTTTTATATAGAAATCACCAGACGGAACTCTCATCGCTACTATGTCGCCTCTTTCGTAGTGTCTGACCATTCGGAAGTACACAACGACATCGCCGTCCTTGAGCGTAGGATCCATAGACTTGCCTCCGACTACGGAAAGCCCGATCACAAATCTGAACACTACAACAAACACCACGATCGCCGCTATAAAGAAAAGCGAATCCCGTAGCCATCCCAGCTTGAACCCGTCAAAGCGCCCTAATACTCTTTTGTCTCTTCTTTTACTCATCAATAAAATTGTACCATATTGTCAACGCTTTCAGTTATCATCGAGTAATCTTAATTAAAAAATTACAAGCCTGTACGGGGTGTAGCAATGCTGTGTGCAAAGTGGCGGAAGCAAAACAAAAGCGCTGCTTTCGCAACGCTTCTGCTGAATATTTGATTCGTTGTTGAGTAATTACTCGATAACCTCTGTTACAACGCCGGAACCTACTGTTCTTCCGCCTTCTCTGATAGCGAAACGGAGTCCCTCTTCGATAGCGATCGGTGTGATCAGCTCGATCGTCATGACTACGTTGTCACCAGGCATGCACATCTCTGTGCCTTCTGGAAGTGAAAGGTCGCCT
>JAZQBC010000041.1:0-1970 GCA_045545495.1 Anaerovoracaceae bacterium | reverse complement strand
ATGCGTTAGTACTTCATATTGGGTGCGGTCTTGACAGCAGGTGTATGAGGGTAAAAACTCCCTGTTCTGAATGGGTGGACTGCGATCTTCCGGATGTTATAAAGATTCGCAAGAAGTACTTTCTGGAAAATGTGAAGTACCATATGATGGCTTTGGATGCGTCAAGACCTGAGCAGATTGGATCGCTCCCGGATCGCGATACAGCCATTGTTGTCCTTGAGGGACTTAGCATGTATCTGACCAACAGCCAGGTACGGGGGTTGTTGCAGGCGCTTGATAAAAAGTATCGGGAACTTCATATTCTGATGGATGTTTATACCGAATTCGGAGTCAAGGCATCGAAATATAAAAACCCTGTCAATGACGTTGGCGTTTCTATGCTTTATGGGATCGATGATATCTGGAGCATCATCGATGGACTTCGAATCAGATTCGTAAAAGAGCACAGCTTCACACCCGCCGTGCTGGTCAAAGAGCTTGCGCCAATCGACAGGCTGTTCTTCAAGCTATTGTTTACAGACAAGCTGTACCGAAAGATATATCGCATGTACGAACTTAAGGCTTGAACGCTCCCGCCACCTACGCTAACGCTTAGAGGTGTGCGATTTATCCCGCTACCTACTGCGTAGAGGTAGGGGTATTCTCGCACAATTTGATAAAGGATGAAACAGCACTGGCTATAATATCTATCGGTTATGAATACACTCAGGTCACTGTGAAGTCTGACAAGGCGCTTAGCAAGCTGAAATGGATAGATGCGTATACTATCAGTGATGAAAGCCTACGGCAGGCAAAAGCGCGATATGACGCGAGTAACAAGAGATTTGAGGAAGAGTTTGTAAAATTACTCGATGAATAACGTTGATGTGACATAGTGTCGCATAGGCAGCAAAGAAAATTAAGGATGGTTCCGATGATCGACTATAGCAAACCAATACCTAAAACTGACTTCCCTTTTGGCCTCGTCACAGTCAGTGATCCGTCTATGGATCCTTTCGTTTATCTTGACGATGAATTCGACTGTGATTCTGCGTATTTCCATTGGGCGGAAGAAGACGGAATGGCTGTGCCGGGAAGCAGTCCTCATATCATGGCAAGGGCGACCGTCAAGGAAATGCTGCACGAAGCCGAAGCTCTGCTGCCTGAGGGATACCATTTCAGGATCTATGATGCTTACCGCCCTGTAGCGATACAGCAGTTTTTCTGGGATTACTACCGCGCAAAGTTTGGAGAAAAGAACCCCGGGCTAAGCGACGAGGAGCTTGACAAGCTTACCAGGACCTGTGTGTCCAAGCCGTCATATAACATATTGAAGCCTGCCGTTCATAGCACAGGCGGCGCGGTAGATCTGACGATCATCGGTCCTGATGGAGAGCCTCTCGAGATGGGTACAGGCTTTGATGAGTTCAATGACGCAACGTGGACATATGCCTTCGAACCAGGCAGCGGAACCGGACTTGTCCATGATGAGGCAAGGGATAACCGAAGACTGCTTTATAACGTCATGACTGCTGTCGGTTTCACTAATCTTCCGTCAGAATGGTGGCATTTTGACTATGGCGATGGCATGTGGGCCCAGCTCAAGAATGAAAACGCTATCTACGCGGGCAAACTTGACGCAGAGATAAAAGATATAGTCCCATATGACAACATGGAACTGGTAAGAGCCGCTGATCGTAAGCAACAGGAATATATCAGTAAGATGGCAGATATATTAACAGCGTGCGAAGCAATAAGCAACGATGTGGTCGCAGAGTTGAAATAATCGTATGGGTCTCTCCCCTACACTTCACCACGAGAAACAAATAGACCCGCTGGAATTGTAAATAGTGAACTGCTACCCGTCAAGAGGACAGTGAAAAATCAAAAGATTTTGGCAACCAGTAACAGAAATGTTGCTGGTTGTTTTTGTAGAGAGCAGACACTGTTTCACAGAGTCTGCAATGAAAGATGTGTCTCAGGCTTCGCCA
>JAZQBC010000040.1:0-43627 GCA_045545495.1 Anaerovoracaceae bacterium | reverse complement strand
GAAGGGATATGTAGTATCTTCCACTTGATGTCCTTGATACTGTTGCGCTTATTATCCTTCCGTCGAACCCTCTTGTATTTACGATCTTTACTTTGCCTGCTTTGGGAAGAATTATACAGTTTCCATCTATGGATATATTGGAGTTTATGTTCATAGTCCGGTAGCTCTGCCTGTATCGCTTTGACTTGAACTTCGGATAGCCACCACGCTTCCTGAAGAAGTTGTCATATGCCCTGTCGAGATGACGCAGGCTCTGCTGTAACGCTATGCTGTCTGCATCTTTCAGCCAAGAATGTTCTCTTTTCAGATAGGACGAGAGATCATTGGACATCTGGTTATAGCTCAGGGTGTCACGCCATTCTCTCCACAGCCTTTGCTTTTCTTCAAGGTAATAGTTATACACGAAGCGGCAGCAGCCGAAGTTCTTTTCGAAAAACTCCCTCTGCTTCTTATTCGGATATGCACGATACTTATATCCTCTTATGCGCTGCACGATATACCTCTTTAAGAAAAAACACCAGGATGCGTGCCTTGATCACGCTTATCCTGATGCACTCCTGCCTGCAACTGGCCCGATCGGAAAAGACCTAACTATATTGATTTATTTCATCTGTAGTATACCACAGGGCTGATGAGAGAATAAGCGTTCTGATTGTTCTATCGTGTTCTTTTTCATTCAAGCCCATTCAAGCAGATCCACAAGTTCAAAACCCTTTTTAGTGCCTAATCTATTTCTCGAGCATAGCAAATGCTCGCCAAAGAGGGCGGGCTTGAAGCGAGCGGATGTTTAATGTACTCCTATTGAGAGGTGTGCGATTCATCCCGCTACCTACTGCGTAGAGGTATGGGTATTCTCGCACGATATGATAAAATGTAATTTGTATATTGAGACCAAACATATTGGAGTGTATTATGCAGCGAAAAAAATCATCAAGCGAACTTCTCTCAGATTCTCTTATAGATCTTCTCGAGCGACTCCCTTTTGAAAAGGTCACGGTCAATCAAATCTCTGAAAACTGCGGCATAGCTAAAAGGACTTTTTATAATCACTTCAGAGACAAGAATGATCTCGCCTGCTGGACCTTCACCCATCAGCTTGAGGAGTATTACTCTTCGCATGCAGCTGTCTCTTTTTTCGATATGATGCATTACTGCATGGAAATCGTATATAAAGATCAGCACATGCTCCGCAATATTATCAACTACACCGGTCAGAACAACTTCAGGCAATCCGTCCTTGATCCAATGGTCAGACTCTACTGCAAACTCATAACAGAACAGTATGGGGATGAAATCACGGACGATCTGTATTCCACTCTTTTCTTCTATATTGGAGGGCAAATAGCATTTGCTGAAGCTGCTCTCGTCACAGGTGATATCCCTGATTTTGACGAGTCTTTCAGGATCTTTTGCGCATGTATACCTGAGTCTTTGAGGAAGTATCTCAATTAGCCATTATTAATTCTATATTTTCTAGGGTATTCACCGAATTCCCAAAACCCTAAATCAGTGTCAGCTTGCACTATTAAGCCTTAAAGTGCAAAGTTGCACTCCGGATCGAATAAGGCAATTCCGAATCTCTGTTGTCTTTATTAAAGTAAGAGCGGACGGAGGCATTCATATCAAAGATCTGATCCTTTTCGTCCCTCTCCAGCAGCTGTTGTCGTACCCCCGGCCAGCTGCATTTTTTGCGCTAAAAAACTCCGGAACAGGGCCGGAGTCGGGAGCATAAGGGCGTTAAGAAAAAAAGAGACCGCATCACGTAGATGCGGTCTCTGTGGTTTGCGCGTTTCCGCTAAAGAGCCATCTTGAATCTTTTCTAAAGATTAAACAAGACCCTGAGCCATCATAGCCTCAGCAACTCTCTCGAATCCAGCGATGTTAGCACCCTGTACCAGAGCATTCTTGTTGCCATAGTACTTCTCACCAGCATTGGCACATGCATTGTAGATGTTCTTCATGATCTGGTGGAGCTGAGCGTAAACGTCCTCGTGCTGGAATACAGTGTGACCTGCGCACTGACCCATCTCGATGCAGGAGCAAGCAACGCCACCGGCGTTAGCTGCCTTAGCAGGACCAACTGCTACCATCTCGTCCATGAGATATGTAAGAGCGTCGTTTGTTGTAGGCATGTTAGCGCCTTCGCAATAGAACTTGCAGCCGCCTTCAACCATAGCCTTAGCATGCTCCATGTGAACGTCGTTCTGCATAGCGCATGGGATGAACATGTCGACCTTGATGCCGGCATCCTGCTGTACTGTCCAAGGCTTCTTTCCTGGGAAGAACTTAGCTTCTGGGAACTTCTCTGCGTAAGGTGCGCAGATGTTCTTTCCGGAGCTTCTGAGATCGAGGAGATAAGCAACCTTCTCGTCTGTGCTGATTCCTTCTGGGTCATAGATGTATCCGTCTGGACCGGAAATTGTGATGCACTTAGCACCGAGTCTCTGGAGCTGCCAAGCTGTTCCCCAAGCAACGTTACCGAATCCGGAGATAGCTACGACTTTGTCCTTGAGCTCTTCGCCGTTAGCCTTGAGCATTTCCTCAGCGTACCATACGATACCGAAGCCTGTAGCCTCTGTTCTTCCGAGAAGTCCGCCGTAAGGGATGTGCTTACCTGTGAGAACGCCACCGTCGAATCTGTCAGTGATTCTCTTGTACTGACCGAAGAGGTAACCGATCTCTCTTGCACCAACACCGAGGTCGCCTGCAGGAACGTCTGTGTCAGGACCGATGTGTCTGTAGAGCTCTGTCATGAATGCCTGGCAGAATCTCATAACCTCAGCATCGCTCTTTCCGTTAGGATCGAAGTCCGAACCGCCCTTGCCGCCGCCGATAGGGAGACCTGTGAGGGAATTCTTGAAGATCTGCTCGAATCCGAGGAACTTGATGATTCCAGGATATACGTTTGGAGCGAATCTCAGACCACCCTTGTAAGGTCCGATAGCGCTGTTGAACTGATATCTGTAGCCCTTGTTGACCTGAACTTTACCTTCATCATCAACCCAAACTACTCTGAATGTAACTCCTCTTTCAGGCTCTACGAGTCTCTCAAGAAGTGCGCACTCCTCATACTGAGGATTAGCGTCCATAACAGGAGCGAGTGAAGTCAGAACTTCTTCTACAGTCTGATGGAACTCAAGCTCGCCAGGGTTATTAGCTTTGCACTGTTCGATGACTCTTTCTACATAATTTGCCATTGCGTATCACTCTCCTTGTAATAAAGCTTTATCATTAGATCGGACATTAATTATCCGCATATAAATTGTAACATTCGAGCATAAAAAGTCAACTGAAACAAGGCACAAAAAGTGGGAGTTTTCAGCCCTTAGGCGCCCCCACTTCTTTTTGTTTTTTATAACATATTTAGCGCTTCCGAAACTGTGAATAAATACAAATACGCTTCGCTGACTTCCATACCGGTCCCCTTATTTAGGGCCTCGGAATAAAGCTCTATCTGCACCTTGTATTCCTCGCGGATACGGTTTAACTCCGCTTCTATCGGAAGGCCCGGATGTATAAAACTTGATTTATAATCCACCAGTATCATCTTGCCGTTTTCTTCGAAGCAACAGTCGATCACGCCCTGAACCATTACGTCTTTACCGCCTCTGTTCGTCCTGAGTGTGAACGGCTTCTCACGCCTTAATGTGCCCGCGGCATCAGCTGCGATCGCTCGTTGACCGAGATCACTTGCGAAGAAGGCTGCTATCTTTGTGAAGTCAAGCGATTCGAAAACTGATCCATCTATGGCATCGTGGGCACGAAGGAAGCCTGCCCGCTCGTTTATATATGCTTCATCGATGTTGCCATCAGGATCTGTGACCTTCGAAAAGTCAACAAACTCCATGATCCGGTGATATGCTGTTCCGATATCCGCAGCGCCTGCTTTCTTTTGTTTCTGGGTCTTTCTCCAGAGGCCTACCACCTCTTCATCCTTTTGCCTTGCCACTACTTCAGCATCATCCGGATCAGCTGTTTCAGAAGCGGCAGCTTCAAGTTCCTCACGGCGTATAGCGCTTACGGAATACTTTGCCTTTGCGTCCAGAAGATCCTCATAAGGATATCTGTATCTGAATCTCCTGTCGATCTCGTCGTAAAGCTTTTGCTCTTCTGCGGTAAGAGGTTTCTTTGCGGATTCTCTGATACCGTAGGATTTGGCTTTGTCTTCTTTAGCGGCTGTCAGATCAAGTGGACTGATATAGTACTTATTGTAGGCAGACTTTAGTGTCTCTCCCATCGCCTTGAGAAAGTTTTGAGGATCAGCCTCAAACCTGGTCAGTTCCTCTTCTTTTTTTATGGTACCTACCAGATAAAGCTTGTTTCTCGCTCTTGTCATGGCTACGTACAGGAGCCTGAGTTCTTCGCGATAACTGTCGCGTTTCGATTTGTTGTTGATCGCTCTTTGAACAGGCGTGGACCTCCAATATCTTCTGGAAGGGTCTATAAATGGCATCCCCACTCCGACTCCTGAGTCAAAGCTGAAGCCCTTTTCATTATTGTCGTATTTGAATTTATGCCCGAGGCCTCCGACTATCACGAAAGGATACTCAAGGCCCCTGCTTTTGTGTATAGTGCTTATGCGAACTACATTATCGTCTGTTCCTGCTGTAGGTGTCTGTCCGTTACTGAGTTTCTTGCTCTTGAGTACTTCAAGGAATCCGATGAAGGAACTTAAAGTCGCTACGCGGTCTTTACTGAAATCCGCCGCTCTGTCCGCAAGGGATCTCAGATTTGCCTGCCTCATAGCGCCTCCCGGCATCGCGCCCACCATGCTGTAGTATCCCGAGTCTACCAATACCTTCCATACAAAATCAGCGAGCGGCATCATCCGGGAGAGATCTCTCCACTCAAGAAGACTTTCTACCGCGGATCGCGTCTTTTCCTTAAGTTCTCCTTCCGGTCCATCCGACGCGTACCACTCAAACGCCTCGAAGAAAGCCTTTCGCCTATCACCAAATTCTATTCTGATCCTCGCCAGATCTTCGGGATCGAATGAGAATATCTCGGAGTGAAGCACAGCGATAAGCGGCACATCTCTTCGCATATTATCTATGACGGAAAGGAGCGACAGCGCTACACCTATCTCTACAGTATCGAAATAGTATTCGTTTTCTTCTACATGAGGCTCTATGCCGAAATCTCTAAGAGCTCTGCTCATTATCTCGCCTCTGTATTTTACAGCGCGGAAGAGTATCGCTATGTCTCCGGCCCTGGCCTTTCTTACAGTCTTGGCTTTTGTGTCGTAGAATTCCGTGCCGATCACAGACGCGCAGATCTTAGCGATATACCTCGCCTCAGCTTCTTCCTTTGAGAGTTCTTCAGTGTCATCGTCATCTGCCTCTTCGGGTTCATCGGGCATATCACCCGCTTCCGGATCGGTATCATTTTCTTCTTTCAGTATATGGACTTCAGGGATGAAATCGTACTTGTCATCACACTCGACGCCCGTATAAAGCATCGCCCGTTCATCATACCCTTCCATGATCCTTTTGAATACATGATTGATGTACCCTATCGTACGGTCGTTGGTCCTGAAATTCTTTCCCAGCACGATAGCGAATTCATTCTCGTTATCTTCCTCACTGAATCTTTTATACAGATTCTCGAATATCTCGGGTTCTGCCTGACGGAACTTGTATATACTCTGTTTTATGTCGCCTACTCTGAATACGTTGTCCGGCCTGGCAACGCTGCTAATGAGTCGCTCCTGTATATTGTTGGTATCTTGGTACTCATCAACAAATATGTATTTGAAGCGCCTTCTTAGTATGTCCCTTGTTTCGCTGTTCTTCAGGATCTCCACGGCGTAATGCTCCTGATCGGAGAAGTCCATAAACCCATGCTCTTTTTTCTTTTCTCTGTATCTTCTCTCAAATTCCTCAAGGAGCTTCAGATAATAGACCGTGTACCTGTAGCTCTCGTTCATCTCATTGAGCCTTACAGAGAAGTCAGGGGAAAGATATCTGTTTTTGAAGCCGTCTATTCCTGCCTTGATCACCTTTTCACGTATGCGTTTGACCTCGGCCTTTATAGGTTCGTAGGCTTCTTTTTTATCTGCCGCTCTGACGCTTATAGTAGCCTTCGGAAAATTATTCAGAATGCTCAACACATTGTCGTCAAGGCCCGAGGAAGAAATGCCGGTAATTATGTCCTCTGCCGCCTCAGCCTGAGGTTTGAGTTTCTCAAATAATTCGGGTAGCCCCGCTTCATCAAACATGGATTGGAGTCTGTTTAGCGCGCCTTGCACAGTTTGGAAAGTCTCCAGACAGTCATCGCTCATCAGTTTCTGAAGAGCGGAACCTTCGAATGTTTCTTTCGTGACTTTCAGTATCTCTGCGCTCTGATACGCCCAATCAAAATAGTCCGGCATGCTGCGCAGTTTACCATATGCCTTCAGCATACTGTTCTTGAACGATTCTTCAGTCCTCTCCTCGCTGTATAGCCTGAGAAATGCTCTGAAGCTGCCACCATCTATCAGATCGTCATCCATAAAGGCATCCTCAAAGAGCTCATCTAAAGCATCTCTCTGGAGAAGTTCAGACTGCGCTTCGTCGGCAGTCGCAAAACTCGGCTCTATATCCAGTTCATGGAAAAACTCTCTGATGATCCTCAGAGAAAAGCTGTTTATTGTAGTGATGTAGGCCTTGTAGAGTTTGGCGAGCTGCGCGCTCAGGCGCGGCGCATCTTCGGGATGCGCGGCTATCCGCTGGCGGATAGCCTTAGCGAGCCTTAGCCTCATCTCAGAAGCAGCCGCGTTTGTAAAAGTCACTACAAGAAGCTCATCTACATCAGCTTTACCATCCAGGATGATGCCGATGATCCTTTCTACCAAGACTGCAGTCTTGCCCGAGCCCGCCGCGGCAGACACCAGCACAGACTTATCTGTGGTCTGTATTGCCAGTTTTTGTTCATCTGTAAAATCTGTACCCATGGCTACATTATACCATCTTCTGCTCCGCTTCTAGGGACATTTCACGGACACGCGGCACTTGTTACGGTCTATTTGAAAACACATACCAAAAGCGGGCACCGAAATGCCCGCTCGAAAATCAATAAATATTAGAAATCTTTTTTACGATCTTGTTTCAAATGCGTATGTGAGTACTCTAGACGAGCACATCACCTTCCATGCCTTCAGGCACTTCAAGTCCCATCATGGTAAGAAGAGTCGGAGCTATATCCGCGAGCTTGCCGGTCGACTTTGTGAACGGCATAGGCTCATTGCAGATATGACAGAGAGGCACTACTGCTGTCGAGTGCTTGGTGACTACCTTGCCCGCATCATCGATCATATAATCGGCATTGCCGTGATCGGCGGTAAGAAGGATCTGCCCGTCGTGTGCGAGGATCGCCTCAGCGATATTTCCGACCAGTCCGTCGAGTGTCTCGATAGCCTTTACGGCAGCGTCGAACACTCCTGTGTGACCGACCATATCAGGATTTGCGAAGTTGAGTATGTACAGATCGTACGCGTCTTCGTTGATCTTCTCTATGACCGTCTCAGCCACAAGAGGAGCACTCATCTCAGGCTGAAGATCATATGTCTCTACCTTAGGCGATGGGATCAGTATCCTGTCTTCGTTCTTGTTCGGCTCTTCAACTCCTCCATTAAAGAAGAACGTAACATGAGCGTATTTCTCAGTCTCGGCGATCCTGAGTTGCTTGAGTCCGAGATCTGCTATTGTGCCTCCGAGTGTCGGCTCAACTGCTTCCGGTGGGAAGGCTACGGTTACGTTTGGCATGGTAGCGTCATACTCAGCCATGCATACGTAAGTAAGATCTTTTGGAGCGGACTTTCTTTCGAAGCCATCGAATTCCGGGTCTACCAACGCCCTTGTGATCTCTCTTGCTCTGTCAGGTCTGAAATTGATGAAGACAACAGAGTCGCCTGTCTTTATCGGCGAAGCATTGACAACTGTAGGCTGCAGGAACTCATCGGTCTCGTCCTTGGCATAAGAATTATCTATAGCTTCCTGAGAATCCTTGGCTTTCAGCCCCTCGGAAAGTGTCAGCGCGTCATAGGCGCGTACGAGCCTCTCCCATCTCTTGTCTCTGTCCATGGCATAGAAGCGGCCGGAGATAACGCCGATCTGTCCGACGCCTTCCTCTTTCATATACTCTTCAAGAGGCAGCAGCCAATCGAGAGCGCTCTTAGGCGGCACATCACGACCGTCGAGGAAGCAGTGGACAACAACGTCCTTCACTCCGTTTCTCTTGGCCATATCTATAGTGGCCTTAAGATGTTTGAAGTGACTGTGAACTCCTCCGTCGGAAACGAGTCCCATTATATGGAGAGTGTGACCTTCGGCAGCGTTTTTCATTGCTCCGAGAAGAGCCTCGTTTTCAAAGAAGGCACCGGAATCTATGGATCTTGAGATCTTGAGGAGATTCTGATAGATGACGCTGCCTGCTCCGATATTGAGATGGCCTACTTCGGAGTTGCCCATCTGACCTGCCGGAAGCCCAACAGGCTCACCGCTCGCTTCTATAGTGATAAAGGGATATTTTTCAAAGAAACTGTCAAGCACCGGTTTATTCGCCGCAGCTATCGCGTTTCCGTGTTTTTCTTCTCTGATACCGAAACCGTCAAGTATCATTAGCATTGTTGGTCTGTGTTTCATTTTATTTCCTCCGTTACAACCGCTAGTATATCACAAAAAAAGCGGCTGTCACAAAACAAAACAGACCGCTCTTGTTCTTATATGGAATATGGGGAATCGCTTGTTACGCTTCCTCGGACTCTGATGCTACAGACTCTTCGGCTGTTTCCTCAGCCGCTGCCTCCTCAGCAGGAGTTTCCTCTGCAGTCTCAGCTTCTGCTACTTCGGCTTCTTCGCTCGCTTCTGCTTCTTCTGCAGCCTCTGTTTCTTCTGCCTGAGTTTCTTCTGCAGGCTCTTCATGTACAGGTCTTTCGTATGTGATCATGTCGGCAGCTACTTCCTTTGCAGCCTGGCTAACTGGTCTCTCGCACTCCTCTTCTGTCAGAGCAGGCTTACCGTCTACGAGATCTCTCGCTCTCTTGGCAGCGAGTATGCACAGCGTATATCTGCTGTCTGTCTTTTCGTTAAGTGTGTTTATTGATGGATAGAGTAACATTGTTTCCCCTTTCTATGTTGAGACGCTTTCGCATTAATTACATTTATGTATCTCTATTGCTGATTCTCGTACTCTTTGATGATCGGCTTTACGGCTTCCGGCACTCTTGACGCCTCCGCTGTCATGATGCTGCGGATGATCTGTACTGATTCTTCGAGCACATCATTTACGATGAAGTAATCGTATTCACCTATCAGCTTGATCTCGTTAACTGCCTGCCCGAGCCTCTTCTCGATGTCTTCTCTGCTTTCGGTACCTCTGCCCTCAAGCCTTGACCTCAGCACTTCCAGACTAGGTGGAAGTATGAATATGAGCACTGCCTCAGGCATCGCCTTCTTGACATTTAGCCCGCCCTGAACATCTATATCGAGGATCACGTTATATCCCCTATCGAGGCGGTTCAGGACCATTTCCTTAGGCGTTCCATAATAGTGATCGAATACTGTTGCGTATTCGAGGAAGCCACCTTCGGCTATGCTTTTTTCGAACTCCTCTTTACTGACAAAATAGTATTCTTTTCCGTGTACCTCGCCCGGCCTCGGAGATCTCGTAGTCATAGATACCGAGAATTCATTCCCGACCTCTTTTAGGATCTCGGTGCAAATAGTCCCTTTGCCCGTGCCGGAAGGACCGGATATAACATAAAGTTTTCCTTTATTACGGCTCATATCTACCTCCCGCGGACAGTTATTGTACCACTATTCGCTCAGGTATTGCAATTCAAATTATTCGATGTTCTGTACCTGCTCTCGTATTTTCTCTATCTCGGCCTTTAGATCGAGCATCATGGAGGTGATCTCCTTGTCGTTCGACTTCGACCCGATAGTGTTGGCTTCTCTGTTCATCTCCTGGATCAGGAAGTCGATCTTCTTTCCTATCGCTTCACTTCCGTCGCTTGAAAGGAAACCTCTGAGCTGACTCACATGGCTCTCAAGCCTTACGAGTTCCTCAGTGATATTAGCCTTGTCAGCGAATATAGCTGCTTCTAGGGCTACCCTTTCTTCAGGTACTTCGTAAACACCGTCAAGGAGCTCCTCAACTCTGGCCTTGAACTTAGCTGCGTATTCCTTCTCGATCTCAGGCGCTCTTTTTTCGATATTCTGCCTGATGCTCTCTACTGTATCTGCCCTTGCCGAGAGATCAGCGGCGAGCTTTCCGCCCTCTGCCTCTCTCATAGCGCAGAAATCGTCGAGAGCTTTAGCCGTAGCCGCGACCAGCCTGCCGGTGACCGCTTCTTCATCCTCCTCCGCGGCGGTAGTCCTGATGACATCGGGCATCTTAGCGAGCAGTCCAAGCGACGGACCCGTAAGTTCCCCTATCTCAAAGGTCTCGCTCAGTTCTGTCAGAGCGTTATAGTACTTAGCCGCAAGGTCTTTATCGAGCACAACATCGCTGTCGCTTTGTCCGATATTGTCAACGCTTACATTGACCTCTACCTTGCCCCTGTGGACCTTTTCTTTTATTGCTTTTTTGATGCTCTCCTCGGCGAACGCGTACTTTCTCGGCATCTTGACAATGATATCGAGATACCTGTGATTGACCGCTCTTATCTCCACGGTCACGCGACTCACCTCATCGGTGAATTCGCCTCTTCCAAAACCTGTCATACTTTTTATCATTTCCGAAAGCCTCCTTTTAGTCTTATTGCTTCGATCTTTCGCGCAAATCAAATGATACCACAACTTGGCCTATATTGCTTGAACAGTCAGTCCGATTAATATTATTATTGATTTAGAAAATAACTCTCACCATGAAAAGGAACATGAAATAGCAGAAGGTGATAATTATGGGAAAGCATGAAAAGCAGGAAAAAAAGAAAGGCGGATTCTTCAGGACTCTGCTGAAGCTGATAGCATGGCTGCTGGTCATAGTAATCGTACTGGTCGGTGGAATGATAGGATTCCTGTCTGCGACCGAATTCAAGCCTGCTGACAGCGAAGCCGTCGCCATATCAGGCCAGGCTGACAAGACTCTGAAAGCCGGGGAAAAGATCTCCGTTATGTCATGGAACGTTGGCTACGGAGCGCTGGGAGATAATGCCGATTTCTTCATGGACGGCGGAACTTCAGTTTACACCGCAGACGAAGTGCGCGTGAACGAAAACATGGATGGCATTATCGGTAATATCACGGCAACCGATCCTGATATAGCTATTCTTCAGGAAATCGATCAGAACTCATCGCGCTCCCGCCATATAAATGAGTATCAGATGCTTCAGGATGAGCTTAGCGGATACAGCTCGGCATTTGCCAACAACTTCAAAGTGGCATATCTGCCATATCCTATCCCACCTATGGGAAAGGTAGACTCGGGAATAGCGACTTACTCAAAATTCCAGGGTGATTCCGCAGAGAGGATACAGCTTCCGATACCTTTCAGTTGGCCTATCCGCATGGCCAACTTAAAGCGCTGCCTGCTCGTGGAGAGGATCCCGGTCAAAGGAACGGATAAGGAACTTGTGATCGTGAACCTCCACCTTGAGGCTTATGACAGCGGTGAGGGAAAGATAGCTCAGACAAAACAGCTTGCGGAATTCCTCAATCAGGAATACAAAAATGGCAACTACGTGATCGCAGGCGGCGACTTCAATCAGATTTTTTCGAGTGAAGACCCTGATTCGTTCGCTGTGAAGGAAGGCATGTGGGCGCCCGGTATCATCGATGTCACAGGCATCGAGGGCGATTGGAGCTTCCTGATGGACGAGAGCGTGCCAAGCTGCCGCAGTCTCGACCAGGCATATGAGGGAGCCGACCACGATAACTTCCAGTATTACCTGATCGATGGTTTCATTGTGAGCGGCAATATCGATGTGAAGAGCTACAAGACCGAAGATCTCGGCTTTGTGAACTCAGATCACAACCCGGTGGTTATGGATATCAAGCTCAAAAAATAGGATCGCAAGGGCCACGTCCTAGGCAGTCACCGAAATGTTGAAGCGGCTCCTTTCATCTCACGATCTGAGACGAAAGAAGCCGCTTTTGATTACAAAAAAGACTGCCCTGTCAAATGCCATTGCGGATCGGTCAATCCGGGAAAACCACCGCGACCTTACCGCATTTGCCGCTTGCCATAAGGGCATATGCTTCTCCGGCCTTCTCGATAGGAAACTCATCTGTGATCAGATCGCCCGGGTGTATTCCCCATCTCACTAAGTGCTCAACCAGATCCATCATCTTCCATGTGGAAGTCACCCACGAGCCATAGACTGTCTTCTGCGGATGCATAAGATCGGGGCTCGGCTCCAGGCTCATGCTGTTGCCCTCGCCTACGAGAGCGATCTTTGCCCACTCTCTCGAAGCTCTTACGCATGTCTGACGGCCGGCATCAGACGCCGAGCAATCTATCGCGCGCTCTACACCTTTGCCGCCGGTGACATCAAGTATATCCTGCACGGTATGATCAGATGGCTTAAATATGTAGTCGGCAAGGCCAAGCTTGTTCGCGAGGTCTATCCTGTAATCGTTCATCTCAACGCCGATAAGTTTATTCGCGCCCATTGCTCTTGCCAGCATAAGTGCCGCGAGCCCCACCGGGCCAAGGCCTGTCACCAGCACGGCATCATTGCCGCTTACGCCTATCTTTTCGAGCGCCTCGTAGACGGTACCGAAACCACACGCCACCTGAGCGCCATCCTTATATGTTAGCTCGTCCGGAAGATGTATAAGATCCTTTTCATCGCACAGTATATACGGAGCCATGCCGCCGTTACGCTGCCAGCCATATGCCTTTCTGAAATCAGGGCTTGAGCAGGCGATCATATACCCCCTGCGGCAGTTGTAGCAAACGCCGCATCCGGATATGTGATAAACAATGACACGGTCGCCTTTTTTGAATTCTTTAAGGCCGGGGCCCTCGGCTTCGATGATTCCGCACGGCTCATGCCCGGCGATCATTCCCGGGATATACCCCTCGGCGCCCTTGCCCACATGCGCGCGGTATATAGCGCGGATATCCGAACCGCATATAGTGCTCGCCTTTGTCTTTACAAGCACCTGTCCATATCCCGGGGTAGGCACCTCAAAGTCCTTGACCTCTACAGTGCTGTTGCCGGGGAGCACAGCGCCCTTCATTCCCTTAGGAAGTATCATTTTATAATCTGCCATCTTTCCTTCCCCTTTCAATCATCCGACAGATCGCCGCATCCTGTGATCACTCCATCCTCATCCCACAGATCATGCCAGTCATCAGCGCCTTCCCACAGGAACACCTGCCCCTTCACAAGGCGGTTGTTTCTCTCGAGCGTCGATATTATGCTCATCTCCTCATCGCTTAGCTTCCCGGTGAGCGCCGCTTTCAGATTTGCTTCGTAATTATGCACCGAGAACGGGATAGGGATCACTCCGCGCTGCATCGCCCACTTGAGGCATATGATGGCCGGGTGAACTCCATGGTCTTCCGCTATCTTCACAAGCTCGGGCATCTGCATATCAGCGATGTCATCAGGCTCTATATCTCTTTCGGGGCGTCGGGGTGAGCCAAGAGGCATATAGCCTATCGATAAGATCCCGTGTTCATTGAGATAATCAAGGAGCTCCTGCTGACTGAAGCATGGATGCATCTCAGATTCACAGGCAGCCGGCTTGATGCGCAGCTTTCCGAGCACAGCCTCAAGCTTTGGGATAGTCATATTGGATATCCCTATGTGGCGCACCAGCCCTCTCTCGACCAGCTCCTCGATCTGCCTGTATGTGTCGGTAAACTCTTCCACCGAGAACGGCTTGGAGTCGGGATTTCTGGCGTCCACATCGCAGAACGGAGCATGATAATTCGGGAAAGGCCAGTGGATGAAAAGCATGTCGATATATCCGCATTGCAGATCCTCTATGCTCTTCAGGCACGACTTCTCTACTTCGCGGTGCATGTCATTCCAGACTTTTGTCATTATAAACAGATCTTCGCGGGCTGCGATGCCTTCGTCCAGCACGCCGCGTATCGCTTCGCCTATCTGCTTTTCGTTCCCATAACACGCTGCGCAGTCTATCAGCCTGTAGCCCGCGCGTATCCCGCCTGCCACCGAGGCCGCGACCTCACCGGCACCCACTCTGTCAGATCCGAAGGTGCCCATGCCGATGCACGGGATCATATCGCCTTCTCCTATATGGATCCTGGGTATCAGATCAGCGGTCCTCATAATCCACCTCCCAAAGCTCAAAAGACAAGAAAAACATTCCGGCATCATTATACCATGCGTAGATATATCCTGACTCCATCTCATAGAAAAAGAGGCTGCCGGGCCAGACCGATCTGACGCAGCAGCCTCATTCTTACAAAGCTATACAAGAGTTATCCGGAAACTGATCCTCGCTCTTTTCGTCTATTACTGATAGAGGTGCCAATACTTTTTAGGAACGTTCTTGAGTGTCTTGAACTTATAGGTTGATGTGCTCTTGAATGTTGATGTGTAGCCATCACTCTTAGTAGTGCCTGAGTGTACCGACTTTGTGAGATTCTTCTTGCTGTCAAAAGTGTTGGTCGTTGTTGAGTTTGTGGTTGATACTGTCTTGCCATCCTCTTTAGTGACTGATTTCGACACTACCTTCGTAGCAAGCCCTTTTTTGTTGTAAGTATAAGTGTTGGTCGTCGTGACGATTTCTTTGTAAGTATAGCTGCCATACGTGTTGGTGCTTGTTTCTACCACCTTTGTAGGATTTCCTTTTTTGTCGAGTGTATTCTTGTAAGTTGACTTCTGTGAACCATAGCTATCCTTATGCTGATATAGAGTCTCGTTACCATTCTTATCATACTTAGACAGCATGTATGATTTATCTGTATATACAGTTTTTCTCTGCTTGATCTTGCCTTTGCTGTAATACTTTAATGTAGTCGTCGATTCTTTCGTTGCCTTGCTTCCGTTGTAAGAATAGGTCACATACTTTTTTACATCTCCGTTGCTCTTTACGGTATATACGTTATAGCTGGTCTTCTTGCCGTTCTTATCGTAATAGACCGCTTTTGTGACATAGCCTTTCTTGTTCCTTGTGTAAACGGTCTTCCCGTCGCCATACTTTACTGAGGTATTGAGCCCGTTTTTATACGTATATGTATACTTGTAGTTTTCAGAGCTCTTTTTTGTTTCCCCGTTTAAAGTGTAGTTGTTCGTATATTTGAAGTTTTCCTGGCTGACCACCTTAAAGCTCTTGGTGGATGCCGCGTCTGCTTCGACTGTGGATGTCACGGTAAATGCTAAGCACATAACAAGTGCCAACAGCACCGAAGCTCCTCTCTTCAAAATATTGTTCTTCATAACTTGCCTCCGTTCATCAAACAGTCCCTTGCCGCCCCATAGCCGATCCGAAGAGCAGCATCGCCTTTTGATATTGGATTAATTGTAGCATGGTTTTTGACCCCCCGCAAGCCTTTAAGCCTTGAAATTTCTTGCGTTTAGCGTTTTTGCAGCATTACAAAACCGCTTCGGCCGTTACAGGCCAAAGCGGTCTTTCATCTTCATATCAAGAAGTCATTTTCCTTCGCGTGAGGGCTGTTACTTCTTCTCCTTGAGCATGTCGCGGATCTCAGTCAGAAGCTGGATATCTTCAGGAACAGGTGCAGGTTCTTCAGGAGCTTCCTCCTTGCCGGCAACTTCCTTAGCTTTGTTGAGAGCCTTGATGATCAAGAACAGCACAAGAGCAACGAGCAGGAACTTGATGATAGCATCGATAAGAGCACCAAACAAGATAGTAGCCTCACCTACCTGTACGCCCCACTTAGCAAAGTCGATTCCTCCGCAGATCACTCCGATGAGCGGTGTGATGATGCTGTCAACAAGGGCGGTAACGATAGCTGTGAAAGCTCCGCCGATGATGATACCGATGGCCATGTCCATGACATTGCCTCTGCTGATAAACTCCTTGAATTCCTTCATGAATGATTTCATTTTGATTGATCCTCCTTATTCTTTATAATACCTGGTTGCATATTTTGCGGCATCAGTGCAAGTATATCACAATCCAGTTTATATTCATCAGTATCGATGAAAAACATCTTTGCTATAAAGGCCTTCAGCCCCTTCTTCTGTGTTGCCTCAAGGAACTTCTCAATGCTGTCGATATGAGGGAAATCGAAATTGAGAGTTTCGGAGCGGTAGTGCATAGGAAGCACCAGTTTAGGTGTCGTTCTCTCGATGAGCTCAAGCGCCTCTTCTTTGTTATAAGTATACACTCCGCCTACAGGGACCATGGCTACGTCTGCGTCTTTAAGAAGGGCCAGATTCTCTTCCGTAAGAAGGTCATCGAGCTTCTCTCCGACGTCACCGTAGTGCACCATCTTCTCGCCTGTTCGTTTGCTTGTTATGATATGGATCTTGTTCGGGCCTCTCAATGCTCCCTTTTCAGGGTCGTGCCATGTATCGATCCAGGTAACTTCAAACGGACTTGCATCCATGTGCTCTATATTTATATGCTCAACTCCGTGATGGTCGTCGTGCTCGTGCGAGCAAAGGACTTCGCTCGCGCTGTCGACTATCTTGCCGTAGCCTTCGACAGACCCGTGCTTGAACGGGTCGAGCACGATCGAATACCCTGTCTCATTATCTCTTATCTTAAAGCATGAATGTCCTACGTATTTGATAAGCATTTCGCATACTCCTTTCTCATGCCGCTTGCTTCCCTATCTTATAAGTTCTACCGCAGACTCGACAGTCTTGATCTCGCAAAGCTCCGCGCCTTCCTCGTATTCTCCGTCGAGCGTCCAGTGGACTCCGCTTTCTATCTCGACAGTCACTTCATGAGCAGACAACGTCTCTATCTGATGCGATTTGAAGCTTCCGCTCAGCATGCTTGTAGCGATATCGCTGAGATCGAGTATATCCTTCGGCATCTTGACCAGCATTATCTCCATAAGCCCGTCATTCATATCTACATCGAGCTTGTCAAGTTTGAGTATGCCCCCTATCGATCTGGAATTGCATACAGCGCCGATGAGATAATTGCCCTCAAGCACTCTCTCTTTTTCAGTCCCTTTATCTGCTGTGACTCTGGCGTATATCGCTTTGAGATTGGCGAGTTCGGTCACTCCACTCATCACATAGGCAGCATGCCCGAAAATATTCTTGATATTCTGAGGCACTGAATAAGTCACCGATGTGAACGCGCCGAAACTTGCCACGTAGCTGAAATGTCTGCCGTTGAAGCTGCCTATATCCACAGGCTTTGCAGTGCCGTTTATGATGGTGTCGACACACTCGTTTATTCCTTTAGGCAATCCTACGGAATTCGCGAAATCGTTGGTAGATCCCGCAGGAATATATCCGATCTTTGTTTTGTGCCCTCCGGAGATCATGCCGTCTATCACTTCATTGAGGGTGCCGTCTCCGCCTGAAACCACCACAGTATCTACATCCCCGCCGTATTCAGAAGCAAAATCTCTCGCGTCTCCATGACCGGTGGTCATCAGCACTTTAGTTATAAACCCGGCACCCGAAAACGCGCCGATTATTTCAGCCAGGTGCTTAGGGGCAAGCATAGTGCCCGATTTAGGATTCATTATCAGCAGAAGCTCTTTCCTATCTGCCATCTGTATCTCCCTCCGTTTCGGCCTCGGCCTCAGCTTCGGCTGCTATTCTTTGTTCTACCTTTTGTCGCAGGCTTCTTTCCGCTACGAGCTCATCTATCTCACGCTCGCGCTTCTCTTGATAACCAGGATCGAACTTTCTGGACGCTCTGACTGCGATACTGTCTAGTCTTCTGTCCGCAAGATCGTATTCGCCATAGAAGAGTTTGTTCCACATCTCTTCGCCTCTGCCGCCGTATTGTTTGAGTACATACTCCCTTATCTTCTCGGGACTCAGCCGGCCTCTTCGAAGCTGTATATCCCACGACTTGTTGAACATCATTCCTATGCAGAGCACCCAGCTTATGAGGTAGAACCACAGCATCATCGCGACGATATTTGAAAACGCTCCGTAGAGGATGTTGTAATTTGTCGCCCTGTCGATATACACCGAATAAGCCCATGTGACCAGCATCAGTCCTATCGTTGCAAGAACAGCACCCGGAAGTACTGCTCTGATCGGCACTCTGACTCTTGGAAGCACGTAGTAGATAAGTAGCATGAAGAAAAAGAACATCACGGCCAGAAGCGGAGTCCTAAGCCTTGAGATCACTGCGTATATCTCAGGATTTTGGAGCACGCTCCGGGCGATCAGCTCACCGTAAACATAGACGACAAGTATAGTCGCGACGGCGAGTATAAGTATGAGAGCCATCGGAATGGCCTTCAGACGTTCCGAGAAATAATTGTATCTGTACTTTCCGTTAGTAAGAGTATATGTAGTCAGTCTCGAAAGCGAAAACGACAGCGATGAACTCGCCCACAATACGAGGATGATCATGATGAAGTTGCTTATACCGGTAGATGAAGCTGAAAGCAGGCTTTCCATAAAACTGCTCATGTGCGTTGAGAGATGTGTGCTCAGCCAATCCCTGACAAAATCCATCGATATATCGAATATGCCGAGTACCTGCGTAAGGACTATAAGCATAGGAACCGCAGACATCAAAAAGAAATATGCCAGCATGCCGGCGAACCCGGCATAATACTGGTCGTCAAACTGCCTCCACACATGGAAGCCCATCTTTACTAATCTCTCCCAGGTAAGAGGGATCTTTGGTTCTTGTTCGTTTTCCGATGATGTACTTGGATTTACGCTCATAGTCTTGATCAGGCGCTGCCTATCCGAGCATCCTCTCCAGTTCCTCAAGCGCTTTCGCTCTGTGACTTATGCTGTTTTTTTCTTCGGGCTCCATTTCGGCAAAGGTATCGTCATATCCATCAGGCACAAAAAGGGGGTCGTATCCGAAGCCTTTGTCTCCGCGAGTCTCCCCTATTATATGTCCTTTGCACTCACCTCTTGCTGTCAGTTTGCTTCCATCAGGCCATATCATGGTAATGACTGTTACAAACTGCGCCCCTCTTTCGCTGCCCGGCACTCCTTCAAGAGCGGCAAGCAGTTTTACGTTATTATCGCTATAGGAACAGCCCTCTCCGGCATAGCGGGCGCTGTAAACGCCCGGTGCTCCGCCAAGAGCATCTACCATCAGGCCCGAATCGTCGGCGATGACCGGGCTGTCCATATACTTATTCAGAGCAGGATCAGCTTCGATCATCTCCCTAATGGCACTCGCCTTGATGAAGGAGTTCTCTTCGAATGTCGTCCCTGTCTCTTCTATATCATCAGTTGGTATACCCGCCTCATCTCTGGATATCACTGAAAAGCCGTGTTTTCCCAGAATAGCTTGTATCTCTCTGATCTTGTTTTTGTTTTGTGATGCTAGTATTGCTGTCTTCATGTCTCTATGTCGTTATTTTACCATTCTTCGCGTGCGACTGCCATCATAAGGGCACATTCGATGCGCTTACGATGAAGCTTGCATCCGAATTCATATACTTTGTTGATATCACCGTTTGAATGGTAATTATTGGCAGCGCAGCCTCCTGCGCAGTATAACCTTGCCCAGCAGTCTTTACATTTGTCCCTTGTGTAGATGTTGTTCGCTCCGCTGAAGATCTCTACGATCTCAGGGTGAGTGATCCCATCGTATATATTTCCGACTATCATGTCGTCGTCACCAACGAACTGATGGCATGGATAAAGATCTCCGGTAGGAGTGACCGCCAGATACTCTGTCGAAACACCGCAGCCGGCAACTCTCTTGTAAATGCAAGGACCTCCGGTCAGATCGACTGTGTAATGATAAAAGTTGAATCCATCCCCTTCTTTTTCTCTCTTCAGCATCTCAAGGGCGAGCTTTTCATATTCCTCATAGAGCTTAGGAAGATCTGCCTCGCTCAGAGCATAAGGCGCCGAAGAATCGGCAACGACCGGTTCGATTGATGTCTCCCTGAATCCGAGATCCGCCATAGCCAGCACATCCGCGCAGAAGTCCTTGTTATATGCCGTATATGTTCCGCGCATGTAGTACTCGGTCGATCGCCTCTCGGCTCCTTCCTCAGTACGTGAATCGACAAGAGCTTTGAAATTGCCCATTATGCTGTCATATGTGCCTCCGCCGGATTTGGAATGACGCATGCGGTCGTGCGTCTCGCGCCTTCCGTCCATGCTGAGCACGACATTGCCCATCTCGCGATTCGTAAAGTCGATGACATCCTCATCGATGAGAACTCCGTTTGTGGTAAGCGTGAAGTTGAAGATCTTATCAGTCTTTTTCTCGATCTCACGGCCGTATGCCACTATCTCTTTGCATACATCCCAATTGATAAGAGGCTCACCGCCAAAGAAATCCACCTCAAGGTGACGCCTGGATCCACTGTTCTCTACCAGATAATCAAGGGCTCTTTTCCCGACCTCAGCGCTCATGATGCCGCTCTTACCGGAATAATCTCCCTTGCCTGCAAAGCAATACTCGCAGTCCATATTGCAGCCGTGAGCAACGTGAAGACATATAGCCTTGAGTACGGATTGTTTGAGTTTGATTTCGTCAGCTGCAGCTTCAAAAGGATCCTCGCTCCATAGCTGTCCGGCCTCGCTTAGCTCTGCCAGATCTTCAATCGTCTCAAGAGCGTCTTTTTTAGAGATCCTATTGGCATTTGCAGCGTCTGCCGCGATAGACTCGAGTACTCCGCGGTCCTCAAACAGGGCCTTCGCGAGTCCCTTGTCGCCACATATGGCAGCATCACATCTTTCAATGATATCGAAGGCGACATCATCGACCGAATGCACTGCGCCGCTCGCAGCATCGACTACTATATTGAAGTTGTTTAATCTGTATGTATGTATCATTTACTCTTTTATTCTCTTAACTCTTTTCATCGGTTAGCTCCGTCGCGGCCTTAAAGTTATGTGGTTTGTGCCCATTTTGCTCTATTTCCACATAACTTCTCACACTGCGATAACGAAAAAAAAGGCGCTGCGTGCGCAGCGCCGCCATAAGCCTCTTACTTGTCCTTGCGCTGCTCGCAGTGCTGGTTGGCAACGCTGCAGGAAGTCTTGCTTGCTGACTGGCAGGAAGTCTGGCACTCACCGCATCCGCCTGTCATTTTGGACTTATTCATATCTCTTGTTGTGATAGTCTTGATCCTCTTCATTGTATTTTCCCCTCCGTGTGAATCATTACCCGTGTAGAATATCATTCTGTCACGGTACTGTCAACGCTTTATCATTTACCTCCGAAGAGCTTTCCGAATAAGGAATGCTTCTCTTCTGGCTCCTCTTCCACTGCGGGAGCGTCAGTTGCAGGCGCGTCCTCATAGGCGAATGCCGCAGGAGCCGGCTCTTCGAATACTACATCTGGCTCCGGCTCATTATCCGCCTTAGGGATCTCTATCGTATCCCTGCTCGCCAGTGTTTCATTTATCTCTTCTTTGGTTTCTTCCGGCTCAGGTTTCTTAGGCTCACCGTTCTCGTCCTTTTCAGCGGCATTGATATTGAAACTGAATACAGCTTCTTTCTTCATGTCTCTGTTGACTATGCGGATCCTATCGGCCTTGCCGTCTGTGCTGTCAGCCTTTACAAGGATGTCTCTCGACTCGCCTGCCGCGATATCGAGTGTGACTTCCTGACCCGGTTTAGGAGGAAGATCCCAGTTTCTTGTATCAGGGTTGTATGCTGTATGGAAGAATCTTACCTTTCCTACAGTCACATCTATGTGGTAAATGCAATCCTGATTTACGCTAGGAAGCAGGCATTCGCTTTGCTTGTCTCCAAGCTGTCCTCTCAGGTTGACCAGCCCGTTCGCTGTCCTGTATACGAGGCCTCTGTACTCATTTCTGGAATTAGCTGCCTCGCTCACGATCACTACGTCACATGGAGCGTTGTTGATCACATATTCTGTTGTAGTTCCGATAGAACTGAGCATGTCAGCCTTCGATGACTTTGTCATGACTATCAGATCCGCTCCGGTCTCGCGGGCTGTTCTGGTGATACGTATTCCGGCTTTTCCTACTGCGGAAACGGTGCTCACTTTATAGTCCTCTAAAGTCTGTGCAATGAGTTCGAGTTTCTCATCGATTTCTTTGAGAGCCTGAGCCTCGGCCTCGGATTTGACCGAATAACCGAGTCTTTCGTCTACCATCATCAGCACAAGCTCAGCGTCGCTTGGCGGATAGTTTTTTTTCGTGTAGTGGAGCGCCTTAAGGCTTCTTTCTGTATCTTCAAGTGGCAGGAGTATCTTTTTCATTTTTTGTTCCTCATACCTTGTTATGATAAGTATTTTTCGACATATTATTTTAGCACAGAATCGGCTCTATTTCAAAAACCTGCTGTGCAGCGTAAGTAAAAAAACCTCGATCACGGCATAGAGCACCAGATAGTCATCATCATAGGAATGGACGATGTCGTTCCGGCATGTTCCTATGCCATCGAATATCAGATTCGGTGACCCTGCAATCACAGCCATCAGTTTCCCGTCTCTCTCTATCCTGTAATTGCATGAGATATTGCCCTTTCTGACTGCAGGAAATAACCTGATTCTGTAAGTCCCGTCCTCGGTCTCGGCAATAAAGCCTTCTCCCTCGCGTTCTTTGAATGGCCTGATCTCTCCGAAATGTTCGCCGTTAGCGGTTAGCTCAAATCCTGCACCGGCAACGGGCTCCTCTCTCTTATTGAATGCGTGTGGGATGACAGCCGCCATCTCGTCTCCGTCCGCGCCAAGCACCGCGGCTCTGAAAGGATTGAACGAATAATCCACCTGGAGAACAGCGTTTCCCTCGGAATCCTTGAACCAGCCATTCGAGGAATTGTGATAATAGAATCTGTAATCCTCAAGATCTTCAGGTATCACTACATCCTTGCCTGAAGCTATATCGCTTACGATCTTCAGGAGGTGGTCGAGCATCACTACTGAAGTCAATCTGAACCCGGCATAGATGGCATACCTTTCCGGTGTAGCTTCATATTCCGCGGGATCAGCCAATCTTTCAAAGCGGTATTCTTCATTTGCGTCACGGAGGATCTTATTCGTCTCCATGGTGTGCTTCATCACAATTTGAGCGCCACTACGGCCTATCACTATGCAGTCCCAAAAGACATTCGGGCCGAAGATCATGCAGTCTCCCTCGAGATCCTTATGTCCGCCAAGCCATGCTTTGCCAAGCGGAGTATCCATATCTTTGAGCTTTTCGTAAAGCGCCTTGATCTCTATATTTGCTTTGATCTGCTTTTCGTACAGACTTCTGCTGTTATAACCACCGCTTCCTCTCAGATAGAAAATACCGAATCCGAACAGCGCAACAACTCCGCCATAGACCACATGGCCCGACAGCATAGTAATAAATCCTAAAACCAGCAGAACAACAGCCGCTATTGTTAGCATTCTGTCCTGTCTCATGTGTTCCTCCGGATATCGTTTCGCTAAGCTTCCAGCAGAGCATCCATAGCCTTGCGGATCGCTGCCTTCCTTGCCTCAGCCTCTTCAGCGGAATCGCCTCGTACCATTACATACGTCTTGATCTTAGGCTCTGTTCCTGATGGTCTTACTGCCACAGCACATCCATTCTCCAGGCAATAGAACAGCACATTACTCTTTGAGAATCCAGGGACACCCGCCAGATAGTCTTTGATTCCCTCGACTTTAAGACCGATCTCAGCAGGAGGATTGCTCCTGATACGGCTCATTACCGCTTCTCTTCTCTCGGCTGAATCATAGCCCTCAAACATCTTAGACTGTGTATCCTCGATGAAATAACCGTACTTCTCGTAAAGTGACTGGAGTCCCTGCCATACCGACATGCCCTTTGCTTTGTAATAGCATCCGACCTCCGCGAGCATCATCGCCGCGAACACAGCGTCTTTGTCCCTCGCGTATGATCCGCCAAGGAAGCCTATACTCTCTTCGAAGCCGAATATGAAGTCTCGGTCTCCGTGCTCCTCAAACTCTTTGATCTTCTCTCCGATGAACTTGAAGCCTGTAAGGACTTCCATCAATGTGACGTCATTTTCCTCACAGATCTTGTCTGCCATAAGAGTCGAAACTATGGACTTGCACACGAAAGGCTTTGGCGGCATATTATTGAACGCCTTTCTCTCTGTGATGATATAGTCGAGCATCAGGCAGGCTATCTGGTTGCCGCTCAGCACTTTATAATCATCGCCATCCCTCACTACAGCGCCGCAGCGGTCAGAATCAGGGTCGACTCCGATCACCAGCGCAGCGTCATTCTTCTTAGCATATTCGATCGCGAGAGCAAAGCCTTCTGTGTTCTCCGGATTAGGCGACTTGACTGTTGGGAAGTTGCCGTCCGGCACCATCTGCTCTTCTACAGGAATGACTGCCCCGTAGCCCTGGCGTCTCAGGATCTCAGGCACCAGTTTGTATCCGGCTCCGTGGAAAGGTGTAAAGACTATCTTTATGTCCTTTGCCACCTGATCGATGTATTTGCGTGTGATCGATGTCTCCATGACCCTGGCCATGTATACCTCGTCCATCTCACTACCGAGTATCTCGATAAAGCCCTTGTCCATGGCCTCATCGAAATCCATCGTCTTTACGTCTTTGAAGATATCTATCTTCGCGATCTCAGCCGAGACCACATCAGCGTGCTCAGGCCCAAGCTGGGCGCCATCTGCCCAGTATGCCTTGTATCCGTTGTATTCCTTCGGATTGTGGCTCGCCGTTATATTTATGCCCGCGATGGAGCCTGTCTCTCTGACAGCGAATGAGAGTTCAGGAGTAGGCCTCATATCGTCAAACAGATATACCCTTATGCCGTTGGCAGCAAGCACTGACGCAGCTTCCTCAGCAAAGAGTCTCGAATTGATCCTGCAGTCATGAGCGATCGCCACGCCGTTTCCCTCTTCGGAGTCTCCATCAATATGTCCGCCTTTTTCGATGATGAGATTTGCAAAGCCCTGAGTCGCGTATCTTACGGTGTAGACGTTCATATTGCCTATACCGACTCCCATGATGCCTCTAAGGCCTGCTGTACCGAAACTCATCATAGACTTGAATCGGCCTTCGATCTCCTCTTCATTTCCTTCGAGAGCTCTGAGTTCTTCCTTTGTTTTCTCATCTACAACGTCAGCCGAAAGCCAATATTCGTATTCTTCCCTGTAATTTCTCATTTCTCTACCTTCTTCTGTGAAACTAAAATTTGCTTATTATTATCAACCGGGATCAAATCTCCGGCAAGCTCGCTTGATCGGATCCAGCGATGTCGCCAACAGACGCCCGGCTGTTATGGTCGTTACACCTCTTCGAACTGCGAATTGTAGAGCTCTGTATATGCTCCGCCCTTCGCAAGCAATTCCTCGTGAGTTCCCTGCTCTACTATATCTCCGTGATCCATAACAAGTATGAGGTCGGCGTTCTTGATGGTTGACAGCCTGTGAGCGATTATGAAGCTCGTTCTGCCTTTTGTCAGCGTGTCCATTGCTTTCTGTATCTCTTCCTCAGTGCGCGTATCGACCGATGAAGTCGCCTCGTCAAGGATCAGTAGGCGCTTATCTGCCAGCACAGCCCTGGCTATAGTCAGAAGCTGCCTCTGACCTTCGGATATGTTGGTCGCGTCCTCATTTAGCATCATATCATAGCCGCCCGGCAGTGTCTTTATAAAATGATGTGCTTTAGCTGCTTTGGCAGCCGCGATCATCTCCTCTTCGGTCGCATCCTCTCTGCCATACAGTATATTCTCTCTTATAGTACCGCTGAACAGCCATGTATCCTGAAGCACCATAGCGAAGTTATCTCTTAGTTCTTGACGGGTAAACGCTCTTATATCCTGTCCGTCTACCCTTATGGATCCGCCATCTACATCATAAAATCTCATCAGGAGTTTGACCATTGTAGTCTTTCCTGCTCCGGTAGGACCGACAATGGCTATCTTCTGGCCGGGCTCAACCTTCGCGCTGAAATCTTTGATAACAGGATGATCCTTTTTGTATCCGAATCTGACATGGATGAATTCCACTTCGCCTCTGATGTCACCCATCTCGGCCTCTGCTCCGTCCGCGTCGACCTCCTCATCCTCGTTCAGGAATTCAAACACCCTCTCTGCAGCCGCCGCCATGGACTGCACCTGATTCATTATCTGTGCTATGTCCTGGATAGGCTGCCCGATATTCTTTACATACTGAACGAAGGCCTGGATATCTCCGACTCCAATGACTCCTTTGACGCAGAACACTCCGCCCGCAACTGCCACGGCTGCGTAACCGAGATTGCTCACTATCCTCATCAGTGGTCTCATCAGACCCGACAGGAATTGAGATTTCCACGCGGATTCGTATAGTTTTTCATTAGACTGATCGAATTCCTCGATCATCGCCTCTTCTCTGTTGAAAGCCTTCACGACCAGATGACCTGAGAATGTTTCTTCTACCTGTCCGTCAATTATACCGAGGTATTTCTGCTGAGCGGCAAAGTGCTTTTGCGAGACTTTGATCAGAAGACCCATCACAAGAGCCGAAAGAGGAATGACGAGCAAGGCTATGAGCGTCATAGTTACGTTGATCGTAAGCATGACGACCACTATACCTACCATACTGATTATCGCCCAAATGAAATTGGATATGCTCTGTGAGAGAGATTGTCCCAGAGTATCTACGTCGTTGGTTATTCGCGAGAGTATCTCTCCCGTCTGGACTCTTTCGAAATAGCCTATCGGCATGCGGTCTATCTTTTCGGATATATCACGTCTCATCCTGTAAACGATCTTTTGCGTGATATTGGTCATGATAAGAGCCTGGATATATTGTGCGAAAGCTCCTACGAAGTAAAGCACAAGTGTCATCATAAGGACTTTTGCCACAGCGTCAAAGTCGATCCCTCCTGTGCCGTGGATCTTGTTCATCACTCCTTCGGCGAGCAGCGTTGTCGCGCGTCCCATCACTTTAGGCCCCACTGTTTCGAATATTGTCGCCAAAGCGGACACCAAAATTACCACGACTATAGCGAATTTATAGCCGCCCATATAACTAAGCGTGTCCATGACAGCCTTACGGAAATTCTTCGGTTTCTCCCCCGGTGCCAAAATAGAGCTCGGTCCCCTGCCTCTTCTTCTCTGGCGCGAACCGTCGCCCTGGCCCGTCAGTTCCTCTTCCTTTTTCTCAGGCTGCGCTTCGTATTCCTTTTTTGCGAGTTCTTCTTTGCTCATTCAATAAGTGATCAAACTTTATGCCAATGCTGCATCTGAAAGCTGGGATATCGCCGTCTCGCGGTAGATCTCACAGCTCTCCATAAGTTCTTTGTGTGTGCCCTTTCCGACTATACGGCCCTCTTCGAGCACTATTATCTGATCAGCATGAAGTATCGTGCCTACCCTCTGCGCGACTATTATCTTGGTACTGCCATCTGTATGCTCTGCCAGTGCCTTACGCAGAGTCACATCGGTCTTCATATCGAGTGCCGAGAAGGAGTCATCGAATATCATGATCTTTGGCTTCTTCACTACTGCCCTTGCGATAGCCAGTCTTTGTTTTTGACCACCCGACACGTTGGCTCCGCCCTGGGACACTTCCCTTTCGAAGCCCTCAGGCCTCTCATCGATAAACTTGCTCGCCTGCGCGATATCCGCGGCAAATCTTATGTCATCATCGCTGGCGTCTTCATCACCCCAGCGAATATTTTCGGCGACTGTGCCCGAGAAGAGAATGCCTTTCTGAGGTACATAGCCGACCTCATCTCTTAGTGATTTGAGCGTGATGTCCCTGACATCCTTTCCGGCTACCATCACCCTACCTTCGGTCGCGTCAAAGAATCTCGGAATGAGGTTGATGAGCGTTGTCTTGCCGCAGCCTGTAGAGCCTATTATGGCTGTGGTCTTGCCGGCTCCGACCTCGAAATCTATATCCGTAAGTACGTTTTCTTCGGCACCCGGGTATTTGAACGAAACGTGCTCAAAGCGTACTGTCGCTTCGTCATCCTCCGATATCTCCGCGGCTTCTTCTTTATTCTTTATAGTAGTTTCAGTACCGAGCACCTCGTAGATCCTGTCTGCGGCTATCCCGGCTCTTGGCAGGAAAATGGCCATGCCCGCTATCATAAGAAAGCTGAATACTATTTCCATAGCGTACGCGATAAAAGCTGTCATTGTGCCGACCTGGAGCTCGCCGGCGTCTATCCTGCCGGCCGAGACCCATGTGATCCATATCGTAAGTCCGTACATTATGACCATGAGCATCGGCGTTATGGTGATTATCGTACGATTTACGAAGAGTTGATTCCTGTAAAGATCTGTATTGGCTTTGTCGAACCTCTCCTCTTCGGTCTTCTCGCGGCCAAATGCCCTTATGACCTGTATGCCTGTCAGTATCTCTCTTGAGACAGCGTTGAGAGCGTCGACAAGAGACTGCATCACTTTAAATTTCGGCATCGATATCGCGAACGCAACGGCCACCATAAGCAGGATCGCTATGACACCGGTCACAACAATGAAGTTCATATGGGCGTGAGTCTGATAGACCCTTATTATCGACCATGTGCATATGCATGGAGCAAAGAGCATCATGCGAAGTATCATGGTGGATGTCATCTGTACCTGCTGAATATCGTTAGTTGCGCGTGTTATCAGCGAGCTCGTTTTGAAGTCGTCCATCTCGGCATTCGAAAAACTCATTACGTTTTTGAAAAGCCTGGATCTGAGATCCTTACCGATAGCCGCGCCTACCCTGGCCGCGATCAGTGACTCAAGAGTGGTGAAGGCCATCACGATGATCGACATGAGGAGCATGAGCCCGCCGCAGCGGAACATGAAATTGTTTTGTATCTTCAGAAGATCCAAGCCTGCCGCCTCGTCGCAGTCTCCGGCATAGGCGATACCCATTGCTCTGAGATTGGCATTATCCGCTGAGATATCGCCTGTAAGCTCTTCGCCCCTTAAGTCGGCATATCTCTTTGTCAGAGGGCTCAAAAGCGCCTCGTCCATTTCCTCTAAAGCCTCTTTTTCAAGAGCCTTTCGCGTGTATACTCCGTCGTTTTCACTGTCAAAAGCGCTCTCCCAGAGAGCCTTTTCTTTGTCAGTCATGTAGCTTTCGGCGGCGAGATATTCATCGCTCGTTATGGCCTCGGGTACTATGTGCTCTACACCTCTGTTCTGTATGCCCGTATCGATAAGAGCCTGTGTATAGGCAGGCAAATTCATCTCACAAAAAGCCTGCCCTGCCATAAGTAGCAAGACAAGCAGAGCAGCATATTTATAAGGCATCAATGTTTTAAAGAGGTTCTTCATCTATACTGATACATAGCAGTTGTACGATCATCCAATATGATCGTCGTAAAGAGTGTTTCTTGTCACGTCTTCACTTCCGGCGCTCTCAAGTGCGCGCGCAACATCCTCGATACATTTGACCTCGAGAACATTCGCGCGGTCCTCAGGCCTCCAAAACCCTTCGCGGGTCATATCATCAAGGAATTCAAAGAACTTGTCGTAATAACCGTTTACATTGTATATCATTACCGGTTTGTTGGCTCTGCCGAGAAGTCCCAGCCTCTTGAGAGCCATAACTTCAGTGATCTCATCGGCGGTGCCGGTGCCGCCCGGAAGAGCTATGAACGCGTCGCCAAGCTCTATCATTATCTTGCGGCGGTCCCACATATGCTCTGAGACTATCAATTCTGTAAGATCATCCCTGACTTCCTCTTGAGTGATAAAAAAACCGGGCGAGACACCTGTCACTTCGCCGCCCGCCTCTGTCAAGGCATGAGAAACAGCGCCCATCATGCCGGATCTTCCTCCGCCATAAACGAGCCTGTGTCCGTGCTCTGCCATCCATCTTCCGAGCTCAGCCGCCCTTTTGACGAATTCCGGATCTTTGCCTGCATTGCTGCCACAGTAAACAGTTATGTTCATGCTTTCCTAATATCTCTCCTATATCTTTTGCATCGTGATACAATGTCGCGGTTTTACATTACAGAATGCGCTCTGAGATCGGTGATAACTGTCTCTTCTTCCACAGCTTTGTCCCATTCAGGGTCGTAGAAGAGGTCGAGACGCAGTTTGTTGGAAATCTCCTTGAGAAGCCTGCATCCGGCAACGCTGTTGCCCTGATCATCAAGTGCCGGGCTGAACACACCGATACCTGCGCGCTTGTCGGATACCGCCAGGAGTCCGCCACCGACTCCCGACTTTGTAGGAATGCCTACTTTGATGGCATATGTGCCGGAACCGTCATACATGCCGCATGTCAGAAGCAGCGTCTTTACGATACGCGCAGTGCGAGATGACATATAGCGCTTGCCATCTGTCGTGCTTACGCCGTCATTCGCGAGCTTGTTGGCAAGATTGGCAAGAGACTTAGCGGTCACGTCCATCGAGCACATTTTTGTGTAGAACTTAAGATTATCTTCGACATCGACGTCTACGATGCCCTTGCTCTCGAGCAGATATGAGATCGCTCTGTTACGAGAACATGTCTGCATCTCCGAATTATATACGCCGCGATTCAGCTCGATCTCAGGATCATCACATACCCTTTTAGTGTATCTGAGCATATCCTGGAAAGAAACCTCCGGAAGAAGCAGGCTGCTCACCGCGATAGCTCCGGAGTTGATCAGTGGATTGTATGGCTTAGGATCGTCCTTGTCAAGTTCAACAAAGGAATCGAAAGCTTCTCCCGATGGCTCCGCGCCGACCCTTTGGAAGACTTTTTCTGTCCCGCAGATCTCAAGAGCAACGATCAGGCTGATCACCTTTGATACTGACTGCATAGTGAACCTTACATCGCAGTCACCTAGGCATATGGTGTCACCTTTCAAAGGGTAGAGGCAAATGCCGAGCTGATTTGGGTCTACCTTCCCAAGTTCGGGTATATATGTTGCAACATGCCCATTAGGGATCTCAGCCCTCGCGATCTCCATAGCCTTCTCGATAATGTCTATGGAATTACCTGTATCCTTTAACTGATAACTTTTATCTATAACATTCTGATTATCCATTTCATCTGTCCTTTCATTCCCTTTATGTATCCCCCTCAGGGGCTTATTCAATATTGTTGTTTCTGCTATAATATTTATTTGTAACAGGTTCAACAACATAAAAAGCCAAGCGTTTAATACGTGTGTAACATTATAACAAATCTGGAGGCAATTATGTCGGATAATCACGAACATCATCACGATCATGAGCATATCCACGAGCACATCCACACAGATGAACACGGGCAAGAGTATTCGCATACCCATTTACATGCTGATGCTTCCCATCATCACGACCATGGGCACATACACTCCGAAGATCACACAAAGTCTGTACTCAACAGAATGGCCAGGATCATCGGTCATATGGAATCTACTAAGCGAATGGTCGAGGACGGGCGCGACTGCTCTGAAGTTCTGATACAGCTTTCCGCTATAGAGTCTGCCATCAATTCGGTAAGCCGCGTTATCCTGAAAGAGCATCTCTCGACATGCATCATTGACGCGGTCAAAAACGACGACACCGAAACCATCGAAGAACTCAAAAAAGCGATCGATAAGTTCATCCGCTAGTCAGACTCTTTTGATGCAGCTACCGGCTCCAAAATGGTTTAACGATAAGACAAAGCGACTCCGCGAAAACCGCGGAGCCGCTTTTCAATTGTTTTGACAAGTTTCATATTGCCCTGACCGGTTTTACGATCAATGGCCGTGTCACTTACTTATATGCCGCAGCGAGTTCTTCTGCCAGAGCGTCAAGCTGAGCTCTGCTCTGATCGTTCAGCGCGGATACGATCTTTACGTCGTTCTCACAATAAGTAAGATTTTTGCTTCCTTCAAGCATGGCCTTCATTGTCTTTGCGGCTACAGGAGCCCAGGAGCCGTTCTCGATGAATGCCACTCTCTTGTTCTGCCAGAGCCTCTCTGTAAGAGATTCGATGAACTCTCTCATGAATGGGAAAATGCCGTTATTGAATGTGGTTGTCGCAAATACGACTGTGTCATATCTGAACGCGTCTTCAACAGCTTCGGCGATGTCGTCTCTGGCGAGGTCTGTCACTTCTACAGCAGGAACGCCCTTGGCTTCGAGTTTCTCAGCGAGGAGTTCTACTGCCTTCTTTGTATTTCCGTATACTGAAGTGTAAGCTATTACAACGCCCTCAGACTCAGAACCATAGGATGACCATGTGTCATAAAGTCCGAGATAATATCCGAGATCGGATTTCAGCACCGGTCCGTGAAGCGGGCAGATGATCTGGATGTCGAGGCCCGCGGCTTTTTTGAGCACAGCCTGAGTCTGAGCGCCATACTTGCCTACGATACCGAAGTAATAACGCCTTGCTTCGCATGCCCAGTCGTCATCTTCTTCACCGGTCTCGCCACAAACATCGAGAGCTCCGAACTTACCGAAGCCGTCAGCACTGAAGAGCACTTTATCCTTAGCGTCATAAGTCATTATGACTTCCGGCCAGTGCACCATAGGAGCAGCTACAAAGTGAAGAGCATGGCTTCCGAGTTCCATTACAACGCCTTCACCAACTATGACTCTTCTGTCCTCATATGCCTCGCCTTCAAAGAAGTTGGCCATCATAGTGAAAGCCTTCTGTGAGGATACGATGGAAGCTGTAGGATAAGCATCCATAAACGCTCTGATACTTCCGGAGTGATCAGGCTCCATGTGCTGGACTATGAGATAGTCAGGGGCTTTGTCTCCGAGCAGTGCCTTTATGTTGGCAAGCCACTCATCCGCGAAATGTGCGTCGACTGAGTCCATGACCGCGACTTTCTCGTCACAGATAACATATGAATTGTAGGCAACGCCTTCAGGAACGATATAGTGGCCTTCGAAAAGATCCACTTCGTGGTCGTTCACGCCTACGTACTTGATGTCATTGGTAATAATCATTCTTTTATATCCCCCTATTCCGCTTTCCAGAGAGAGTGGAGATTGCAGTAAGCGTATACAGCAACTACCTTGTCGCCTTCTGTGAGTGCGAAGCTTGCCTTAGGAGCATCTCCAGGCTTGAGAGTTTTTCTCTGTGCGCCCTGCTCTGTCTCAAGGGCGATCCACTCGATGTAATGAGCGTCAAGCATAGGATGTTCAACTGATCCGACTGTCACGTCCACGATATTGCCGTTTACAGTAAATGCCGGAACGTGCTTTTCGACAGCGGCGTCAGTTGTGCCCGGGATGAGTTCTTCCATTGGCTCTCCACAGCAGAACACATCACAACCTGTTTTCTTGATAGATCCGACCATCTGGCCGCATTTTGAACATTTGAAAAATCTCATTTTACTTTCCCTCCGTTATGATTTCCGCCCGTACGACAGCGACCTGCCATACGCGGCGCTCTATAACTGTTTTGTCCTTGAGATTTTACCATATGTACGCGATCAAGGGCAATGTAGGGATAGGTCGTTTTTCATTGACTGAGGCTCGTTTTCAATGCTAAATTTAGTTATGATGACTTTGACCGAACTTGAAAAAATGGAGGATACGGAAATGATGCAGTTACCTTTCAGCATGGAACTTATGAACGGTAAGGGCGAGCCTCTTATTATGGATTTCAGAGCAGCAACACCTGAAGACCTCGACAAGGTAATGGGACTTCAGGAGACCATAATGAACGCCCTTCCTAACAAAGACCTTTATTCGCCATACACAAGAGAAGAGACTCTCCACGAATTGGAGAACTATCCGTGCTATGTCGCGGAATGCGGCGGAGAGCTTGCGGGCTACTCAGTGCTTATCCCGAATGATCCTGACGATCCGGAAAACTACGGTCACCACTTCAACTACGACAGAGAGCAGCTGGCAAAGACCGCGTCCCTCGATCTCACTATGGTAGTGCCAAAATACAGAGGCTATGGGCTCCAGAGGATATTCAACAAGCTCAGGATCGGCAAGGCAGCTGAGATGGGAGCAAAGGAATTACTGACAAGCATATCTCCTGACAATCCGTACAGCTACAGGAATTTCCTCGTGCTCAAATTTGATATAGTAGACGAGAGAGATCTGTATGGCGGCAAGAGACGCTATATTTTAAGAAAGGTAATAGACTAGAGAATGAAGAAACCGCTATATACAGCACTTCAATACACATGGGGACTGCCGCAGACTCTGCTCGGGTCTGCGGTCTATCTTGTACACCGCAAAGACAAGCATGATCGATTCGGGAATGCCAAAGTGACCTACTGGAACAGGCCCGAGGGGCTTTCTCTTGGCAAGTTTATCTTTGTGCCGGCCAAAGGCAAGAGCATGCTGAGCCACGAATACGGACATACCATACAATCGCTTATCCTGGGACCGGCATACCTCCCTCTTGTTGGCCTGCCGTCACTGCTGTGGAACCGGCTTCCGTATTTCAGGAACAAAAGAAAAACCACCGGCAGAGATTACTACTCGGTGATCTTTGAAAAAACTGCTAATAAACTCGGCAAACGTTTTGAAAGTTCGAATCAGTAGATCGCTCGCTTCGGCGATCCATCAACAAACGATCGATCAGTATATGGCGGCCATAAAGGTCGCTTTTCCTTCGCTGTTAATAGCGCCGATCTCCATCTTGGCTGTATCTGAATCGCGCTTTACGAAAGTGATAGTCTCCCCTTCGTAGCACTGGAGCTGGAACTGAAGATCCAGCTCAGTTATATCCATCTCCACGATCTCTTCGCATGTGAAGCAGCCTAGCATAGCACGGACATAATTGACGTTGTTCATGTGTCCGCCCCTGTCGATATCTACAGAACGTATCGTGTAGCTGCCTATCTCTTCCGCGCCTTCAAAATTCCTGCTCATACGCTTGAACGGTCTGTCATCCGGTGGAGCGATCTCCTCATCAGGATACGGATAGAAGTTTGCCGTAGGCTCAGGCCTTCCGTTGTCTCGCCTTAGAGCTGCCCATATGCATCTGCAATATGCGAGGACTTCATCGCCTTTCTTCAAGGCGCAGTCTCTTTCGCAGCTGATCCGATCTGGCGGAAGTATCCATGTAGTGAGCTGAGTCTCCTCTCCAACGAGAGGCCTTCTCTTTATCGCCATCCTCATCTTGGATACCACCCAGAAGAGGCCCTTGTCTTCAAGCTGCAAAACTCCCGTCTCAGCGGTCGCCGCGTGGACACCCGCGATATCCTGGAACGCGTCAAGAAGTGCCGGTATGCTCATGAGAGAATTCTCGTCGCACATACTGCCCATGACGATCGTATCTAAAGTCATTCCGGCTTTTACTGTTTTCATCAGCGTCTTATGTACCCCTCTTCTTCGTTCCGGGAATCGATAAAATAGCACACAGCTCCTATCATGCCGGCATCGTTGCCGAGTGAAGCTGCTTTTATTTCAAGTTCTTCGGTGAAATCCGGCTTGATCATAGCGAGCACTTTCTTGCGAAGCGGCTTTACTAAAAGATCGTCCTGCGCCGATACACCGCCGCCTATGAGCACCACCTCAGGATTCAGCACATGCACAAGGCCTGTAATACCACAGCAGAGTTCGTCCAGCCAGTGATCAAGCAGATCAAGCGCCCTCTCGTCCTCAGCCAAAGCGGCATTAAAGACCTTCCGCCCGTTATCCCACTCACTGTTTATGAGCACGGCTTCTCTAACTAAGCCTGCGGTGGAAGCTCTGTTTTCAAAGTAAATTCCTTTGCCGCCCTCTTCGAGAGTTTTCTCTCCTATATGCACCGGGAAGTGCCCTATCTCTCCGGCGAACCCGCGGTTTCCTTCAAGCAGCCTGCCGCCGGAAATGATCCCGCCACCGATGCCTGTGCCTATGACTATGCACAAAACATCATCACTGCCTTTCGCTGCGCCAATGACGCTCTCCGCAAGTGCGACAGCATTGCCGTCGTTTACCAGGCTCGCCGGCACACCGAATCTTTCGCTAAGAGGCTTCGTGACTTCAGTATGCGACCAGCCCGGAACATTACCTCCGTTTTGGGCGATAGTTCCACTGTCTTTTTCTACACACCCGGCAGCCGAAACACCTATCCCCGAAAGGGATCCCTCATCAATAGAAGCCTCATTCAGGATAGCCTCCGCGACCCTGAACACAGTTTCCATGACTGTCTCTTTACCGCTCCTGTCTACCGGAGTCTCGCTGCGGCGGATGATCTCAAAGTCAGCATTGATGATGCCGATCTTTATGGCCGTGCCGCCTATATCTATTCCAAGGTATATTTTTTCGTTCTTCATGGTGTATATTTTACGCCAGCATATAAGTCTATTCAAGTACATCGCCACTCAATCCTCAGTGTCACAGTATCGAACTTCTCACCTCCCAAAGATATATACATACGTCTCCTTGGATATCAGAAAAACATATAATATCGCAAAATAAAACTTGAAGACGCGGCTCTCAGTCGCTATAATAACTCTTGCATTTCGAATAAAGATTTGGGGCGTTAGCTCAGCTGGGAGAGCGCAAGGTTCGCAATCTTGAGGTCAGGGGTTCGATCCCCCTACGCTCCACCATAAAGGCGTCGGTATCCTTCACGGATGGCGCCGTCTTTAATTATGTGAGTGTTGGGGGTGAGAACACCTGCGGATTCGGATCCGGGTGTATGATTCTTTTCCACCCGGAAAACCGCAGTCAAGGACGCGAATGCGTCGGCACAGCCGATCGAAGATCCTTGACGGCGGGATTTCCCCCTACGCTCCACCACATAGTTCAGACCCGTTGGAATTCCAGCGGGTCTTTCTTTATGTTATACTTTTTGAAAGATGTACAAATCGCAATTTGTAGAGCTGATTGCTTAGAAGAATAGATATACAAATTCAAATTTGTATGAGAAAATGATTTACCGTGAGTTGAACGCAAGTGAATATGATCTTCTGAAGGACTTTCTGTACGAAGCAATTTACATTCCGGAAGGCGTAGATCCACCTGACAAGGATATCGTTAAAGAGCCTGAGCTTGCCCTATACTATGAAGACTTTGGTAGCGGCAAAGCCGATCACTGCATAGTTGCCGAGGATGCTGGCAAAGTGATCGGTGCTGTGTGGACAAGAATCATGAATGACTACGGGCATGTAGATGATGATACTCCGTCTTTTGCTATATCGCTCTTTAAGGAGTACCGCAGCAGAGGCATTGGTACTCAGCTTATGAAGCGAATGCTTATGCATCTCAAAGAATGTGGATTTGATAAGGCTTCTTTGGCCGTTCAGAAGGCAAACTACGCAGTCAGAATGTACAAGAAAATCGGGTTCAAGGTAATCGATGAGAATGCAGAAGAATTCATTATGATATGTGATTTACAGGAGATAAATGGGTGAATGAGTCGGAACTCTACAAAGAGCTGGGATCGTTGACCAGGAACAAAGATCAATGGGAAGATAACATTCCGTATGTTGCCTCTCTGCTTTCACATGTGTCCATAAAAGTCCAGGCCAAGGCTCTCTGGCTGATTGGAGAAATGGGTCTTGCATATCCTGCTTCGGTTCATGACTACGTCTCTTTGATAGCGCCTTTCCTTGATAGTGACATCCCCCTGCTGCGTGAACGGGCTGTAAACGCGCTCGGTAGAATCGGGCGCGGAAGCTATCAGTTGATTGAGCCATATTGGGCCGATCTGTTCCGCTTTGCAAATGATAAAAATGCAAAAGTCAGGTTGAGTTTTATATGGGCATCAGAGAACATTGCCACTAATGCTCCTGATATCTATGAGGGCTATATGTCGGTGTTTGAGGCTCTGCTGTATGACGAAGATGATAAGGTAAGAATGGAAGCGCCGGAAATCTTTCGCGTTCTGGGCAAGCGCAGACCGGAATTCGTAAAACCATATACAGAGCAATTGCAACATTTATCTGAAACAGACAGCAACCGTGTTGTCAGGATACACTGCATGGGTGCGATAAAGTCAGCCCAAAAGTAAGTATAAATCGAGCAACTGCACGTTGCTTGCCTTATTCGGAAAAGCTGTTGATAATAGAATTGTATCAGAAAGAAGACTGCAGTTTGATGGATATCTTTCGCACCTTAAGCATTGGAATCAATAGTTAATAAATAACTCCGCCTTGAATTGTAACGCATTGTGCGTTACAATTTTTCTAAGGAGGACATATCAATGGATAAGAATACGACATTAAACCTTCGCGTAAATCCTGATGTAAAACATAATGCAGAAGCGGTACTGTCACAGCTTGGAATATCTATGTCTACCGCTATTGACATTTATCTTAGACAGATAAGTATGGTTGGCGGCATTCCATTTCCTGTTACAATAAGGCAAGCCCCTGATTCAGTAAATGCTGAACGAATGACAGCAGGACAAATACGTGAAAAGATCCAAAATGGGCTTGACGATGTAGAATCAGGCAGGTTCAGGGACCTTGATGAGCTTATGAGGAGCAGATAGATTTATGAAATCATACAAAGTCCGAGTAACTGATCAGGCATTTGCTGATTTGAATGCAATATATGAGTACATAGATCAGGAATTGCTCAATCCGGATGCCGCGGTCCGTATTTACAATGCTTTGATAGATGGCATGAGGACTCTGGAGAACATGCCTGAGAGAATCAAGCTTATGAATTCTGAATTGGAACAGAAAAATGGGTTACGGCTAATGCCGGTGGAGAATTATGCCATTATCTTCACCATACGTGAAGACAATGTTTATATCACCAATATTTTTTATGGAGCTTCAGATATAGAAAGCAAGCTCAGAGGCGAGAATAATAGTTAGCAAAACTATGCTTATTGTGCTTAGGGGCAACGTACTGGTTGGATGAGTGGTTGGATGGAAAGCGATGGCGTGCTTTCCTCCTTCCATTTCAGCCGTAGCTTGCATCCTCGCTTCGCTTCGGGCAAGCCTGACATCGGACCTTCCATCGATTTCTTTCAGAAATCGGGATAGGTCTCGAAACGTGTTCAGCAATAGCTTGAGAATTCGATCCCCCTACGCTCCACCACAACATTCCAACTCGAACCTTTATCATTACAGGCATGGATTTGCCGCCAATATATGGTTCTGAAGGCAGACGAGAAGAACGGCATTGGCCGTTTTTTTCGTACAATACTTTATACAAGTTCTATGCAGGTCCACTATAGTATGGCACGTACTGATGAGAAAGGACTTGACAGAGTCTTAGTGGTCTCACAGACCACTTTTTTTTGAGAAGATAGCCTACAATAATAAAGTAGACTAACCTTCATTATTAACGATATTATTTCGATTATGAAGAGACTGTCCGGTATGGATGACGAAAGACAGAAAGGATAGATATGGCAGACAAATCGCGGGCAATAACAACTGAAAAACTGTGGGCAAGACTCTTTTCGGCAAAAACTGCCGGCAGTTATATGGCAGAGTATAGTGAGGATTATGAGCTCCCTTCCTTCTCGGATTACATCTCAGATCTTTGCAAAATAAAGGGCGAAAAGCCCGAGCAGATCATAAGGAGGGCAAACATCGAGAGCTCGTTTGGTCACCGGCTGTTCGCAGGCAGCAGGAATCCCTCTCGCGATACCGTGATACAACTTGCGTATGGCTTTGAACTTGATGTAAATGAGACGCAGCGGCTTCTGGTGGTTGCGAGGCATGCGGGGCTTCATCCCAAGATCAGAAGAGATTCGGTGATAGCATTTTGCCTGCACAACAGGCTGACTCTTGTGGAGACCCAGCAATATCTCTATGATCACAGTCTCCCTTTGATCGGAGGTGGCAGGCTTGGGTAATAACTACAGCGAAAGTCAGATAGACGACGTCAGACTTGAAGAACTGCTTGCGTCGTATGACGATTCAGTGTATCCGGAGGGATTTCTTGAGAAATACTGCCTGACCGAATGTCTGGCTGAGCGAAATGGTACGGACACGTTTGTTGCGGTCGATCCTTCAGGTTCAAGATATATCGCAAAATGCTATGACAGGTCGGTGTGGGACCTGAATGGAGCAAGCGTTCTTGGGGATCTTGAAGGCGCAGGACTGCCGCGTTTTGAAGAATCCTTTTCAAATGAAAGCATGCTGGTAAATGTCCGTGAATACATAGAAGGGGTTTCTCTTGATGTATATGCAGCGGAGAACGACCTGAGCCGTGAGCAGATAACGGAGATCTGCATGAAGCTGTGCGACATACTTTCCGGGCTGCACCACAGAGCAGAGCCCGTGATACACAGAGACATAAAACCACAGAATGTTATCATTACTTCGGATGAAAACGGGACGCTTCTCAAAGTGACCCTGATAGATTTCGATATAGCGAGGAATTATAAAGCCGAGAGTGACACCGATACAAGGTTCTTCGGAACACAGGCATACGCGGCTCCCGAACAGTACGGCTTCTCGCAGACAGATACCCGTGCCGACATATATTCCTTCGGAGTTCTTCTGAGATATCTCCTGACCGGAAGCACAAGGAAAAATGACAATGTAACGGTATACAAGCCGCTTGCGGCGATAATAGACAAATGCACGGCATTCTCTCCTGATGACAGATACAGCGACATTGACCGGGTGAAAAATGCGTTGTCGCAGGCAAACCCGGGCGCACAGAGGAGGCGGGCGCTGAAGATCACAGCCTGCTGCATCCTGGTTCTGGCTATGGTCTCGTTTGCCGGTTTTAAGATATACGAGGCTGTCACCTGGACACCTTTTAATGATGATGCGATACCGGCATTCACATCGGATGATGAGCGGGTTGCGGACGCGGTCAGTTATATGAATGAGAAATACTCTACTGACCTTTTCAGCGGCACGCAGCAGACTCTGGATGGCTCTGGAGGTGCTGACGCTGTCGCGACGATCGGCCTTTTGAAGACAGTCCTGATCGATCTGTATGGGCTCGATGCAGACTATGTCAATGCGCCCAATGCCGATATTCCAAACGAAAGTGAAGACTTCTTTTTCCCGTGGACGTGGGCTGATGACCAGACCATCGGCAGAGATACCATGGTATATGTAGCTGTAAAGGTGCACGATCCTGACATCGTCGCGGACTGGTCGAGCCTCAAGGACGACAACGGTGAATATCCGGGCGTAAGGGTGGCGCTGGCGTTTGCCGGGGAGACGGGGATCATGACAGGCGTCAACCGGCCGGATGATATAACTGTCGGTGAGATGGCACTTATACTGGCCAATACCGACAGAGTTTTTGACGCTGCAGCTGAGGCGTAAGCTTAACGGGTGGTCCGTGAGGCCACCTTTTTTATTGCTGTTTTTTATAGAATCATAATGAATTCAAAGCAGATCGTGACAGCAGAGAGGAGGATCCTATGAAGTGGAGAAGCAGATTGCAGGCGCTGTTGCTGGCTCTGACAATGATCGTGACATTCATGCCTTCTTTGGCATTTGCAGAAGGTGGAGATGCTGCGGCGGATAATGATCTGAGCCATTATATGATAAGAGTCAATGACATCAAAGACGGTGACTGGAGAGTTTTTACAGACGTTACAACAAACATTTCATTAAATGTCGATGTTGTACTGATGAATAATGAGGACATTATTGCGGATGCTGATGAATATGAACTGAAGATCATCAAAGAAACATACACTGAGACCGATTATTATGAAGATGAATGCGTAAACGGACAGATAAACCTGGATGATAACGGTACATTTTCAGGCAGGGTATTTGCAACAGCAAAGAACGGGTCCGACCTGACCGGGGAGACCGAAGCTATATATGTGGACATTTTTCATAATAAAACGCTGTATCCGTTCGGCCCGGACGTAAGTTTTGATCCTGATCATATGACAAACGGCCCGCTGCCGATGACTGATTATTATCTCTACAGCACATCAGACAGCGGTGTTGAGCCTGTAGTAAAGATCGAAGGAACAGTATTGACTGAAGATGTTGATTATACTGTCAGATACAGAAAAGAAGGTGCTGATGAAACTGTAGATTCGTTTCCTTCAGAACCCGGAACATATCAATGCCTGATCAGCGCGATAATTAATAACCCGGGTGGCTATTATGGCAACAATGACAGCGTCTGGCTGATCATTGCAGCGTCAGAAGATTATGAGCAGACAAAGAAGGACCATGATGACGCGCAGAATGTGATAAACATGATCAACGATATCGACTTTACGGATCCTGACGCGAATAAAACGAAAGCGGCAAGTACCGCGTACGACGCTCTGAGCCCGGCTGCGAAGGCTATTATAAGTGAGCGTGAATATGGCAGGCTTCAGGTAGCTGAATTTGTTCTTCTGATGAAGAATGTCGATCCTGCGAATCCAACATCTGACACTGTTAAGGCGGCAAGGGCAAAGTATGATTCTTTCTGCGAAACAGCAAAGACGATGTTTCTGGGAATGGCTTGTGAAAGGCAGGGAGACCTCGTTGCTAAACTGGAATCAGCAGAAAAGAAGCTGGAAGAAAACACCTCGCCTAAGGATCCGATCAGCATCCAGAATGCTCAAGTGGTACTGTCAAAGACTGCGTTCATATATAACGGAGCAATACAGAAGCCGGAGATCAAAACCATCGACGGCAAGACGTTGACAGAAGGCACGGACTTCACAGCAAGCTGGTCAAATGGATCTTCTAAAAATGTAGGCATATATACTGTGACCATCACCGGTAAAGGGGACTACACCGGAACTACAAAGACAACATACAAGATCGGCCCGAAGGCTATCACACCGTCTGTAACACTGTCCGCATCCTCATACACCTGGAACGGCAAGGTCAGGAATCCTGCTGTGACGGTAAAGGATGGAACGACCAAACTTGCAGCATCTGACTATACAGTGACCTATGCTTCCGGTCGTAAGAATGTCGGCAAGTACAATGTGAGGGTAGCACTGAAAGGCAACTACTCCGGCGCCAAGACTGTCAGCTTCAAGGTCGATCCGAAGGGTACGAGCCTCAATCCTTTGAAGAAGGCAAAGAAGGCAGCAACTATCAAGTGGAAGAAGCAATCTGCCAGGATGTCAAATGCTCGCATCACCGGATACCAGATACTGCTTGCTACCGATAAGCAGTTCACTAAGAACAAGAAGGCAGTGAACGTGAAGGGCTACAGCAAAGTCTCCAAGAAAGTGACCGGTTTGAAGGGCGGAAAGAAATACTACGTAAAGATCCGTACATATAAGACAGTTGGTGGAGCAACGTATTATTCACCATGGTCTAAAGTGGAGACTGTGACAACGAAGAAGTAGTCAGTAACTTAAATGAAACATTCAGGATGAGCAGACTGCATACCGGTGTCTTCCAAGTGATGGCACCGGTTTTATCGTGCAAGATCAAAGACACATTGACAAACATATGTTCGCATTTGTATAATGTACTCACCTTCCGCGAGAACACACAGGAGCATGTATTTTTACAGAACACAATATAAAATAGCAAGCATGGTATTTATCCTTTTAAATCATTATACTGATAAAAGGCAGATGAATCGGCATTTGCGGAGGTCTTAAAAGTGAAGAATGTGAATTATCCGGATCCAAATGTGATCCATCCAATTGCCGGATATGATAAAGAAATCTATGTAAAACCAACAATAACGAACCCGAATATAATTGTTGGAGATTTTACTTATATTGCAGATTCAGAGTTTGAAAGCCATGTGACAAACTATTATCCCTGGAGCAGGGATAAGCTTATAATCGGCAAATTCTGCCAGATTGCGGCCGGAGTAGAATTTGTAATGAATGATGCAAATCATCAGATGAATACAGTGACAACATTTCCTTTTTACACGCTTGAGGGATGGGAAATGAATGCTCCCGCTCCATCTGAAATGCCATTCAAAGGAGATACTGTGATTGGCAATGACG
>JAZQBC010000039.1:0-39767 GCA_045545495.1 Anaerovoracaceae bacterium | reverse complement strand
ACTGTGAAGGATGTGATCCATCAGGTGAGCCACTCAAAGAAATGGACATCCGATATCCCAGAAAGAGATGAACATGGAGAGATAGTGCTGAGGAAGAACGGCAAGCCGAAGTTCAGGAAGAGCTACAGCATACTGCAGGATGAAGTGTACGACCACATGATCAGTCACGGCTTCACCGGCTTTGAGCGCGGAGTACTCGGCAGCACTGCGGTGCATCTTGACACGCTGCAGTACAAGATCGAGAAGGACCGCGAGAGACTTGTCGAGATAGAGAGCCGCATTGAGCAGGCGAAGCTTGACTATGAGCCGGCACTCGAAGCGAAGCGAAAGATCGAGGAGATAGACAGCCTGGGAAAGAAAAACATCACAGGCAAGGTCGTACTGTCCGACAAGGACTACAATGAGCTCACTGCCCTGGCCAAGGAAGGTCTGACGAGTCGCTCGACCATATGGGACATGCAGAGAGGACTGGAGTACTACCGCGATGGGTTCAACCGCTACGCCCTCAGGTACGAGAACCTGAGGGACAAGTATGAGGAACTGACCGAGAAGACAAGACCATTTCTTGACGCGATGGAACACTTCCCTGATCTGGTCACTGCATTCGTGAACAAGCTGAAGGATCTCTTCAGGGACAAAGCTGCCAGAGAGCAGGCCGAGAGAGAACGGCAGATAGCTGAACGCGAGAAGCAGCGTGCGATGCGCAAGCTCACGAAGAAAGGACGGGACCTCGAACGATGATCACAACAACCTACAACACAATACTTATTACCACCTGCAGCTGTGAAGGCTGCTTTTTTTATGAAAGGAGAATTTTTATATGACAATGGAAGTAATCAAGAAGATCGCATTGATCAGTGGTTCGGAAACAGGATTCAGAAAGGAACTGAACATTGTGTCCTGGAATGGAAAGGAGCCGAAGTATGATCTTAGGAGCTGGTCGCCTGAAGGTATAGCGCTCAGAGGACTGACTCTGACAGAAGATGAGGCGAAGGAACTCAAGAAGGTACTGAACAACATGTTCACTGAACGGGCTGAATAATATCGTCCTGAGCGGACGCAAAATGTTCCCTGAAAGTTGAAAGGGTCAAAAAACGGACAATGCTCCCAGTAGAATCATCATGAACGGTTGTTCTTGTGGTTTTGGGAGATGCTCACGTGAATCACGTCATAGCAAAAGAAGAATTGGATAATCTGAGTCTTAGGATCTCTCCTGTAAAGGTCAGGATGGCAGACGGTAGCATCAGGATGATGAAGCATGCTGAGCTGCTGCCGCTCTACTATCTGATCCCTGAAGAGATCCTATCTAAGTGCGGTGTGGAATTGAACCGCATTGAGCGGATCCTCAGCGTGTTCTTTAGCGATCCTGTTGCGATAGATATCGTGGAGAGTGATCTTTTCATGCTCTGCATCATGGATTGTTATGCATATATGGCTTGGTTTTATCTTTGCCCGGATATTCCATTCAAAGAGATCTTTTCAATCAATGAACCTTCCTGGAGGCTTGCGCAGGCTATTCAGATATGGATCAATGAATTATTTGAACTCAATTTGATCCCTACTTTCAGGGAATACTGCGAGAATACGAATATCTTTATTCCGTTTGCACCAATTGAAGTAGTAAGCGACATTATGTATAAGGCTGTAACAAGTGCGGTAAAGCGCTATAACTTGCAGCCAATAATAGACACTGCTAAGGAATATAGGTGCTTCGAAGACTTTGATGACAGGAACAGTAATCAGAAGATCGATTTTTATCGCAAGTGGTATCACACACGCACTAAGCATCCTCAGATCTCTCTTGAGGGATATCAGGAGTGGTATATGGAAATGTATGATGACACATTTGAAATCGAAGATCCCATCAGTAGTTTTGAGGATGAGGTCGTAGAAAACATAGATGTCCAGACGTTTCTGTCAACACTTGACGAGAAAGATAAACAGATACTTCAGCTGCGAGAGGATGGCTACACTTATAAGGAGATCGCTGAAAAAGTGGGATTCAAAACCCACAGTGCAGTCAGCAAGCGGATAAACAAGATCGGCAGAATGTATCAGGATTTCTCCGGCCTCAACTTCGGATTCTAATACGTTATCCCTAAGAAAGAATTGAATACGTTATATCCCGACTCCCTAATGGGGGTCTTTTTGTTATGCAAAAAAATGGAGGTTTTAACATGTATAAACCATTAAATCTAGTAGATGCGCAGGAACTGCTGCTTACTCCGCTCAATGATCCGGGATTCATCGTTGAGGATCTGATCCCGGGTGGAGTTAATGTGCTTGCCGGTGATGAAAAATCCGGCAAGAGCTGGATGATGCTTCATATGGCAATATGCATAGCCACAGGTCAGGATTTCCTCGGACATCCTGTCAAGCAGGGAAAAGTTCTTTATCTGAGCCTTGAAGATACTTATGTCAGGCTCCAGAGAAGACTCTTCAATCTCATAAATGAGGTCGGTTATGGCAGGCTGTTGCTTGGCATCCAGAGCGGGACTCTGGATGACGGTCTCATGGAGCAGCTTGAAGTCCTTCTTGAAAAAGAACCTAATATTAATGTCATCATCATTGACACGCTTCAGCTTATCCGTGGCAACGGCAAGGAGGTCAGCTACGCAAATGATTACGCTGACGTTATGATGCTCAAGGACTTTGGCAGGAAACATAAACTGTCAGTGTTCGTTGTACACCACACCAGAAAGCAGGGAGATGCGCATAACATATTCAACAGACTCAACGGCACCAAAGGCTTGAATGGTGCTGTTGACACAATGCTGCTTCTTGACAGAGAGAATGAGTACAGCAACAGAGGAACACTTCACATCAAGGGCAGAGACATCCAGCCTCTGGAAGTCAGCATGGAATTCAATGACTGTAAATGGGAGCTCGTCAGCATCAGGACTCAGGAAGAGATCGCAGCTGCGAACACGCCTGAGGTCATGCGTAAACTGGTGGACTTTATCAGGGAAAGACGCTTCTGGAGAGGCTCTGCTACTGAATTACTTGAGGAACTTGGCGATCAGTCGGTCGGCGCCAACGTCATTACAAAGTATGTCAATCAGTATAAAAGCAGCCTCCTGCTTGATGAAAGAATTGTATACAAATACGGCAGAACGCATGCTGATGGAAGAGTACTTTCCTTCGAGCTCTGTGACAGCTGTGACGGCGGTGACAGTATTGACGAGCGCACCGACTAAAGCTGTCACAGCTGTCACGACCGACACGCTAAGACTTGCATTGAGACCTGCGGATGCAGAAGTTTTGGAATTCATCACAAAGTCCCCGGACGATTGTTTACAGTATCGTAACGCCGATGGTAGTATTGACTTGGACGGCGTCAGAGAAATGATGGTAGACATAGAAAGGAAGAAAATATTAGATGATCATCCATTTTCCATCAGCCAGGGTAACGACGGCAGGTGGAGAACAAGGGTGAAAGACGAAACTGCAAAAACAGGGCGAAGACAAATAGTAAAGTCTACGAAGGAAAAGCTGGAGGATGCTATTGTAGAGTATTACCTCAGGACTGATGAGAGACTTACAAGAATCAGAATGACTCTCCGCGAGCTCTATCCGAAATGGTTAAAGTACAAGGCACTGCATAATGCCGAGACATATATCCCGAGGATAGAGTCAGAGTGGAATAGGTTCTATGAGAATTCCTCCATAGTAGACAAACCTATACGTGAACTGAAAAAGCTCGAACTGGATGAATGGACGCATTCTCTTATCAGAGAATATGACATGACCAAGACCCAGTATTACAACATGTCCTTGATTATGAGACAGTGTCTGGACTACGCGGTAGATCTTGAGATCATAGATGTCAATCAGTTCCGGAAGGTCAATGTTGATGGCCGGAGGATGTTCCGTAAGGTCCGAAAGAAGAAGGACAGCACTCAGGTGTACTCCAAGGACGAGGTAATAGTACTTTTCCAGAAGGCATGGAACGATTTTGAGTTCAGCACCAGACTGGTATACAGGCTGGCACCTCTGGCATTGATGTTCCAGTTCTTTACCGGAGTAAGAATAGGGGAGCTGTGTGCTCTGAAGTTCACTGATATTGAGAATGAGATCCTGAGTGTTAGCAGAATGCTGCAGAAGGATACTGATAAGGTCGTGGAACACACCAAGAGCCATGAAGACAGGGAGGTCATTCTTACGGATGGCGCTCTGGAGCTTGTGGAGATAGCACGGAAATATCAGGAAGAGCACGACTGCCAAAGTGAGTATATTTTCTCTATCACGGAAAAGCCTTTGGAATATCGTGAGGTAAATGCCCTCCTGAAGAAATACTGCAAAAGTGTGGGGATCCTGTACAGACCATCGCATAGCTCAAGGAAGACTTATATTTCGTCATTGATCGATGCAGGAATCAATATCAATACAGTTCGTTCATATGCAGGCCATGCAGATGAAAGGACTACCTATTTCAACTACTGTTACGACCGGACACCGGATGCAGAGAAGAAGCAACTTCTCGAAAAAGCACTGGCATAAAAGCAAAAATCCCGGCGGTCATAGCGCCGCCGGGACTGTAACACTTTTTGCTGAAGTGTAACACTTCTAAGGACACCCTATCTATAGAGCGAATCAGTTGGTACCATTCTCGAAATGCTGATATTTCAACATTCCGAAAAAGAAAAACCTCCGATTTCTCGGAGGTCTGTGGTGGATGATCAGGGGCTCGAACCCTGGACACCCTGATTAAGAGTCAGGTGCTCTGCCAGCTGAGCTAATCATCCATATTAAATTGTGGTTTGCGAACCCGTTTCCCAAGCCGCTTGATGATATTACCACTCGAGTTCGATTAAGTCAACAAAAATCTTACAGTTCTTTCACAAAGTACCCTAAAACATTGAATTGGGACGTGAAATATAGTAGTATTTCACTGAATAATTATGAATTCGGATATTTTTTCGTGCAAAAACTGAAGACCCCAGAGGGGAAATCAGATCGGAGGTAGTACAGTGTTCTGTAGTAATTGTGGTAATAGGCTTGCGGATGGTGCGAAATTTTGCAGCGAATGCGGAGCAAGAGTAGTATCAGCTGACGAGCAGAGTTTCAGAACAATTGCAGATATCGATTTTGAAGAGCCTAAGGTCTCGAAGGAGATCGAGGAGCCTAGAGAGGAGCCTAAAAGGGAGCATATCTCATTCGACTGGAGCAATGTGGTAGATGAGCCTCATAAGAAAGAAGTCGTTGAGATCAAATCTCCTTGGGACGACACCGGAGAGATCGACGAGAAAGAACTCTTCGCGGAAATGAGCCAGTCTAAAGACAAGGGCAAGAGCCGCACAATGAGCTTCATCGATGTGCTCAGGGCTGAGAAGGAAGAAAAAGAGAGAGCCGCTGCGGATAGGGCGATCGAGTACACAGAGGTGCTTGAGATCGGTCAGGATCTCTCAGCCTTTGATGATGCTCCAAAGCTTCACGTCCCTCCTCTTTATGAGGATGTTAATGAGCCTGTAAAGACTCCGTTCGATGAACCGGAAGCTGACAACGCTGAGCCGGTATTCGAAGAGGAGCCTAAATATGAGGATCCGTCCCGTGAGGAGATTCCTGTGGCCGAGCCTGAACCTGAACCGGAACCTGAAAAGCCTAGCGTAGAGGTTTCCAGAGAGACTATCGCTCAGTTCGATGAGTATGTAAAGAGCTTTGAGAAGGAAGCCGGTATCATCGAAGAAGAGCCAAGGTTCGAGAAGCCGATCGGTGGCGCTGTAAAGATGCCTAAGTTTGAGCTTCCGGATTTCCTCAAGAGAGACGGTGAGAAATTTGAAGAGAAAGCAGCCAAACAGGCAGAGCCTGCTAAGAGCGAATCTGACGATCTCTTTGAAGAGTATGACATAAAATTTGATGATGGCGTTGCAGAGGAGCCTACATTTGAGATCCCGACTGTAGAAGAATCAGAAGAGCAGCCGGTTTTCGAAGAGCCTAAATATGAGGACTACACTGACGGCTTCGATTTCGCCGATGATGATATAGACACGGGCGCCGAGGATCTGTACCTTGATCTCGACACCTTCAAAGATGAGCCTTCGGTAGAAATAAAGCCGGAGCCTGAAGCAGTTAGGGCTGACGAGGAAAGACCTAAACATGGGGCTGCAGAGCCTGATGAAGACGAAGAAGAGGCTGAAGAGTTCGAAGAACTTGATGAGGCTGACGAGGCAGAGGAGCCTGTAAACGAGGCTGATCTTTTCAAAGAGATGGAAGAGACAAGCCCGAAGCATTCAGGCATGACCATCGCTGAGCCTGCAGACACTCAGTCTGAGATCGAGGCGCTCAAGAGAAGACTTGCAGAACTCATGGGAACTCCTGTTGAAGAGCCTGAACCGGAAGTCGAGCCAGAGCTTGAGCCGGAAGCAGAAGAAGAGCCTGAAGAGGAACCTGAAGCAGAACTGTTCCAGGAGCCTGAGATCGAGACAACGCCTGAAGAGGCAGAACCGGTTGCTGAGTTTGAAGAACCTGCTCCTGTAGCGGAGGAAGTCCCGGTCGAAGAAGAGCCTGTAGTTGAGTCAGAGCCAGAGGCCGAGCCTGAAGTTGATTACGATTTCTATCTGCAGCCTGAAGTCACAGCCTATGTAGACGAGCTATTTGAAGGACTGACTTCTGCAAGTCAGGCGCAGGAAGAGCCTGTAGCCGAAGAGGTACTTGCGGCAGAAGATGCGCCAATCGAGGAAGAAGCGCCTGCGATTGAAGAGGCACCGATCGAAGAAGAGCCTGTAGCCGAGGAGGAACCTGCGGCAGAAGAGGCGCCGATCGAAGAAGAGCCTGTAGCCGAAGAGGAACCTGCGCCAGTGGTAGAAGAGACCCCTGCGGAGGAGATACCGGTCGTTGAAGAAGAACCTGTATTCGATGTGGAATTGCCGGTTGAAGAAGAGCCGGCACCGATCGTAGAGGAAGTTTCGGCTGAGGAAGAGCCTGAAGTGCCGGTGATCGAGCTTGAAGAGCCTGCTCCTGAACTCAAACTGGAGCCGGAGAGCACGTCGGATATCGATGAACTCTTCGCCGGATTGATGGCAGCGAGCCAGCCACAGGAAGAGGCTCCTGTTGTAGAGGACGTCCCGGCCGAGGTTGCTCCAATAGTTGAAGAAGAGACACCGGTGGTAGAGGAAGTCGCTGAGCCGGTAGTCGAAGAGGAGCCAGTCTTCAAGGTAGAATTCCCGGTCGAAGAAGAGCCGGCACCGATCATAGAGGAAGTTGTTGAACCGGTCGTAGAGGAAGTTGCTGAGCCTGTAGAGGAAGAAGTTCCTGCTCCTGCTGAGGAAGAGATCCCGGCAGCCGAGGAAAAAGACTCTGATGCTCTCTCTCTCGAAGAACTCGAGAAGGATCTGTTCGGAGAAGTTCCTGAGGGTGAGGTCGAAGAGACCAAGAAAATCGACAAGTTCTACACACTTTATAAAAAGAACGAGGAATTCCAGAGACTTCTGGACGAAGAATATGAGAAACTGAAGAGCGGTGGCGTTGTTGAAGAGCCGGCTCCGGCATCAGAAGAAAAAGCGCCTGACGCTCCTGTCGAAACTCCGGCAGAGGACAAGAAAGCCTATAGACAGGTAGAGGACGAAACCATCTACATGTCCAAGGAAGATATCGATAAGCAGATCAGTCAGGAAGTCAAGGCAGAAGCTAAGCCTGTTTCGGGAACTGTCTTCGATGTCAAGACAGACGCTCCGGCACCGGTCGAACTCGGAGCAGTCGCAGCAACTGCAACGGAGGCCGATGAGAAGGCTGCTAAGAAAGCTGAGAAAGCCGCAAAGAAGGCTGAGAAAAAAGCAAGGAGCGGAAACGCTGATGTAGAATCCGGAAGCGGGGTTCTCACAATACTCGCTGTGATCATCGCGATCATACTCGTGATCTTGCTTGCTATCATCATCATTATGACAGTAGCGCCTACAAGCGGTATCGGTGTCTGGATCTACGATCATATCCAGAGCCTCACAGGCGGTATAGGAGCTATACTTCCGGATGACGGACAATTCCTGATATAGCGGTCAGCAAGTATAATCAAAGGGGACTTGCAGCGACAGCCGGCGCTGTCGCTGCAGTTATTATTTAAGGAAAAGAAAAGGTACAAACCTGAAGGAGGACGTTTTGGCAGTATTTAAATTCGGCGATGCCGTAAATGAACCAAATGCCGAGGGAAGCGCCAAGAGCAAAAGAAGAAAAGGCAGAAGATCACGCAAAGGCCTGTCAATATTGATCATGGTCATAGCGGTGGCTCTTTGCCTTCTTGTTATGCTCGTCGGTTTCATCACAGACTGGATGTGGTTCAAAGACCTCGGATACACAAGTGTATTCTGGAAAAAGCTTGTCACCGAGCTTGAGATAGGAATACCGACATTTGTGATTGTCACATTGCTGGCGAGGTTCTATCTCCGCACGCTCAAGAAGGGCTACTTTAAGAAGATAGAATCCCACGAGATACCAAACGAGCGCAAGATCAACGCAAGATCGTGGGTCCTGTCGATCGTGTTCGGTGTCCTGATGGGGCTTTATGCTTCGACAGGCACATGGCTTACATATCTTAAGTCAGCTAATTCGACGGACTTCGGTCTCAAGGATCCGTTGTTCAAACTGGATATCGGATTCTATATCTTCAATCTGGATTGGTATGACAGGCTCAATCAGATAGTGCTGGTCGGCATCATCGGTCTTGTCATAGTCACCGTCCTTTATTACGTGTACCTTCTTGGTGTAAGGACACCGGATATCTTTGTGCACGATGAAGAGGAACCGCCACAGCCTGAAGAATTCGTCGAACCTGAAGAAGACGTGGATCCATGGGTGCTCAAGGAAGAGGGCAAAGACATCCCATTTGATCAGTCGATAGTAGGTAAGCTGTTCAAGAAGGGCAAGAAGGTCGTCGAGGAGAACGTTGATGAGAATGGAAGACTCAAGAGACGTAAGAGGCCTGAAGTCAACAACAGCAACCTCGAGCAGCTTCTGGATATCGCCAGTGGCAAGCTGACGGTTCTCGGTATCATCTTCTATCTGATGCTGGCTGTGGATTTCTTCCTCAGACAGTTCGATCTTTTGCATACACACACAGGTGCTGTATACGGCGCGGGCTTCGTTGATGTAAACATCACTCTGTGGGTATACCGTGTTATCATGGTGCTCTGTCTCGTTGGCGCTGTCACACTCGCGGTGCATATCAAGAAGAGCGAGATCAGGAAGCTGATCAGAGTGCCGGTAATCATGATCCTTGTTTATATTCTCGGAGTCGGAGTCGGCAGTCTCGTTCAGGCACTTATCGTTAGCCCTGATGAAATAAACAAGGAAGCCAAATACCTCGAAAACAACATCGAATATACAAGGCACGCTTATGGCGTAGACGATGTAAGGGTGGCTCCTTATTCCGCAGACGATTCGCTGACAGCCGATACCATCAATAAGAACGATGAGACGATCGGTAATATAAGGATCAACGACTACGGTCCGGTAGAAGACTTCTACAACCAGACTCAGTCGATCCGTCAGTACTACAGATTCAATGATGTAGATATCGACAGATACAACATCGGCGGACAGATCACTCAGACTTACCTCTCCGCAAGGGAGATCGACGAAGAGAAGATCTCGAATACTTGGATCAACAAGCATCTGAAGTATACTCACGGCTACGGAGTCGCTGTATCTCAGGTCGACAAGGTAACTTCATCGGGTCAGCCTGACGTAGTAGAGGGTAACATTCCTCCTGAAACAAACGTGGTAGAACTCGGTATCGACAGACCTGAAGTCTACTTCGGAGAGCTCACAAATGACTACGTAATCGTAAATACAAAGGAAGCCGAGTTCGACTATCCTGACGGAAGCGAGAACAAATACACCAACTACGAGGGCAAGTCGGGCGTCAAGCTCAACTTCCTCAACAGAATCCTCTTCGCGATCAGAGAGGGTAACATCAACATCCTCGTATCCTCGAATATCAATTCGCAGTCGAGGATCATGTACGTGAGAAACGTAGTGCAGAGAGTCGAAAAGATAATGCCTTATCTCGCTTACGAAGAAGACCCTTACATGACGATCATAGACGGCAAGCTCTATTGGATACTCGACGCTTACACAATAAGCAGCAAATATCCTTACTCTGAGCCTTACGCCAACGAGCAGGGTACGCCTAATTCCACAAACTATATCAGGAACTCCATCAAGGTAGTCGTTGACGCGTACAACGGCAGCGTGGATTTCTACATCGTGGACGAGAGTGACCCGATCGCTCAGACATATCAGAAGATCTATCCTAAGCTGTTCAAGTCGAACAGCGAGATCTCTGACGAACTCAGATCTCACCTGAGATATCCTAACGCCATGTTCAAGATCCAGGCACAGGTTTACACCAAGTACCACATGGACGAGGTAAAGGTCTTCTATCAGAAGGAGGACCTCTGGGATCTCGCTCATCAGATCTACGGCACAGAGGATGTCGAGATGGAGCCAAGTTATTACGTATTCAACCTGCCTGACACACAGGAGGGCGCAGAGTTCATCAACATGGTGCCATTCACTCCCAAGTCAAAGCAGAACATGACAGCGATCATGATGGGGCGTAATGATGGCGAAAATTACGGTCAGCTGATCGTATACACGATGCCGAAGAACAAGACGATCTACGGACCGATGCAGATCGAGGCCCAGATCGACCAGAACACAGAGATATCCAAAGAGTTCTCTCTGTGGAAGTCATCCGGCACCTCATATAAGAGAGGAGACCTCTTCGTCATTCCTATCGGTACATCGCTTATGTACGTTGAGCCTGTATACCTCGAGGCTACAAATCAGGCTATCCCTGAGGTCAAGAGGGTGATCGTGGCTTATCAGGACAAGATCGCCTACGAGCCTACTCTGTCAGAGGCGCTTTTGAGCATGTTTGGCGGTAACGCCGGAGATGCCGGCACCGATGTAGGCAGCATCGATGATAATAAGGGCACGGCGAAGGATGACGTCAAGTCGCTCATCAACAAGGCCCAGAACGCGTACAACAAGGCCATCGAAGCCCAGAAGAACGGCGACTGGGAAGGCTACGGCAAGTACATCAATCAGCTTGAAAACTATCTGACCAAGCTCGGAAGCGAGAGCGGAGCGTCGGGTGGAAACGCTAACAGCGCGGATGCAAGTGCCGGCGGCAATGCTGAAGCTGCAGCTGATTGATCGGTAAAGACCATTGACCGCTGCCCGGTATGTTGAGACCAATATGCCGGGTGGCGGATACGTATTATTGAAAGAGAGGCGCAAAGTGATCAATTTCGATTTGAACAGAATGCTGTTTACACTTGCTCCGGATGAACACGATGAGGAATCCATAAGGAGCAGACTTGAAGCGCATCCCGAGGTGAAATTCGTTTCATTCACGGGCGTTGATATGTCTGCCCATAACACGGATGAAAAGATCCCTGTCAGTGCTTTTCTGGACGATTTGGCTAAGATGCTCGAGAGCGGAGTCCAGACAGATGGTTCATCGGTAGCGCTTCCGACTATCGCGGATCTGTCCAACGCCAGAGTCGACATCGTTCCTGACAAAGAAGTAAACTGGTATGTTGAATACAATTTCGGCAACAAAGACTACGGAACGGGGCTTCCGACAGGAACGCTCAGGATACCGAGTTTTCTCCGTCATAACGGCAGTGACATGGTAGGTTCCAGGACTTATCTGAAGAATATGACAGATAAGTTTGTCGAAGAGCTTAGAACTGAACTCGAGGAGCATCCTTATGTGTTTAAGCATATAGGCGGTGTGGACAGCGCGGATGAGATCGATGAGATCGTTCTTACCAATGCGACTGAATTGGAATTCTGGGTCAAGACTCCTGACGACAGCGCGGACAGAAATCAGCTGTCTATCGCTCAGGAACTCAAAGAAGAGTACTGGAAGAGAGTTACGGGTCCTGTCGGCACTGCGCTCGAACAGGCTCTTGAGATACTCGATCATTACGGATTTGGTGTCGAGATGGGGCACAAGGAAGTCGGCGGAGTCAAAGCCAAGATGGGCAATTCCGGCAACTTCGACCATATAATGGAGCAGCTCGAGATCGACTGGAAATACGCTTCGCCTATGCAGGCTGCGGACAACGAGAGTCAGATCAAGAACATAGTTCGCGACGTGTTCCGCATGCACAAACTGGAAGTCACTTTTAGGGCCAAGCCTATGGTCGGCGTGGCGGGATCCGGAGAACATACTCATTTCGGTGTAGCGGTAAAGACAAAAGACGGGCGCAGAGTCAATCTGTTCGAACCTGTTAATAAGGAAGAAAACTTCATGAGCCCTGTAGGGTTCGGAGCTCTGATGGGAATACTTCGAAATTACGAACTCTTGAATCCTATCATCGCGCCTGAGCACGATTCATACATGAGGCTCAAGCCGGGCTACGAAGCTCCGGTCTGCATAGTCACATCACTTGGCATGGATCACATGACGCCATCACGTAACAGGACTGTCCTGATAGGACTTGTGCGCGACCTCAAGAATCCGCTCTCCACGAGATTCGAACTCAGGTCGCCAAATCCTCACTCCAACTCGTATCTTGTTATCGGCGCTGGCTATATGACGATGCTCGACGGGATCAAAGCCGTGCTTGCGGCGGGTAAGACTTCTGCCGAACTGGAAGCTTCGATAAGCAAGAAATACGGGGAAGATGATTTCTACCTCGAGACCGACCGCGAATACAGAGCTGAGCGTAATCTCTTTACGGAATTCGATGCTGAGGAGCGTGAGAAGCTGTTCGGCAAGGCGCCATTTAACGTATGGGAGAGCTTCAAGGCGTGGGGAGAAGAAGGCTTTGATACAGACAAAGTTAAGATGCTCACCGGCGGAGACAAGCTCAATGAGACCATACTTCGCTCATACCGCAGTCAGATGGTATATAAATGGACTGTGGAATATCACGACAGATATATCGAGAACACGCTGGGCTTCCTCAAGAGCTGCGTGAGGCTGCATGAGGACGATTCCAACGCTTATGATATCGCCAATTGGAGAAAAGTAAGCGAGCTCAAAGATCTTATCGGACGCGAAGAAGTGGGGCGCGAGTCACTGCTTATGCAGGCGCGCAAGGCCGTGGATGCTGAAGATTTCGAGGAGATCAGCAGGCTGGAGATACTGATCGAAGAGAAGGTCGAAGAACTACGCAACGTATATCTTAAGTACAAGAGAAATATGCTGTAGCGGCGCCGACGACAACGCGAACGCAGAATTGCGCAAGCGGGGCGGGCCTCACGAATCCGACTTTGAGGCAAAGGCTCACTGGGATATAGGCGAAGATCTTTATATCCTCTACTTCGAAAGAGCTGGCAAGGTCGCAGATAAAAAGTATAAGATAAATTACTTCGCAATCCTTCTTCCGGAAAGAGATGATTGGGCGAAGAGAATAATAACCAATTCAATTTATAAATTATAGTAGTAAGTAGGTAACGGAATGCTGGATATTAAGAAACTCAGAGAAGATTTTGACGGGATGAAGGCCGGAGTAGAGCGCCGCGGAAAAGGTGACTTCGGTCTGGACAAAGTAAAGGAACTCGACACAAAGAGAAGAGAGATGCTCGCAGAAGTAGAGGCTCTCAAGAACAAACAGAACACCACTTCAAGAGAGGTGCCTAAACTGAAGAAAGAGGGCAAGGATGTGTCCGCGCTCTTCAAAGAGATGAAGGAACTCTCCAATAAGATCAAAGAGATGGATGCCGAGGTGGCTAAGGTCGAAGAGGAACTTCGCGATGTGCTGCTTGGAGTTCCGAATGTGCCAAATGCAGAGGTACAGGAAGGAGCCGATGACAGCGCGAATGTAGAATTGCGCAAGTGGGGCGAGCCTCGCCAATTCGACTTTGAGGCAAAGGCTCACTGGGATATAGGCGAAGATCTTGACATCCTCGACTTTGAAAGGGCTGGCAAGATCGCCGGCACCAGATTCACTGTATATAAAGGTGCCGGGGCGAGGCTCGAAAGAGCAGTCATAAACTTCATGCTCGATCTTCACACTGAAGAACAGGGCTACACGGAGATACTGCCTCCGTTTATGGCAAACAGAGAGACCATGACAGGTACAGGCCAGCTTCCTAAGTTCGAAGATGATATGTTCCACGTACCGGCAAAGGATTTCTTCCTGATCCCGACAGCTGAGGTGCCTGTGACAAATCTGAGAGCAAAGGAAATCATCTCTGGGGATGAGCTTCCGATCTATTACACCGCTTACACACCTTGCTTCCGCAAGGAAGCCGGGTCTGCCGGAAGAGACACAAGAGGCCTTATCCGTCAGCACCAGTTCAACAAAGTCGAGATGGTCAAGTTCACCACTCCTGAGACTTCATACGAAGAACTCGAGAAACTGACAAACGATGCTGAGGAAGTTCTTCAGAGACTGGGCATCCCATACAGAGTTGTCAGGCTCTCAACGGGCGACCTCGGATTCAGTTCGGCGATGACATATGATATAGAAGTTTGGATGCCGAGCTACGGCAGATATGTTGAGATCTCCAGCTGTTCGGATTTCGAAGATTTCCAGGCAAGGCGTGCGGGGATCCGCTTCAGAAGAGACAAGGGCAGCAAGCCTGAATTCGTGCATACGCTCAACGGTTCGGGTCTTGCGGTAGGACGCACAGTAGCGGCTATACTCGAGAACTGCCAGCAGGCCGACGGATCCGTAGTGATCCCTGAGGCTCTGAGACCTTATATGGGTGGCCGCGAAGTGATCCGCTGATGACTTTTTCAAAAAAGTGTACATTTTCAAAAAAATATCGTAAAAAATGTACATTTTCTTAAGCGCGCTAGGTCACTCGTGTAGACAAATACAGTTAATTACAGAAACAAGTAAAAAATGCTTGGTGATAACACAAAAAACTTAGTGTTATCGGCAAGCATTTTTGTGTTTTGAGTAGAATGGAGTTGCTTTTGACCTGAGCTTAAGTCAAGCGAGATGAATTAGTGTACATTTTTTGGCATTTTTTTCTTAAAATGTACAGTAATTCCGAAAACTCCTTTTTCTCCTGTAATTAACCGGGAGGTTACACGTCAGCTTCATGTTGTCAATACGTGAACTTCACTCAATCCGGAAAGATGATTTGAAATTGATAGAAATTGGAGATCGTTCAAATGAGAGTTACCTGTTTAGTCCTTGCCAGTACCTGTATCTGTTAATAGCCGACGCCTACTTTGATCATGCCCTCCTCATCGACTCCGGTGATAGATTCGCCGTGTTCGAGTATATCCGAAATGCGGCTTATGACTTCCATGCTGAGCACTTCACCCGGGCAGGCGATAGGAACTCCCGGCGGGTAGGTGACTATAGGGTCGTAGAGCACTCTGCCGACGGCCTCATATAGCGGCACGTATTCTCCGTCGACCGGGACATTAGCGTATGAGAGCTTGATGTTGTCGAATGAGCGAGGTGTACGGTCGACTTTAGCTCCAAACCCGTAGCCAGAAGCGATGTCTTTCAGTGCGGCAAGGAGCTTTTCGTAGTCGCTCCTTGTATTCCCGGCGCCGGTCATCAAGAGAACGTACTCTCCGTGGAGCATTTCTGTTATGATGCCGCGATATCTAAGTTCTTTATCTAAGCGCTCGGCTGACATTCCAAGCCCGGCCATACTGATGTTGATCTTAGTCGGGTCAAGGCCCTCTCTATATCTGTATAAGGCGAAGACATCTTCATCCTGTGCTCCGGTGCCCCTTGCTCCATTGCCTGTCACTATGTCCAGACCGTTGATCTTGGAAGCGCCTTTGTAAAAACCTCTGAGATCCTCTGCCCAGTTTCCGATTGTCTCGCGCCATCTTTTGCGCATTATCTTTTCATTTATATCCAGACTCGCCATAAGCAGGTATGACGGGCTTGTGGTCTGTATCATTCTGAGCGTTTCGCTGACTGAATCGATGTCCACGGAATCTCCGCATATGTTCAGAATTCCGCTGCCGGTGAAGCTCAGAAGCGTTTTGTGGATGCTGTTTACGACAATGTCCGCGCCGAGAGATTCCGCGGCGTGCCTCGGATGAGGGATATAAGCGCCATCCTCGCGGAGCTTTGCGGCATAGTAGTCGAAGAACTTGAGGTGGGCGCCATGTGCCTGGTCGACTATGAGCAGCATGCCGTGGTCGTGGGCGACATCGGCAAGTACGCCTATGTCACTGAGCATGCCGCAGTAATTCGGGCTTGTGATGAGGACGGCGGAGGCGTCGGGGTTTTCGTCGCACGCCGCTTCGAGCTCATAAGGGGATATCCCGGCTGCGATATTGTAATCGGGATCCGTCTCGGGACGGATGTATACAGGATTGATCCCGCCAAGCCGAAGAGCGCTGAACACGGAGTGGTGGGAATTTCGGCCGAGTATGAGTTTCCCTCCGACGGGAACGCTCGAGAGGATGGCGGCTATGATGCCCGCGCTCGAGCCGTTCACGAGAAGCTCGGTATGGCGAGCGCCATACAGCTCTGCGTAGTTATCCATCACGTTACGCAGAGCACCGCGCGGGCTGTACAGGGCGTCCGCTCCCGGGATCTCTGTGATGTCCCAGGCGGCCGCTTCCCGAAGCAACTGCCCGTATCCGGCTTCGTCAAAAAGTGAGCTCCTGCCTTTATGGCCGGGCATATGGAACGATACATTGTCCTTTGCGGCGTTCTCTTTCAGGAAGTCCGCGATCGTATATTCCTTCATCGTGTCACCTCGCTGCAGCAACGTGTTTTCATAAATTATACCATACGCCGGTGCCCCGCCGTCACGCGGGGCCCTCGCGCGCGGATAATATTCTGAAATCGCATCCGCGCCCTCGCGAGCTGAAGCTCCCGGCGCTGTTCTCCAAACGGCAAAGGCGGTGAGGATGACGTTCACGGCGAGGGAACATCAGGAGCTCCGGAGGCTTAATGCCCGCCTTTTGTACTCAAAAATGAACAGCTTTGTATTGTTATGTTTTTGGCATTTATAGTATTTCATTTTTTTTGGTATATAATTATTTGGTTAGAATTATAAGTATGCGTTTTTGTTGCGTCCGAAACGGAAACTCACGGTATAGGCAGAGTTTCCCGACCCAATCAAATGCCCATGAAAAATGGAAATTCCGATTGGATAGGTGCCGCTCTCCGCGGCACACGGGCCTGATAGGAATCAACCGCATGACAAAAGCGTATGCAGGTAGTTATTGTAAGAATTGGTATTATGTGAAAGGAGTTTCTAAGGGATGAGCCAAAGGAAACATTTGCCTAGCATCCACGTGCCGCATCACAAAAACACGTCCGCTTCCGAGACAGTGACGATGCCGGTGCCTGATGAGGTAAGCATCAGCATGTCCCAGAACATTGGCGCTCCTTGCAGTCCGTTGGTAGCCAAGGGAGATTATGTAAAAGTCGGACAGAGGATCGGCGATGTCGAGGCCTTTGTAAGTTCGCCTATATTCTCCAGCGTCAGCGGCACAGTCAAGGATATTGTTAAGGTTCGCGGATCGATGGGCGGTTTTGAGACTCACATAGTGATCGAGACTGACAAGAAACAGGAAGTCAGCGAGGAGGTCAAAGTACCTGAAATCAACAGCTTTGATGATTTCGTCAAGGCTGCCAGAGACAGCGGTCTGGTAGGACTCGGAGGCGCGTCCTTCCCGACTCATGTCAAGCTGAATCCTAAAAATCTCGATGAGTGTGAGGTGCTCGTAGTAAACGCGGCTGAGTGCGAGCCGTTTATCACAACAGACAACAGAGAGATGGTTGAAAACGGCCAGGACGTACTTGACGGCATGAAAATGATCATGCACTGGCTGAACCTCAAGAAGGGTATCATCGGCATCGAGGCCAACAAGCCTGACGCTATCGTCAATATGCGCAGACTGATCGAGCAGAACGAGATCAAAGATATCGAGATCTGCGAGCTTCCGTCCACATATCCGAAGGGCGCTGAGCGTGTGCTCGTTTACGAGACAACAGGCAAGACAATGAACGCAGGTGTTCTTCCTGCTCAGCTCGGTGTCATTCTCGATAACGTTTCGACAGTAGGCGTTATGGCCGAGTACTTCAAGACCGGAATGCCTATCGTAAGGCGCAGAGTCACAGTTGACGGCGACGCGGTTGCAGAGCCTAAGAACGTCTTCGTTCCTATCGGCACAAGGATCTCAGATCTCGTCGAGTTCTGCGGCGGCTACAAGAAAGAGCCTCGCAAGATCGTCATGGGCGGACCTATGATGGGAAGAGCCACAAAGTCCGATGAATCCCCTACAATGAAGAATACATCGGCTGTCCTCTGCTTCAGCAAGGATATGGCCGAGGTCAAAGAAGAAACAGCATGTCTCAACTGCCAGCGCTGCCATACGGCTTGCCCTCTCGGACTTATGCCTAGCATCTTCGCCGACGCGTACAGAGACAAAGACGTTGACAGACTCATGAAGTTCAACGTTATGCAGTGCATGGAATGCGGCAGCTGCTCGTTCACTTGCCCTGCGAGACGTCCGCTGGCTCTGAGCAATAAACTCTCGAAATTTATGGTAAAGGAGGCGTCAAAGTAATATGGATAAGAAATTTCATGACAACTTGATCGTGTCCTCCGCACCTCATATCGTAACAGAGTCGGATACCACGAGGCTTATGGGTTCGGTGCTTCTGGCACTCCTCCCGGCGCTTCTCGCCAGTATCTACATCTTTGGAGCGAGGGCACTGGTACTTGCCATCGTATGCGTGGCATCCAGCGTGCTCTTCGAGTATCTCTACAACCTTATAACACATCAGAAACAGACAGTCGGAGATCTTTCGGCAGCGCTTACGGGACTTCTGATCGCATTCAACGTACCTGCCAACTTCCCATTCTGGCAGGCTATCCTCGGATGCCTCTTCGCTATCGTAGTTGTCAAACAGCTCTTTGGCGGAATCGGAAGGAACTTCAGTAACCCGGCTATCACGGCCAGGATATTCCTGTTCATCTCGTTCTCAGCCAATATGTCGACATGGCCTGTAACGAGACTCGCAGGTTCCACTGACGCTGTGACAGGTCCTACACCTCTCGCTCTCTACGCAGAGGGAAGCAAGGATCAGATCCCTGGACTCCTCCAGCTTCTGCTCGGATTCCACGGCGGCTCGACCGGTGAGGTTTGCGCGATCGCTCTTCTGATCGGCGGCATCTACCTGATCGCCCGCAAAGTCATCAGCCCGATCATCCCATGCGCGTTCATCGGCACGGTCTTCGTATTCGGACTGATCGCTACAGGAAGTCCTTATTGGGCACTCTTCCACGTGCTCAGCGGCGGCGTGATGCTCGGAGCTTTCTTCATGGCTACCGACTACGTCACAACACCAAAGCTTCCGCTCGGCCAGCTCTGCTTCGGCATCGGCTGCGGAATCATCACGATGTGCATCAGACTCTTCGGATCGTATCCTGAAGGTGTGTCCTTCTCGATCCTCCTGATGAACCTCTGCACACCGCTTCTCAACAACCTGTCCTATAAGTTCTACCTGAAGGGAGGTTTTGAAGATGGAAAATAAAAACAGCGCATTCAAAGAGTATATCAATCCTATACTCGTGCTCGTATTGATCTGCTTCGTGGTAACATTCCTCCTGGCATTCACATACGGAGTCACCGCGCCTGTCATCGCTGCGAACACAGAGAAGGCAGCCAGTGAGGCAAGACAGGAGATCCTTCCTGACGGTGACAACTTCACACAGTCGGATGCAGACCTCTACGTCCTCGAAGAGAACAAGGTCTACGCCACAGAGTGCTACACCGCGGATAACGGCGCCGGCATGGTAGTTACCGTAGTTACCAACTCTTACGGCGGAGCGCTCACAGCCATGGTAGGGCTCGACAAAGACGGAGCTATTACCGGAGTCAAGGTCATCGATCATGCCGACACACCGGGCGTTGGTACTAAGGCTCAGGCTTATGCACACCTCTCCCAGTACGTCGGACATACTGAACTGGGAAGTGATGTCATCAAAGTACACGCTGACGACATCGTAGAGGTTACCGGAGCGTCCATTTCGTCGGGCGCCATCCACAAAGCGGTATACTGTGCTCTTGAGCAGTTTAAAGCGATGGGAGGTGTAAAATAATGGAAAAGAAAAGTAAGCTTGCCATCCTGACAAACGGAATTATCAAAGAGAACCCTGTACTCGTGCTTCTGCTCGGTACATGCCCGTTCCTCGCCACATCATCATCACTGATCAACGCGCTCGGAATGGGAGTTTCGGCGACTGCCGTACTGGTTTGCTCTAACATCGTTATTTCACTGCTTCGTAAGTGATCCCTGATAAAGTAAGGATCCCTTGCTACATCGTAGTTATCGCGGGCTTCGTAACACTGGTGCAGTTCGTGCTCCAGGCTTACGCTCCTGGCATCAACAAAGCTCTCGGAGTATTCATCCCGCTGATCGTAGTTAACTGTATCATCCTCGGCCGTGCTGAGGCGTTTGCGAACAAGAACACAGTTGTCGATTCCGCTCTTGACGGTATCGGAATGGGTCTCGGATTCACACTCGCTCTCGCATGCATGGGAGCTATCAGAGAATTCCTCGGAACAGGTTGCCTCCTCGGAGTTACGATCATCCCGAATTTCTCGATCGGCTTCTTCAACCTGCCACCGGGGGGCTTCTTCGTATTCGGAGTGCTGATCGCTGTTATGCAGGCTGCCACAAAGGGAAGAGCGCTCAAGGCCAAGAGCTTCAGCTGCGGGCTTTGCCCGATGTACAACAGCTGCAACACTGCTGAGGCCAACGCTGAGGTAGAAGCAGAAAAGAAAGCGGCAGGAGCCGCTCAGGCAGTATAGAAAGGAGGACGCGCTAGATGGTAAATCTTATAATAATCTTCATGGCGATAGTCCTTGTTAACAACTTCGTACTGTCGCAATTCCTGGGGATCTGTTCGTTCCTCGGAGTATCCAACAAGATGAGCTCTGCTGTAGGCATGGGCGGCGCGGTAGTATTCGTAATGGTTATCGCCGAGCTCGTTACATGGCCTGTCATGCAGCTCCTCAATAAATTCGATCTTGCATATCTGCAGACCGTAGTATTCATTCTCGTCATTGCCGCACTCGTGCAGTTCGTAGAGATGTTCATGAAGAGATACCTTCCTGCCCTCCAGAAGGCTCTCGGTATCTATCTCCCTCTGATCACAACAAACTGCGCTATCCTCGGCGCGACGATAAACGCTATTACTTTTGACTATTCCTTCATCGAGTCCGTGGTTTATTCCTTCGGAGCTGGCGTCGGCTACATGATAGCGATGATCCTCTTCGCGGGAATCCGTGAGGAAAAGCTCAACAACGAGGAAGGCGTTCCTGTTCCATTTAAGGGCGTTGGAATCATCCTCGTAGCAGCTTCCATCATGGCTCTTTCATTCATGGGCTTTTCAGGAATGTTCCAGTAGAAAGGAGGCAAAGATATGAGTGGTGTAACAACAGCTGTACTGCTGGTAGCAGTGATCGGCCTTGTATGCGCAGGACTCCTGGTCTTCGCTTCCAAGGTATTCCATGTAGAAGTTGATGAGACAACAAGACTCGTAAGAGAGTGCCTCCCTGGAGCTAACTGCGGCGGATGCGGATTCGCAGGTTGCGACGACTACGCTGCCAAGCTCACAGAAGACGGCGAACTCTCCTGCACTCTTTGCTCACCAGGCGGAGCTGCTGTAGCGAACAAAATCGCCGAGCTCCTCGGAAGAGCTGTCGGTGATGCTGAGCCACAGGTAGCTCACGTAATGTGCAACGGTACATGCGACGCTTCCCGCACAGTTCTCGAATGGCAGGGAATGCAGTCCTGCAAGGGCGCAAAGGGTTGGTTCACATCTCCTAACGCGTGCATGTTCGGATGTATCGGACTCGGCGACTGCCACGACGCTTGCCAGTTCGACGCTATCGATGTTGTCAACGGAGTAGCAGTAGTCAACAGAGAAAATTGCGTAGCGTGTGGTGCCTGCGTAGGCGCTTGCCCACAGAAGATCATCAATCTCGTACCTAAGAAAAATCAGGTACATGTCATGTGCTCATCCACAGACAAGGGCGGCGTAGCTCGCAAGAACTGCGACAACGCATGCATCGGCTGCACAAAGTGCACAACAGTCTGCAACTTCGACGCGATCACAGTCCAGGACAACCTCGCAAGGATCGATCAGAGCAAGTGCAAGTCCTGCGGACTCTGCGCTGTAGTTTGCCCGACAGGCGCCATCAACAGCTTCAAAGAGCTTCCTAAGAAGGAAGCTGCCGAGAAGGCTGCCGCTGCCAAGAAGGCAAAAGCTGCAAAGGCTGCTGAGAAAGCCGCCGCAGCTCAGGCATAAAGCACATAAGACCATTTAATAATCGCAAGAGGCTGACGCACTAAACATAGTGTGCCAGCCTCTTTCTTATTATTGCTGCGTCACGTGGCGAACTGTCACATCCTGCAGAGAGAGTTAGTGCGTCTGTCCCATTTCTCGCCATGAAGCACTAACTATGTTAGTCACTCTTGATGAGATACTGCTATAGAAGCACTAAGTGCTCTGGCTAGTTAGCTATTATTTGGACCTTGTAAAGTGATTCCTGAAGCATAATCGGGATATTATTGCAAATAAGTAAAAAAATTTGCATATTAAATAGTGTTTGATCTCACATATATGCCGTTTCTACAGCACCCGTTAGTCCTTCGACCTGTGAAGAAAGACATGAAGGACTAACATTGTTAGTCCTTCTGATAGAAATATTTGTCATAGCACTAACCGATTGCTACACATTATTGAATTATAATTCAGTTTGTGGTCTAATAGGCGCAAACTTAAAGTGTTGCTGCAGGTAGCAAATATGGAGCGGCGCTGTCAATAGAAGGGGATATCCGTAATGACAGAAGAATATAACAAGGCCAGGAAACTGGGTGAAAAGGAAGTCAAGGCGAGAAATTCAAAGGGTGAATACGCTTATGTTTCCGCGCTTGATGATATAGAACCTGCCGTGGACAGACTTTCCCACAGGTCGATGGGGATAATCGAGATCCCGGTGGATCTGATAAAAGGTACAAAGACACGCGCCAGGCAGAATTCGTTTGCAGCCAACTTCATGCCGCTACTCGACAGTAGCAGCGAGCTTGCGGCAAAGTGGAGCAGCCTGTACGCGACGCAGCTGGCAGAGGGCATTACCGATCCTGTCAAGGTGTTTGAATACCTGCATAAGTTCTATGTACAGGAAGGGAATAAGAGAGTTTCGGTATGTCGTTTCCTCGGCAATCCGACTATTGCTGCAGATGTTATCAGAGTCATACCGTCTCAGGCCGAACTCAAGAAACACCCCGAGTACGAGGAGTTCGTGAGATTCTACAATGTGTGCCCGCTCTACGATATAGACGTGAGCTGGGCCGGAGCGTACGCGGAGATCGCCGAACTGCTCGGCGAGGATCTCGAGCATCCGTGGCAAGAGAACAAAGTGAGGTCACTAAGGAACGCCTTTTGGGGCTTTTGCATAGCGTTCGAGTCGCTTGAAGACAAGATGCCGGAGAATCTGACTCCGGGCGATGCGTTCATGGTCTATTTGCGGATCTTCTTCAAGGACGCGCTTAGACCACAGGCTCCTAGCTTGATCAGCAAGAGGATACTCAGGCTCAAGAAGGAATTCCTGACTGAGGCGAGCCGCGACAGAGTTACTCTGGTAGAGACTGCTTCCGACGCCCTCGACGCGGGATCGATCATAGAGAAGACGGGGAACGTGCTCAGCAAGGTAATCCCGGCCAATAGCTATAGTCCAAAGCATCCTCTCAAAGTGGCGTTCTTGTATAATGGATTTATAAAGGATTCCAGTTGGACTGCCGATCATGAAAAAGGCAGGATCAGACTGGAGAACGCTTTTGGCGGGACTGTAAAGACTATAAGATATGAAGATTGCGGAAGCAGCGATAAGTTCGAAAGAGCTGTGGCAGATGCCGATAAATGGGGAGCCGAGGTCATATTCAGCACATCTTCGGCCCAGATACAGTATGCCCTGAGAGCGGCCATAGAGCACAAGGATATCAAGTTCCTCAATTGCTCTGTCAATCTGTCGCATCAGGCGGTCAGAAGTTATTACGCCAAGCTCTACGAGGCGAAGTTCCTGGCGGGTCTTGTGGCGGGAGCGGCCGCAGCTGCTTATGGGTATGACACGATAGGCTATTGCTCGGACATGCCGGTATATGGTACGGTCGCAAGCATCAATGCCTTCGCGATCGGAGCCGCGATGATAAACCCGCGCGTCAAGATCCACCTCGAGTGGCAGTCCAAAAAGGACAGCAACTGGTGGTCGTCGATGATAGATAAGGGGATACATATCATATCAGCGATCGACTCACTGCACGCTGCTGATGGAAGTGAGGCCTACGGAGTGTTCTATGTCGACAGATGTGAGCCGGGTGAGGGGAATGATCTCAGCAGAGACTACCGAATAAGACATCTTGCCACACCTATTTACGCCTGGGGCAAGCTCTATGAGAATCTGATCAAGACCATAATCGGCGGTACATACCATGCCGACGCGGTGGACAAAAAAGACATGGCAACCAATTACTGGTGGGGCATGATCTCAGGTGCCACTGATATAGAGCTGGCCGATGATATGCCTTCATACACCCGCGAGCTCATATGGACGATGAAGCGCGATATCATCGACGGGCGCTTCAATCCGTTCAACGGCAGGCTCGTGAGCCGTGAGGGAGTGATCAGAGAGAAGTCCGATCCTGCGCTAAGCAGCATGGACATCATCATGATGGACTGGCTCAATGAGAATGTGGAGGGAGAGATCCCAAAGATAGATACTCTGGCGGAAGACGCGAAAGCGAGCGTCAAATACAACGGTTTGGAAAGGACGAAAAAATAGAAACACGATATTACTCAATAATAACTAAAGACAAGCGGCAGTAACTAAGATCGATCTAAGAAAAAGGAACAATGCAGATACTTGCAATAGCAGACACCGAAGAAAAAGCGCTATGGGATCACTGGAGCGAAGAGACCGCTGAAAGGCTCTCCGATGTCGGTCTTATATTGTCCGCAGGAGATTTGGACGCGAAGTATCTCGAGTTTCTTGTGACCATGCTCAATGTGCCGCTCGTATATGTCAGGGGTAATCATGACGGATCGTATGAGAGCGCGCCGCCTGAAGGCTGCATCGACGCTGAAGGCAAGATCGTTGAGGTAAAGTGCCCGGAGACAGGCGGAGTGAAAGGCTACAGGTTCGGAGATGAAGGGCTCAGGACAGTAAGGATACTGGGGCTCGGCGGCTCGATGCGCTATAAATACGGCGCGGAAGATATGTATACCGAACAAGAGATGATGCGGCGTATTGTGAGAGCCGGATTCTCACTCGCGGCGGACAAGCTGAAAGGCAAAGACGGATTCGATATCCTCCTTACGCACTCCCCTTGCAAGGGATACGGAGATATGACAGACTTGCCGCATTCGGGCTTCGATTGTTTCAACAAACTTCTTGAAAAATGCAGGCCGAAGCTTCATGTGTACGGTCATGTACATAAAGAGTATAGCGGAGCTGAGTTCGATGGCGGGGGCGAACGCCCGGTAGATGGAGCCGGAGAAAGCAAAGGATTCCATAGACTGATCGAGCATCCTTCGGGCGCCATGCTCATCAATGCGAGCGGTTATCAACTCATCGAGATATAACAGACGGTGTCGCTCGCTCCTGGTTGAACAGACGTCGTTGCTTGATAGAGGTTGAACGGATGCGCGAGCCGGGGATGCCCGGGAGCGGAGCGTAAAATATGAGTGATATTAGGTATGGAAGCGGTCAAAATGTACGACCGCTTCTTTTTATTTGTGGTACAATTTGAGTGTAGATGTTAACCAACTAATAACATTGGGAGAGGGAATTATGAAAGCTGAAAAAAGACATGAACTGCTTGTCAAAGTCGCGAACGAAATGGGGAATAATGAATTTGATATCACCCCGGAATGCGCGGAGTACAAGCTACTCGACTATCTTTTGAGTGACGACGAGCTGCTCGTGATGAGCGAGATGAAGCTGATGATGCCGGCTCTTCTGGGCAAAATTTCCAAGAAGACGGGTCTGTCGAAAGAAAAAATCAGAAAGATCCTGGAAGAGTGTTCAGATAAGGGCTACATCCTGGACCTCAAGACTACTAAGAGCGGCAAGATCTACCTGATGGTACCGTTCGCGCCGGGAATGTTTGAGTTCCAGATGACAAGAGAAGATGATTTCTATCTTAAGAATCCGGAAGTTTCGTACTATTTCCATCAGCATGCTTATGAGTCATATGCCAAGATCGCGCCTGAAAATCCAATGGGCGTAGGCATCATGAGAGTAGTGCCTGTAGAGAGCGCGCTTCCTGCAGAGACCAAGATGATCACAATGGAGAGGATAAGTACTCTTCTCAACACCATCCAGCCTCAGAAGTTCTGCCTGGTACCATGTCAGTGCCGCAGAGTACGTAAAGTAATGGGCGAGCTCACAGGTGATCAGGACGAAGGTATGTGCCTGTACATCGGATTCCTTGCTGACTCCATGCTGCGCCACGGCAGAGGTAAGGAAGTCACAAGAGAAGAAGCTTATGCTCATCTTGAGAGAGTTGAGAAGATGGGATGCATCCATCAGATCACAACAGTTGAAGACTTCATGACACTCGCCATTTGTAACTGCCAGCCGAGCAGCTGCATGGCTATCGGAAGTGCCACATACTATGGCACACCTAACATGTCCAGAAGTAATTATGTTTCCGAGATCGACGCTGAGAAGTGCGTGGCCTGTGGACAGTGCGTAGAGGTCTGCGCAGCTAACGCTCTCCACCTCGGACAGAAGATCTGCTCCAAGAACCCTATCGTTCACGAAGAGGCAGAGCTTCCTGATGAACTCGAATGGGGCCCAGAGCGCTTCTGGCCTAATTACAGAGATGAGAGAGTCCATGTATCCGAAGAAGGTACATCGCCTTGTAAGGTCGAGTGCCCGGCGCACATCGCTATCCAGGGTTACATCAGACTCGCTGCTCAGGGCAAGTACAGAGACGCTCTTGAACTCATCAAGAAAGAGAATCCGTTCCCGGCTGTCTGCGGACGCATCTGCCCGCATAACTGCGAGAACGAGTGTACAAGAGGTGAGATCGATGATCCTGTATCCATCGATGAGATCAAGAAGTTTATCGCCGACAGAGAGATCAGCAAGAGAGATCGCTTCGTTCCTGAGAAGCTGTGGCACTTCGATAAGAAGATGGCCATCATCGGATCAGGCCCGGCAGGTCTTTCCTGCGCTTACTACCTGGCTGCTATGGGCTATGACAAAGTCACAGTATTTGAGAAAGAGCCTAAAGTCGGCGGCATGATGATGAACGGCATTCCTAACTTCAGACTTGAAAAGGATGCGGTCCAGGCTGAGATCGACGTTCTCAAAGATCTGAACGTAGAGTTCAGATGCGGCGTTGAAGTCGGCAAGGACGTAACTATCCAGCAGCTCCGTGATGAAGGCTTCGAGGCATTCTACCTCGCTATCGGTCTTCAGAATGGCGGCAAGCTCGGCATCCCTGGAGACGACGCTCAGGGCATCATCTCAGGCGTTGACTTCGAGAAGGCACTGAGCCGCGGTGATGATGTCAAACTCGGAAAAAACGTCGTAGTCATCGGCGGAGGAAACATCGGTGCTGACGTTGCCAGAACAGCTATCAGATACGGCGCTAAGAAGGTCGACCTCTACTGCCTCGAGTCCTGGGATGAGATGCCAATGGGCGAAGAAGATCAGGAACTCTGCAAAGCTGACGGCATCACTATCCATGACGGATGGGGCCAGACAGAAGTCGTCACAAAGGACGGCAAGTGCAAGGGCATCAAGTTCAAGAAGTGCGTAAGCGTCAAGAACAAAGAAGGCAGATTCGATCCTAAGTTCGACGAGAAGGTCACAGAAGAAGCGAAGTGCGATACGATCCTCTTCTGCATCGGACAGAAGCCTGATTACGGCAAGATGCTCGAAGGAACAAAAGTGAAGTTCACTAACAGAGGATTCGTAGTTGCTGACCCTCTGACATATCAGACAGACGAGCCGGATATCTTCGTAGGCGGCGATGTCTACACAGGGCAGAAATTCGTTATCGACGCGATCGCTGCCGGTAAGGAAGGCGCCAACTCCATGAACCGCTTCGTATGGCCTGGCCACAGTCTTACAATCGGAAGATACAGAGGCGGCTACCACGCTATCGACAAGAAAGCTATCGATTGGGACAATGTCAGCTATGACAATTCAGGCAGACAGAAACCTCATATCGATAAGGACAAAGTGCTCACCAAGTCCGACGAGAGGCTCACATTTACAGAGGAGCAGCTCAAGAAAGAGACAGAGCGCTGCCTCAAGTGCGGAGCTACATGGGTCGATCAAAACAAGTGCTACGGCTGCGGTATCTGTACAACACGCTGCAAGTTCGACGCGATCCACCTGATCAAGAAGTTCGACACACGCATCCACGGTATGAGATTCCGTAACGATTTTGTCGAAAACTATCGTAAAGACAGGAACATGAAGATCGCTGTTAAGAAGTTCCGCAAGGAAGACAACAGCCGCGGAGACGCTAGCAAGCGTTAGTCCTATGCACGAACTGACATTGCTTTACGGAGTCGCGGACCGGGTAAGAAAGGTCTGCGAAGAGAATGATATACCGAGAGTCGACGCGATAGTCCTTGAAGTAGGAGAGGCTACGGCCATAATCCCGGATTTTCTCAAGGACGGCTATGAGATCATATCCGACGACTATGATTTCCTGAGAGGATCAGAGTTGATCGTAGATACCATCAAAGCGGTGGGGCGCTGCCGTAATTGCGGCTGTGTTTACCCGATAGTCGAGAACAAAGGACATTGTCCTGAGTGCGACAGCTTTGACAAGGATGTGATCGAAGGCACCGACTTCGTGATAAAAGAAGTCAGGGTCATGGAAGACGACTGACAGCGATTGGTCGGACAGTATCGGCTGCCCGATCGCAAAGGAAGGCAAGCATCGCTAAGGACAGATCAATTATTAATGAAAAGAGCCGAGCATCAACGATCTGATGCTCGGCTCTTCTTTTGTGCCGAAATGCAGCCCTGCGACTTTAGTCCTTGAAAAAAGAATACGACCTAAAAGAACTAATTATTTTAGTCCCTAAGAATCTCAAAGAGTAGTTGAAGGACTAATTATCTCCATACAAAGGAGATTTTTTAGACTGAAAACTGAGATTTGGGCTGGAAAAGGCTTGTTTTAGTCTCTCAGTGCAGATTATATGGAGTGGATTATAGTTCTTCTGATAAGAACAAAAGCTATAGGGACTAAAAAAAATAGTCCTCCAACGGCTGCATTAGCCGACAGAAGGACTACGATCCGTATAGTACAATATATTACAAAACTCGATCAGCAAAATCCACTCAGAACTGCTCAGGTCCATGAGATAGTATTAGTGGTGGCGGGACGCTTTGATGGCTTTGTCCATCTTGCGCTCTGCATCGCGCTTCGCGTCGGCTTCGCGCTTGTCGTAAAGTTTTTTACCTCGCGCCAGCCCAAGCTCAACTTTGCAGCGGCCGTGTTCGTCGAGATAGACCGAAAGCGGTATCATTGTCAGCCCTTGCTGGGTCTTTAGAGTGCCATAGAGTTTGTTGATCTCTTTCTTGTGCATCAGAAGAGTGCGCACTCTAAGAGGGTCGGTGTTGAAGCGGTTGCCTTGTTCGTAAGGCGCGATATGCATGCCGGTCACGATGAGCTCGCCTTTATTGGTGATCTTGGCGTAACTCTCTTTTATGCTCACGCCACCGGCTCTGACCGACTTTATCTCAGTACCGGTCAAAACTATGCCCGCTTCAAAACGTTCCTCGATCGTGTAATCGTGGAAAGCTTTCTTATTATTCGCTACTGTTTTCTTCTGATGCTTTGGCATTATGTTATTATTTTTATTAGAATCTTTGGATCTTGTTGAACGGGAAGAGGCGAATGACTACTTTTCCCTTGATGAGGACTCTTGGTACGCAGCCGACTTCACTTCTTCTGGAATCGATGCTGCCGACACGGTTGTCACCCATGCAGAAGTATGAGTTTTCAGGAACTGTGTAAGTCTCTCCCTCAGCAGGGATCTCAAACGCAGGAGTATATCCGTCTTTGAGGTAGTCCTCTACATAAGCTTTTCCGTTTATATACAGCTGATCGTCTTTGATGGAGATCTTATCTCCCGGAAGACCGATCACTCTCTTGATAAGCAATTTGTCCTTGCCGCTTTCCTCATCCACGAGCTCGCTCTGGAAGATGATGATATCTCCGCGTTCAGGGTCGTGTTTTCTATACGCCTGTCTGTACATGATCATATAGTCGTTTTCGTGGAGGGTGTTCTCCATGGAAGTTTGCTTAACTATAGTCGGCCTTATAAAGTAGAGGACAGTTGCTGCGAGGACCGCCGCGATAACGACATCGACGACCAGGCCCTTAACAAAACTGACCGCTCCCGAATCATTTGGCGCCGGAGAAGTGCTCCCTGCCTCGTCGACAGGGACTCCATTCCAGAAATCTTCGTGATCTCTTTTATCTGCTCTGGTGCTAAGCTCTTCGGGTTTTTTGTATCTGTCGGATCTCATAAATTGGATAACCTGCTTTCCTGATTTATTCTTTAGAAATGCGTATGTGTATGTCTGCGTTGCTTTTATTGCCTCAGGCCATCGAGGATCACCGAGAACCTCTTTGGAAGATCGCAGTCAAAAGCTCTGCCTGCCATATATCCGAGAATCTCGGAATCGCTTGCCGAATCGAGGAACTCTATCCTATCGGCGTGCAGCAATTGAGTTGTCAGACGGAATCTCTTTTCAACAAAGTCGTTGACATTTGCGGCGCTTCGAGTGGCGTATTTGCTATCGCCTATCAGAGGATGGCCGGCGGCAGCGAGATGCGCCCTTATCTGATGAGACCGCCCGGTCACAAGTTCGACCTCACACAGGGTGGCTTTGAGCCCTTCTCCAAAAGACAGGACTTCTAATGGCCGTACGATCGTTTCGACGGCTTTGCCATCACCATCTTTCAGTATCCTGACTTTGTTCGCGGCTTCGTCCTTTACGAGTGTTCCGCCCAGCCACAGATCTTTATCGATCACTCCGCAGGTGATGGTAAGATAGAACTTCCTTATCTCATCTTCGCGTATCATGCGGCTGAGTTCGCGCATGGCAGCTGCCGTCTTTCCGAATAGGACTACCCCGGTAGTGTTTCTGTCTAATCTGTTTACCGGCGCGGGGGTGAAGATTGTCTCAGCCCTCGGATCGTATGCTCCGGTTTCTATCAGATAGTCTTTTACCTGATTAGCGAGATGGTGCTTCTTTTCGTGAGAGTCACCGTGGGTCAGCAGCCCGAAAGGCTTGCTTGCCATGAGCACATTATCATCTTCGTATACGATGCCGAATGTACGTCTGGCTCTTTTGTCATTGCCGGCGGTTCCCTCTGCGCGACCTGCATCATGTGAAGAACCCTTGACCCGCTCGAAATCTTCATCTTTAAGGTAGAGCCTTAGCACATCGCCTTCACGCAAAACATACGACTCGGCAGCTCTCTTGCCATCTACCTTTACGTCCTTTCGGATCATTTTGTAGATCTCCCCGAGAGAGGCGCCCGGCAGATATTTGCGCAGGAATCTGTCCAGTCTCCTGTCCGCGTCATTGCTTGTGATAACTATCTCGCGCATGTAGGTATTCTACCACCAAGAGCCGTTATCCTCAACAACGGATAGATTGCAAATACATTAACCGAATGTTAAACTTTACACGGCTGATTATTAGATCAGCGGATCATATATTATGAGACATATAAGGAATTGTTTCCAATATAAAGGAGAGCAAAATGCTTAATACTTACAATCTCACTATGCTGACGGATTTCTACGAGATCACGATGGCAAACGGATATTTCCATTCGGATATCAGGGATCAGGAGGCATGCTTCGATGTATTTTTCAGACGTGTTCCTGACGGAGGCGGCTTCGCGATCATGGCGGGCCTCGAGCAGATAATCGCGTATATGAAGAGGCTTTCTTTCACAGAGGAAGACGTTGAATATCTCAGGACAAAGAATTGCTTCTCCGAGGATTTCCTGCAATATCTCCTGGACTTTGAGTTCAAGTGCGATGTATGGGCGATCCCGGAAGGTTATCCTATATTCCCACATGAGCCTGTTATGGTGGTCAAGGGCCCTGCGATACAGGCGCAGTTCGTTGAGTCGTTCATACTGATGCAGTTCAACCATCAGAGCCTGATCGCGACCAAGTCTAACAGAATTGTAAGAGCAGCTCTCGGAAGGCCTGTAATGGAATTCGGTACCAGACGTGCCCACGGAGCCGATGCTGCGGTATACGGAGCGAGAGCGTCATACATCGCGGGATGCGTAGGAACAGCATGCACTATCGCGGACAGAAACCATCACGTTCCTGCTCTCGGCACTATGGCGCATAGCTGGGTACAGAGCTTCGACACGGAATATGAGGCTTTCTACAAATACACAGAACTTTATCCGCAGAACGCTACTCTGCTGATCGATACATATAACGTACTCAAGTCGGGACTTCCTAACGCCATCAAGGTATTCAAAGAGCTTAAGCCTGAACGCATGGGCATCCGTATCGACTCCGGAGACATCACATATCTAACAAGAGAGTGCCGCAAGATACTTGACGCGGAGGGACTCACAGACTGCAAGATCGTCATCAGCAACTCCCTCGACGAATACATAATCAGAGACGTTATTCTTGAAGGAGCGCAGATCGATTCCTTCGGCGTTGGCGAGAGACTGATCACCGCGAGGTCTGAACCTGTATTCGGCGGAGTATACAAACTTTCGGGAATAGGCAAGGGCGACAAGCTCGAGCCTAGGATGAAGATCTCTGAAAATATCGAGAAGATCACGAACCCGGGTTTCAAGAAAGTCGTCAGATTCTTCAGCAAGGAGACCGGCAAGGCTATGGCCGATGTGATCATGCTCCACGACGAGCCTCTGCCTGACGGCAGGCCATACGAGATATTCGATCCAAACGCAGTATGGAAGAGAAAGATGCTCGAAAACTACGAGGCAAAAGAACTTCTCGTCAGGATCTTCGACAAAGGAAAACTCGTATACGATGAGCCGACTATCGAAGAGATCAAAATAACATGCACCGAGCAGGTGGATACTCTCTGGGGCGAAGTCTTGAGATTTGAGAATCCTCAGACTTACTATGTTGACCTTAGCAAGCCGCTCTGGAATCTCAAGCACGACCTGCTTCATAAATACGGCAAAGATAATATGTAATAGTAAAAAACGCAATCTACACAGTGAACAGGGGTAGAAAAATGAAAGTCAGAAAAATCGCCGGCATAGGCGGAGATAAATATGTACCTTATGAAGAGAGAACAGGCGAAAAGTCTATAGTGTTCTTCACAAGAGATCTCTCAGAAGAGGGTATGAAGAAGATATTTGACAGAGTCAGCTCTGTGCTTGAGGGCAAGATCGCGATCAAGCTCCACACAGGAGAAGCTGAGGGCCCTAATATCCTGCCAAGACCTTGGGTAAAGGAGCTCATCGAGACACGTCTTCAGGGCGCGGAGATCGTCGAGACCAATACTTATTATGAAGGCTCGCGTTACACTACAGAGGCTCACAGAGAGACTCTCGAGACCAACGGCTGGACATTCTGTCCGGTCAACATCACGGATGAGCATGGCGTAGCGACACTGCCTGTAAATGGCGGCAAGTGGTTTGACGAGATGCATATCGGAGAGGGTCTTCTCGAATACGATTCGATGGTAGCACTTACGCACTTCAAGGGACATACCGTAGGCGGATTCGGCGGAAGCAACAAGAACATCGGTATCGGATGCGCTGACGGACGCGTGGGCAAGAAAGAGATCCATACTCCGGCAGGCACTGACGATCAGTGGGGCATAGTCGAAGAAGAATTCATGGAGAGGATGACTGAGAGCACAAAGTCGGTCATCGATCATTTCGCCGGCCATGTATGCTATATCAATACGATGAGAAATATGTCGGTTGAATGTGACTGCGCGGGGCCGGAAGCGTCGCCTGTAGTGACTCCGGACATAGGTATCCTTGCGTCACTCGATATACTCGCTGTCGACAACGCCTGCGTAGATCTTATCTACAATCTGCCTGAAGGGGGCGGAAAAGACATCATTGAGAGAGTAGAATCGCGCCATGGACTGAGACAGCTCAGCTATATGAAGGAAATGGGGATGGGAAATGACCTCTACACACTCATAGATATCGACAATGACGACGCAGAGATCACAGCGGCAGAGGCTGTCAAGGACGTAAAACCTGGCTGGATCCCTGATAAATACAACACTTTCCCGGGCCGCAACAAATTAGGATAGAGCCGGTCTGATGACTGACCCATAAAACCGCGGCGGTCGACTATAGGCTAAAGGACAAAGCAGAAAAGTCTCCGCATATAAAATGCGGAGGCTTTTTTTACTGCAAAATTTATTTTCAATTACAAATTGATTTTTTTTTGACATAGACATAGCGCTATTGTAAACTATTAGAAGAAATAATGCATTTACGCATGTATTTCTTATACGTTTGTTAAAGGAGGAATAGAGATGAAAAAGTTACTTGTAACACTGTTATCGGTTGCTATGGTGCTCGCAATGACAGCATGCGGTTCAGGCAGCGGTTCAGGCGATGGCGGAAGCAGTGAAGATCCTATCAAGATCGGATTCTTCGCACCTGTATCGGCTCCGGCTGCGTCAGCTGACGGAACATCATCACTCAACTCAGCTAAACTTGCTGTAGAGCTCTGCAATGCGAACGGCGGTATCAACGGCAGACAGGTCGAGCTCGTAGATTTCGATGATAAGCTCGATACAAAAGAAGCTGCTAACATCGCTGAAAATCTCGCATCGGATGACAGTATCGCTGCTGTAGTTTCCGGATCATATTCAGGACCAACCAAGGTTGCTGCTCCTATCTTCCAGGATGCCGGAAAGCTCATGGTTTCAGCTTATGCTGTACACCCGGACGTAGTTAACGCAGGAGACCTTATCTTCTCACAGTCGTTCCCACAGAAACTTCAGGGAGCTGCTGCTGCTTACTACGCTACAAACGAACTTAAAGCTAAGAAAGTCGCTATCATCAGCGTAGACCTCGACTTCGGTTCCGCTCAGGTAGAAGGATTCAAAGAAGAACTCAAGAAGATCAATTCGCCTATCGAGATCGTATATGAGCAGGCTATCGCTATCTCCGACAACGACATGTCTTCACCTGTAACAGCTGCTGCAGCTGCAGGAGCTGATCTGATCTACTCAGTAAACTACTATGAGCAGGCTGCTCAGGTGCTCCGTGAAGTTGGCCAGAAGAAGCTTGACATCCCAGTACTCGGATGCGAAGGCGCTGACTCGTTCGAGCTCCTCAACATCGCAGGTGAGTATGCTGACGGACTCTACATCACAACTAACATGAACCGTGATGACGAGAACGAGCAGACACAGGAATACATCAAGAACTACGTTGAGAAATACGACATCCAGCCAGACATGGTAGGTGCTTCCGTATATGACGCGTTCCAGGTAGTATTCTCTGCTCTTGAAGAGTGCGGAGAGGATACAGCTGCAATGCAGAAGTACATCGCCGGACTTGAAAACTTCAACACAGTAACAGGCGAGCTGATCCGCTACAACGATGACGGATCCGCTGTTAAGCCGGTACAGATCCAGCTCGTAACAGATGGTGAGTACCACTATGCAGGAGTTATCGACGATCCTGAGATCATCGACCCTGCCAACTACTAATCTTTTCGCAGTCAGTCAAAGCCATGACACAGGTCTGACTTTCACAGAGTGTTGAGATCAGGGCCTGAACAAAGCCTGTTGTGACAGGCAATAAGCGGAAAATAGAACGATCAATAGTAGGGGAGGCGGGGAACCGTCTCCCCTATGTCATTTACACACGAGGTTTATATGTTTGAGCAACAGTTTATGAACGCGCTCGCGATAGGAAGCGTGTACGCTCTGACAGCGCTGGGCGCTACGCTTATCTACGGTATCATGGGCATCCTTGATATCGCGAACGCCGGTGCCTATCTCGTAGGCGCCTACCTGGGCTGGTACATATACCACGCTACGGGAAACATCGCGCTGGCTTTCATCGGATCGACCATAGCAGTGGGTGCTATCGGAGTCGTGCTCCAGAAAACCATCTACTCACCGATTTTGGCCAAGCAGAACACATTGTCGATCATACCGCTGGTCGCTGCGGTGGGTCTATTCACGATGTCATCCGATGTCATAAGGCTGATATGCGGACCATATTCCAGATCTTACAATTTTAAAACCAGTGTCGACTCCATACAGGTGGGACCGATCGTGCTCATACCGGCTTGGATACTGATATTCGTCCTTACGGCACTCTGTCTTCTGGTTTTATGGTTCCTGCTTAACAGGACAAAGCTCGGTCTGGCATGGCGCGCGACGGCTAATGACGCTGAGATAGCGAAAGTCTGCGGAGTAGATACAAACAAATCCATGGCACTTTCCTACATTCTCGGATACGGATTCGCCGCTATCGCAGGTATCATGGTCGGCATACTGTATAACTCGATCACTCCGGCACTTGGTGAAGTGCCGTCATATAAGATGCTCGCTATCATAGTACTCGGCGGACTCGGAAATCCTGTCGGCACCGTCATAGCGGGACTCCTAATCGGATTCGTAGAAGTATTCGTATCAGCATACACGAACCTGCCAATCCCTAAGGACGCGATAGCGTTCGTGGTGCTGATCATAATGCTCCTTATCAAACCTGAAGGCCTTATGGGCCAGAAGAATAAAATGTAAGGAGGTGAAGAAATGGCTAACGCATATCTATATTCAATAATGGCGACAGTTGCAATCTTCACGCTTCTTGCTCTATCGCTTAACATAATCACAGGATACGCCGGACAGGCTATGATGGGTATCGCCGCGTTCTTCGGCATCGGTGCGTACACAGCCGCTATCCTTACCACGAACGGCACCCCATTCTTGGTGGCGCTTCTGGTGGCCATGGTAGTGACCGGCATCTTCGGAGCGCTGCTCGGAGTCATATCGCTGAGACTTCAGGAAGACTTCCTGGCGATAACTACTATCGGTATCAACTTTGTAATGGCAGCTGTGTTCAACACCCTAAAGATAACGGGTGGTACACTCGGCCTTACGACTCAGAAGCCTGTGATTTTTGGCGTCAAGATGAACAACTTTCACTTCTTCATCATGACAGTGATCATAGTCGTGATAGTGTGCCTGCTCATCAAAAAGATGGAAAAATCGTGGTTTGGCATGGCCCTTGCGTCGATAGAAAACGATGCGGGCGCCGCAAGATCATTCGGCATCAACGTGAGCAAATATCAGATACTCGCCTTCATAATAGGAACAGCCCTTTCGGGTCTCGCGGGCGGTATTTACGCTCACAGGATGGGCTTCATTTCGGCGACAGACTTCGCCTTTACAGTATCCATCCAGGTAGTATCGATGTGCGTAATAGGCGGACTCGGTACGATAAGAGGGCCGATCTTCGGAGCGATCCTGATCACTTCTCTGCCGGAGATACTGAGATTTGCCGACAACTACAGAGCGCTCGTTTACTCACTGCTTCTCGTTATCATGGTAAGATTCATGCCGGGCGGACTTCTCGGAGATGACAGCCCGATCTGGAAATTCTTTGTTAAGATATTCAGGAAATTCGTCCCTAGAAAGAAGACGAGAGCTGATCTTATCGCGGAAGAGGCAGCCGCTGCCGGAGCTGCTCCGGGCACACAGTCAGTCAAACAGGAAGGAGGTCTCGCGTAATGGAAGAATTAATGAAGATCGAAGGCCTCAAGATGTATTTTGGAGGACTCAAGGCGATCGATGGCTTTGATCTCACCGTTAATAAGGAAGAGACACTTGGCATCATCGGCCCAAACGGAGCTGGAAAGACGACGCTGTTCAATGCTATCTGCGGAGTTTATAAACCGACCGGCGGCAAAGTCACACTGGAAGGCAAGGACATCACAGGTACACCTGCGTATAAGATGGCCAAGATGGGATTTGCCCGTACATTCCAGATCAGCAAGCCGCTCAGAGGACTCACGATATTCGATAATGTCGTCGCTGCGGCAGGCGTACACGAGTATACAGGTATAGGATCGTACTTCCACAAATCTCATACCGAAGAGATCGAGAAGAAAGCGGAGGAAGTCATCAAAGAGACAGGCCTTGCCGAAGTCGCCAACAAGAAGGCGTCCGACGTTTCACTCGGCTATCTGAGGAGACTCGAGATCGCCCGCGCTCTTGTCACGGATCCAAAACTGATCCTGCTCGACGAGCCTTGCGCAGGACTCTCCAACTTCGCGATAAATGAGATCACGGAACTCATCCTGCATCTCAAAGAGCAGAAGAGATCCATCGTGCTCATCGAGCACAACCTTCCGCTCACGATGAAGGTGTGCGACAGGATCACAGTGCTCTCTTACGGTAAGAAGATCTGCGAGGGAACTCCTGAGTATGTCAAGAACGACAAACAAGTTATTGAAGCTTATCTGGGAGAGGAGGACAACGACTGATGCTGGAAATCAAAGATCTATATGTATCATACGGCATGATGGAGGTCCTCCACGGCATATCCGTAAACGTTGAAGATGACGAACTTGTGTCGATCATCGGACCTAACGGAGCCGGCAAGACCACACTCATCAAGACTGTTATGGGTCTTGTCAAACCGACTTCTGGAAGCATTATCTACAACGGCGAGGATATAACACATCTCCCAGCGCATAAGAGATCTGCGCTCGGCATCGGATACGTTCCTGAGGGACGCCGCGTGTTCGGTAAGCTCTCGGTAGAGGACAACCTCAAAATGGGAGCTTACGAAATCAAGGACAAAGCGCAGATAAAGAAAAACATGGACATGGTCTATGACATCTTCCCAAGACTGGGCGAACGTTCCAAGCAGCTCGCCTCGACCATGTCGGGTGGAGAGCAGCAGATGCTTGCTATAGGACGCGCTCTCATGCTCGAACCAAAGATGCTTCTGATCGACGAGGTATCCATGGGACTTATGCCTATCATGGTCAACACGTGCTTCGAAGTCATAAAGAAGCTCAACGATGAGGGCATCACAGTGCTCGTCGTAGAGCAGAACGCGAACAAAGCTCTAAAGATCGCTGACAGAGGATACGTGCTCGAAACAGGCAATATCGTGATCTCGGATACAGCCGAGAACATGAGAAACAACGACACGGTGCAGAAAGCTTATCTTGGAGGCTGATGGAGCGAGCTCTCGCAGTAAGCTCCAGCGGTTTGAAAACTACCGCATCATAATCTAATAGAAGAGAGAAGGTCTCAGGCTAATACAAGCTCGAGACCTTTTTTGTTAGAACACCGATAACGCCAAACGACCTTTCACAGGCTGATTGGCGTGAATTATTCGCATTTTAAATCAAGTTTTTTAGCGTAATTCACGCCAGGTGCATTTTTATCTTCTGTTTGGCGTGAATTGAATGTCCATTTTTTTAGTATTTGTAACGCCAGGAGCGCTAAAGCATGCCGTTTGGCGTGAATTGACGTTCAGGTTCAGGCTGGAATTCTAGGCCGATAACGCCAGGAGACTTTTCGAGGGCCATTTGGCGTGATCACCGTTCGTAGATCGGCGGGGCGAATTGCTCAAATGCCGAGACCATCTGCGGGTGGAGTATCAGGAAATGTATGATGGGCGGGTTGCTCTTGGATACGAGCACGGCGCGCCCCGGAGATATGGTTATATCGATGTTTCTGAAGGCAGGCATGGAGTTTGTCGTTATATAGAAACCTGAATGGTTGTCAGCAAATTCCTGAGCCTCCCTTATATGCGCGCGGTACTCTTCCTCGGTATATCTTATGTCCGCGG
>JAZQBC010000038.1:0-94958 GCA_045545495.1 Anaerovoracaceae bacterium | reverse complement strand
CTGAGCTGCTCCTGTGATCATGTTCTTTACATAGTCAGCGTGTCCCGGGCAGTCTACGTGTGCGTAGTGTCTGTTTGGTGTCTCATACTCAACGTGTGCTGTCGAGATAGTGATTCCTCTTTCTCTCTCTTCCGGAGCCTTATCGATCTGATCGAATGCTACGTCTCCGCCGAGTCCGTACTTTCTGTTGAGTACTGATGTGATAGCTGCTGTAAGAGTTGTCTTACCGTGGTCAACGTGGCCGATTGTACCGATGTTGATATGCGGTTTGGTTCTCTCGTATTTCTGCTTTGCCATTCTGAAATTTCCTCCTTTTTAAATTAGAACGTTCTACCGGAGAAACTGCCTCCGGGAAATGACCTAGGGACAAGCGTCCCTGTCCCTTTACGGGTCTGCATGGAGCTGATGAGCAGACTCGAACTGCCGAAACCTCTTCCTTACCAAGGAAGTGCTCTACCTACTGAGCTACATCAGCGCATAGCACTAAAGATATTACAACATGCCCACTTTCGTGTCAAGAAATCCATAGTAAAAAACGGGCTGCCGTATCACCGGCAGCCATGTGTATCAGACTTTATCAGACTTCTACTTTCTCCTCTACAAATGCTTCTCTCCACGCATCCTCTTTGCCATCCCTGAGATCATCGAGATTATACGGAACGGCCTGATAGAGGTAATAGTTGAGCCAGTTTGAAAACAGCAGATTCGCGTGGCTCCTCCATCTGAAGAGTATGCCCTGATCGGGATCATCGTTTTTGAAATAATTGACCGGGACGTCTATATCAAGTCCTTTGTTTTTATCGCGGAAGTACTCATCGGCCAGCGTGTTGCGATCGTATTCCTGATGGCCGAAGAGGAATATCTGTCTGCCGTTGTCTGTCGCTACGATGTGAGGCCCCGACTCAGGCGATTCAGCGAGAATGCGAAGCTCAGGCCTCGCCTCTATATCGCTCTTTCTGATCTCGGTATGCCTCGAGTGCGGAGCGTAGAACACCTCATCAAAGCCTCTCATGAGCGGACTGTGAGGTCTCACATTATATTGCTCATAAACGCCGAATAGTTTTTTATCCAGCTCGTGCTTCTGTATGCCGTAGTAATAGTACATCGCAGCCTGCGCGCCCCAGCATATGAACATATTGCTGTAGACATGGGTCTTGGCAAACTCGAAAAGCTCACATAATTCGGGCCAGTAATCGACCTCTTCAAACTTGAGCTTCTCTACAGGCGAACCGGTAAGTATCATTCCGTCGAAATACTCATCCCTGAACTCGTCAAGCGTCGTATAGAACGACTCCATATGTTCCTGGGATACGTGAGTCGATGTATGCGAATCCATGGTCACCAGCTTCATCTCGATCTGGAGAGGGCTGTTGGCCAACACGCGAGCAAGCTGAGTCTCCGTCGCGATCTTGGTAGGCATCAGGTTCACTATGATGACCTTGAGCGGACGGATATCCTGCATGGACGCTCTTGCGCGGTTCATTACGAATATGTTCTCACCCTTCAGCATGTCTGCTGCCGGGAGACTATCAGGTATTATAAGAGGCATAAAGGAATAGTTACCTTTCTATTATTTTGCTTTATTCTTAATCGGGCTTTTACTTTACTTTATCGAGCGCCTGGCTGAGATCGGCTATGATATCCTCCGCTGTCTCAAGTCCTACGGAGAGGCGGATCAGTCCCGGATCGATGCCAGCGGCAAGCTGAGCTTCTTCTGAAAGCTGTCTGTGTGTAGTACTTGCCGGATGCAGAACGCTGGTGTGAATGTCGCCTACGTGAACGACTATGCTGCAAAGTTCGAGGTTCTCGAGGAACTTCTCTCCTGCCGCCCTGCCGCCTTTGACGCCAAAGCTCATTACAGCTCCGGCTCCGCGAGGCATGTATTTCTGCGCAAGGTCGTAATATTTGTCACCCTTGAGCCCCGGATAAATGATCCAGTCGACCATCGGATGACCCGCGAGGAACTCCGCAACCGCCTTTGCATTCTTTACGTGTCTTTCCATCCTTACATCGAGAGTCTGAAGGCCCTGATGTGTGAGGTATGCGTTCATTGGCGCCATTGTGCAGCCGAGGTCTCTTACAAGAACAGCCTTGAGTCTTGTGCAGAATGCTGCGTCGCCGAATTTTTCATAGAAGTTCAGGCCGTGATAGCTCTCGTCAGGAGCAGCCATGCTTGGGAATTTGAGACTGCCGTCATCATTCTTGATCGTCCAGTCGAAGTTGCCGCCTTCGATCACGCAGCCTCCTACGCTGGTGCCGTGACCGTCAGCAAACTTGGTGGTGGAGTGAGTCACGATGTTTGCGCCGTGCTCGATCGGTCTGCAGAGTGCCGGTGTGGCGAGAGTGTTATCTACGATGAACGGGACTTTCATCTGAGCAGCCGCAGCCGCGAATTTCTCAAGGTCGAGTACGCTAAGCGCCGGGTTTCCAAGAGTCTCTCCGAAGAGAGCCTTGGTATTAGGTCTCTGAAGAGCGACTATATCCTCGAGAGGCATGTCCTGATCGAAGAATTCCACATCGATGCCAAGCTTTCTGAGCGTTACGTTGAACAGATTGTATGTGCCGCCGTAGATGTTGGTGCCGCTCAGCACGTGGTCGCCGGCTTCACAAATATTGAGAAGAGCGATGAGGTTTGCTGCCTGGCCTGAAGAAGTCGACATGCCCGCGGTGCCGCATTCGAGCAGCGCCATCTTCTGTTCAAGAGCATCGACAGTTGGGCTGCCGAGCCTTGCGTACATAGGATTAGGGCTGTCGAGATCGAAAAGCTCTGCGACATCCTGAGCGTTGTAATATCTGTAAGTTGTGCTCTGTATGATAGGGAGATTCTGAGGCTCCGCCGAGCCCGCCTTGTATGCTCCATGCACACATCTTGTGTCAAAACCAAGCTCTTTCATTTCTTTCATAGTAGTTCTCCTGTGATGTCTTTCTGTGTTGTTCTTATTCTCTTATTTCTTGTCCGGCGCCATTCAATGTTTTGTATGGCAGCCGCTTGTATTTGCAAATCATCAGTAGATCTGGATCTTACTGAGATCTTCCGGAGCACCCTCCGAACCAGAGTCCCGATCCTGATCGTCCGAAATCCCCACGGCTTCTTTTAACTGTCTAAGAGCTTCAGGCGCCTCGACAGATGTTGGGATCGGTGTCACTGTCATATAGCCCTCCTGGTTCCAGTCCATGTCATAGACAGGATGATCGTTTGTCCAGCCAAGCTCGGCGTCCATATGATAGACCCCTTTTTCTTCAGATGGGAAGTAGCTGAAGAGCAGGCCGTAGCCAAATGGCGCAGCCGGAGCTATCTTTGTGCCCTTCACATCTGACGAAGCTATATCCGGAGCGTTCACGTTCAGGAAGAAGCCTTCCGGCGTCTTGTCCGACAGATCCATCAGATCCGAAAGTTTACTGAGTATAAAGTCAAACTTTGTAGCTTCGTGGCTCCCGACTGATAGAGCTATGGAGCGAATGCCGTTGAGCTCGCCCTCTCTGGCGGCTGCGACCGTGCCTGAGTAATATACAGCCAAGCCGGTGTTATATCCGAGGTTGACACCACTTAGCACATGATCGAACTTGATGCCCATTTCTTTCATCTTGGATATGCCTATCTTGACACAATCAGTCGGAGTGCCGTGGACCGCCCACGCGGCTTTTGCGCCGGGCAGTTCTCGCTCCTCCGTATCTACTTCGTGCCGGAAAGTGATGCTCTGGCTTTTGGCGCTGTGCTGCACCATAGGCGCGGCTACATAGACCTCGGCAAGGGGTTCGAGCGCCTCAACCAGTTTGATAAGGCCCGGCGCGTCTATTCCGTCATCGTTTGTGACAAGTACCTTTTTCATTTTTGTGTTGTCTTTTTCCATTGCTGTTTCTTCCGGTTTCTATTATTCGTCTATATTGTTGTCTTGATCCAATCCGGGCTTACTCCGCCTCAAAGCCTGAGCCCTCTGTTGTCTTTATGTCGCCGTTTCTGAAAACGAAGACGCCCTCGACTCCGGCAGGCATATACTCTTCTATATACTTCAGTGCCCCGTCGTAGCCCTTGATCAGGCATATAGTGCTCGCGGCATCGAGATCCGCAGAAAGCCCTTTATCCGCCACAAGCGTCACCGCGGAAAGCTCGGAGTCAGCCGGCATGCCTGTCTTGGTGTCAAGTATATGATGATACAGCTTGCCGTCAACCTCTATTTTGCGTTCATAGATGCCCGAAGTCACGAGGGTCTTGTCTTTGGCGTTTATCTTTCCTATTATCTCAGTCCTGTCTGAGAAAGGCGCCTCGACGCCGATCACGAAATCGTCTTCATCAGTCTTGCCGCCTATACATATAACATTGCCGCCGAGATTGATGGTGGCGGACAAAACGCCCTTCTCCTCCAGAAGATCTGTCATCATGTCGCCTATATATCCCTTTGCGATACCCCCGAGATCCACTTCGGCCTCAGGGTCTTTGAGGCGCACTTTATTGCCGTCGATCTCGAGATTGCTGTATCCCACATGCTTCACAGCTTCGGCAAGCGCCTCTTCATCGGGGAGCTTGGCTTCGTCCTCGGCAGCGTGGAAATCCCAAAGCTTGGTGACCCCGCCTACAGTGATATCGAAGTCGCCGTCCGAATGGATAGAGTGCTCAAGGCCGCGGCTCAGCAGATCAGCGGTCTCGTCCGACACCTCGACCCACTTGCCCTTTGCGGAATTGAGTTTGCTGATATCGGAATCTTTGCGGGTGCGGCTGAGTTTGTCCTCAAGATCCTTGCAAAGCGCGAATGCTTCTTCGATCGCTGCCTCCGCTTCATCCTTCATCTTGGAAGCATCCTTCACATTGCCGTCTCCGTCTTCCATCCTGTAGATCGAGACTGAACAAATAGTGTCAAGGAAGTAACCGTCATCCATGACTGGTTCGGCTTGAGTGCCGCCGCATGACGTCTGTGTTATAATCAAAGCAGCAAACAGAGCCGCGAAAGCACTCAGCTTGATGAGTCTCCGGCGGCCCGGCTCGAAGGTTTTATTATCTTTGTAAGTTCTGTGTTTGCGATTCATCTAATATGGAAATGTACTGCCCGGGCGCGAAAAGCGCTAAGTGCAAGTTCTTATGAAAAAATATTTCCGTAAAGCAGACATAATACTCTTAGTCGTTCTGGTCGTGATCGGTCTTGCCGCTTCGGCCGTTCTTGCTATGTCCAGAACCGAGGCGGGCAAGAATGCTAAAGTCGTGATCGAATCTAACGGCAAAACATACGCAGAGTACTCGCTTTACGCTGATGAGACAGTGACAGTCCCTGCGCCTAAGCAGTTCGCCGTTGATGCTCCTGATGTCAGTGATCCCGAAGCAAGCGCCGATGCCCGCTATGACTACTACAATGTTGTGAAGATCAGCGGCGGCGAGGTAAGCGTCACTGAAGCTTCCTGCAAGAACCAGGTATGCGTGAAGCACGGCAGCATTACCCACGTCGGCGAGACTATAGTGTGCCTGCCAAACAGACTCGTAGTTAGGATAACAGATCCCGAAGGAGGTGGATATGATGCAGTCACATCCTGATACCTCCGGAAGCCGCCGGGCAAACCGCGCCAAACCTATCAGCGCTTCGTTCGTGGCGAGAGTCGGACTTATGGCCGCTCTGGCGCTCATTTTCTCGTATGTCGAAGCCATTATACCATACAACCCCGGCATCCCGGGCATCAAACTCGGCATCGCAAATGTAGTCACTGTGATCGCGCTTTACAAGTTCGGAGCCAAAGACGCCTGTGCCGTCAGCGTGATCAGGATAGTGATCGCAGGGCTTCTTTTCAATGGTCTCTTTGGCATGATCTATTCGCTTGCTGGGGCCGCCGTCAGCCTGATCGGTATGATACTTCTCAAAAAAACCGACCTCTTTTCAGTGGTCGGTGTGAGTATGGCTGCAGGCGTTCTACACAACTTCGGTCAGCTGCTAGTCGCGGCCGCCTTGGTCGAAGAACTGCGCATATTCTTTTATTTCCCTGTCCTTTTATTCAGCGGTATCGCCGCTGGTATACTCGTAGGCATCGCTTCCACTCTCGTCCTGAGGGCTCTCAAGTAGATATACAGGCTTTTTTGTTGTGCCTTTCTTTGCGATCAGCACTGACGCTGCAACGGTCAGCGCGGCTATAACAGGATACGCTATCAGCAGTCTGTTGGTGGTGCCATAGATATCCAGCGCTCCCTTCACAAGACTCCCCGTCGTCAATGCTGCTATCACTGCGGCCTGTGTGTCTCCCGAAAAGATTTTTCCGACAGCTGCTGCATCTTTTCTGCCGTCATATCCTTCGTCTTTTATGTGACTCAAGACAGAGATGAGATGTGGCATCGCGCCCGCAAGCAGCGGGATCATGAACGCGTACGTCATGTAGTATGAGTAAACGCCGTGTCCAAACAGTCCGTACACCGCCCCGGCTGCGGCTATGACCAGCGATACAGCCAGATATGCCATGCCCGTCTTAAAGCTTTTCTCAATACCCGATGTATACAATGTCACTCACCTTCCTTTCGCTTCCGCTTCCGTTTCCAATACCGCCGCCTGTCGGTGTATTGACTATGTCGCCATTGAAGACCATCGTCGATGAACCGCCTCCGTCGAGGTTGTAAGCCGTCTCCACTCCGAGCGAACTCATGAATTCCGCGAGTTCTAGAAGCGACAGTCCTTCACTCTCGTCAGTTCTGCCATCGGAGACGACGAAGATATACGTTCCGTCAGATTTGATGCCTATGGCTGTACGAGGATTGCTCCCCATAGCGCGCCCTACCTCATCATCCGAATCTACCGAGACCTTGCCGTTTTCGATCAGCGCCGGTCCGAATGACAGCGTCTGGACAGCTCCTTTCTCGAGCAATTCCTCCGCGCTTACTTCACTCTCATTTATGATGCCGAATGACCCGTCTTTATAAATGACCAGATCCTCGGCCCCTGCATTTGCCGTGTTTCTGTAGAGCTCGCCATTTCTGATGACATAGCCTTTCTCTCTTGCGCCGTAGTAGTCGCCGTTGATCGCCAGTATGGCATCCACGCTGTCAGCTATATCCGATGTCGTAGCCGTCACATTCTTTCCGTATGATCCTTGCGCGAACGCGGTCTTGAGGTATGTCTGGGAATCAGAACTCACCTCGGCCACATGCACGGTAGTGCCATTTGAATTGTATTCTTTCAGGTTTATCGAGACATTGTCGTCTTGATAGCTGTCCTGTGTCGATGCTGCTGTCGATGCAACTGTCGATGCGGATGTACCGGTCGATCCGGACGCGGATTTCTCTGACGACGATGAGCTTTCTGTATCAGAGTCTGATGATTTAGAGCTGCCGTTTTTCGGGCTATGGCCTCCTGATGGAGGAGTGCCTTTGCTGCCGCTTCCCGGGCCGTGTCCTCCGGACGGAGGAGTGCCTTTGCTGCCGCTTCCCGGGCCGTGTTTGTGCCCGTTCTCACCGGTATCTTGTCCTAAGTCCGCAGACTCACGGTCAGAGCCCTGAGTCTTGTGTTTAGAGTCCGAGGTCCCTTGTTCACTGTTCGCGGTCCCCTGTTCAGTACCACCGTTATCAACGGAACCGGAGTCTGTTTCTCCCTCCAATTGCGTTGCCGCTTCTGTACCGCTGCCCGAGCCTTCGCCATACACTCTGGATATCACGAAGGTATCCATTATGACATAGGTCGTGAATACGGCGAGCACGAGCATGTATGCGAGAAGCGCTTTATGTTTCTTTATCATTTATTGCTCCCTTCCCGTAGGTCTTCTATTCTTCTGCTTCACTGAGACCGGCTGTTAAAACTGCTGCTTCGTTCTTTTCGACTTCGCCGAAGAAGATCACGTACTTTTGCACAGTCCAGCTGATCGCGAAGAAGATGGCCTCCGTGATCACTTTCGCCAGATAGTTGTTGATGCCAAATGTGCCCGTCAGTACACTCAGGACTACTGTGTTGCCCGCCAGTATGAAGCCAGCCAGGGCAGCGTATTGGATCGCCGACTTAGCGATAGCCGGCCTGGTGACGAAGACCAGTTTTCTGTTCATGGTGTAATTGGCGGTTCCGCTTACGAGCCTGGCTCCTATATTGGATACGATAAGGCTGCCGGAGATGCCCGCGGCGCCGGTAACGGCAAGCAGTATCGCGAACATCACATAGTCGATCAGGAAACTTGTGATCGAAGCTGCTGCGAATTTCAGTATCTCTTTGTACACTCTCACGGCATCCCTTACAGTCCTGAAATGGGAACCTTTATTGTTGTTTTCGTAGATCGTCTCGATCTCTTCTTCGATGATCGGGATGCCGCCGGATGACAGACGCAGCAGCACGTTCATTTCGTATTCGTAGCGCTCGCCGTCCGTCTCGAGCAGCAAAGGTATCATGCTGAGACGGAACGCCCTGAGGCCCGTTTGGGTGTCATGGACCGGCACCCCGGTTGCCATTTTGTAGACGTATCTGGTGATGGTGTTTCCGAGCTTGCTTCTGAGCGGGGTGCCGGCGGCGAGCGCGCGGCTCCCGAGCACCATAGCGTTCTTATTCTGCTCGGATATCCTTGCTATGCGTTCTACATCGCACGGCTTGTGCTGACCGTCAGCGTCGACCGTGACTATCACTGCATCCTTGCCGGAGACGCTGACAGCGCCGCCCGCAGTCAGGATCGTCTCGCAGTAAGCCATGTATTTCTCTATGTATCTGAGACCGGTCTTGAGGGCGGCGCCCTTGCCGCGGTTCGCGGCATGGGTCAGCACTATCGCTTTGTCCTCCGCTTTCTCAAAGATCTCCTCGTAATCCTTTCCGCTGCCGTCATCGACAACAACTACTTCAAAGCTTTTTTCTCTCAGCTCGTCTATCAGCCCGAGCATCTTCTCATCCGGCTCATAAGCCGGTATCAGCGCGATATATCTGTTGCTCATCGCAGCCTCCTTTCTTTAAGCGACACTTTCCTCCGGCATCTCAGTAGCGCCCGTCATCTCATCAGGCGCCCCGCCATGTCTCTGGCCGCCGTCCATTCCATTGCCGTGCTGCATTCCGCCTCCAGGCATCTCACTCTGCTGATCATTCATTCCGCCTCGGGGACCACCTCCGCCAAGTCCGGCTCCCATGCCACCCATGCCGCCGGCAAGGTTGCTATAGATGTTCTCACTCAGCGTTATTTCTTCGCTGTAGCTTCCGGCTGTCAGTGTATAGCTCTCACCCTGAGCCATATCCTCAGTGCTAACGTATACGACCGCATAGTCGAGTTCCGGAGTAACTTCTGCTATCACATCACCGCTGCTGTTTTTAAGAGTCACGCTGCTTCCTGCCGACTGATTTCCGACGCTGACCGCGATAAGTCCCTGCTCGGCTCCTGAGAAATTCTCAGCCATTCCGGCTCCGCCTGTCGCGATGAACGTACCCGCTGAGATCGTTGCCGTGCTGTTATAATCAAGTACCGATGTATCTCCGCTTGACGGGCCCTGAACGATAGTCTTTCCGCCTGTTATCTCGACCGTACCGTTTGAGTCAACGCCATCGCCGCCGGCAGTTATGTTAAGTTCTCCACCGCTGATCGCGATGCTTCCGTTCGTTCCTCCGTCGCTGAAGCCGCCGCCTTTGCCGCCCATCCAGTCATCATCTGAGAATGTAGCGTCACTTGTCGAATTGTTTCCACCGGCTGCGTTGAGTCCGTCGTCTGTCGCGACCAGAGTCGTTTTGCCTCCGCTGATCTTGATGCTCAGTCCCTCGATACCTTCATACGATTCCGTTATATTGATCTCTCCACCTTCGATGATCACCTCCGCGTCAGCGTGGATGCCGTCATCCTTAGAGGCAACAGTCAGGCTGCCGTCCGCCATGTAGAAGAAGCTCTCAGACACTTCCGCGTCATCGTCCGAAACGTGCACTCCGTCCTTATCATCTCCGGAAGTGATTGTGACATCCGACTCCGCCATCCTCACCGAATCATTGGCCTGGATACCGTGCTTTGCCGCTGTGATCGTTACTGTACCGCCTCCGAACTTCACATCATCCTTACCAACGATGCCATGGCCCGCAGGAGACTCGATCGTGAGGCTGCCGCTTCCGTTGAAAGTGACATCGTCCTTGGCAAACACAGCGCCGTCGATATTCGTATCTCCATCAGCCGTGAAGCTGCCGCCGTTTGCCAGAAGGTTATCCGTACCCTCAGCCGTAGTTATGAATACCTTGTCAGCCGACTTTACGTAGATAGCCGCAGAAGTCTCGCTCGTGATCTTCGCGTCCTTCAGCACGATCTGCACCTTGGCAGCATCATCTGCTTCGACCACGATCTGTCCGTCGGAAAGAGTTCCGCTTACCACGTATACTCCTTCTGAAGTAATGGTGACTGTGCTCCCGTCGATCGTGACTCCGGAGCTTGCGGAAGTCTTAGCCGAAGTTCCGCTGAGCGTGATGGTCTCTGCCGCGGACTCATCGTAGTCATCGGCAAGGTCGCGATCCGTAAACATCTCGGACTTGCTGACAGCATTGTCCAAAGTCTGATCTGCCGATGTGGTAGTGACCACCGAACTGCCTGACTCCGTTGTTCCCGAAGCCCCACATGATGTCATGGTGATCATGAAAGCCAGCAGCAGCGCCAGGATCGAGACCAGCGCCTTCGTCACGAAGTTCTTGTCTGCCACGCTGTTTGCTGATGTATCCGCCACACTTCTCGCTGTGGCATCCGTATCTTTTTTCTTTGTGTATTTGTATTCCTTGCTCATTTCAGTTTTCCTCTTCCACATTTCTACAGTTCTGTTGCTCCTGTTGCCTGCCTTGATACATTGATCTCGAGATTGCCGTTTCTCATTCGAAGCATATCGATGAGTTCCTTCTCTCTCGCCGGGTCCTTCAGAACCACATCGTATGTGAGCCTGAACATGCTTCCCATATTTGTCGTCTTAACATTCACGAGCTCGCACGAGCTTGTATATTCTTCGAAGACCCCATCGAATACTCCTGTATAATCGAGATCCTCCGGGATCATCACTCTGATGCTTTTATATCTGTCCGCGTTCTTCTTCGTCCCAAGGTCTACGTGATTCAGAATCACTATCGCGAGCGAGAGCACTGCCGCGAACACTGCCGCGAGCCCGAGATATCCCATGCCGGTTATAAGTCCGGTACCCATCGCGAGGAAGATCGCGCATATCTCCTTGGCTGTCCCAGGCACCGAGCGGAATCTTACGAGGCTGAACGCTCCCGCTACCGCGACTCCCGTGCCAACGCTGCCGTTTACCATCATGATGACTACGCATATGATCGCGGGCAGCATCGCGAGTGTTGCCACGAAGCTCTTGGTGTAACGTGTATTATGCATGTATGCCGCAGCTATCAGGAGCCCGAGGACTATCGACACCGCGAACGATGCCGCGAAGTCCGTCATGCTTATCGATGCTGCCGTCTGACTTTCGTAAATGCTGCTGATCAATTCTTCCATTTTTATATCCTCCGTCTCACGTATCACTTACGCTGTTTCTGTCTGTTTACAGCATAAAAATAACCCCACTCCCTTAAACGAAATTAAAATGAGGCAAAGTATTCAAAATACAATGAAGCGGAAGAATAATTTATGGTATACTTTCTTGGATTTACTCGGTCCGGGCACTATCCGGTCGATTTTAGAAGTAAAGAGCCGGGCACGGCTCGCTAGTTTTTCAGAAACAAATAACCGAACGATCAAAATACGTAAATAGAGAATCTCTCGAACAGATAAACGATCACAAAAGATGAACAACAAACCAGAAACTGCAAACAACACAAACGAGCAAATCAAAGAAAACAAAAAAGACGCGCTGCTTGGCAGGCGTATACTGATGAGCGTTCTCGGCGTAGCCATATGCGCTTTTTCAGTGGGAATGTTCAAGTTCGCCGCGCTCGGAGTGGACCCGTTCCAGACTATGATGAGCGGCCTCGACGCCCTCATACCGATACGCTATGGCACCCTTTACATTATCGTAAGCGTAGTGCTCCTTGTTTTCGCATTTGTTTTCGACAAGACCAAGATCGGTATCGCTACCATGATCAATCTTTTCTTTTTCGGTTATATAGTGGAATTTTCACTCGGACTTTGGACAAGGATGCTGCCGGATGCCACACTACCGCTTCGTCTTGTGATACTGCTTATCGCTATCGTGATACTTTGCCTGGCATCATCTCTTTACTTCACGGCAGATCTTGGTGTGTCGGTCTATGATGCCGTTTCACTTATTTGGTCTCAGAGGCAAAGCAAGATCAGATTTGCCATATGCAGAGTCATAAGCGACTTTGTTTGCGTGATCTGCGGCGTCATTCTGCTCACTATAGCGGGAGCAGGCAAAGCAGGCATACTCGCAAATGTCGGGATCGGCACGATAGTAACGGCATTCTTTATGGGACCGCTGATCGCGTACTTCAATGTACACGTCGCTCAGCCGATGCTAAGAGGCGGTCATGAAAAATCAATCAATGAATAAGGAATTCTAAGATAAGCACGGTGATGCAGCAGATGCTCGCCACGCTGAAGAGACTCGCGCCAAACCATGCCGCCAGGATACCGACAACCAAAGCCGCGGCGCCTGCCAGTGGCTGGTCGGTCGCCTGCACTATCGCAGGGAACGTCATTATAGCGAGTGTGACATAAGGAACATAATAAAGGAAGGACTTAGCGAAACGGTTCTCGATCGGCTTCTTCATAATGAGCGACGGGATCACGCGCATGCACCACGTCGCGAAGGCCATAACGAATATGTACAGGTAGATGTTAGTTTTCATGCTGCACCTCCCTGTCTTTTTTATCCAGTTCTTCTAACTTTTTATCCTCTTCATCGGCTCTTGGGATGATCAGCGCGAACAGAGCGGATATCCCGATCGCGAGAATAGTGAGCCTGGTGCCCGAAGACAAGTCTTTTATAACAGGAATATGTTCGCACGCAAGTGAGCAAGCAAAGCTGACAGCGATCGCGAAAGCAACAGCGCGGTCTTTTCTTGCCGGCGGAATGATGCTGGCTATGAACATACCGAACAGAGCGACCGAAAGAGCGCTGACTATGCGCGCAGGAAGAATGCTGCCCATGCTGATGCCGATAGCTGTACCGGCCGCCCACATCGGAGCCGCTGTGAGGAGCGCGCCAAAGGTATACCACGGAGTCGGGATGCCCGGTCTTGCGATGGTGACACTGAAGATCTCATCTGTGATACAAGTACCGACCAGCATGCGGGTACCGAGAGGAGTGCCGGCCGGCATCCTCTGATTAAGAGCGAAGCCCATTAATATGTATCTGAGGTTGGTGATCGCGGTCAGAAGGATCAGCGTGATAAGCGTGCCGTTTGCAGCATAGAGCGAGAAGCCTATGTACTGCCCGGCCGACGCGTATGTGAACAGGCTTGCGATGAAGCCCTGGAATGCCTTGAAGCCATAGTCTCTCGCGGCGATGCCAAGAGAAAAAGCGACCGCAAAATACCCGAGTCCTATCGGAATGCCCGCCTTGACGCCCTCTATATATAGTTTGCTTCTGTTCTCCCTCAGCTCCATCATTCACCCGTAGTTGCAGGAATCATTATTCAAGTACGGAAGAAGTATACCACGTTTAATCGGTCGGAAACTATATCTGAACTATCTTTACAAAAGCAACAGAAAAGGCCCGCGATAGCGGACCTCTCTGCAAAACTGGAAGATATTATGTGAAAAGCATTCCCGGATTTGCGAAGACAGGGCGCGGCATTTCAAACGATCTTGTTCCGGCAGATAAGCCTCCTGCCGCGATCATGCGCGATCTGTCTATGGGAGATATTTCCATGAAGTTACAATACGCTGTTCCGTATTTTGAAAATGATGTTTTGTAGATATGCTCCTCCGAGAGGACTTTCGTAAGCCAGAGCGGGATACCACCCGAGCACTTGAGCTCCATCAGATATATACCATCCTCAAGGATCTTCTTGCCGTATGGATCAGCCTCGAGTGAAAGCTCTGTCTCTCTGCAGCGGATATTCGAATCGAAAGTGACCCTGAAATCCGAGCCGCCATCTGCCCGGCTCATGCCATCTCTCATCTTGTATGCTTCTCTGTCATAGCTGAGATAAAGCGCCGGCTTCAGCCCTTCGTAGTAGCTGAGGAAGTAGTCGATCTCCTTACCTAGCTGGGTCTCATCGCCGCTGCGCCATCCACGGGCGATCCATTCCATCGCATCCTTTTCGGAAAGCGCGACTCTACGTTTATATACAACATGGTCATACTTGCGCTTGAGTTCCACGAATACGGTGCTTTCAGCGTCGGCCTTCGAGTAGCTTCTGACACGCAGCTTTTCCTTGAAGTCCGGTTTGGCTATTGAATGTCTCGCGAGCACACAGTCGTCGGTGTCGTAGTAGATGTTCCTGACAGTCGATCTGCCGAATTCGTTCGGGACCATGTATGGCTCCATCGCGCGAATGATCTTAGCCTTCTGCTCCGCCGTTACCTTGTACTTAAGTTCGTATCTTTTGAAAACCGCCTGATATGCCATGACTATTTCTCCTTTACTGCCCATAGCATACCTTTCAAAACTTAAGTGAACTTTAAAGAAACCTTTTTTACAGATATTTATTGAAGAACTCCTCGAGCTTGTCAAACGGGATAGCATCGTTTGCGCCGCCGTCATAAAGATCTGTATGCACAGCGCACGGGATCTCAAGCCTGTGGAGAGAGTGTAAGACGCCGGATCTTCGGATGAGGCGCAGTTCTCTGTGAAGCAGGAATCCCCCATCTCTAAGCGATAGCGTAGGTGGCCGGAGCGTTCAATTTGTAGATGAGAAAACACATAGAGTAGATATAGCAAGAATAATGTATAAGGGAAGAAATGTTGAAGAACAGTTATAACTGTTCTTATGTAAAGTACAAATAGATTCTTGTATATTATGTTCAGAGCCTACGAGTTGTAAGATTAGGCTCTTTTAAATTGTCGCTTCGCAGGCGACCTTTGGATCCTTACAAAACTCTAAAATGTCACTGTAAGCAAAAGCAATTGCAGTAAGGAGGCATAAAGTGAGTAAGGAAAATAACAGAGTAGAAGTGATATTCATCATGGACAGAAGCGGCTCGATGGCAGGGCTCGAGGCCGATACGATCGGCGGATTCAACAGCATGCTCGAGAAGCAGAAGAAAGAAGCGGACAACATAATCTGGTCTACAGTGCTGTTCGACCACGTATCGGAAGTCGTCCACGACAGAGTTCCGGTGGACAAGGTGAAGGAGCTGGATGAGAACACGTATTATGTGCGAGGCTGCACAGCTCTTCTCGACGCAGTCGGCGGCGCGATCCACCATATCGGCAACGTGCACAAATATGCGAGGAAGGAAGACGTGCCTGAAAAGACTCTCTTCGTGATCACTACCGACGGCATGGAGAACGCGAGCGTGATCTACGGCTACGAAGATGTAAAGCGCATGATAACCCACCAGCAGGAGAGGTATGGATGGGAATTCATATTCCTCGGAGCAAATATCGATGCGGTCGAGACCGCAGGCAGGATCGGCATCAGGGAGGAAAGAGCCGCGAGATTCCACAACGACGAGGTCGGTATCGCAAAGAACTTCGCCGTGGTCTCAGAGTCCGTGAGCAAGATGTCAGCAGGATGCGTGCTTAGCGACACGATGCTTAACGTAGTGCGTGAGGACTACAAGTCCAGAAAGCCGATCGGAAAGTCATCCAAAAGAACAAAGAGAAAATAGAGAAAATAACGGAGAAATCGCATGGCCTGCGACCGGGTGGTGCGGCTACAGTAACCACCGCGGCTCAAGCTATCGGGAACATCACATAAAGCGATGATCGCCTGCAAGTGAATACCGATGCGCAGAGAGCCGCGGTATGTTGTACAATGTATATGAAATGATCCACAGGAAGGCAATAGAATATGGCACTTCAAATAGTAAGAAACAACATAATAAACGTCTCGGCGGACGCTATAGTCAATACCGCTAACCCAAAGGTGGCAGTCGGTCCTGGAGTCGATCAGGCCATCTACGAGGCGGCGGGATGGGATCGCTTGCTCGCGGACCGTGAGAAGATCGGCGACATAAAGCCCGGTCAGGTAGCATATACTCCTGCTTACGATCTTGGCGCGAAGTACATCATCCACGCTATAGGTCCTGCATGGAGAGGCGGGAATCATGGAGAGCGGGAGACTGTAGCGCTTTGCTATAGCAGATCCCTCGAACTGGCAGACAAGCTCGGATGCGAGTCGATAGCGTTCCCGCTTATGGCGACAGGCACATACGGATTCCCTAAAGACGAAGCGCTTAGGATCGCGATCAGAGTGATAAGTGACTTCTTAATGACCCACGAGATGGAAGTCATGCTCGTTGTCTATGACAAGGAGTCGTTTGAAGTCTCTGGCAGACTCTTCACAGACATAAAATCGTATATAGAAGAGCCAGAGATAAGAGCGGTAGAAGAGGTGCGAGCTTCGTACCGCAATGAGGTCAGCAGATCTGTGTTTGAACGAAGACGGCATGACGCGGAAAGAGTACCGAAAGCAAGTGAACGCTCTTTGTTCAGACGGCGTAGAGAGGAAGCTGCGGATGACTTTGAAGCTTTAGAGAGTATTGAAAGCTTTGAAGAGAGCAGCCCCATAGGAAGCACATTTGGATCAGTAGTACCAACTGAATCAGAGGATCTGCGCGCACCGGAAGAGCCTCAGATGTCATTTCCGACGGAGAAGATATCGCTCGAGGAACGCCTGAAGCACCTTGACAAGACCTTCCAGGAGTATCTCTTCATGCTCATTGACCGTAAAGGCTTCGAAGATACGGAAGTGTACAAAAAGGCTAATATAGACAGAAAGCACTTCTCCAAAATAAGGAGCAACAAGGACTACAAACCATCAAAGAAGACAGCGCTCGCTCTCGCGATAGCGCTCGAGCTCGGTCTCGACGAGACCAGAGACCTGCTCAGCCGAGCAGGCCTCGCGCTGTCCCCGTCCAGCACCTTCGACAAGATCGTCGAATACTGCATCGACAACGGCGAGTACGATATATACGAGATCAACTGCGTCCTCTTCAAATACGATCAGGATACGCTTGGCGCATAATAGCTCAACCTCAATCGATCAGTACACCCATTGGCTTTGATATGTGAACTGTCGCAAAGAATATGAGGAGAGCAATTTGCATTTTTTGCATATTGCAAATCCAGACAGGTTTGTTGACATATACAGCATATGAGCTGATTGGCACAGGCTATTACATGGCATATTAATGGATAGCAAAATCGCAGAACTGAAAAAGATAATAGAGCGTTCGAGACGCATCGTCTTCTTTGGCGGCGCAGGAGTCTCCACCGCAAGCGGCATCCCGGATTTCAGGTCAGAGACCGGCCTTTATTCAAAGGACTATCACGGGCTCCAGGCAGAGGAGATCCTGAGCGCCATGTATTTTGCGTTGCATACAAAGGAGTTCTACGACTTCCACCGCAAGTACATGGTGCACCCGGAAGCTCAGCCGGCCGCCGTTCATAAATATCTGTACGAGCTGGAGAAGCGAGATAAGCTCCGTGGCATCGTGACCCAGAACATCGACGGTCTTCACAAGAAGGCCGGCAACAAGAGGGTGTACGAACTCCATGGCAGCATCTACGATAATTACTGCGTGGATTGCGAGACCGATTATCCGCTTGAAAAGATAATGCAGACAGATGGTGTCCCGCGCTGCGACAAGTGCGGTGGCATCATAAAGCCGGGAGTCGTTTTATACGGCGAAGCTCCCGACAAATATACAATGATAGGAGCTGAGCGTGAGATCACAGGCGCGGATTGCCTAATAGTTGCAGGGACGTCGCTCGCAGTAGAGCCGGCCGCATCTCTGATCGGCTATTTCACCGGCCCACATCTAATAGTGATCAACAAAGAGCCGACTCCGGTAGATGAGAGAGCGACGCTTTTGATCCGCGCAGACATAGACACAGTGTTCCGGGCGCTTGAATCAGTAGAAGCATGACAGATAACATCGCAAAACAGATAGCTGAATACGTAAAAGAAGCCGGCGGCAGGACTTTCTATGTCGGCGGTTTTGTGCGCGAATCAATCGGCCATTCTGATTATGAAGAAGCCGGTACTGATGTGGATATAGAGGTGCATGGCATAGAACCGGGCTCGCTCTTCGATATCCTCAGCAAAGTCGGCGAGCCGCTTTCGTTCGGCAAGAGTTTCGGCGTCTATTCACTGAAAGGTGAGAACATAGATATCGCAATGCCTCGCACGGAGCGCGCCATCGGGACCGGTCACAAAGATTTCGAGGTCGACGTGGATCCTTACATTGGAACACTCAAAGCCGCGAAGAGGCGGGACTTCACCATCAATGCGCTCATGCAGGACGTCCTGACTGGCGAGATCATCGATCATTTCGGCGGGCTCAAGGATATGGAAAACCGCATCATCAGGCATGTCGATGACGATTCGTTCGGGGAGGACCCGCTCAGGGTACTTCGTGGTGCACAGTTCGCGGCGAGATTCGAATTCAGCATCGCGGACGAGACCATGGAGATCTGCAAAAGGATAGATCTCAGCACGCTTTCGAAGGAGCGCATCGAAGGTGAGATGAAGAAGGCTCTTCTCAAAGCGGACAAGCCTTCGATCTTCTTCGAGTCACTTCGCGCGATGGACCAGCTCGATGTCTGGTTCCCGGAGTTGAAGCAGCTCATAGGTCTCGTGCAGGATCCGATCTATCATCCGGAAGGCGATGTCTGGGTGCACACGATGGAAGTCATCGACAGAGCGGCGAAGTACAGGGCGGAAACATCCTACCCGTACAGCTTCATGCTGCTGTGTCTCACTCACGATTTCGGAAAGCTCGTGACGACCGAGGAGGTCAATGGTCGCGTGCATTCCTACGAACATGAGATAAAGGGACTTCCTATAATAGAGGCGTTTCTGAAGCGGCTGACCGGTGAGAAAGACGTCACCGAATATGTTCTTAATATGGTGCCGCTCCACATGAGGCCCAATGTCGCGGCGTATTCGAAGCCTTCCCTCAAATCCACAAACAAGCTGTATGACGCAGCGGTCGCGCCAAAAGATCTCATATATTTCGCGGCGACTGACAGGCCGTTATTCGCCGGCACGGAGTCATTTTCAGGCGATATGGATTTCCTGTTCGAACGACTCCGGATCTACGAAGAGACGATGGCAAAGCCATACGTGATGGGGCGCGACCTCATAGAAGCGGGCCTTGAGCCGGGCGAGGACTTCGGCGAGATACTTGCGCATGCACACAAACTGAGGCTCGCGGGGATCGACAAAGATTCGGCCCTCAAGCAGACTTTGGCATATGCCCGCAAACTCCCAAAGCACTAAATGCCACGCTATGGTATACTTTTAAGCAGACAATTTTCGAGTGCAATTGTACAAAGATCATCCAGAAAGGCAAAATTATGGCAACTGTAGAAGAACTCATCAAGCAGTACGAAACTGACGAAGAACTGAAGAAGGAAGTAGACGCGGTGCTCGCGGACGGTAAGATCACGATCACAGAGTTCCTTACTTTCGCGAAGAAGCACGACGTGAACGTTTCACTGTCGGACTTCCCAAAACTCATCGAAGAAGCCAAGAAGGCCGGCCTTATAAAATAGACGCCGCGCCCGGGGAATCAGCAACGATGCCAAATAAAGTGGAAGCAAATCAAGTGAAACCGGTTCTCGCGATCTGTTACGACTTCGATAAAACGCTCTCGCCCGACAACATGCAGGCGCAGGGCTATCTTCAGGCGATCAATTATGAGGACCAGGACGAGTTCTGGAAGGAGACTGTCGAACTATCAAAGTCGCACGACATGGATTCCAACCTTGCGTGGATGTATCTGATGCTGAAAGGCGCCAGGGGCAAGGAGATATTCCGTAAAGAGATGCTCATGGATTACGGTGCCAAGGTGGAACTCTACAAGGGCGTCAGGGACTGGTTCGAGCGCACCCGCCGCTATGGCGAAGAGAGAGGCGTCAAAGTCGAGCACTATATCATCTCGTCGGGCTCCAAGGAAATGATCGAGGGAACGGCGATCGCCGGAGAATTCGAAAAGATCTACGCGAGTTCGTTCTTCTATGATGAGGATGGGATCGCGGTATGGCCTGCGCAGGTCGTGAACTTCACCAACAAGACGCAGTTCCTGTTCAGGATATCAAAGGGCGTGCTGGACATAAACGACAACAGAGTCAACGACTATTTTACGCCGGACAAGATCAGGATCCCGTTCCGCAATTTCGTCTACATGGGCGACAGCGAGACGGATATCCCTTGCATGAAGCTCGTCAATTCCTACGGCGGGCACTCGATCGGCGTGTACGACCCTAAGACCGGCAACACAGACAGAGTTCACAAACTCATACAGGAAAACAGGATCAAGTACTTCGCGCCCGCCGACTACACCGAGGGCTCGGAGCTTGACGACCTGATCAAAAAGATAATCAACAAGACAGCGGAAGAGGACAAGCTCGAACGCATCTATTACGACAAACTCGCAGATGCGAGGAAGTGACATTATTAAAGCTCGCGCAAGCGGGGAGGTGACGATCATGAGAAACCACGAAGTTACAAAACCGCAGCTCCTGCTCGATGAGCGCGGAGAACTGAGAGAGCCGGGGTGGTCGAGAAGCCTGGTGCAGCAATACCGCCGCTCGGACATCAAGGCACCAAAGATCCGCATCAAGGAGTGGGATTACTACCTGGTCGTGAACAAAGACTTCGCGGCCGCGTTCACGATCTCTGACGACGGATATATCGGGCTCCAGTCCGTATCGCTACTCGAGTTCGGCGATGATCCGCACGAACACACAGAGACCGTGCTCAACGTCTTCCCGATGGGCAGCATGAGGCTCCCTGACGACTCATCCTACGGCACCACAAAGTTCGAGAACGAGCGCCTTCAGATGAGATTCGAGGCCAAGTACCACATGCGCCAGATCAAGTGCCACTTCGAGGACTTCCAGGACGGAAAGCCACTCGACGCGGACATCACTCTCGAGCAGCCACCGATGGACTCGATGGTCATCGCGACACCGTGGCCAGAGAAGCACGCTTTCTATTATAATCAGAAGATCAACTGCATGAGAGCTTCCGGCTACGTGAAGTTCAACGGCAAGACGTACTGGTTCGACCCTGCGACCGATTTTGGCACCCTCGACTGGGGCAGAGGAGTCTGGACTTATGACAACACCTGGTACTGGGGCTCGGGCAACTGCGACGTCAAGGGCAACAGCTTCGGTTGGAACATCGGCTACGGATTCGGCGACACCAGCGCGGCCAGTGAGAACATACTCTTCTGGAACGGTACAGCGCACAAACTCGACGACGTGGAATTCGTGATCCCGCCTGAAGGCTACATGGGCAAGTGGAAGTTCACTTCGTCTGACGGGCGCTTCGAGATGGATTTCGAGCCGGTGATCGACAGGGCAGCGTGCCTCGACTACAAGGTGATCGTCTCCGACCAGCATCAGGTGTTCGGCAAGATGAGCGGCACCGCGATCTTAGACGACGGCAAGAAGATCGAGATAAAAGACGTGATGTGCTTCGCCGAGAAGGTGCACAACCGTTACTGATCAGATAAGCACCAGACAGGCCAGGCGTAGGCGCCCACACCCCACCGGATAAGGGGCAGCCTTCGCTTACATGGGGCAGCGGGCTCCATTCCCAAATCGTAAACAAAATCATAAAGCAGAACAGAGAGCATAATATGCATCCTATACAGCATTTCAAAACGATAACTCAACACAGACACCTCGTCCGGTACTACTGCTTCCGCATAGGGCTTTACAGGCAGGGGCTGATGCACGATCTCAGCAAGTATGCGCCTGTCGAATTCGTGCGCGGCGCCATCTACTATCAAGGCAACCGCAGCCCTAATAACAAGGAAAGGGAAGTCAAGGGCGTCTCGATGTCCTGGCTCCACCATAAAGGCCGCAACAAACATCACTTCGAATACTGGATCGACTACACGCTCGACGAGAACGGAAAAGTCGGATTCGGCGGAAACCGCATGCCTAAGAGGTACGTGGCGGAGATGTTCTGCGACCGCGTTGCAGCGAGCCGCATCTACAGAGGCGACGAGTATACAAACGCAGATCCATATGATTACTACATAAAAGGAAAGCAGTTCGGAAGCACGGGCAGGATGATCCATCCGGAGACAGCTGCAGAACTTGAAGAGATGCTGAGGATCCTCAAATTCGAAGGCGAGGATGCCGCGATCGAGTACATCCGCAATTACCTGAAGGAGAAATAAATGATAACAGGCAAACAGAGAAAAGAACTTAAGAAGCTGGCGCAGGACATCAAACCGACCGTCATGATCGGTAAGGAGGAAGTGACGCCATCCGTGATCTCGGCCATCGACGATTATCTGGCAGTTCACGAGCTCGTCAAAGTGCAGCTCCAGGATGGCGCGATCCTCGACCCAAAGGAGACAGCAAACGAGATCGCAGAAGAGCTTGGCGCTGAGTTCGTTCAGGCGATCGGCCACAGATTCGTGCTCTACAGACAGGCTAAAGACCCGGACAAGAGAAAGATAGTTATCTGAATCTGAGGAGGCAGGCCGGGGCGCGGCTAGGATGATTAAAGGCAAGACCAGAGCAAGGACATACAGGGCAATATACAGGCTGCTCGACAGAGTATCGCCTGTTCCTTTTGATTGCGGGTCGATATGCGGAGCCGTGTGCTGTACAGCCGCAGCCGCAGACGAAGAACTCGGCATCATGCTTCTCCCGGGCGAGGAGAAGATCCACGACAGGCATGCAGACTGGCTCGACTGGGACACCCTGAGCACCGACGAATTCGAGCTCCCAGACGCATGGGACGGCAAGGTCTACTTCGTCAGATGCAAGACTCCGCCGCATTGTCCTCGCCACATGAGACCGATCCAATGCAGGAGCTTCCCGATACTCCCGCATTTAGACGAAGACGGGAACCTAAGCATGGTATTCAATGACTACGATCTGCCATATCTCTGCCCGATGATAGAGGACAAGACCGAGCTCGACGACCGCTTCGTTAAAGCAACGCAGACCGTATGGAAGCACTTGATACGAGACCCTCAGATATACGCCCTTGTGTGGGGCGAGTCGCGAGGCAGAGATGCAGCGGAGGCCGAGGATGTAGACGAAGCTGAGCATGAAGAGGGCGGTACAGAATAGCGCCCTCGAATATAACAGACGCCGGATGTCCCCTCCTCTATAGGCGGCGGGTTCCATTTTCGATCGTCGGTGGTGGGTACAATCCCCGACCGACGCTCTCAGGAGCTGAAGCTCCCGGCGTCTGTTGACGGCGTCGCTCGCTTCAATCAAGCGAGCTTGTTGGAGCTTTGCTCCTGGTTGAACTGTTTACGACAGAGGATCAGATAAAAGGATAGAAGGAGGCGCAAAATGTCATTCAAAAGATTGCTCATCGAATTCGGACAGGGCGTGGATATGCACGGCGGCGATCAGAACAACGCCGTTCTCAAAGCTACAAAAGACGCGATCCACCATTGCTGCATGGCCGGGATCTCCGAGATCTTCGGCATCACCGATCGTGAGTCCCAGACATACATCAAGGCAGACATCTATGCACCACATCCTGAAGACGTGGATCCATCCGTCGTCACAGATTACCTCGACTGGTGGGGCAACATCGACGCAGAGGTGCACCAAGGCGGCGCAAACCCGGAAGGCATCAACCTCGACGGCAAAGGCCAGACCGAGATAACCATCGCGATCGTAGTGCTTACAGTGTATGTCGACGTGTAGATTCACACCTTCACACAGATAAGTAGATTCGCGCATTTTCAAAAAATGGAGACTGGAAATGAAGACTATATACCTTGCAGGAGGCTGCTTCTGGGGAGTCCAGAAATACATCGATCAATTTGATGGCGTGCTGCATACAGAGGTCGGCTATGCGAATGGCCCGGACAAAGCGCCGAGCTATGAAGAGGTTTGCCGAAGCAGCGGTCACGCAGAAACAGTCAAAGTCGACTATGATGAGAATGTAATATCTCTGACTGAGCTCCTTAAGTTCTTTTTCCTTATAATCGATCCGCTATCCGTGAACAGGCAGGGCAACGACATCGGGATCCAGTATCGGACCGGTATCTACTATACGAGCGATGACCAAATCGCCGAAGCTGAGGCTGTATATAAGAAGGAAGAGGAGAAGGCAGGCGCGAAACTCGCAGTGGAGTTCGAACCACTCAAGAACTTCTTCAGCGCAGAGGAATACCACCAGAAGTATCTCGAGAAGAACCCGCTCGGCTATTGCCACATCCCAAGAGCGATGTTCAGCATAACAGAGAATTAGAAGAAGCCCTGCAATGGGCTTCTTTGTATTATTCCGCTAAACATCATAACGTTATTCCGATAGCCTTGCTATTATTCCGATAATATGCTAAGATAACGCAAGAAGCGAGGTGAGGCTTATGTATATGACAGTAAAAGAAGCATCAGAAAAATGGGGCATATCAGATAGAAGAATAAGAGCATTATGTGCTCAGGGCAAGATACCCGGTGCATATCAGGAAGGGCGTGGTTGGAAGATCCCTAGCGATGCTGAAAAGCCTGCTGATGGAAGGTTCAAATCAAAGGAGAGCCTGCTCGCTCAGATCGATCGCAAGAAAGCAGAACTGGATGGCAGAAGACCTCTGACGGAAGGTGAGCTTGAACGACTGACTGAAGAATTCACTATCGAGTACACGTATAACTCCAATGCCATTGAGGGAAACACGCTGACGCTTCGTGAAACTGACCTCGTTCTCCGTGGGCTGACGATCGACAAAAAACCACTGAAAGATCATATGGAGGCTGTCGGTCACAAAGAGGCATTCGATTTTGTCAGAGAGCTTGTAAAAGAAAACGCACCCCTGACACAGAGTATTATCAAGCAGATCCATTTCCTTGTCCTTGCCGACAAAAGGGAAGACAGAGGTGTGTATAGAAGAGTGCCTGTTCGCATTATGGGAGCTCAGCACCAACCCGTGCAGCCGTATCTTATCGAGCCTAAGATGGAACAGCTACTTCTCGACTATGCTGCAAGTGAGGACCATATCGTAACTAAGCTTGCTCGTTTTCACATTGAGTTTGAGAGCATCCACCCATTCATCGACGGCAACGGACGGACAGGCAGACTGCTAGTGAATCTGGAGCTGATGAAAGCGGGATATCCGCCTATCGATATCAAGTTCACCGACAGGGTCGCATATTACAACGCCTTCGATGCCTATCACGCTAAACATGATCTTTCCGCAATGGAAGGGTTGTTTGCAAGGTATATAAGCACAAGGCTTGATATGTACTTAAAAATATTAACGGATTAAGTAACACCAAATTTGAAGCCCTGAAACGGGCTTCTTTTCATGTTGCTTTAGCGGGAATAAATCCACCGGCTATGCCGGTGTGAATTAAATGCTTCAGCTTCAAGAAGAAAACCTCCAATGCTACTATTGATGTGGCTACCAACCGCATCTTGTAACAAAGGAGGATTCAAACATAAGTAATAAAGATAATGACATAAGTAGTCTATCACATTCAAAATGGCTTTGCCATTATCATGTAGTGTTCGCGCCGAAATATAGAAGGCAGGCAATCTACGGAAAGATCAGGACAGACATAGGGAAGATCCTGAGACAGCTTTGCGACCAGAAAGGAATAGAAATAATAGAAGCAGAATTATGTCCTGACCATGTACACATGCTTCTCGCAATTCCACCGAAGTATACTGTTGCGCAAATAATGGGGTATCTGAAGGGGAAAAGCTCTCTGATGATATTCGACAGACATGCGAACATGAAATACAAATATGGGAACAGGCACTTCTGGTGCAGAGGGTATTACGTAGACACAGTAGGACGAAACAAAAAGGCGATACAGGAATACATACGCAATCAATTACAGGAGGATATTGCGAATGACCAGATATCGCTGAAAGAGTACATAGGCAATAGAAAAGCGCCTTTAGGCGCCGCCTGAGAATAAAGATGCGGTTGGCAGTCTATTCGGCGCGTCTTAAGACGCTTGCAAGTACGATGCCCTTTAAGGGCTAGTGCATACCACCAGTTTAACTGGTGGTTATTGTGCTCTATATTAATGAATGATCAACAAAGGACAAGATCATATACGGCGCGCACGAGAGCACTACAACTCACGACCAATGCTATCTCGTGTGCGCTCAAAACCGCATCGGCATTACCTCTCGACTAACGATACACCCACACTAATCCCAGCTTGTACTACTTGTGTAGCAAGAGTGTGTGCAAGTCGAAGCTATATCGACAAAGTTGCTATACAGGGTGTAGCAAGACCGTGTGCAAATCGCGTATGTCTCCACCGAATACTACAAAGTCTAGAAAGGCTTAGAGGACATACATGGTATGTCTCCACCGAATGCTACAGAGTCCAGAAAGGCTTAGAGGACATACATGGTATGTCTCCACCGAATGCTACAGAAGATAATAAGGCTCAGAAGACATACAATATACGTCTTCGCTGTGTGCTTATTATTCTAGATCAGCGAATAAGCCATACGTAATATGGCTTCAATGTCCGCATGAGCATGGCGATCATCGCCAAGCACATACACGACTGGTGCATTATTTGCTGAACGGTGTTTGTAGAATGTAGGAGAAGGGTGAATATAGGAGCAGGCTTAGCAGCGTAATCCCAGAAAATGCCACGCGAAAATTCCCCTTAAACAATTAAAAAATTAGTGTGAAAAATAGTGAAAAATAACTGTTGACAGAAGGTTAACGAGCGAGTACACTATGCGTAGTGATTAGCACTCTGATGTGACGAGTGCTAACAAATCTAAAATAACTACAAGGAGGCGGGCAATGGATCTGAGCGAAAGACAATTACAGATACTGCAGGCGATAATCACAGACTATGTAGAAAACGCCGAGCCGGTCGGTTCCCGGTCGATCGCTAAGAAGTATGATCTCGGCGTAAGCCCGGCGACCATTAGAAACGAGATGTCAGACCTCGAAGAGATGGGGTATCTGACACATCCACATACATCGGCAGGCAGGGTTCCTTCAGACAAAGCATACAGGCTCTATGTAAACAACCTGATGCAAAAGAAGAACCTAAGCGCTAAAGACAAGCGCATGATAAACGACCGTCTGGCCGCAAGCCGTGACGAGTTTGACAGAACTATAAGACACGCGGCCGAATTGCTCTCGGAGATCACCAATCTTGCATCGTTCGCGATGACACCGGCGACCAACGAGGAGACGATCAGCTTTATCAGGCTGCTGCCGGTAGACAAAGGCACACTCATACTCATGATAGTAGGAGAGAGTGGCAACGTAACTAACACGACACTCAGGATCAACGTGCCATATACACAGGACGCACTCGATCTTCTCAGCAAGAACATGACAGTGACCTACAAAGGCAGGACACTCGACGATGTACTCAAGAGCGAGATCATCAAAGACGTCGGATCGGATATAGAGGCGATGAGCCAGCTGCAGGGCAGCGTAATGCCGAGCTTCCTCAGGACCCTCGAAGACATGCTCAACGTCAATCTGTACATGGAGGGCATGACAAACATCTTCGATCTGCCTGAGTACTCGAGCATCGACCGGGCGAGGGACTTCATGGAGCTCTTCGCGCAAAAGGACTGGTTCACCCAGAAGATGCTTGCGAGAGACGATGGCGTCGTAGTCACGATCGGCGACGAGAACGATACGATGAAAGACTGTACGCTGATCACAGCTACGTATCATGTGGATGGCAAGCTGGTCGGCAAGATCGGAGTGATCGGACCTACAAGAATGAAATACGACGAGATAACGTCCATCATGGAATATCTCACAAACAATCTGAGCGAGAGCTTCAGACTCACAGACAACACGCAACCTACGGATAATACCGATAATACCCGGGGTACTGGGAATACAAATAACACGGAGGACAAAGGATAATGGCAGAAGACCATAAGAAAGAGATCCACATCGAAGATGGCAATGCCGAGGCTGAAGAAAAGAAGGCAGCGGCAGAAGCTGAAGAGTTAAAGGAAGAAGCTGAAGATAAGGCCGAGGCAGAGCAGACAGAAGCAGCGGAAGAGACTACAGAAGAGGCGGCTGGTGAGGCTGCAGAGGAAAAGGCTGCTGAAGGCGAAGCTGAAGAGGCCAGCGAAAAGGAAGAGTCTGATGCCAAGGAAGAAGCCAAAGCAGACGAGAAGGATGCCGAGGCCGAGGAGTCAGAGCGCTACATGAGGCTCATGGCGGAGTTCCAGAACTTCAAGAGGAGAGCCGCCAGAGAAAAATCCGACATCCACGCTTATGCCAACGAGAGAATAGTAAGCGACCTCTTGCCGGTACTCGATAATTTCGAAAGAGCGCTCAACACTGAGACAGACGAGTTCGAAGCATACGCAAAGGGAATGGAGCTAATATTCGAGCAGCTTAAGACAGCGCTGGAAAAAGCCGGCGTCAAAGAGATAGAAGCCCTTGGATGCGACTTCGACCCCAATGTACATAACGCTGTAATGACGGACAACACCGACGACTACGAAAATGATAAGATCAGCAAAGTGCTCCAGAAGGGCTACAAGCTGAACGACAAAGTAGTAAGGCCGTCGATGGTAGCCGTTAATAAAAAGTAATTATCTTAGAGAAGCGACTGCGAATATGCAGCGGCAGCGACTCTGCGGTAGCCGGCACTTAGCAGCTATCGAAGGAGCTTAGCCTCCGAAGATCAATGCTATCGACCTTGCAGCAACGCTGCTATGATCGGTAGATAGCATTATTGGCAAGCCGCAGGCGCAGCACAACAAACTTAGTTAATAAAATCCATTTACATATAGGAGGACATAAACAATGAGCAAAGTTATCGGAATCGATTTAGGAACAACCAACAGCTGCGTAGCAGTACTTGAAGGTGGCGAGCCTACAGTTATCACCAACTCCGAGGGAATGAGGACCACTCCATCGGTAGTGTCCTTCACAAAGAGCGGTGAGAGACTCGTTGGCGAGACAGCAAAGAGGATCGCGATCACTGAGCCAGAAGGCACAGTGGCATCGATCAAAAGACATATGGGCGAGAATTACACAGTAAACCTCAGAGGCAAGGACTACACACCTCAGGACATCTCGGCCATGATCCTGCAGAAACTGAAAGCAGACGCTGAGGCATATCTCGGCGAGAAGGTAACAGAGGCTGTTATCACAGTTCCTGCTTACTTCTCAGACGCTCAGAAGCAGGCAACAAAGGACGCCGGCAAGATCGCCGGACTCGACGTTAAGAGGATCATCAACGAGCCTACAGCGGCATCCCTCGCATACGGCCTCGATAAGGACACCGGAAGCCACAAGATCCTGGTTTACGACCTTGGCGGTGGTACATTCGATGTATCCGTACTCGAACTTGGCGACGGAGTATTCGAAGTACTCGCTACAAACGGCGATACACACCTCGGTGGAGATGACTTCGACAACGCACTGATGAACTTCCTCGCAGACAGCTTCCAGAAAGAGCACGGCATCGACCTCCGTCAGGACAAGATGGCACTTCAGAGACTGAAAGAAGCTGCTGAGAAGGCTAAGAAAGAGCTCTCAAGCGCTCAGACTACAAAGGTCAACCTGCCATTCATCGCAGCAAGCGAAGCAGGCCCACTCCACATGGATATGGACGTTACAAGAGCAAGATTCGAGCAGCTCACAAAGAACCTCGTAGACAGAACTATCGAGCCTATGCATAAGGCAATGAAGGACGCAGGTGTTACTTCTGCAGACCTCGCTAAGGTCATCCTGGTAGGCGGATCCACAAGAATCCCTGCTGTTCAGGAAGCAGTAAAGAACGTAACAGGCAAAGAGCCGTTCAAGGGCATCAACCCTGATGAGTGCGTAGCTATCGGAGCTGCTATCCAGGCAGGCGTACTGACAGGCGAAGTAAACGACATCCTGCCCCTCGACGTAACACCGCTTTCACTCTCCATCGAGACACTCGGCGGAGTTGCTACAAAGCTGATCGAGAGAAACACAACTATCCCTACAAAGAAGAGCCAGATCTTCTCAACAGCTGCAGACAACCAGACAGCAGTAGATATCCACGTAATGCAGGGTGAGCGTGAGATGGCAGCCGGCAACATCACACTCGGCAGATTCCAGCTCACAGGTATCGCACCGGCTCCTCGTGGGATCCCTCAGATCGAGGTCACATTCGACATCGACGCCAACGGTATCGTTAACGTAAGCGCTAAGGATATGGCTACAGGCAAAGAGCAGAAGATCACTATCACTTCTTCGACAAAGCTCTCCGAAGACGAGATCAACGCTAAGATCAAAGAGGCTGAGCAGTTCGCTGAGGAAGACAAGAAGCAGAAGGAAGCTGTTGAGACAAAGAACCAGGCTGAGGGCATGATCTTCGAAATCGATAAGCAGCTCGGTGAGCTCGGTGACAAGGTCACTGAGGACGAGAAGGCTCAGGTCAATACTGCTAAGGACGAGCTCCAGGCAGCAGTAGACTCCGGCGATGTTGAGGCTATGAAGACAAAGATGGAAGCTCTGACAAACGCTTTCTATCCGATCTCCACAAGGATCTATCAGGAAGCTCAGGCAGCAGCCGGACAGGCCGGCGCAGGCTCCGCGGGATTCGATCCTAACAACATGGGCGGCATGGGATTCGACCCTAATAACATGGGTGGATTCAACCCTGGCAACATGGGCGGACAGCAGCCACACAACGACGGCACAGTAGACGCTGACTACGAAGTAGTAGACGATGATAAGTAGACTGTCAGAGGCCGGAACATACAGACGGACCGGCCAAGATAAATAAGAAATACGAGCCGCGCCCTGAAATACGGGTTGCGGCTCACCAATAAATTTCGGAAGGAACCATATAGATGGCAGACAAAAGGGATTATTACGAGGTCCTTGGGGTCGACAAAAACGCTTCGGAATCGGAAATAAAGAAGGCATACCACAAGCTGGCCATGAAATATCACCCGGATAAGAACCCGGGCGACAAGGCCGCTGAGGAGAAGTTCAAAGAAGCCAACGAAGCGTACGAGATACTGTCGGACCCTGACAAAAAGAGCAAATATGACAGATTCGGCTTCGCGGGAGTAGATCCGAATTACGGAGGCGGCCAGGGAGGCTTTGGCGGCTTCGGTGGATTCGGAAACTTCGGCGGCGGATTTGGCGGAGCAGGCGGCATGGGCTTCGATGACATATTCGATATGTTCGGAGGCATGGCGGGCGGTTCCAGAAGACGCCGTGGAGGCCCACAGAAGGGCAGAGATCTTCAGAAGACCGTTACCATAGATTTCACTGACGCGCTCTTTGGATGCAGCAAACAGCTTGAGCTCAACAAAGACGTAAGGTGTAAGACATGCGGCGGATCGGGCTGCAAGCCTGGCACTTCGAAGAAGACCTGCGACCAGTGCGGCGGATCAGGCCAGGTGACTCAGGTGAGCAACACCCCATTCGGCAGATTCCAGAACGTCAGCACATGTCCTAAGTGCGGCGGTTCGGGCCAGATGGTCGAGACTCCTTGCCCTGACTGCAGCGGCACAGGCAAGCAGAGGAAATCGGTCAAGCTTAAAGTGGACATCCCTGCCGGAGTGGATACGGACAGCATCGTGACATTAAGAGGCCAGGGCGAGCCGGGACAGAACGGCGGATCGGACGGCGATCTCTACATCGTTGTAAATGTAAGGCCTCACAGCACATATAGGAGAAGAGGAAACGACCTCTATCTCGAGATGCCTATCACATTTGAGCAGGCAGCTCTCGGGGCAAAGGTGCAGGTGCCGGGATTCGGTGAGAGCTATAGCTACACTATCTCGCCTGGCACACAGACAGGCTCCTCATTCAGGCTCAGAGGCAAAGGCGTGCCTGATGTGAGGACAGGCAGGAAGGGAGACCTCTACGTAAAGGTGGTGGTCGAGGTACCTACCAAGCTTAATCGCAAGCAAAAGAAAGCGGTCGAAGCAATGGCCGACAGCCTCGGGGATGACGCATATCCAAAGAAATCCAAATTTGATAAGCTGAGATTCTAATAACTAAGCAGACGAGGCGCATCGCAGGAGCGAAAAGCAATCTCTGTGATGCGCCCTTTTATTTACCAGAAGCGAAGCTCCAACAAGCTCGCTTGATTGGAGCGAGCGACGCCGTCAACAGACGCTGGGAGCTTTAGCTCATGAAATCGTCGACGTAAGCACTATACAAATCGACGATTGAATAAGTGCAGGCCATTGCCTTATAAGGGCGTGGACTTCCTGCGTCTGTTATACCCGCGTAATCATTGGAAAATGAGGAACAAAGAATGATAGTAGTACCTGTATATAACTTGATACTGGCCCCCGGCGCTTCAATATATATGAGCCTCGAGCAGGTGAAGAGAAGCGCTACGGACAAAAGCATCCTGGCGGGCGAGAGGATAGTCCTTATCGTCGCCAAGGAAAACATCAATATTGACGATCTCGACGAGAACAGCTTCTACCCTGTAGGCATCTCTGGCACGATCACCGAGGTGAACAGGCAGGGCTATGTGCTGCTCCACCTTGGCTACAGAGTAAACGTCGAGAACATCGAAGTAAGGCCTGATCACACGATCAGCCTCAGCATGACAAGACGCCACGACATCGAGGATCTGCCGCTTGCGGAAGAGGAAAAGAAACTCAACGATCTTGTCGAAGAGATCAGGAGATTCGCTTCCAACTTCGAGTGGGGAGATTCCATCGATTACTGGCTCAATCAGATAAGTACTCTCGGCATGGCCGCGAGCGCGATGTCTCCATGGCTCGATGAGACTAATGAAAAGCGTTATGCCATACTCGCCGAGGACAGCAAAGCGAAGAGAGCCGACCTCATCGAGGAGATGATCTACGGATTCCTCGAGGTAGGCAGGATCACAAACGAAGCGATGACCTCCCAGCAGGAGGATCATCAGAAGATGTACCGCGAGCAGGCCATCAAGCGCCAGATGGAGCATCTTCAGAAAGAACTCGACGAGATGCATCCTGAAAACATCACGGACATCCGTAAATTCGAGCAGAAGATCGCTGAATCCGGCATGAATGAGACCGCGAGAAAAGAAGCGGACAAAGTGCTGAACCGCCTCAAACAGGAAGGCCAGCAGAGCGCTGAATCCGGTATGCTCTATGATTATCTCGACTTCATCACAGGACTCTCCTGGAAGAAGGAAGAGGCTGTGGAGATAGATCTCGACCAGGCCAGAAGGATACTCGACGAGGATCACTACGGGCTCTCCAAGGTAAAAGACCGTATAGTGCAGCAGATCGCTGTAATGAATCTTAAAAAGCAGCAGTCGGGTTCGATCCTTCTCTTCGTAGGAGCTCCGGGCACGGGCAAGACCAGTATCGGAAAGAGCATTGCGCGCGCGCTCGGCCGCGAATATGTCAGAGTCAGCCTGGGCGGAGTGCACGATGAATCGGATATTCGCGGACATCGCCGTACATATATAGGGGCGATGCCGGGCAGGATCATGGACGGCATCCAGAAGAGCGGAGTGTCCAATCCTGTAGTAGTGCTCGATGAGGTGGACAAGCTGTCGGATTCCTTCCATGGAAGCCCGGCGAGCGCGCTCCTCGAAGTATTAGACCCTGAGCAGAACAACACATTCACCGATCACTATATGAACGTGCCATATGATCTTTCAGACGTCCTGTTCATATGCACAGCCAACACAGCGGATACAATCCCTGAGCCGCTTCTCAACCGTATGGAAACGATACAGTTCAGCGGCTATACACCGATCGAGAAGCTCCAGATCGCCAAGAGGCATCTCGTGCCTAAGTCGATGGAGACCATGGGAATCGATCAGGAGCAGATGGAAGTCACAGACGACGCCCTCAGGACTCTTATCTCAGAGTACACGATGGAGGCCGGCGTAAGAGGCCTCAGAAAGCGCATAGACAATCTCTCGAGGATCTTTGCCGTAAAGGTGGCGAGCAACCCTACTGAGAAGTTCGTCGTGACGCCTGAGATCTTAAGAGAAGAGATCGAGGACAGGCCTGTGAAACACGATATGGTGCTCAAGGATCCAAAGCCTGGCGTAGTTACCGGCCTCGCGTGGACTCCTGTGGGCGGCGAGATCCTGTACATCGAGACCATGTTCACCAAGGGCAAAGGGGATATAATAATCACCGGCCAGCTCGGCGATGTTATGAAGGAATCGGCAAGGATAGCCGTCAGCCTGGTAAAGACCATATTCCCGGATAAGGCTAACAAGTTCAACGAGAACGACCTCCATATCCACGTGCCTGAAGGCGCCGTGCCAAAAGACGGTCCGTCGGCAGGAATTGCCCTTACGACAGCGCTTTCGTCCCTCGTGACAGGCCACGCTGTAGATCCGCATATTGCCATGACTGGAGAAGTGGCCCTTCGCGGAGCAGTGACTCCGATAGGAGGCCTTCCTGAAAAACTCATGGCGGCCGAGAGAGCCGGTATAACTAAGGTATTCATACCGGCCGAGAACGACTTCGATCTCAAGGACGTCGCCGATGAGGTTAAGGACAAGATAGACATCGATCTGGTGTCGAGCGTAGGAGAAGTGCTGAAGGCGACGGGCATCATCGAGGCCGCCGGCACAGCCGCGTAGAAACCACCGGTTCGAGTCCCATTTATGACCTATCCCTGCGACCGGCGAGTGACAGCGAAGACGGAGCAGTGGAAGGTCACATGCAGAGACGGCCGAAGAGAGCGAGCGTAAACGATGCTCGATTCGCAGCCGTCATCGCTGTCCTCCTCCAGAATCAAGGAGCTTAACAGGCTCCTTTTTTATATTGCCAAATATACTTTTTCGGCTATTATGTAATTGTAGTACAGATTAGCCGAAAGGAATTGACCAAAGTATTTTCTCTGCTGGATCGGGCATCGGTACCGAAAGGGAAAGGTGCAATAATATGCATGAAGCAGGATCTCAGTGCAATTGACAAGGACAACTATATTATTCCGGTGTAGCTTATTTGATAGGACCAATTAAGACAGGACACAACTGACGCAGAGGCGGAGGCTTATACAAGCAGCCGCCTCTATTATTATATGAAGTATGCTTGTGACAGCTCGATGAATCGTTTTGCAGCAGGAGACTGCTGAGAGGCTTCAGGTGTTGCGATGCCGATCGGAATCGTGCAATGTGGCCTGAGAGGGAGTGCCGTAACATTTCCTGAAAAGAGTGAGGTGTATATGCTGTTGTCCAATGTTATTCCGAGTTTTGCCTCGACCATGTGATATGCGGCAAGAGTGTCACTGCATGTAAATCGTATATCCGGGACTATTCCATTCTGTTCCAGATACCTCGAGCAGTCGGTATCGACTTCAGGGTGCATCATAATAAAGGGTTCGCGCGTCAGATCTTCGGGCGTAACGAACCCTTTTTGTGTGAGAGGATGATCTGAAGACACCAGTGCAATGAGTGGATCATCCGTAATCGGGGCAAATTTAAAATCTCCTTCTCTCTTACTGATAATGCAGAAATCAGCCTTACGCTGTGCGGTCTTGTCCGCCAGCTCTGAACTCATTCCCTCAATGATACCAACATGTACACCCGGATACTTTGAGCAAAAATCTGAGATCAGCCGGGAGAGCGGTTTGAAAAAAACATGATATGGGGTACCGACAAAGATTTCGCCGGTCTCGATTCCAAGCAGAGAATCGGCTGTAGCCTGTGTATATTGATTACACAGGCTCTCATTTGTGCTAAAATTCTAGAGTAGTTGTGGAATAGATCAAAGGACAAAACTCATGGCTAACATAGATAAGTACAACAAAGACAGCAAAGCGGACGCGAAGATAGAGGAAAAGCGCCGTAAGAACGCGGCCAGAAGAGCCGCTGCCAAGGCGAAAGCAGGCGCAGATGCTCAGTCAAACATCGGTACACAGATCGATCCTCCGATGGGCAAGAGCACAAGCGGAAGCAGCGGACAGAGGACTGTATACAGGGACTCCGTAAATTCCGGCGCCTCTGGTCCAAAAACCGGATCAGGCTCGGCAGCTAGTCCAAAGAGAAGAGCGCCTAAAAAGAGCGGCAGGAAACCTAACTTCAAACTGATCCTCATTCTCGCTCTTATACTGCTCCTTCTCATTATCCGCCTCGCCGTATTCATAGGGAGCACATCCATGCATCATCTGAGTGACGAAGGCCTTACACACGCGGATCGCTTTGCTAAGAGCCTCGTAGTACACGGCATAGACGTATCCACTTACCAGAAGGACATAAAGTGGAAGAGGGTAAAATCCGCTGAAGCAGATTTCGCCTTTATACGCGCGGGCTACAGAAGCTCCAAGACAGGCGAGCTTCACGAGGATGATATGTTCGAAAAGAACATGAAGGCCGCGCGCAAAGCAGGTATCATGAAGGGTGTGTACTTCTATTCCCAGGCCATAACGCCTGAGGAAGCCGAGGAGGAAGCCGATTATCTCCTCGAGCTCGTAAAAGATTACGATATAGAGATGCCGCTTGCCATAGACTTCGAGATCTACGAGGGAGGCAGGCTCGATCAGGCCATACAGACAGGCGAAATGGCATACGCTTCGGCCTATCACGATATAGTCCTGGCATTCTGCGACAGGGTAGAGAAGGCAGGCTATGAGTCTTGCGTATACGCCAGCTACGACATGCTGACTAACTACATGGATTCGAATATGATCGGTGACGAAGCCACTATATGGGCATCTCAGTACGGCAGCAAGTGTGATGTCGAAGGCGAGTATATGTTCTGGCAGTGCGCCGAGGACGCCGAGATAAGCGGCATCAAAGGTCCTGTTGATCACGATATCTGGTACATAGAGCCTGGCAGAGTGTATCCGACCAAGGCAAGGGGATCCAAGAGCCAGCTGTCTATTGGCGATGTGAAAGTGGAATTCGATAAAGACACATACAAGCTTAAGAACCACAGAGCAAAGCCTAAAGTGACAGTGACCTCCAAGGACGGCAAGAAACTTAAAGCCGGCAAGCATTACGAAGTCTCCTTCATACGTAACGAGACCGAGGGCACAGGCTACGCCATCATCCGCGGCATCGGAAAGTACAAAGACTGGACAGCAGTCCCATTCACCATCGAATAGCGGTTACAATACCGACATGATAGGGGATGAAGTCATAAAATTGCAGCACCTTGCTTCGGCAAGGTGCTTGTTTTTAAACTGATCACAACAGCCAGCCCTGGATCAGACCATCGATAAGTTTCTCATTGATTCCATAGTCGCTTTGGCTGTATGAAATGATAAGGTTGTCCCAAGGGACTATTCCATATGTCTCATACACATCAAACTTACGCTTATTGCGATTGAGATACTCTTGATCATTTACACTGCCAAGGTGCTCCCAAAAAATGACTTTCCCGTCACGCGGTCTGATTATGGTGAAGTCCGGTACATATGGTATATCCGGATGGCCTATCTCTGCTTCAAAACGATAGGGGATCCTATAGAAATCAAGCCGTGAACCAATGACAAGTTCGCCTAAAGAACGCCTTTTGCTTCCATCTGCGGCGGTAGATTTGAGACCTTCCTTATAGAATTCCCCAGGAGCCCTGTTAGCAGGATCTTGCTGGCCCATCCGCTCCATCTGACCATAGTAAACGCCTTCAATCAGTCCAGGATGCTTCTCAATGAAATCCTGCATTACGCTATCTTCATCTGTTGGCTTATACCATCTAAGCAATGTGTCGATAGCCTTTATATCTTTATCTATCAGACCTATCGCCTTGGATACATACTGCTTACGAACAAGTTGATAAAGTTTATCGCGGTCCTTCTTTATACCTTTCCTGGACTCCTTCTTAGTATTACCTCTTACAGGAATCCTTTCAGCGTAGCATTCGATACCACGAGACTTATAGCAAAAAAGTTCACCTTTAGGCAGTTGTGACAACTCGTCTGACAGAAGAGCCCTTCGTTCTTCAAACTCTTTCCGTATTCTCTGAAACTCATAGTAATAATTCATATGTAACACCTTCCTTAAATCCACCCATGTTATGAAGGAGTTTTCACACATTTCCTACATTTATAATTCAATTTTAGAATATATGTAGGAAAGTTTCAATCTAGGATCCAGGTAACGTGATGCGTTGTAAATGCGAATAATCCGGAGAGACGATAAAACGGATAGAAAAGCAGTAATTGCAATGTGTTGAGGCTATTAGATATGTACAGATAAGTCAGAAGGATATGGATCCATTAAGTGAGATGGTAGGTAATAGCGCATTTCCTACATATATTAGATAATTAAAGATAAATTGTAGGAAAAATGGAAATAGTCCTCATTTTATACCCTAAAAAACCAAGAATGATACTCATCGTGATCATGTTTTAGATTCTAATAGGTGTTACGGTCTGCTCAGAGATTCGCTGCGCTGGCGGCGGGCACCTCTACAGCCCTGACGGCAGCTATAGAGCGCGAAGATCGGCTAAGCAGACCCGGCGAGACCAATGGAGGGCGAGCCGTATATGATGTTTAGTTAATTCCATGCGATCCTGTAATGACTATGCGATTTTGAGCACGCACGAGATAGCGTGGGTCGTGAGGTGAAGTGCTCTCGTGCGTGCTGTATACCACCTACGGAGTTGGATTTGAAATAAGTAATACATATGCCTTGTTGCTAGTGAAATGCGGCAAGGCGCTTTTGTTGAGAATATACATATTTCTGATATAATAGTGTAGCTTGTGCAGTAAGTACATCAGTAATCTGATGTTGCTGTAAAATCAGGTGATTGAAAGAAATATCATTTGGAGATAGATATGAAATTTGTAAGCTGGAATGTAAACGGATTCAGAGCCGTGCTTAAGAAAGGCTTTGAAGACATATTCAACGAGATAGACGCCGACTTCTTTTGCCTGCAGGAGACCAAGATGCAGGAAGGACAAGCGGATTTCCACCCGGAAGGCTATCTCGAATACTATAACTACGCCGAAAAGAAGGGTTATTCGGGCACTGCAATCTTTGTAAAGGAAAGTGTCGGTAAGCCTTTATCTGTCGCCTACGGCATCGAAGGAGAGCATGACGACGAGGGCAGAGTGATCACCCTCGAATATCCGGATTTCTATCTCATTTGCTGCTATGTGCCTAACGCCCAGGACGGCTTAAAGCGCATAGACTACAGATGCGAGTTCGAAGACGCCATGAGAGAGTACATGTCGGCACTGGATAAGAAAAAGCCGGTCATCTACTGCGGAGATCTCAACGTAGCTCACAACGAGATCGACCTTAAGAACCCCGGTCCAAACAGAGGAAATGCCGGATTCTCCGACGAGGAGAGGGGCAAGATGACAGAGCTTCTCGGCGCAGGCTTTACGGATACCTTCCGCTATAAATATCCGGATACAGTGACATACTCCTGGTGGTCATACCGCATGAAAGCCAGAGAGAGAAACGCAGGGTGGCGCATCGACTATTTCATAGTATCCGACCGCCTGAGAGACAAGATAGAAGACGCCGTGATCTGCACAGACATCTACGGCAGCGACCACTGCCCGGTCAGCCTTGAGCTGGATATATAAGGACAAGACACAGATAGGACAATCAATGGATCAAAAGACTATTTCAACTAGATACTTGCTGAAGAGGTTTTATCCCTACTTCAAACCTTACTGGCACATACTGGTCTTCGACCTCTTATGTGCCTCTTTGACGAGTGCCTGCGACTTAGTGCTGCCTGTCATAGTGCGCCATATTACCAATACGGTAACAAATTCGCCTGCGGATCTTACCGTGGAGATGGTAGTACGCATCACTGTGCTCTACATAGTGCTCAGGATAGTGGACGTCGCGGCCAATTACTATATGCAAAACACCGGCCATGTGATGGGAGCCCGCATAGAGACCGACATGCGAAGCGACCTCTTTGAGAAGTTCCAGGAGCTCTCATACAGATATTACAGCGACAACAAGACCGGCCAGCTGATATCCCGCATCACCACAGACCTCTTCGATATAGCCGAATTCGCGCATCACTGCCCGGAGGAATACTTCATCGCGGCGGTGAAGATAGTAGTATCGTTCTGCGTACTCATACGCGTGAACGTACCGCTTACCATACTTCTCTTCGCTCTGATCCCACTCATGGTGTACTTCGCCATGAAGTACAGGGTAAAGCTGAGACGCGCTTTCAAGTGGCAGCGCTCTGAACTCGGCGAGATCAACTCTCACGTAGAAGACAGCCTGCTCGGCATACGCGTATCCAAGTCGTTCGCCAACGAAGACGTAGAGGAGGAGCGCTTCGAGGAGGGCAACTCGAGATTCCTCACCACCAAGAAGGTGAGCTACAAAAACATGGCGGGCTTCCGCAGTGTGACGCGCCTCTTCGACGGCCTCATGTACATATCTATAGTACTCTTTGGATCTCTGGCACTCATACATGGCCAGATCAAAGCCGGAGACTTCGTAGCATATCTCATGTACACGAGCGTGCTTCTCGAATCTGTCCGCAGAGTAGTCGAATTCACAGAGCAGTTCCAGAAGGGCATCACCGGCATCGAGAGATTCATCGAGGTGATGGACACCGAAATAGAGATAGACGATCTGCCTGGCGCTGTGGACATGCCGGATAAAGTAAAGGGCGAGATCGAATTCAAAGACGTTTCGTTCTCCTATCTCGAGCACACAGATGACGACAAAAACGACGCGAGCGAAAACGTCCTCAATCACATAGACCTCAAGATAAGAAGCGGCGAGAACATCGCCATCGTAGGCCCAAGCGGCGCCGGCAAGACTACATTCTGCAACCTCATACCGCGTTTTTACGACGTCAGCAGCGGCAAAGTCCTTGTAGACGGCAGAGATATCCGAGAGTACAAAGTACGCTCTCTAAGAGGCAAGATAGGCATGATGCAGCAGGATGTGTATCTCTTCTCGGATACTGTGGCAGGTAACATAGGATATGGAAGGCCTGGCGCATCAAGAGAAGAGATAATCGAAGCAGCCAAGCTGGCAGGAGCCGATGAATTCATAAGAGAGCTTCCTGACGGCTACGACACATACGTAGGAGAGAGGGGAGCCAGGCTATCCGGCGGCCAGAAACAACGCATCAGCATAGCCAGAGTGTTCCTCAAGAACCCGCCTATACTCATACTGGACGAAGCGACTTCGGCCCTCGACAACGAGAGCGAGCATTATGTGCAGCAGTCACTGGCAGAGCTTGCCAAGGGACGCACTACGATCACCATCGCGCACAGGCTCTCCACGGTCAAATCTGCTGACCGCATCATAGTGCTCACAGACGAGGGCATAGCAGAGGAAGGAACGCACGAAGAACTCCTTAAAAAGGGCGGCGTATACGCAAATATGCACGCATTTACCGAGTGAAGAAAACACTTGCATTGATAATCCCTTTTAAGTACAATGAACGTTGCGAATTGTAATGCATTTTAATTATGAAAGTGGGGTAACAAATGGCAAACATTAAATCCGCAAAGAAAAGAATCCGTGTAATCGACAAGAAGACAGCAAGAAACATCAGAGTCAAGAACCACATCAAGGAAGCTGAGAAGGCATTCCTCGCTGCAGTAGAGTCTGGTGATGTAGAGGAAGCTAAGAAGGCTTTCCAGCACGCTGAGAAGAAGCTCATGCAGGCAGCTGCAAAGGGCACATTCCACAAGAACACTGTCTCCCGCAAGATCAGCAGATTCGAGAGCAAGCTTAACGCACTGAGCGCTAAGTAATCTCACCCGTCCCCACACCGCGTATAAGTTAAATGCGCATACAACCGGAGTGTCTCCCGGTTGTTTTTTTGCGTGCATTCCAGCAAGTCCAGAAAATACCCCAACTAAACGCGATATAATAGTAAACAGGAGGGGTGACAACGATTCATAACTGACGAGGAATTCGTGAGTATGGTAAACTTTATATAAATGAATGGAAAGTGGAGGGAGTTGGGCACAGATGAAGTTTAATTTCTTTGTAACAATATATCCTGAAAATGGAGGCTTTATTCATACAAATGTTCCGGTAGATATTACGCAGGAAGAGTATGACATTATTTTACAAAACTGCATAGATGGATATGAAATTGGTGAGCAGGATGATAGTCTGCCGATCTATGAGAAAATATCAGAAATAGCGTTCGATAAATATGATTGGTCGGCAAGCAAATATGATGCTAATGATATCGGCGATGCTGAATATGATATAGAGTATCCAGATGAAATCATAGATGCTGCTGAAGAAGCATCTGATGGAGGTGCTGAGAAAAGCAGACTCATACCTGTTGAGGAAATAACAGACTAAAGGTAAGTATTATTGATACAATGTGAAAATAGCTCAAATCGTTCAAAACCCTTGAAAAACAGGGCTTTAAGGCAGCCGGCCTTCGGCTGCTTTTACACTTTTTTGAAGGAAAACAGCTGAGTTGGCAACGAGAAAGGCAAAAAGGGTGCAAGCAGATATAAACAAATAAACGATAGCGAGCAATCGTTAGAAGATGTGACTAAGGGTATGAATCAGATTATATAAATATCTTCGATTATTATAATAAGTGCAAAAAGACCTTTTTGTTGCAAATGTTCCGATACGGGAATAGAATCATATTAAAACAATAGAGAATCTTGATGGAGGGAATTATGGACTACCTTACTACAACACAGATGGCAGAAAGGTGGAATATCTCTCGCCGCAGAATTGCAAAGCTTTGTGCAGAGGGACGTATTGATGGTGCAAAGCTTATGGGGAAAACATGGTGGGTACCAGCAAACGCTGACAAGCCAAGCGACAAGAGAAGGGCCAATAAAAGATAACATTTACAACAGGAGAGACGCCGATGGAAGATATTAGGGAAGGCTATATAGTAGACTACATTTCAGGATTACAGGTTAAAGAAACCCCTGAGGAAATTGAAGCGGTGCAACCATTCGCCAAAATACTTGTCCAGGACTATGGATATCCAAAAGAATATATCCACACAAGACCGCAGTATAGAGTGAAGGTTAGACCCTCGGATACTCGTAAAGAGTATCCGGTTGATATTGCTGTTTTTACAGATAAAGAACATACTGAAAACTCTGTGCATATTATTGTTGAATGCAAGAAGAAAAATCGAAAAGATGGCAAATCACAACTGGAAGACTATTTACGCTTTTCGAAAGCCTATCTTGGCGTATGGTTTAATGGTGAAGAGCGATTATACCTTAGAAAAATAGAAAAAGATGGAAAGATCTTTTTTGAAGAAATACCAAATATACCAAGATATAGAGAAAGGGTTGAGGATATTGGTAAGTTTAAGCGTAGAGATCTTAAACCGGCAGAGAACCTTAAACCGACATTTAAGACTATTAGGAACTACTTGGCTGCAAATGCGGTTGGGATAACAAGAGATGAGGTTTTCGCTTCTCAAATCATTAATATGATCTTTTGTAAAATATATGATGAAAGATTTACAAAGCCGGAAGACACAGTAAAATTCAGAGCAGGTATTCAGGAGGATGATTCGGCTGTTCAAAATCGCATTCTTGAACTCTTTGAAAAAGTAAAGAAGCAATATAGTGATGTGATAGATATAGCAGATTCAATAACGTTGGATGCAAAGAGCATTAAATACATAGTTGGAGAACTACAACTATATAGCCTGCAGGATAGTTCGCGCGATGCAGTAGGAGAAGCATTTGAAATATTTATTGGACCATCACTTAAAGGCGCTCAGGGACAATTTTTCACGCCAAGAAATGTTGTTAATATGGTAATTCGAATGATTGATCCTGACACAGATGAGAAAATCCTTGATCCAGCATGTGGCAGTGGTGGATTCTTGGTGGAAGCATTAAGATTTGTGTGGAACAAGTTAGAACAAAAGGGAGAAGAACTTGGTTGGCCACAATCTGAGATAGAAGCTGAAAAACAAAAGGTTGCTATAAAGAATTTCCGAGGTATTGATAAGGATAATTTCTTAAGCAAGGTAGCAAAAGCATACTTAGCTATTCTAGGTGATGGCCGTGGAGGTGTTCATTGTGAGAACAGTCTAGATCAGTTTAAAAACTGGGCAGCAAAAACAAGAGAAGATATTCAACCAGAGTCTTTCGATGTAATAGTAACAAATCCGCCTTTTGGGAAAAAACTAGCTATTGATACAACTGAAATTCTTGAACTATTTGACTTGGGACACAAGTGGTCTCAAGATTCTGCAGGAGCTTTTGTGAAAGGAACTCTTCTAGATAAACAGCCACCGCAGATTTTATTTATTGAACGTTGTTTCCAAATGTTGAAGCCCGGTGGACGGTTAGGAATTGTTCTATTAGAAAGCATATTTGGAATGCCAAAATATCAGTACGTTGTTAACTACATACTGAGTAAAGCAAAGGTGCTGGCAATAGTTACAATGCCGGAGGACTTATTTCAGCCGCATACACATGCGAAATGCTGTGTTATGATTTGTCAAAAGTATAAAGAGGGTGAAGATGTTGAATCATGTGAGCCATATGATATTTTCATGAGCGATGTAAAATGGTGCGGTCATGATAGTCGTGGCAACGTTACTTACAGGGTGTCGGAAACAGGTGAAAAAACAGTCCTAGACGAAATACCTTTAGTAGCAGCAAAGTATAGAGAAATGAGGTAGATTATGCTTGCTTACAAAATAAGAAGCGATCAACTGATAAATAACATATTCATTCCTAAATATTACGACCCAGACTTGTATCAGGAGATTCATAAGTTGGAAGATACTCATGAGTTATTACAAATTGGGAAATTGATCGACGACGGAGTCCTAATTGCTCAGACTGGCCATGAGATAGGGAAAATGGCATATGGTACAGGAAACATACCTTTTGTTAGGACGTCAGATATATCAAATTGGGAAATAAAAACAATTCCTAAGCAAGGAATTTCAGAAGAGATATATTCTCAGTATGCCGAAAAGGAGGACGTGCGGCCAGGTGATATTTTAATGGTAAGAGATGGGACATATTTGATAGGTACCAACTGCATGATCTCTGAAATGGATATACCCATGGTTTATCAGTCTCACATACTCAAGTTCAGAATTAATGATGAGGAAGAACTAGATCCATATTTGTTCTTTCTGGCATTAAACTGTTCGCTTGTTCAGAGGCAGATAAGGAACATGCAATTTACCGCAGATATTATAGATACTTTAGGTGGGCGATATAGAGAGATTATTTTACCAATTCCTAAAGATGACTCAATAAAAAACTCATTGAAGGATCAGCTTGTGTCAGCGTTTGAACGAAGAATAAAGTATAAAGCTGCAATCAAACAGATGCCATTACTTATCGAAAGTGTACTTGATACAGACTCGCTTGATACTTTCGATGACTTCTTCGGAAAGTCTATTGATGAGATTCTTGATGAACTTGTACAGGATACGACAACGTTAGAATTTGGCAGTTTTTCTGCGTTTAAAATGAGTAGCGAAGACGTGGTTAATAATATTTTCCTTCCTAAGTATTATGATCCAGAGATCCATGATGTTCTTGAATCACTTAATAAAACATGCGATCTGGTTTCCATTAAACAAATGGTGGACGATGGTATAGTTGAATTGAATACTGGTGATGAAATAGGGAAAATGGCTTATGGGACTGGAACCATACCATTTGTAAGGACATCTGACTTTTCAAACTGGGAAATAAAGACTGACGCAAAGCAGGGTGTTTCAGAAGAAATATATAAGGAATACGCTTCAAAAGAAGATGTTAGGCCTGAAGATATCCTTCTCGTAAGAGACGGAACATATTTAGTTGGGACTTCCAGCATGATAACGGATAGTGACGCGAAAATGTTATATTGTGGAGGGCTGATAAAAATAAGATGCTGCAAGACCAATGACCTAAACCCATATCTGCTTCTTGGCTTATTAAATTCTTATATTGTAAAGAGACAGATCCGAACAAAACAGTTTACACGTGACGTAATAGATACTTTAGGAAGACGATTCGAGGAAGTTGTTTTACCAGTTCCAAAGTCAAAGGATACACGAGAAAAGATAGAAGAAGTAGTTAAGGCAGTTGTCAATAATAGAATAAAGGCAAGAGATGAGATGTTGTCACTTGCATCTTTGATAATCGCATAAGGTAAAAGGAGAAAAAATGGTCCCGATTGAAAATCACCTATTAAATCTATTGTCAAATAATGATGTTACTTTTTTCATACCTCCATATCAGCGAAATTACGAATGGGATAAGGAGCACTGCGAAGTGTTCTTTGAAGATGTAGTGAGAACCGCAACGAGAAATATTGAGGAGGATTATACGGAGCACTTTTTTGGCAGTGTTACATACTTTCAGGATGATTCTGTATTCGGTCAGCCAGAAAAAACTTGTTCTCATTGATGGACAGCAGAGAATCACAACAACCATGCTGCTTCTTGTTGCCATCCGGGACCTTTCTGACGACGAAGGAATCAAAAAGCATATCGACAAAAAATTCCTAAAAAACGAGATTGTTTCAGATGACACAGAGTACAAAATAAAAATAAAACAGGTGGAAACAGACTGGCAGGCGTATTGCGATATCATCTTAGGGAATGAACTCGATGAGAGAGGGAAGCATTCAACAGTTTACCAAAACTATGTACTCTTCAAGAGACTGCTTGAACAAGATACTTCTGGATGCTCATATGCCGAACTTATTGAACAAGGCTTGTCAAAACTAAGTGTTATTACTATTGAGCTTAAGCCTAAACAAAACAAGTGGGAAAATCCACAGGAAATATTTGAGTCGATGAACTCACTGGGGAAGCCTCTGCCGTTGGCAGATCTTGTTCGAAACTACCTTCTGCTAGGAATGTCTGCTCTCGAGCAGGAGGCTCTTTATAACAGCTATTGGCTTGGAATGGAAAGACGACTCCCCAATATTTCTGATTTCATCCGAGATTATATGCAATACAAAGACCATAGAGCATATAGTAAGGCCACTGACAGGAATCATAAAGCTCTTTATGCATCATTCAAAGAGTTGTTTGGATCGGTAAATGCGGCAGATCTTCTGAAAGAACTTCACACGTTCTCTATCTATTACTCATATTAGGAATAACAACAGGAAACAAAGTTGTTGATAGACTGCTATCAGATATTCGACAAATCGGTGTTACTACATCCTATTCATTTCTAATGGGCTTAATCTGCTCGTGGAAGGAAGGACGATTGAACGATAAAGAAATTGAAACCGTTCTGTGCGTTGTCTTTACCTACTTTATAAGACGAAGGCTCATAGGGCTAGCTCAAGGTGAGAATAAGGCTATTCCGGAGTTAAGTAGGAATATTTCGGAAATAGAGAAGGCCGAGGATAAGGATTCTTCAAAGAAGATCAAACCCCATAAGGTAACATTCAGCTATTATGATGATCACACATGGGAAGTAAAGGGCAAACCATCACGGAGTCAGTACGATACACCTCATGTTGAAGATCTGCATTATTTTGTTTCTACAGCTGGAGATGATTATACGGTTCTGCCTATTAATTAATAATACTGTGGAGCTGACGAGAATAACAACTTTACGATTAGATGGAAAAGCATAAGGAGCCTAAACAGGTGGAAGTATTCGATAACATTAATAAACTAGTCAAAGATGACTTAAAGGTGAAGATTAAGCCAGGCAGTAAGGTCTCAATATCAGCTGCCTGCTTTGGGCAATAGCTTTCTATGAAGGAAATGTAAAACACATATATTTCGTAGCTGAGACAAAGGGCTTAATGAACTCAATGCAGCTCAGATTAACTGAAGAATCAAAATATTCATTGTGCAAGAGAACACTTCAAAACAATCTCTGATGGGAATGTTGTCTATGATGTGGTGGACAGTTACACATCCTTAATGGAAAAGGTGATGAAGTAGAAAATGGAGATAACACCATGAAAACATATATATTTCCTTACTATGTTTCGTTTGGGAAACTTGATAGTGCTGACGGCGAAATAGAGTTAAACATAAGCGAAAGGGATGCAATGCTACTTGAGAAATCTGCTAAAGAAGGCGGTAGATTTAGTTTGAGCGAAGATGACTCACTCTCCAAACTATACGACAAAATCCTTGAAGCAATACTTGCTGTAGAAAAAGAAATGATTTTGGCAGACCCTTCCTCGATAAGTAATGTATTGGGGCGTAGTGATGGTTATGATGAGGGGATGCCTGAGTCAGAAGCTTTCATCGATTCATATTTAGAAGATCTAACCATAGGTATTAATTACCCGAAAGAACTCCAGCTGCTTGAAAAATCATTACCGATAAAGAAAAAACAAACAAGAAGTGATAGCGTAACAATTGAAAGAGCTGAAGCCCAAAACTTTGTTTATGAGCAGAATAATAAGGACAAAATAGTATATATAGACGATGGTAAAACATTGTATTTTGTGCCTCCCCAATATGCTGGAACATTTATCATTCAATCTTCAGTGAGGAGTCTTGAAGGAGGCTCTGTTTTTGGCCCATTTAAAAATCGCAAAAAAATAACAGAAATTATCATTGAAGATGGCTTGAGCGAGATTCCGGATTGGGCTTTTGATGGTTGTGACAGCCTTGAAAGAATAGTAATACCTGCATCTGTTAAGCGAATCGGTTTTAATGCTTTCACAAAATGCAGTAGGCTCAAGTGTGTAGAACTATCTGAAGGAGTGGTTGAAATCGATAATACTGCATTTAGATTCTGCTTCGACTTGGAAGAACTTCGATTTCCCTCAACAGTCAAAACAGTCAGTATGCATATTACAACTTACCAGTCAGGCATCAGAAGCGTTATTTTTGAAGGCATTAGGACAACTATTGATGATACTCGTTGTCGCGGAGATGAGTGGGACAAAATTACCATGCATGTTAGATCCGGGTCTGAAGCAGAATTGTTTGCGAAAGCACATGATGTAAAATATAAGCTTATTGATTAGTGGGGGCTATACATGGATCAATTTGTGTAGAGCATCTGCACAGCTGAGCGATAAAAGATACCTCAAACAATAAGGTTTAAATACTTGAGAATAGCTTCCTTATTAAAGAATGGAAGTTGAAGCAATAAAAACGTAATAATTGTATATGGGGAGAAAATAATGGAAGCAAAAGAACGGTCTTTCATATTTATGGATAGTGTTAGCTATTATGACATACCTTTCTTTCAGAGGACTTATGTTTGGGATGAAGATAACTGGGCTGAGTTGCTAAACAACTTTCTTGATCATTCAGAAAGTCACTTTTTGGGCTCTTTGATTCTAAAACAAGAGCAGACAAGAGCAGGGGATCCAGCAAGATTCATGGTAATCGATGGGCAACAGAGGCTTACTACTCTAAGTATTCTTCTTAGAGCTTGTTATGATAGGCTCATGGAGGATCCTGATATTTATGATGAAGAGGTAGTCAAGGGCTTTGAACGTGATATGCGTAGTTTGCTGTTTATTAAGCCGAGCAAATTCACTCCTAAAGAAGATGTAAAAATCTGTCATTCTAAACTCGATAAACCGTATTACGAAGCAGTTATAAGAGGTGACCTTTCGGATTACCTATTTAAGGATATAGATCCTCGTGCCAAAGATAAAAATCTGAGCAAACTTGAAAGATGCTACTTTTATTTCAGAGATGAACTGCATAATTGTTGCAATGAAGATATTCAGACAATCTGGAATCTGCTAACGACGGATACGTCAAAGTTTTTAGTAAACATAGATCTTGATGTTAACGAGAATGAGCAGAAGATTTTTGATACCGTAAACTCTTTTGGCGTAAGACTGTCTAGTTCAGATACTATTAAGAATGCGTTATTCCAATACTACATAGATGCTCTACGGAATAGCGGAGAACAAGAGGTGGATAAAGCTGCATCAAGTTTATATGACGATACATGGGGAAAGGCTTTCGAAGTTGATGATGAGACAAGTGCATATTGGGCAGCAACAAAGCGATACGGCAGACTTACGCGTGACAATATAGAAGTCCTTCTTCAATCTTTCGCTGTTATCACTGGATTCTTTGATCCTTCTTCAGATAATATCGATTCTTTAGCGCAGAAGTTTAAAGACAGAACGAAAGGGATGAAAAGGGATGATTTAGAAAGCTTTATGGTCTTACTAAGAGACTATGCAGAAGTGTACAAAGACAACTTCAATATCTTTGATGCAAATACCTCGCTTTCATTCGATGATCATGTAACTAGAATTTTGCATCTGTGCTATGCCTTAGATGTTGCAACCTTCTATCCTTATATTTTGAAACTTCTCTATCAGGACAAGAAGGAAATCGGTTTTTCAGGTGAAAAGACTAAAGAACTGCTGCTTCAGCTTGAGAGATATATTGTTCTAAATGCGATATGCAAAGGATCGACTAAGAACTACAACAACGAGTGTGTACAATTGGTAAGAGAGAGAAGGACTCCTAAAGACCTAATAGGATCAAGTGCATATATAGGGAGAAGGGCATTTGATGAAGGTCTGAGAAGTATGAGAAACAATAAGATTCCATCAGCTATACTCTTTTGGGTTGAGTTGCATGATCGTTTCACAAAATACTCTGATATCAAGGAACTGAAATATGTATATACTCTAGAACATATAATGCCTCAGAAATGGCAGATAAACTGGCCGGTGTCTTCTTTACCTGTTTACAGCGAAAAAGGGTATGAAATAAAGGACATAAGAGATGCTGAGGAAGAGAGAGGCGCAGCTGTATATGAAATAGGCAATATGACATTGCTTAATTCAAAACTAAATACTTCTCTAAGTAATAATACTTTTGAAAAAAAGGTGAACGGTGAGGGGAACAAATATAAGCATTGCATGAAGGACTTGGCAGACTTGTATCTTACGAGAGATGTGGTTAAAGAGTCCTCCTGGGATGAAAGAAATATTCGTGTTAGAACGTCTGAAATACAAGAAAAAATTGAAGAAATATGGAATATTGAATTTGAAGAGGACAAACCTATTCATTTAGAAATAAATCATAGTAACACAAAAGAAAGCTACGATGCATCGTTCCCAGAGGGTACCGAATACGAGGACATACTGTATGGTATTGAACACTCGGATTTAAGCGATGATGAGAAATGCCTCTATAAAAAGTGTTTATTCGAAGATATTATCAACTCTTTTGAGGGCGGTTATTCCTGGGAGAATGATAAACGCATACTATCTAAAGAAGAACGTGAAATGCTTGAGTCTATTGCAGAAACAACGTATCCATATTTAGCATCAGCTCTATTGGCGGCCGATGATGGTGACGTTCAGAAATGTATAGATAACTACAAAAAGATGTTTATCTCAGGTGAGCATGGGTTTAGTGAAACTATCACGGAACTTGGCTTTATCAAGTATGTTGTGGCACCAATTTGTGATTTGTTTCCAGGTTTCTATACTCATTTATTGGAAGAGATAAAGGACCTTAACATAGAAACCGAAGTGACCAACTTATGTATAGCGCTTGATGCATTTTATGAGGAAGACGATTTCGATAATCAAATCAGCGTGCTTACGAAGGGCCTCGATCATAATCCTGAGGACACTAACTTGAATGCGATAATTGGTGACGTATTTTATGCAGAAAAAGAATGGGCATCGGCTATAGATCATTTCGAAAAGTGTATTGAGAAAGAAGACCTGTATTTATTAAGTGAAACTGACTTGCTGGATAACCTTAGCCATTCTCTCCAGAAGGACTCACCAAAATACAATCTAGAAGAGTCAATTGATGTTTGTAAAAAACGGGTAGATATCGAACCGACAAGTGAAATATATGCACGGCTTGGACATGCCCTGTATTTGTTGAATTATCTTGATGATTCTATAGAAGCGTTTAAAATGAGCTTGGATCTTGATAATACAAATATTAGCGCTGCTAATGATCTTGCTAAGGCATATGCATTTTCAAAAAGGCTGGATGAACTGCAATCATTTATTAGCAATCCGCCGGTATCCTTAAGAAAATATACGCTTGAAATAGCGGAAAAGGCATTGGCACAAGCTGGCGATACTGAGAAGTCACAATCTGAAATCAGCTATATAGAAGCACCGGATTCGTGGGGCGGTGTTAGGAGAAGATACTGGGAGTATGCTCTACAGTTAATTAAAGAAACGCACGGACCAAACGGAGCCTTTAAAAATGTTTCGACAAGCAAAGAGTACTGGATTAACAGTGGCATTGGGATAAGTGGTTTTTATCTTACGTGCGAAGCAAAGGCTGATAATGCAGGTGTTTGCATATCATTAACCAATGGCGACAGAGAAAAAAATAAGTCTGCATTTGACTATCTTTTCTCCCGCAAGTCTGAGATAGAAGCGCAATTTGGTAATGAATTAAAGTGGTGGAGACTCGATGACAAAAAAGCTTCATACGTTAGTTATTATGAAAATGATGTAAGCATTAATGACGAGTCAAGCTGGACCCAAATGGCAGAATTCCATGCTAAATGGAGCAAAAAACTATATGATGCTTTAGTACCATATCTTAAGGAATGGAATAGCATGAACTGATAGCTAGAATCACCCTAAACTATAACTTAAATGAATCAATTATAGTGAAATGAGCAAGCCAATCATAGAAATTGATCTACATGGATTATTCCAGGATGAGGCTATCAAAGTGATAGATAAAACGCTGAAACATGCAGACGACAGTACATATCAGATAAAGCTGATCCATGGATACAATCGCGGGACTAGTTTAAAGAACATGATAATAGATGAGTATAAGTATCATCCAAAGGTTCTGAGGATACAGCCGGGAGACAACCTTGGGACAACGATACTTGTTTTGCGTGAACTGTAAGAAAAAAAGATAAATGACATACATTGTATTAGACCTCGAATGGAATCAGCCCCTGTCTCCGCAACGTATGGTGAGGGAGCCGTTCAATCTTGGCGGCGAAATCATACAGTTTGGAGCAGTGAAGATAGACAGCCTGCAGGATCTGAATATCATCGATAAATATTCAGAAATCGTCAGGCCTGTTTACTATACAAAGATGAATAAAAATGTGACCGAGGTCACTGATCTGACGGATGAAATCATCGAGCAGGGAAGGCCATTCGAGGTAGTATGCAACGAGTTCCTTGAGTGGTGTGGTGAAGATTCCGCGTTCATAACTTGGAGCAACAATGATATATACATGCTCGAAGACAATATGGCCATTCATGAGATGGATATAGAAGTGCTACCGGAATGTTACGATGTGCAGCTAGTATTCGATGATCAGATCACGCAAGAAGATAGAAACTTCGCACTGTCATACGCTATGTGGAAGTTCGACATCAAGCCAGAAAGAACACACGATGCTCTCAATGATGCAATTAACACTGTGGCGGTAATGAAGAGGTTGGACTTCTCCGAAGGTCTAGAAGGATATGAGGTATGACAGATGGCTCTTGGTTCGACCAAGGGCTTTTTTAGTGATATAGACGATCAGAGCAGTATTTATTATGTCAGACAGTATCTATATAATAAATACAGGGGGGAGTACATGAGCAAATGGGAGGATAGTTATGGTTGGGAAATACAAAGTCATAACACTTTGCGGCAGTACTCGTTTTAAGAATGAATTTTTAGAAGCGCAGAAACGACTCACTCTTGATGGCAATATCGTTATTAGTGTTGGGCTTTTTGGCCATGCGGGCGATGATGAAGTCTGGGAAAACATGGATGAAGGTACTCAGACGAAAACCAAAGAAATGCTAGATGACATGCATAAGCGCAAGATTGACATGGCTGATGAAATCTATGTCATCAATGTTGGCGGGTATATTGGAAAGAGTACAAAGTCAGAGATTGAATACGCTAAGATAAAGGGCAAGAAAGTCAACTACCTTGAGAGCATGACTCCATCTCACATCATCGAGGTGTTTAAGGCTGTCGCTGATAATACTGATCCATTGACAGGGGAACGGCTGGAGATAGATGATCTTTTTAAAAGAGACGATTTTTCGGATATGCTCAATGCAATAACTGAAAAGCAAGCTCGAAAACAGGAGGCATCTCAAACACAAACCGTATTGGCAACTAAAGTAGTCGAGGAGAAAGTACAACCCATCCCAGAGGCAACGATTTCCATACTAGAATCACCTGAGGTTGAGAAGAAAGCTACTCCAATCAAAGCGCCAAGGGTGATGATCAAGGATGGGAATATTATACGTAAAGATAGTGAGGCATCCACTACTGAACAAGCCAAAGACGAATTAACTAAAGAGACAATCAAATATAACGGAAAAACATACTATAGGCGTGGCGAGAAATGGGAAGATGAGATGCATATAATCGTTCACGAAACATTACAGAGGGAACTGAACGATGCATATTCAGAGAGTCAAGATCTATCAAATCTATCCTATTCAGAATTGGTTAAAGAAGCTGACAAATTCAAAGAGAGCTCGTCACATTATTTAGCGATTCGTTATTATGAAGAGGCGGTTAGAAAAGGTGGACTTAGCGATATAAAGTATGTCTTTCCGAGGATAACGTCATGCTATCGGAAAAAAGGACAAGCGAAAAAGGCCGTAAATCTCTTTTCCGAACAAGTCCACAAATATGGCAATAGCATGATAACACCAGCGCTCTTAACTTCGGTAGCAGCGGCATATTGTGATATTGAAGATTTTGAAATGGCGAAAAAATGCTGTGATAGGGCATATGCAATGACAGGCGGAAATGCTGGTGAGGAGTTGCAAATGGTGTATAAACGTTTAAATCAAAGGGGTATCAACAAATAGTTGTAATCAATTAGTAAACATAGATGAGCTTCCTTAAGAGATTGTTTGGGAAAAAGAAAAAGGTACAAGAAGCCGCACCTGTAGCTGTATCTGCTGAACTCCAGAAGGTGCATGAGCTTGATGTGCTTATGAAGTATCTGCTTTCAGGCAATCATTACGTTGCAAGAAGTGAGTATACTGATGCGCTTTCTGGATATAATGATTTACTTCCATGGTTCAAAGTCTTAAAGGATAGTGGCACTTTTGAAGTATTCTGTAGTAACAATGGAACTACAGCAGAAGAAGTATCTGGAGTTCTTAAAAGGCTCGATTCATTCTCGACCTTGATTGATTATCAGAATGAGCAATTCATTAAGGCCAAGCTTGTTTCCGAAAAAGAGTATCTTGATGGGGTTCTGAAAGAAAGCGACCCTAACATACTGCTAGATGATGATCAGCGTCGTGTAGTGTTGACTGATGAAGATTATTGTTTGGTAGTTGCTGGTGCTGGCGCTGGAAAGACAACTACTGTTGCTGCTAAAGTTAAATACTTAGTCGATAAGCAGGGAATTGATCCAAAGCAGATACTGGTTATATCTTTTACGAATAAAGCTGTTAACGAGCTTAAGCAGCGTATTATTGGTGACCTGCAAATTGAATGCCCAATTGCTACTTTCCATTCAACAGGAAATGCAATTCTCAGAAAACAAAATCCCGAAAAGTTGAATATTGCAGATTCAAGTAAACTATATTTTGTTCTACAAAAGTATTTTCGCGAAACTATTCTGAAAAATGAGAGCACTGTCAATAATCTCATTCTCTTCTTTGCTTCGTATTTTGATGCACCTTATGAAGGTAAAGATCTGAATGATTTCTTTAACCATCTTGCGAAGGCTAATTACTCTACAATGCGAAGTGAACTCGATGATTTCAGGAAAGAAGTTATCGATAAACGGAGCAGAAAAGCTGTTACCATCCAAAGCGAAGTTATGCGATCTTCACAGGAAGTCGAGATAGCAAATTTCCTATACCTGAATGGCATTGATTATGAATATGAGCCAATGTACCGCTATGACATTCAGTTTGCGCGTAAACCGTATACACCAGATTTTAGGATTACACAGGACGGAAAAGAGGCTTATATTGAGCATTTCGGTATAACCCAAGACGGAAAGAACACACTGTACTCGAAGGATGAGCTTAATGCCTACAGGCATGCGATAGAAGATAAAATCTCTCTCCATAAACAACATGGTACAGACTTATTATATACGTTTTCCTCGTACAACGATCGACGCCCTATGATAGACCATTTGAGTGAACTACTGTTGAGAGCGGGATTTGAACTGAGGCCAAGATCCAAAGAAGAAATAATGGAGAAGTTGGTAACTTCAGAGGAAAATAGATACATCCGTAGATTGATAGCTCTAGTCCAGAGATTCATTACAAACTTCAAGACGAATGGTTATACAGCTGAAGACTTTAACCGCATGTATCATTCCACACAGAATGTGCGAACAAGACTTTTCCTCAATATATGCAATGATTGTTATCTGGAATATGAACGCTATTTGAAAGAAAATAACGCAGTTGATTTTCAGGATATGATCAATGAATCGGCTCGTATTCTTAGGGAAGTTGAGGAGATGAAACAGAAACTCGACTTCAAGTACGTAATAGTTGATGAATATCAAGATATATCACGTCAGAGATTTGACTTGGTAACTGCATTACGTAAGGTTACAGATGCGAAGATCATAGCTGTTGGAGATGATTGGCAGTCTATCTATGCATTTAGTGGAGCAGATATAACGCTTTTCACAAAGTTTGAAGAGAAGATGGGGTATGCCAAGCTCCTCAAAATAGTAAGGACATATAGAAATTCACAAGAAGTAATTGATATAGCTGGATCATTCATTCAAAAGAATACAGAGCAGATACAAAAGAGTCTAATATCACCAAAGCACATAGAAGATCCAGTAATCATATATACATACGACAGCAAGCCAAAGGATAAAAATGGAAATAACAGGAGTGGTTCCAATTACTCTATAGCTCATGCGGTTGAAGTAGCATTAGAACAAATAATTGCATATAACAAGGCCGAAGGAAAGCCTTCTAATTCATCAATTCTTCTTATTGGTAGATTTGGTTTTGATGGAGACAGACTTGAAAAGTCGGGGTTGTTCGAATATCAGTCAAGAGGTAGTCGTCTGAGGTCAGTAAAGTATCCTTATCTAAATATTACCTTCATGACCGCGCACTCATCAAAAGGTCTTGGTTATGACAACGTTGTAGTAGTTAATGGTAGGAACGAAACATATGGATTCCCGTCCAAGATAGAAGATGATCCCGTATTATCATTTGTAGTAAGACAGGATAGATCGATTGAATATGCTGAAGAGAGGCGCTTGTTTTATGTTGCTATGACGCGTACAAAAAACAGAGTGTTCTTTATAGCCCCTGAACAGAATCCGTCTGAATTCTTACTTGAACTCAAACACGATTACAAGAATATTGTTTTGAGAGGCGAGTGGAACGAAGATTTAACAGCGATTCCTTCTTATAAGAAGAAGTGTCCGATTTGCAGATTTCCAATGCAATATAGGTATAAATCGGCATATGGGTTGAGACTCTATATCTGTACTAATGAACCTGAAGTATGCGGGTTCATGACTAATACGTACGGTGCTGGGAAGCTGTCTATTATAAAGTGTGACAAATGTAGAGATGGCTATTTGATTATAAAGCCTGGGAAAGATAGAGCTTCATATATGCTAGGATGTACCAATTACAGAAGAGATGGAACTGGTTGTTCGCGTACAATGAGCACAAAGGCATTTTACGAATATATGAAGTATGAGGATGATATACCACTCATAAATGAGCCTTCGGTCACATCTAAAGGTAATGAAACAAAGGATAAAGGAGAAAGTGTTGCCAGTAGGAATGCTGGCTTAGAGGCTGAAGAGAGAACGATCATAAAACCATTAAATTGTAGACCTGTAAGGTATATGGGAAGCGACCTGAACATTGCTCTCAAAGATGTGCTGCAGGCTCTATCCGATTTAAGCTCAAATAAGTTCTATAGTGCAACTGTACTTACTGATGTGTTAAAGGGCGCTGAGAGCAAGACGATTGCCGCTGATAAACTATCTATGATTGAGGAATATGGAAAACTATCCGTCCTAGATAGAAATGACATATCTTATTTAATAGAATGGCTCATCCAGAAACGGATGATTTTAAGGACCAAGGGGAAGTATCCAGTACTTCATCCAACATACGATGGAATTCATTATAATGAGACTATGTCGATTCAGAAACTATACGCATTAAAACGAGAACTAGAAAGAGACAGGCTGGATTTCAATTAAGGTATATGGAGGGTCAGAAAAATGAATCAATTTGATTTAGATAAGCTTGAAAAAGCAATCGTTTACGCAGAAAGAATGGCTGAAGGAAAAGCTCCATACTCAAATCTGCCTGTAGATGATGAGGTGCTGAATAATCCTAATGTTATCAGATCTATGTATTTTATAAAGGATGTTTTGCAGGCTGTTAAAGATAATGGCGGTTGTGTTGTGAGCAAGAAAAGCAATACTAACGCAGCATCTAAATTCCCTTTTGAGTGCCTCGAACAATTTAGATATGAGGCGAATAAGCCAATTTCCTATGTCTTGAAGCAGTTTGTTGAACTTACAGGTGATCCTAATACTAAAATAATTAGTGCTTCTGCGGTAAATAAATGGCTTGCTTCAAAAGGCTATCTTTCTAAAGCAGTTATTAACGATGAGGGTACAGAACATTGGATTCCTACTGAAACTGGTGAAGCTTTGGGCTTGATAGCCGTAATAAGAAAAGGTGAGTTTGGAAGAGAATACGTTAGGATAGAATATAACAAAGAAGCACAGGAATTCTTAGCAAAGAATCTAAAACAAATCACAGAGGATTGGATGGCAGAGAAGAAGTAATCTGGGCCGTGCAATTAACCATTGTTGTAGTTCAACGAGGAGGGCAATCATGAGCAAGGTAAATGATTTTCTGACAGAAGCGGGTGTGTTCTATCTGGCAACAGTCGACGGCGATCAGCCAAAGGTGAGACCGCTTGGAGCTCACATGGAGATGGACGGCAAGGTGCTGTTTGGAGTAGGTGACTTCAAGGAAGTGTATAAGCAGCTTCAGGCTAATCCTAAAGTTGAGATTGCGTGCGCGAAGCCTGATGGTCACTGGTTGCGCTATACCGGCAAAGTGGTATTCGAGACAGATCCAAAGTATGCAGAGGCCAGTCTTGAATCGATGCCACAGCTCAGGGGCATATACAACGAAGAGACAGGTCACAAGCTCATGATGTTCCATCTTGAAGATGCTACAGCGGTGGACATCCCAATGATGGGACCGGGCGAGGATCTGCTTAAATAGTATTCTGCATAAAAAATTGAAGAGATGGAAAACAGATTCAAACCGGGTGACATAGTACAGCACTTCAAGCGTGAATTGCTGTCTGAAGAGGAGCGTGCAGGCAATAAGTACCTGTATGAGATCATTAGCGTTGCTCTACATAGTGAGACTCGCGAACCAATGATGGTTTACAGACCACTTTACGACAATGGAGGACTGTATGTACGTCCACTTGAGATGTTCCTGAGTGAGGTGGATCACGAGAAGTATCCTGAGGTCAAACAGAAATACAGATTCGAATTAGAAGTAAACAGTAATAAAAATATTGACAACTATGTCTGGTATGTCTCATACGGCAGCAATATGCTGAGAGAGCGCTTCCTTTGCTATATCAAAGGCGGGCAGTTCGAGGGCTGCGGCAAATATCACGAGCCGTGCCGGGACACATCAGACCCGGCCGCTGTCGCCACCTACGATATCCCATACGACATGTACTTCAGGAATAGCTCCGCGTCATGGGGCGGAAAGGGCGTATCCTTCCTGGATATCTCAAAGCAGGGCCATGCTCTCGGTGTGGCATACCTCATCACAAGGGAGCAGTTCGACCATGTCGCTCTCCAGGAGAACGGTGGGCATCAGTTCCTTGACGCATGGTATAACACCATAATTTCCATTGGCATATTAAAAGGCCACGAAGTCGTGACTATAACCAACAACGCGGCCTGTAACTACAATGCTCCGAGCGAGGGTTACCTTAAGACCCTTCACGATGGCATCGCCGAAAACTACAAAGACTTGGGCAGCGATGAGATAGACCGCTACCTGCAGGGCTGTATCCGCTGAATGCAGCTATGCTATTTTCCTGATTGTTCGTAAATGACATATGAGTGATCATAAAAATGATGAAGTGATAAATAGCGAGATCGATTCTGATGTGACCGTCGTTTCTGCTGAGAATAATGCGGAAGCGCTCACAGAATCGAGTTGTGAAACGGAGCAGATCACCAAGAACGTCGCGACACGCATCAATATGCCGCGAGGCACGGTCAAGGCTCTGATGTTTTGCCTTGCGGTATTGCTACTGGTCGCTGTGATACTTGCATTTGGCGGTCTGGACTCGAAAAACGATACCAAAAGCGTGGATACTGCCGGAACAGAATCGAGCCGCGAGTATGGCAGCGAAGTTCCGACTGATGCCGGAGAGAGCTGGCAGGAACAGCAAAAAGAAGAGGCCATGAACAGCCTCGTTGAGGATGCGATGCGAGATGAATATGAGCCGGAGCCTATACAAGATCCGTTGTACGATTGATATAAAAAGGGAAAGGGTATGACGCGTCGTTTGTAAAGGAGGAAGCTATGGGATTATTCAGTAAAGATTGCGCTATATGCGGAGGCTCGGGCGGTGCTCTGAGCAGCAAGAAGTTAGCGGATGGCCATATATGCGGCGAGTGCATCAGCAAGCTTTCCCCGTGGTTCGATGGCCACAAGATGTCAAGCGCTGAGGATATCCGGGCCCAGCTAAGTTACCGCGAAGACAACAGGCGTAAGCTGGATGACTTCAATGTGACCAAGGCCTGGGGCGTCAAGAAGTACGCGGACGCGATGCAGTTTGTATATGACGGCGAGAAAAGAGAATTCGTGGTATGCGAGGGGCCGGCCGAGACTACGGAGGATTTCGCGGACCGCAACCCGGATATCATATCGTTCGACCAGGTAAAGGACGTGTGGCTCGAGGTGGATGAGTACTGGACGGAGGGAAGTGGCGAATTTGAGGTCAAGCCTTTCAACCAGAATCTGACCCAGGACAAATACAAAGAGGTCTACTGGCGCTATGACTTCTACCTGGGCATCAAGACCGACCATCCTTACGCGGCCGAGATCCGCTACAAGATGAATTACAAGCCGACGATAATAAAGGTGCCTAATAACGGCATATTCTTCAGAAGAGGCATCGGCATAGGCGGTGAATACAGGGGCGAGGAGCTCGCGGAGCTTTCGGCTGAGCTCGAGGCTTTCGCGGACAGCACAGCCAATCAGGCAGACCTTCAGCGCAAGCTCGATGTGTTGCTTCTCAAGAATAAAGACAGGAGCGTTAAGGATTCTGTCAAGGCCGGCATCACGCGCGCTGTGAGCGAAGAGATCTACTTCAAGAAGATCGGCAATATGGGAGCTCACGTGGCCCGCGCTGCCAGGATCAGCAAGCTGCTTCTCTGATGGCCCGAAAGGAAACTCTAAAGGATTGATTCAGTCAACTACCCACCACTTAGGCTGATGCCTTGAAGTGGGGGCTTGTGACTGCCCTGCAGTATGCGGCTTTCGCCTCCTGCATTTATTGCACACACAGGCATATCCTGCATGGCTGGCGTCACATCAGGGACGGTTGACTCCGCCCCGGCGGAAAGAGTCATGCTCTTACCGCACTGCACCAGGTACTTCATTCCCATGCTGTGCAGATTCATAGCTGCTATCCTGTCATCGTTGGAAGTATATCCGCATTCGCGGCATCTGAAGAGATGGTTCGCCTTGTCACGGCTCGATTTGTCTCTTTTACCACATACAGGACACACCTGTGATGTGTATGCAGGATCTACCTTGATGACCATCTGACCTTTTAAAGCAGCCTTGTACATGATCTTCTGTTCAAGATCATAGAAAGGCCAGGATACAGAGAAGTAACGGTGTTTACCTCTGATTCTCTCGGTCTGTGACCGTATGCCGGTAAGATCTTCAAGAACGAACATAGTGCCCTCGGGATAATGCTCAGTGAGTGCCTTGCTGATGCGGTGATCGATGTCACGCATCCAACGGTTCTCTCGCTGACCGATGGCCTTTAGTCTTCTCCTTGAAGAAGGAGTACCGACTCTCTGGAGCTCTTTTCTGAGCTCCAAGTAATGAGCTCGTTTGGACTTTACAGCTGCGCCTGAGAAGAAAGAAGTGTCACCGTTACTGTCATAGGCGGTCGCAAGGAAGCGTATGCCTCTGTCTATACCGACTACACAGGATATATCCTCTTCGGATACATCGGGAGCATCGTGAGTGACAGATATATGCAGATAGAACTTCCCATGGCGGTATACGAGCTTAGCGGTACCGATCTTACCGTCAAGTGACGAAGAAGGCCTTGCGAAAGAGATCTTCTTCCGGTCATCAAGTGTGTTGACAGAGAAGGTATCTCCTTTGAGAGAGTAATCCCTGTTCCATACGAGATCATACTGAGGCTTGTTGAAACGTATAAGTAACCACGGCTTATGAGAAGAATCCAAAGTCCTGTACCTCGCAAGTACAGTACGGATGACAGACTCTGCCATCTGGGACCGAAGAGAGAACTTCGTCCTCAGTTCATAATAGAGCTCATCATGCAGACTTCTGTGATACATGCACCCGGTAGAAAAGATATGCACCGAAACATAGTTGCAAGCAGATGTATATGCATGCATGGTACTGAGAAGAAGCTCTTTCTGCTCTTCATCGGGAAGTATTCGCACTTTGGAAGTCAAGCTTATCTGCATATGTAGAGTTAGTTTTACACAAGTGTTGCTATGCGAACGCCTGTTCGTATTATATGCACAAAGCATTGAGAAATCAATAGATACAGCGCTAAAGAAACAAGCAAAAACAAGATCGGAGCGGAGTGCGAGCGGGGCGGGACCTCATTACAAGGGGGCGGGCTAAACGAGCACTTCGACAGGCGATACAGTAAGATATTTCCAAAGAAAATATACAGAAAGGAGTTATGCGGCAATTCCTCCCCGCCTTAAGAAGACGGGGTCTCCTTGCCGGATAATGACTAACGATGAAACTTACAATGCTTGGTACAGGTAACGCTCATGTTACGGAGTGCTACAACACCTGTTTTCTTATAGAAGACGAGGGGCAGTTATTCATGGTGGACGGCGGAGGCGGCAATACGATCCTTCGCCAGATCAAGCGCGCCGGTTACGACTGGATGGATATCCGCCACATATTCGTCACTCACAAACACATAGACCATTTGCTTGGGATCATGTGGATGGTGCGTATGATCTGCCAATTCATGCGCCACGGAGAGTATAAGGGCGAGGCATATATCTATTCGCATGCGGAGGTGCTGGGCCTCATCCGCGATATGGCGGGCAAGCTTCTCAATAAGAAACAATCCTCGCTCATCGATGACAGGCTGCATTTGGTAGAGATAACAGATGGCGAGAGGCGGGATATCATCGGGCATGAGGTCACGTTCTTCGACATACAGTCCACGAAGGCGAAGCAGTTTGGATTTCGCATGGATATGGGCGATGGGAAGATGCTTACGTGCTGCGGCGATGAACCTCTAACTTCCGGTTTGGAACATTATGCCGCGGGGAGCGAGTGGATGCTGCACGAGGCGTTTTGCCTGCATTCCCAGGCGGATATCTTTGATCCGTATGAGAAACATCATTCCTCGGTGAAGGATGCCTGCGAGCTGGCTGAGAGGCTTGGAGTCAAGAACCTGCTGCTATACCATACGGAAGATCGGAACTTCCCGGATCGTAAGAAGCTGTACATGGAAGAAGGGCAGCAGTATTATCACGGGCAGCTGTGGATCCCGGACGATCTGGAGGCTTTGGAGATTTAGAGATATAGAGATATAGAGATATAGAGATTAGAGACTACAGGCATTGAGACACGAACTTGAACACTTCACGATAGGCTCCTCATATGGCGGCAACCAGGACTGGTTCCGCACTTTTATGATGCGTATCGGTGGATGCGGGGCGGAGACCGCCTGTGACTCCAGCCTGTATTTCGCGATACACAAGGGCGTTGAGGGTATCTATCCGTTCGAGCTGAATAAGCTGTCGAAGCACGACTACGTGGATTTCGCGCACATGATGGAGGAGTATCTCTGGCCGAGGTGGACGGGCATCGACAAACTCAGCATATTTATGGATGGCTACTCAAAGTATCTGAAGGACCGCGGCGTTAAATGCATCGGCATGGATACGCTGGATGGGAATGAGCCATACGAAAAGGCTGCCGATGCTGTCATCAGGCAGATCGACAGCGGATATCCTATACCCACGCTAGTTCTGAACCACAAGGACCGCACGCTAAGAGATTATGTCTGGCATTGGTTTCTGATCAATGGATATGAGAAGGCTGACGACACGCTGCTAGTCAAGGCCGTTACCTACAGCGGGTACAGATGGCTCGACTTCAGACGGCTCTGGGACACCGGCTTCGACCACAAAGGCGGTCTTATACTGTTCGAACAAATAGGCGATAAGGAGGCACCACAGTTACCATGAAAGTCACAGTACTGGTAGATAATAACGACGGAGCCGGTCTTAAGGGCGAATGGGGCCTCTCGTTTTATATCGAATACAATGGCAAGGTAGTGCTGCTCGATGCCGGGCTGTCGCCTCTGTTTGCGAAGAACGCGGAGAAGCTGGGCATTGACCTGGGCGCTGTGGACATGGCGGTACTCTCGCACGCGCACGACGATCACGCGAACGGACTGGACAGGTTCCTCGACATCAATGATCATGCCAGGCTGTATGTGGCTGAGGGCTGCGGCGAGAACTGCTATGACAGGAAGTGGATCTTTTACAAGTACGCCGGGATCCCTCGCGGCATCATGGAGAGGCGTGCGGACAGGATAGTCAAAGCTGAGCCGGATATGATGATTGGGGAAGGCATAAGGCTGCTTGGACATACCACGCCTGGACTTGCCAAGATAGGCAAGTTTGAAAAGATGTACCTGAGGCTTGGCGACAGGACGTATATCCCTGACGACTTCAGGCACGAGCAGAGTCTCATATTTGAACTCGATGATGGCATCGCTGTATTCAACAGCTGTTCTCATGCCGGAGCGGATAATATCATCAGCGAGGCGATGGCTGCTTATCCGGGCAAGAGGGTAGTCGCCATGATCGGTGGCTTCCATCTGTTCAACAAAGATGACGATTACGTGCGGGCTTTCGCGCAAAGGGTCGGGGAGACCGGCGTGGAGGCGCTATACACGGGGCACTGCACCGGAAAGAAGGCGATGAATATACTGCGCAGCGAACTCGGACACAAAGTGCACGAACTAAGGACCGGGCTGGTGTTTGAGCTGTAAGGTAGCTGATACTGTTTGACCCGATAAGACAGGCATAAGGCGGGCTGATACTGTTTGAACTGAGGTAGAGTAAAGGGTAATAGTAAGGGGCAAAATTGAAGAAAGAAATCAGAACAATATCGGATCATGAATGTTACATATACGACTGTGGGTCGTCTGACGTGCTGATTATACAACCTGTGGACGACCACGATATAGAAGTGCTGGACAGCGAGATTACGGAGATCTGCAGGCTGACAGAAGGTAATGACTCTACTCAGGAGATGGGCAAAGGCTTCACTCTAGCGGCATTCAAAGTGAACGTCTGGAATGACGATCTTTCTCCGTGGGAGGCACCACCTGTGTTTGGTGATCAGGGCTTTGCCGGCGGGGCAGAGGCGACTTTGAAATATGTGGAGGAAGAGTTGATTCCTGAGTTGATCGGTGGCAAGGATGCTGAGATGATTGGCGACAGAAACGCGGAGTTATATATTGGTGGGTATTCGCTCGCAGCCTTCTTCGCACTATGGGCAGCATACCAGACGGATGTCTTTAGCGGAGTCGCGGCAGCGTCGCCATCTGTATGGTTCCCGGGGTGGATCGACTATGCTGAAAAGAATCCTGTCAAAGCCGCGAAGGTATATCTTAGTCTTGGCGACAAAGAAGAGAAAACGAGGAATCAAGTGATGCGGACTGTTGGCGACAATATACGCAGGCAATACGAACTTCTGCAGGCTGACCGGGGCTGCAGCGACTGCACGCTTGAGATGAATCCCGGCAACCACTTCAAAGAACCGGATATACGTACAGCGAAAGGCTTTGCCTGGCTGCTGACGAACTAGTCATGGCATCCACAGTGGATGTTTGTCGGAGAGATCGTTGATGTTGAGGACAAGCGATAGAGCAGGATAGCTGAAAATATACATTGTCTTATTTGGCGCCTCCGAAGGGGGCGCTTTTAACATGCAATTGAATAGTGATATATCGAACCGGGCCCAATAGCAATTCGCAAAAACTACAGCTCCTATAGTGAGAACCATTTTCTCGCGACGAGGAGCTATGCGGCATTGACCTCGTCGTAACAACGAGATGTATATTACGAAAGAGAGGTGCACAATGTCACTAAAGACGATCCGGGAAGTCACTAAAATCACTGGAATTACAGCGAATGCGCTGAGGTATTACGACACTAAGGGGATACTGCATCCCACGGAGCGCAACACCGAGGGGCGCAAAGAGTGGCTGTACGACGATGAGGCTGTGAGAAGGGCCAAGAGGATACTGCTTCTCAGAAGGATAGGGATTCCTGTTGAGAGCATAGCATCGGCATTGGATGATGCAGGCGATACAGGCAGGATCGACGAGGTTGTTATCAGATCACGGCTCGCAGAGCTGCAAGAGGAACGCAGAGCGATCGATGAGCAGATATCCATAGCGAGGGTGCTGCTACTGCTTGAGGATGTTTCCGCAGACGCTGAGGTCAAGGGTGAGCTGCTGGACAAGATGTTCGAGATAATAATACGTTAGCGCAGGTATCTAGGTTATGGAGGTATATGGAATATGAAGAAGAGGCTCTTGGGTGTGTTGCTATTCATAATGGCTCTGGCATTAGCTGCTTGCGGTGGGGGGAATGACGCATCCAATGCTGCTGACGGGGATCCGATAAACGGCATTTGGAAAGATGGTGAGAGGTCGCTGGTTGTTGATGGCATCGTAGGATATTATGAAACCGGCTCCGGCTATGTTTATGGTTGTGATGTAAATTTAAATAAGCAGACAATAACAATGACGGACTATAGTTGGAACGATACGAATCCAGAATATAGCTATGAGTTCATAAGCGATAAACTTGTACTTGAGACAAAGAATTCTGAGGCGATAGATAGTACATTTACGTTTGAATTGTCAGATCAGAAGTTGATTGACTCTGCCGATATGCAATTCGAGGGTAAGTGGTATGTCGGCGATAAAGTCCTGTCGATAGATGGTGAAAAAGGACTGCTTGAAAATGACATTAACTCATATAAGTGTGGAATTGATTCAGAGAATAAAACAATAACGATCAATAAGTACAGTTGGAATGATTCGGATACATCATACAAATACCAGATTATTAATGGGAAACTTCTTCTGTGGTCAGATAATAAGGAGGCATTTGATAAGTCGCTGCTATTCTACACGAAGGAAGAATTTGATGCTCTGCCTAAGGATGACTCGTCAGATGAGGAAGAAGATTTAGAGGATGTTGATGTTGAAAATGATGAAGTCGATGCAGATGAGGAAGTCAATGCAGATGAGGAAGTTGACGAATCCTCAGGTACCGTTTTCTCACCTCAGGACGTTTCAGACAAGACGATCGAATCGATCCGGACATATGGGGATTATCTTATAATGTACAAGAAAATAATCGATGACTACTTTGCGAATTATGAAAGCGCTGTTAAGGGGACAGTTCTATACAGTGAAGAATCATTCCAACAGATGAAGGATGGTCTGGATGAAGGATTCAAAGAGCAAGAGGAACAGTACGGCTCGATGAAGAACCAGAAAATCGTTGGTAAAGATGATCTTGTACAATTCCTCAAGGATTATCGTGACGAACTAAAAGAGTATACGGATTCGATTAAAGAGTCATTGGGATAAGTTAGTAAAAGAATAATGGAGGTGTATTGGTAATGAAGAAAACAATAGCAGTTGTATTGGCAATGATACTTGCGTTGACTTTGGCTAGTTGTGCTAAGTCTGAGGAAGAAAAGGCAGCTGAGGAACTCTTTAATGCTGAAGTTGCCAGGATCGAAGCAGAGCTGGAAGAGCGGGATACGGATGTAGAAGCTGCGCAGGCGGTAATAGACGATGAGCGGCCTGCACTTGATGACACTCTCAAGCCTGCACTTCAGACCGCCGTTTCAGATGCAAACACGATCGAGTTTGATGCACCAAAGGTGCCGCGTGGAGTTGAGGAGATCAATGCCGCTATGGAGGAACTCAAAAAGATTTCTTATGCGGATCAATTGCAGGCGCTCAAGGATGCGACAAAAGCATTGTCTGATAGCATCAAGAAGTATGAACTGGTAAATGCTCCGGAAGAATCATATGTTGTAAAGTGTTTGAAATCGGTCAAGGACATTGATGGGGTTGCTGCCGCGACAGAAGACCATGATCCGAATGGGAACCTGCATAAGCCGGGTGGATACACGGCACAGGTATACTTCTCTAGTCCTCTGGCTGACCATTCTTATCTGGATAACGATATCATCGAAGCTGGTACTGACGGAGGTGGGAGCGTCGAGGTCTACAAGACTGTTGAAGAAGCAACAAAAAGGGACGAATATCTTGCGGGCTTTGATGGAACGATCACGGCATCCGGTTCGCATACGGTTGTTGGCACATGCATCGTGAGGACATCAGACAGCCTGACTGCTACACAACAGAAAGAACTTGAAGCAGCAATAATAGATGCATTGACTAAGCTGGAGCAATAACCATTGATGTCAAATCTTTCCAAAATGAAATAATGAAAGCAAAATGTGTAGTTAATAAGCAGGGCCGTTCCCTGCTTATTATTTAAGAATAAGGGCAGGCAGTTAATTTAATGTTAACCCAAGGTGATATAATGTTAATGCAAGTTTCAACCAAGGCAATTTGGCAAGGAGATAACATGGCTGTAAAAGAAGCGAAAATGGGGAATGTACTGGTTATAGGTAATTCAGGCGTAGGAAAGTCTACGTTGATCAATTCTGTTTTAGGAAAAGAAGTAGCGCCTACAGGATGGGGCACACATGGAACTACTAAAGAATTAGAGATATATAAAAGCCCCGATAAAAAAATCCCTTTTAGAATAATTGATACTATAGGGTTTGAGCCATCATATTTCAAACGGAGAGCTGCAATAAATGCAGTAAAGGCATGGTCGAAAGAGTGCGCCAAGGATGGGCAGGAAGATAACGCTATCAATGTAATTTGGTTTTGCGTTGATGGGACTTCTGCAAAACTATTTCCACAAACTATACAGAACTTATCCAAGGCTACCTCTATGTGGAAATCTGTGCCGGTAATCGTTACGATAACAAAGTCTTATTCCATACCAGATCGACAGAGAAATATAGACATGGTTACGAGTGCCTTTGCCAAGCAAGACAAATATAGTAAAAACCTTAAAAAGATTATTCCTGTTGTAGCTCAGTCCTTTTTTATCACTGATGATGTATATGCACCTCCTCAAGGAATTGACGAACTTATCACTGCTACAAACGAATGCATGCCGGAGGGGTTAAAGGCTGGCGCAAGTGATTTAACTAAGTTTATTCTTACGAGGAAGAAAGCACTGTCGCACAGTGTTGTTGCTGCTGCAACAGGAGCTGGTGTTGCTGTTGCGGCTATACCATTTAATTTTGCGGATGCTGCTATGTTAGGCCCAATAGAAATGGCCGAGATAGAGGCTATAGCTAGGATATTTGGAATAAACAAAGACGATGAGTCTAAGAAGTTTATAGACACTTTAGTAGAAGCAGGTACAGTAGGGGCAGCAGCAAAAGGAGTATTAAGTGGAATCAAACAACTTGCAAAGCAATTACCTGTTGTAAAAATAGCTAATGCTATAGTTGCTGGCGGCATTGTAGCTACGTTGGGTGAAATTGCAATTTATGCATTCGAACAGATTTATCTTGGAAATAGATCACTTGATGAACTTGAATGGCTGAAAAAACTCACTGAGAATTTCTTTGAAGAAGGACTAAATTCAAGAATTGAGGAAGTAACTAAGACAATTAAAGACAGGGATATTAGCGATGTTAAAGATGTAGCGGATACCATGATTAAATATGTGGAATCTCTTAGCAAGGAATTCTATAAATCGGATAAACCTGATGCCCAAGAGTAAGAGTGGTGGAGAATATCTGGATTATAGTTGAGGCGAGGGGAGATAACCCCTCGCTTTGTTCACCACTTAAATTCATAAACAGATAAAGAAACCGAATATGTAGTATTATTATAAAAAAGGATAATGTATGAATGCAGGATTTATATAGGGCTTATGCAGCATTAGCAAGGAAGGGCAATTTATATGGCTAACAAAATTGATGTAAGAAACATAGCAGACAATGTAAAAGATATAGCAAAAAAGGGAATAGATAGCATTGATGTAGACGCCATTAAAGGTAAGGCTACAGATATCAAAGATTCTGTTGAGGAGAAGAAAGAAGAGCTTGAGTATAAACTCAAAGAACTGGATATTCAGCTAGAGGAATCTATCAATGAATACAATGAAGAATATGCCAGAATGAACGATGAAGGGCTCGAGTTGTATATCCAAAGGACTCGCGCGGTCGATGTAATCGATAATGTTACAGAATTGGTCGGGAGTATAGCAAATAGCCCGAAGTCATTCGATAGTGATTTTGAAGAAATCAGCAGGAATAAACTTGTATTTAAAGGAGCAGAAGAATTCGCACAGAAGGAACTTCAAGCTGCTCGCAAGGCTGCAAGTGGCGCAGGCGCTGGCATAGCTGCCGGTACCGCTGTCATGAGTGCTGCTCCAACTGCAGCAATGTGGATTGCAACCACTTTCGGAACAGCTTCTACAGGAACAGCAATATCTTCACTTTCAGGTGCAGCTGCAACAAACGCAGCGTTAGCCTGGCTTGGCGGTGGTGCTTTGACTGCAGGTGGAGGCGGTGTGGCAGCTGGAAATGCGCTTCTTGCTCTCGCTGGGCCGGTTGGGATTGGAATTGCAGGTGCAAGTCTACTAGCCTCCATAGTGCTATTCTCTCGTAAAAGGATCCTTAATAACAAGGAAAAAAATAAGGAGATAGAATCGGTCAAGGAAAATACCGCATCTTTAAAAGAAGTTACAGCATCTATACATAACATATTTGCAGAGACGGTAACACTGAGGGATGAACTTATGAAACAATACTCTGATAACATGAGTTTGTTTGGTGCCGATTATCTGTCTCTTGATGATGAGGATAAAATGCGTCTTGGAGCTATGGTGAACAACACCAAGGCTCTGTCAGCGTTATTCAGTAAGACTGTTTAGGCAGAAATAATTCGGGAGAAAATGGTATGGATCAAATCGACTTAAAGGAAATACTGAAGTTTTGTAGGACCACTTTGGAAGATTTCAAAAGCAACTCATTAGTCGCAGCGATTCGAGCACAAAATGAGAGTTTCAACAATGCGCTTCAGCAAATCGAGAAGTATTTGCCGTTAGCAGAGAATGCAATAGATCAGGACAAAGCAGATCTTAGCATCAGAACTGCAACGATATTTCTCGTTAGCTTGTGGTCGAAACTAGGACAGGAAAGAACTGCCGCCGAACTATCAAGGGAAGATTGGAACGATATCCTTGGAAATGCTGCTGAAAAGGCGATTACAATAGACCCCAGAGAATATTCGGCAATGGTTTTCGATTTGTACAGGAGATCAATAGCCTTTGCTATTGAACCTATGAGACAATCTTCCTCAGAATCTGTCATAGAAAGACTGGAAGAAATAGTACAGACGATGGACTGTTATGCTGAAGATCTTGAGGCAGGGGAAGTGTCAGAGGTCAAGTTCATCGAGGAGAATCTTTGGTTAAGTCTTGAGGCTGTATACTTGGTATTGACAGACCGGATGACTCATAGGATTATCCCAGAACAGAGGCAGGAATTGGCGGATGCTATTGGCGCATTGACTTTCCAGAAATTCAGATATAGTCATTACGAGAAGGAACTTGCGGCGATAAACGAATGCCTTGAATATCAGGCGGATTTGGATTATCGACTTGATACACAAGTCGATGCATATATTGATGCTTTGAGGGATGAACTTGATACATTTGATGAAATCGTAGAAAGGGCATTTAATACAACGGATTTTCAGATGGCATTTCGAGGATCTGCTGAGTTAGCACAGTTTATGGGTTCAGATGAAACGCTACAGACTAAGCGGGATATAGATGACTATTTTATGTCTTAAGGGGGGATAGATCATGAAGAAGTTTATAACGTTATTATTGGCAGTATTGATGGTATTTGCCGTGACTGCTTGCGGTGGGAGTGGTGAAGGCGCAGAGGCTTCTGAGCTGACTCAGGATGAATTCGATTCGCTCATGTGGCAGATCGCCGACCAGGAAATGGAACTTCAGTATCAGGAGTACATGCCGGATATGCGCTTTGCTGATGCGGAGATATTTGGCATAGATAGAGATGGAGATCAGGGAACGGCTTACGCGACGCTCTGCACAGAAGAGTATGTCGTGCTCAAAGACAAGGCATACAGTATCGCCGGCGGACAGGGCGAGGTCATCATCAAGTTCGAGTATACGGACGATCAGCCAAAGCTCACCGAAGTGATATGGTCTGCTGACGGCGAAGACCACGAGGGATGGCTTGAAGAGAATTTCCCTGCGGCATATCTCAAGAAGGCAAAGAGCTATGAGGCATACGATGCCGATGGCATGAGTGTTCTTGGAGCCAGGATCGCGAAGACCGCTGAGGAGGAACTTGGTGTTCCAGTAGAGACGGAGGATCTTCTCCAGATAGATCTTGAGGCCGGGACATACGAGGTTTCCAAGATCATCGAGAGCGGCGAAGGAGAATCATATAAGTTTGATACCGAGACGATCGATTCCGGAAAACTCAGTGACTTGAAGTAAATGCAGATAGAATGGTTCACATTATGGATAGCAGATACGATATCAAATTTTCAGAACTGGCGAAGCAAGAAGGCTTAGAACTTGCAGCAGAAGGATACGGGATCCGTTTCAGTGTCAGTAGAAGTGGTTGCTGCGCGGTGTCTGTGTCAGTGTATCCTGATGTGAAGAAAGAAGGAGATCGTGTGATAGATATCGAAGGTGTGCCGCTGTTTGTCAGGGACGAGATCCCTGAATTGAAGTGGTTTGGCCTGATCGATTACAAACCAAAAGGCTTGCACAAAGGCTTCCAGTGGAAGTTCGGCAGAAAGGTCGGACAATAGCGGATCAGTCGATTAAATGGGTTGGCTAGCATAGGCGCCCCAAGGGGGGCGCTTTTTTGGTGGTCGCAAGGGCGTTTTTTGTCCACAGCGGGGTAGTACTATAAGCACGACAAGAAAAGACAAAAGACGAAAAGCAAGACGTACAAGACACACTACGCCGGAAAAGGAGGATGCATAATGGATAAGATTTATTTCACAATCACAGGCACATGTTTCTACCACGGGAAGGACTTCTTAGAGAAGGGCATGAAGGTCAAGCTCGTCAAGGAGCCGGATAATCCTTACGACAAGGAGGCGATCCTCGTAAAGGTCGATGGCCTCGGTGATGTCGGGCATGTTGCCAATAGTCCGTATACGGTCGTAGGGGAGAGTTACAGCGCAGGCAGACTCTACGACAAGATCGACGATACTGCGGAGGGCACTGTTCTCTATGTAGTCGAAGGCGGAGTCCTCTGCTGCATATCGTAAACAGCTGGTTACCACATTGGTATCAAACACACTGTAGATATTGTAGGCGTAAGCCGGAAAGGGGTGCATTATGAAAAAACGATTGTTAGTTATCACTATGGTTTTGGCGATGATTGCTGCTTTGAGTGCCTGCGGACCTAAGATCCCGACACCGACAGAGACAGCTGATTCTTTTCTGACAGCAATGAAGACTCAGGATGAAGAAGCTTTAGCAAGTGTATATGCAGGCAGCGATATTGATCTGCTGGACAAAGCAGCTGAGTCAGATGACAACGAAGAGGTGAACGAGGATTCCGGGCTGACTAAGGTCTATGAAGAGCAGATGGTTCCTAAGATGCTAGACTTTGACTATGAGCTCAGCAATGAGAAGATCGATGGCGACAAGGCAACTGTAGACGTCAAAATCACGACATACAGAATCGGTGATGCGTTCACGGCATTCTTCAGCGATTATCTCTCGCAAGCACTGGTACTGGCGTTCAGCGATGCATCTGAAGAAGAGCTTGATGCAATGGCGACTACGTTGCTATCAGGCAAGCTTGCCGATCTCACAGAGAAAAGCTATGAAAAGACAGCTACGCTTTCTCTTTCGATGAAAGATGACAAGTGGGTCGTAGATGAGCTTCAGACCGGAGATGATGTTGTGGATGCTCTCACCGGAGGACTGGTAACAGCATTCAGTGGTATGGAAGACGCAATGTCAGCGTGGGAGGAATAAACGATGGAAGCAAAGATAATGAAGAAACACATAGCAATTGTTCTGGCGTTGTTTACAGCCGTATTCTTTCTTGTAGGATGCGGATCGTCTGAACATGCAGAGAAAGTGTATATCGAAGATTCAGAGATCGACGCCGCTTTGAGTGATGGTGACTCATTCAAGGGAAAATACATCAACATTGCAGGTAAGGTATTCAGTATCGATAAGGATGGAGATACTGTTGCTATGCAGGTGTGGTATGACGTTGAGAACGCTGAACAGCAGTTCATCGTCTACGCAAACAAAGAACAGGCATCGGGCGTGAAGGAAGACGGATTCGTCAAAGTGGATGGCAAAATAACGGGGACATTTACCGGAGAGAACTACTTTGGCGGCGAGATCAAGGCTATGACGATAGAGGCTGAATCGATAGAAGTCGGTGGATATGATGATGTCTATGCTCCTGCAGAGAACACTAAGGAAGTTGGCGAGACCAAGGAGCAGTATGGTGTCAGCTTAACTATCGACAGGATCGAATATGCTAAGGGTGAAGCCAGGGTATATCTGACAGTTAAGAACGATTCCGGATACCAGGCATCGATATTCACTTATGATGCAAAGGCGATCCAGGATGGCAAGCAGTTCGAATTTGAAGACAACTACGAAGCCGGGTACGATGGAGATATCGGAGATGTTTTGGACGGAGCAACCAAGGAAGGAATTCTCAGGTTCAAAGGCCTCGATCCGGAAAAGCCTGTAAAGATCCAAATTGGAGCTTACAGTGACAACTTCGATATTGAGATGGAAGACTATGTCTTTGAAATAAAGTAGGCATCCCGAATGCGGTGGGAGCCCGGCATCATACTCATAAATAAGTCCTCAGCCGGGTTCCCGCTGCATCTGACACAGTGAAACGGAGCATTAGCCTATGATGGCGAAAGCGCATGTGACAATAGGAATGGCTGCAGCATTCACAACTACTCAGCCGCAAACGATACCCGAGGCGCTCCCGGTGATAGTGGGAGCGTCGTTGGGCTGTTTGATTTGCGATATCGACTGCGATATCGCTTCTGAGAAGACTGATTCCTCACGGTGGAGAATAGTGATGGCAGTAGTTGCGATCGCAGCACTTATCGAGGACCACCTGCTGGATGCCGGGATGTGGAGGTCGCTCGCAGAACGCGAGAGTTACTTGTGGTTTGCTGGGCTGGTTGGATTCGTGCTCACATGCACCTTCGCCGGTGTATCTAGCCACAGAGGCTTCTCGCATTCGCTTCTTGCACTCGTATTGGAAACAGTTTCGGTATGGCTCGTATTCCCAATGGTTGCCGTGCCGTTTGCTATCGCATTTGCATCACATATTGCACTGGATATCATGAATAAAAGGCCTGTGAGGTTGCTTTACCCGGCGAAGAAGGGCTTCTGCCTGAAATGGTTTTATGCGGATAGATTGGCTAATAAGTTCTTCGCCTTCGCCGGAAGCATATGGCTTATAGTTATTATAATAATAGGGTTCTTCGGCAACTAAAACGTAAATACGCTGCTTGATTTCAACCGTAAATTCAAGCGTAAAAAAATACGATTGATTTTACAATTGGCAATGATTTGTGCGTATAATGACTGTAAGGGGATAATCGATAGTTAAATCAAGCACTTGGTATCAAGATCCATATCACGGGGTTGATACGACTGAAAGAGGTGACGAGATGAAACAGAAGTATCCGATCAACAAGGAATTCCTGCCGCTGAGTCTTTACACTCCGACGATCAGCAGGAAAAGCATTGCGTTCACTAACAAGCTGTATCGTGTGCCAAAGTCACTATACAAAGACCCTTCGATAAGCATCCGCACTTTCAAGATACCGGGATATAAAGGTGATGAGATCGAGATGATGCTGATCACGCCAATCGGTGTGCAGAATCCCGCGCCGTGTTTCTACAACACGCATGGCGGCGGCTTCGTCTTTGAGGGAACTTCCGCTCACTACAAGCACGCGGTGAATTACGCTAAAGGCACAGGCTGCATCGTCGCCTATGTCAAGTACAGGCTGGGTCCTGAATTCCCATTTCCATATCCACAGGAAGACTGCTATGCCGGGCTGGTATGGCTTCGCGATCACGCTGCTGAGATAGGGATCGATCCTAAACGGATCGGTATCGGCGGAGACAGCGCAGGCGGAACTCTGGCGGTCACTTCGTGCATGATGGATAGGGACCGAGGAAGCGGTATCAAGCCAATATTCCAGATACTGATCTATCCGTTCCTCGATGCCAGAGGGCTGACAGAATCGTTCCGCAAATACACGGATACTCCAGTATGGAATTCGACTCAGTCCAAACTCGTGACGCCTTTCATCAATCCTCGCCCTGAGGACACGCCGCTTGCTTACAGATCGCCGGCCGAGGGTGAGCTTGATGGATTGCCTCCTGCATATATTGAGGTAGCCGAGTTCGACGCGCTTCGCGATGATGGTGTCCAGTTCGCAGGACTGCTGAAGGAGAAGGGCATAGACGTTGAGTTCCATGACACGCATGGGACGATGCACGGATTTGACTATATGCTCAAAGCGCCGACGTCCAAGAAGATGGAAGCGCTTAGAATCAGATACATGAGCAATATGTTCAAAGGAAGGAAAAAGTAGATGAAGCATTTTAGACTTGAGGACGATTATCTGGAGCTGTTCCCGGAGAGCCAGATCGGCGTGCTCGTCTGTGAAGGCATAGACAACAAAGTGTACGACGAGAACAAATACGAGGCTTGGCTGAGAGAATCCGAGAAGCTCGCAATGCAATATGTCACAGAGGAAGTCTTTACGGACAATCTGGTGATAAGAGAGTGGCGCGATGCTTTCTATAAGTTCAGGACAAAGAAAGGCGCGAGATGCTCGATCGAGGCGATGCTCAAGAGAGTCAAAAACGGCGGCGAGATCCGCTGCCTGATCCCTTTGGTGGATATATATAATGGCATATCACTTCGCTATGGGTTCCCAGTCGGCGGTGAGGACATCGACAAGTTCGATGGTGACAACAGACTAACGATCGCCGACGGTGATGAAGAGTTCATTACATATGGCAGCGATAAAAGTGAGCCTCCGTATCCCAGCGAAGTAGTGTACAAGGACGATGCCGGAGCTATTTGCAGATGCTTCAACTGGAGAGAGTCTGTACGGACTATGCTCACAGAGGAGACAGTGAATGCTTTCATGTGTGTCGAGATGACCAATGCGGACAGGCTCGATGATCTGAACGCATGTCTCGATGAACTCGCTGAAATGATCCAGACCGAGCTCGGTGGCACCGTACGTAAACACATCTTGAACAAAGACAATAAGGAAATCGAGTTGCTATAGATGATTCAAAAGTTTGAATCAGGCTATGGGTTTTGCAGGATATGAGCTCTTGGGTTTCCCAAGGGCTTTTGATTTCAGAAACTTCGGGCATATTTGTCGCCTACGGGTCGCCCTCCATTGGGCTCCCCGGGTCTGCTTAGCTGATCGCCGCGCTCTACAGCTGGCGCCAGGGCTTTGGAGTTGCCCGTCGCCAGCGCAGCGGCTCTCAGAGCAGACCGCGCTTTTTGCCATTGGCTTATTTCGCCACAGTAGAGACTAGGCACTTCAAAGTCATAGCTAGTATGGAAGAGCCTGTCGTTAAGATTTGTCATCAAAATGATATTTAACGCCAGAAGTGGGGAAATGAGTCTTCTGGCGTTATTTCATGGGTAAAACTAAGGCTTCCGGAATGAGAGATTAACGCCAAATGGTATGCCAATATTCATTTGGCGTTATCAAATCTTGAAATAAGTCGTACCAGGTAACGCTAAATGGGTTTCGAAGATGTATTTGGCGTTAATTACGATAAATCGCCTATCAAAAAAGATGGAAAAATAACGCCAACGGGCAAGCAGAATCTCATTTGGCGTTAACAGCTATGGCCGGTTTGGGTGAAATAATAGTTTGCGGAGATATCAGAGTTGTGGGAAAAAAGCTGTGTATGTTTTGGCTACTGGCGATATAATAGTCATGAAATTACACTACTAATGTATTGACTAGATAGAAAGGGAACATCACTGTATTTAGTGATAGGAACATTGGGCATATTAAGAGGGGATATAGGCAAACAACTATGAAAACTAGGAAATGGTCTAACTCGAGAATAATATCTCATTTGCTGTCTGGCCCGCTTGTTATGGGCGTGCTTGCAGTTGTGCTGTGCGCGTGTGGGGCGTCGCAGACGACTTATCAGCAAATATCGCAGGATGAGGCGGTGCAGATGATGGCGGATGAGTCGGACTATATTATTGTGGATGTGAGGCGGCCGGATGAGTTCAACGAAGGGCATATCCCGGGCGCGATCAATGTTCCTAATGAGGAGATAGTGGACAAGATGCCACCTGCGTTGCCGGATAAGGATCAGCTGTTGCTCGTGTATTGCCGAAGAGGTAACAGGAGCAAGGAGGCCTCGCAGAAGCTGGCGGATATGGGCTATACCAATGTGTATGAGTTCGGCGGTATCGAGACATGGACTGGAAGTATTGTGACAGAAGAACAGGAGGCGGCTGTGGCAGTGATTTACGATATGCAACTTAAGATCGGTGATACACCGGTGAGTGTGAATTGGGAGAAGAATGAAGCTGTGGATGCGCTGGCTGAGATGACTGCCGGCGACTGGCACGATTATCAGCTGTCGATGTACGGTGGCTTCGAGCAGGTAGGGTCGCTTGGAAGCAGCCTTCCTGCGAGCGATAAGCAGACGACGACTGAAGCAGGGGATATAGTGCTGTATTCGGGTAATCAGATAGTGGTGTTCTACGGATCCAATTCATGGTCGTATACGAAGCTTGGACATATCTCGGACAAGAGCCCGGAGGAACTTGCAGAGCTGCTCGGGAATGGTGATGTGACTATCAGCATCAAGACGGAATACTCAGAGTAGGAAATTAGGCGAAGCTGAGCATGTTGAAAACAGCGTAGCAGATGAAAACCGAAAGCATTTGAACTGACCTCTAACTGTTAGACCAAGGATCTAAACGGCGGAGGTCAGTTTTTTAATGGTCAATTACCTTATGGATAGGCGGAGAATTGAATTTTGATCGTATGGAGATTACGATTGTGCTAAACTAACTATGTATAGGTTCATATTATGACGGATAAGAGAAAGCAAGCAGGACCTGTCAGATCGGACAGGCTGCTTAGAAAGAAATATACACAATATCTGATCCCGGCGATGATCACATATGCGGCGCTGTCGCTGAACGAATTCGTTGACAGTATGCTCGTATCTAATCTGCTGGACAGCGACGCGATGGGAGTGATCAATCTGGGACTTCCTGTCGTGCTTGTGATGTCGGCTGCGTATGCCATGCTCGGCACAGGCGGCGCAAATGAGTACGCTGTGTCGCTCGGTAAACGCGATCACGAGGCGGCAGGGAAAAGCTTTACGGCTGCGGTCGTATTCGCTCTTGCGATTGGCTTTCTTATCCTGATCATCGGCATGGTATTCAAGACACCGCTTGGGAACATGCTGTGCTCTGAGCAATCGCTGAGACCGGCATTCGACAAATACTTCCATGTGCTTCTGCTGACCGCTCCGATCACAGTGCTGGTGCTCACCATAACATCGTTCCTGCCGGCGGGGGGCCATCCGGGTCTGTCCACGGCGGTCAATGTGATAGCTAACGTGGTGAACATCATAATGGACTACGTGTACATCCGCGTCTTTGGCATGGGCGTCGAAGGAGCAGCGTGGGCGACCATCACGGGCTACACGGTGGGAGCTGTTTTTCTGGTGATAGTCGCGGCGATGGGCAGGATAGATATCCACTGGAGCAGGGACATCGCGGGATCGATCCCTCAAATCAAGGAGATCTCGCGCATCGGCAGGCCGGACGCCATGAACCAGATAGGGCTCTCGGTGCAGTTCGCGGTATGCAACAAGCTGATCCTGGCGTATGGCGGAGCTGACGGAGAAGTCGCATTCTCGCTTTGCCTACAGGCCGGCTCTGTGATGTCCATATTCATCGCGTCGGTAGCGGGCACCTCGGTCACGCTCCTTGCGGTGCTCCACGGTCAGCAGGATTACAAGGGCGAGGAGAAAGTCCTCAGGAACGCCATGATCAACCAGTTCGTGGTCTCTGTGCTGGGACTCATTCTGTTCGAGATATTTGCGGCTAACGCGGCCGCGTTCTACAATATAACGGAGGCGGAACAGCTCGCGATGTCGGTGCACGCGCTTAGGATATACACCATTATGTTCGTGCCGAGATACGCGACTTATGTCTTCTATAACTACCTCAAGGTGATAGGTCTCGATCGCTACTCAACGGTGCTCAGCGCGCTCGACAGCTTTGCCGCTGTCATACCGGTAGCATGGATAATGACCACACTGTTTGGTGTAGAGGGCTTCTGGTGGACGTTCCCTGTGGCATCGGTCCTGATCATCGGCATCATACTGGTGTGCAACCGCAGGTTCGCGGCCAGATCGGGCGGAAGGCTCAGAGGGCTGTTCGTGCTTGAAGGCGAACCCGATGAGAGCAACAAGCCTATACTTGATGTTACGATCGCGAAGGGCTCGAGCGACATCTCGTATATAAGCGAGAAGGTGCAGCACGCGTGCGAAGAGAGCGGTCTCAGCAAGAGGGAAGCCATGATGGCGGCTCTGGCAGCAGAGGAGATCGCGGTCTATGTCGCGAACAAGAAGCAGCAGAGCACTTACGCCGATGTGCTTGTGCGCCTCAGAAACGGCAATGTAGAGATAGACTTCAGGAGCCTGGGCGAGGTGTTCGATCCTATGGCTGATGAAGAGGGAGATATAATCGAGAACGTAAAGATGCTGAGGAGCATCGCGTCCTCGATACAAAACGAGTATGTCCTCGGAATGAATTCCGTGAAGATAACTATCGATGGGCAAAAATGAAGAGGGAAAGCCTCAGGAAGAGGGCCTAAAAGACAATGAGTGACGGAGAAAAGAAAAAATCCATAATAATCTGCGAGTACATCTCGACAGGCATCAACTACGCTGACGACGCGCTCGCGAGAGGCTATACTCCTGTGCTCGTAGAGGGCACGTACGTCGGTTCGCCCGACGACATCGCACGCTTCAAGGCGGAACGCGAGAGGATCAACAGACGCGTGAAGGATCACATCAAGATAATTCCTGAACAGGACGACTACAATGAACTTCTGAGGCTTGTGAAGGAGTGTGACCCGGCTGTCGTAGTAGCGGGATCCGAATTTGGCGTGGTGCTTGCCGCAAAGCTCGCAGCCGATCTTGGGCTCAAGGGAAATCCGGTCGACAGGATAGACGCGATGACCCAGAAGGACGCCATGCAGCAGGCTCTAAGAGACCACGGCATCAGAGCGATCCGCGGTGAAGTCATCAAGTCCGAAGAGGAAGCTCTAGCGTTCTACGAAGAGCTCGAGAAGGTCGGCAAGACGCACGTAGTAGTAAAGCCGGCGAGAGGCGCGGGTTCACAGGGCGTATATCTCTGCGGAAGCAAGGAGGAGATGCTCGAGGGCGTTCGCAAGCATTTCAAGCAGATGACGGAAAACAACTCGGGCAACCACAAAGTGCTCGTGCAGGAGCAGATTATCGGCACGGAGTACGTGGTCAACACTGTTTCGTGCAATGGTAAGCACAGAGTCGTTTCCGTTGGACAATACGATAAATACAAACTCAGCAACGGCACCAACGCGTACAACTACTTCAGATACGTTTCGAAGATCGGAGTTGGTCATTCAGCGCTTCTGAGATACGCCTGTCAGGTCGCTGACGCTATCGGCATCCAATACGGCCCGGTGCACGGCGAATACATGGTGGACGAGGAAGGCCCTGTACTTATAGAGGTGAACTGCCGTCCTATGGGAGGTGGCCTCGAGAGGAGGTATTCCGAGCTCGTTTCAGGTCAGCACGAGACCGATTCGGCTCTCGACAGCTATCTTGATCCTATAAAGTTCCACCTCGAGTCACTCAGGCCATACAGGCTGAAGCGCTCCGGCGCGAGCAAGGACATTGTGTTCACAAGCGATACGGAGGTCCTTTCCGCTCCTATGCTCCAGATCTGCAAGAGGCTCAGGAGCTACTACTCTGCTTCATTTGGCATGATCGGCAGGTCTGCCGCGGTCAACCAGACTTCAGACATGGAGACTGAGGCCGGCCTCATTTACCTTCTGCACGACGATGAGCAGCAGGTAAAGGACGACTGCGATCTTCTGCATCTGCTCGAGCTGAAATATCCTATGATGCTCTATCAGGGAACGAGCACGTGGGAAGTGCCGGATGTGCCTAAATGCGACATTGGGCAAGTGATGAAAGACTCGAGTTGTCATGGTTCGACTCTCGTGTTCACGGACAATGGACGCGAGGTGGAAGGCGCTGAGGTGGTGACTGAACGAGGCCTCAGGAAAGCGTATGACAGCTTCGAGCAGGGGATACTCGACCTTTCAGACCCGGCTTCCTTCGTGGATCTTGAAAGCGTGATCCAGCAAATCTTCTTATTTATGGACAAAGTGCGTGCCGGAGGGCGTATAATCATACCAGAAAGCACGTATTCGAAGATGCCTTACGGCATGGAAGGAATGGAGATTCTCCTCAAAGTACACGGGGATGTGATCGAGCTTCCTGCCGCTAACGACCCAAGCCTGCTTATCGCGATGAGACAGGAGAATTGATGGCCAATACCAAAAAAAGGAAAAAAGTTCGTTCACTTGACAGGAAGACATTCCTGATAACTCTGGCTCTTACCCTGGGCATCGGTATTCTGGTGCTCATTGGAGGCTTTGGGCTGTACGTATCCGGCGTGACGCACGAATACATGGTAAATACATGCAACCAGGCTAACGCTGAGGCGGCGATCATAGACAATACCGCGTACAGAGAGATAGGCGATGAGGTGCTCCGCATCTACGACAGCATATCCGAAGAAGAACGCGGCGACGGGGAGTCTGCTGAGTATAAGGCAAAGTTCGAACACCTGTGGGATGATAAATTCGTCGCGGTGCAAGAGGCGATGAGGAGCCTTCAGAACAGGGAAGGTCCGATGAACGCTTTCATCGTAGCGCTCGACCCTGAGACCGACAGGATGATCTACATAGTAGACGCCGATCCTGGTGAGGAGACCAACTGCAGACCGGGTACATATGACGACTACGATCATAAAGAAATAATGACCCTGATAGAAGGAAGGGATCTCTCAGGGGTCGAAAAGTCTGCCGGAGTAGAAAGAAAGCTCCACGCTGTGCTTACAAACCGCGAAGAGTTCGGACTCCGCTGTACTGCCGCGTCTCCGCTTTACGAAAACGGCAAGTATGTAGTGATGATGTGCGTGGATGAAAAACTCGACACTGTGGCATCGGTCAGCAGGCTTTTCCTGACGCAGTTTATTTTGCTGCTGATCATCATCACCCTGCTCGCGGCGTATTTCGGCATGAAGCTGATGCGCAAGTATACTGTGATACCTGTCAACAAGATGGCGAAGGCCGCGATGGAATATGGCAGAGAGGCTGAGCGTAAGATCGGCGACAGACATTTTAACAATCTGGATATAGATACGGGCGACGAACTCCAGCAGCTTGCTGAGGCACTAAGCGGCATGGAAGACGACATAGAAGCTTACATGAGCGACCTTACAAGGGTGACTGCGGATAAGGAAAGGATAGAGACTGAGCTTTCGCTTGCCTCGAAGATACAGCAGAGCATGCTTATCCAGGACTTCCCAGTCTTCCCTGAAATAAAGGAATTCGATATCTACGCGAGCATGGAGCCTGCCAAGGAGGTAGGCGGCGACTTCTACGACGCGGTCCTTGTCGATGATGACCACGTCGCTCTGGAGATAGCCGATGTTTCGGGCAAGGGAGTCCCGGCGGCGCTGTTCATGATGGCGTCGAAGATCCTCATAATGGAGAAGGTCAAAAACGGTCTGGCTCCGTCTGAAGTCCTGAGACAGGTCAACGAGGATATATGCGCTAAGAACGAGCAGGAGATGTTTGTCACCGTATGGCTCGGGATACTTGAGATATCCACGGGTAAGATCACGGCTTCGAACGCGGGCCACGAGTATCCGATAGTAGTGCGCAAGGACGGCACGGCTGAACTCATACATGACAAGCACGGCTTCGTGATCGGCGGTATGGAAGGCATGATGTATACGGATTACGAGATAGAGCTTGACCACGGCGATTGTGTGCTCGTATATACGGATGGCGTCACTGAGGCGACCAACGCGGGCAATGGGCTGTTCGGTATTGAACGCACTCTCGAGGCGGCGGGGTCTTGCGGAGTTGATCCGGAGCCTGACTACGTGCTGAAGACTGTCCGCGAAAAGATAGGCGGCTTCGTGGAAGATGCAGAGCAGTTCGATGATCTGACTATGCTTTGCATGAAATACAGATAGGCTGAAGTATCATTCAGAGATATCGCCCGTCCGGATGTATATTTCCGGGCGGGCTCTTATATTGGAGAAAAGCACAAATTCAAAGCTCCAAGTATTTGATATAAAACAAATATAAGCGTTATTCGGTGCCCGTTCGATTGATAAAAGGGTGGCTTTGGTGGTAATATAAATGTCAACGTATAAATAATATTTTGTAAGGGGGAACACGTGGGTAGATATCTAGCTAAGCGTGTCCTGCTCGCCCTGGTAACTATCTGGGCAGTAGCGACGATCACCTTCGTTCTGATGAACATGGTCCCGGGTGGGCCGTTCCTGTCAGAGAAGGCCATCAGCCCTGCGGCGACTGCCGCGCTTGAAGCCAAGTACGGGCTGGACAAACCATTTTTTGAACGTTATACCACATATCTGAAAGACGCGTGCCATGGAGACTTTGGCCTGAGCCTCAAACAGAGGGGACGTACCGTAATGAGCATCATCGCGGCTAAATTCCCGGTCTCCGCAAGGGTAGGCGGTATCGCAGTACTCGTATCACTGCTTTTGGGCGTACCGCTCGGCGTAATAGCCGCGTTCAAGAGGGGGACCGCTGTGGACAGCACACTCAGCGTACTTGCGACCCTCGGAATCGCGGTGCCAAGCTTCGTAATCTGTACAGTGCTGATGTACTTCTTCGGCGTTAAGCTGGGCTGGCTGCCGACTTTGGGATTGACCACGCCTGCGCACTATGTAATGCCGGTATTTGCGCTCGCTGCATATCCGACTTCATATATCACACGTCTGATGAGGTCATCCATGCTCGATGTGCTCGGTCAGGACTACATGAGAACAGCGAGGGCGAAGGGTGTTTCACAAAAGGTCATGCTCTTCAAGCACGCTCTTCGTAACGCGATCCTGCCGGTCATCACATACCTCGGACCTATGATCGCCTACACTCTGGTAGGAAGCTTCATCGTAGAGAAGATCTTCACTATGCCGGGGCTCGGCGGGGAGTTCACCAAGGCCATCAACGGACGTGACTATACCATGATCATGGGTACCACGATCTTCCTCGCGGTATTCATGGTTATCATGCTGCTGGTAGTCGACATCATCTATACGATCGTCGATCCAAGGATCAAACTTAAGTAAGGGGAGGTGGAGAAAATGACTAAAAAGAATCCGCTGAGCCTTCAGCTTAAATTCGATCCGGAGGATTTCCTCCCGGCAACCAATGAAGAGAAAGAAAGTCTCGTAGTCATGAGAGAGAGCGTCGGTTTCTGGCGCGACGGTTTCAGGAGACTTGGCAAGAACAAAGTCGCCATGACTTGTCTTGTAATCATCCTGATCATCATGATCTTTGCTTTCATAGTGCCTTCGTTCTATCCGTATTCATACAGCCAGCAGATCCAGGGCGCTAATAACATGAAGCCTTTCGAGTTCTCCGCAGGCGAGCAGGCTCAGATAGCCGCGGGCGAACATCTTTTCCCGCATGTATTCGGAACAGATAAGATGGGTCGTGACTACGCTATCCGTGTAATGATGGGAAGCCGCATCTCACTTCTTGTAGGAATGGTAGCGGCACTCATCATACTGATCATCGGATCCATCTACGGATCGATAGCGGCCTTCGCGGGCGGCTGGGTCGACCTCGTAATGATGCGTATCGTAGACATCATCTATACGATCCCGGATATTCTGCTGATCGTACTTCTCTCATTCGCGTTCAAGGCGCCGCTGCAGGCACTGGCGCAGGTGAAAGGTTTCCACTGGCTGGGGATCATGGGAGAGAACCTTGTCAGTATCTTCGTAGTATTCGCACTTCTGTACTGGGTCGGAATGGCCCGTATGGTAAGGTCACAGATACTGCAGCTCAAGGAGAGCGAATATGTAACCGCGGCAAGAGCCCTCGGCGCTTCGAGCGGACGCATAATCAAGAAGCATCTCCTCACTAACTGTATCGGCACTCTGATCGTTATCACTACACTTCAGATCCCTTCATCGATATTCACGGAGAGCTTCCTGTCCTTCCTCGGACTGGGAGTCGCGGTTCCTATGCCATCCCTTGGCAGCCTTGCGAGTGAGGCTATCAACGGCATCAATACATTCCCGCATCTCCTGTTCATTCCATCGATCGTTATCTCGCTGATCATCCTGAGCTTCAACCTGCTCGGCGACGGTCTCAGAGACGCCTTCGACCCTAAGCTGAAGAACTAGAAAGGAGGAGAGAACATGGCAGAGAATACAAAGAATGAAAAAGTTCTGGTAGACATAGAACATGAAAGACTTTCCTTCTTCACTCCGGCGGGCGAAGTAAAGGCGCTCAACGATGTATCTTTCAAGATGAAGGAAGGCGAAGTGCTCGGTATCGTAGGTGAGTCGGGTTCGGGTAAATCCGTAACGGCATACAGCCTTATGGGACTTACCGCTTATCCGGGAAGGATCATCGGCGGTACTATCGACTTCAACGGTCACCGCATCAACGATATGAGCGAGGCTGAGTTCCGAAAGATCAGAGGCAATGAAGTATCGATCATTTTCCAGGACCCTATGACATCGCTCAACCCAGTCTATACTATCGGAAATCAGATCGAGGAGGCTATCCTTCTCCACACAGATAAGACTAAAGAGGAGGCCCATAAGAGGGCAATAGAACTCCTTACTCTGGTAGGCATCAACGAACCTGAGAAGAGACTCAAACAGTATCCGCATGAGCATTCAGGCGGAATGCGTCAGAGAGTAATGATCGCTATGGCGCTCGCCTGCGAGCCAAAACTTCTCATCGCTGACGAGCCTACAACAGCTCTCGACGTTACTATCCAGGCGCAGATCCTCGAACTCATGATGGAACTTCGTGAAAAACTGGGGATGGCGATCATCATGATCACTCACGACCTCGGTATCGTAGCGAACATGTGCGAGAAGATCGCGGTTATGTACGCGGGCAAGATCGTCGAATACGGCACCACAGATGACATCTTCTACAATCCTAAGCACGAGTACACAAAGGGACTCATCAAGAGTATCCCAAGGCTCGATGCCAAGGATCACGAGAGACTCGTCCCTATCGAAGGTACGCCGGTCGACATGCTGAATCCACCTGCGGGCTGTCCGTTCGCGCCTAGATGCGATAAATGCATGAAGATCTGCCTCAGAGAGATGCCGCCTGTGACGTACTTCAGCGACGTCCACTATACACAGTGCTGGCTGAATCAGAAGGCAGAGATGGAAGCCGCCGCAAAGGCAGGAAAGGAGGGAGCGGATGAGTAATTATCTGTTAGAGGTAGAACATCTGCAGAAGCACTTCCCGGTCAGAGGCGGAGGCTTCGGCAATAAGAAAGTGGTTCAGGCCCTTGATGACCTGACATTCGGAATAAAGAAGGGCGAGACCCTCGGTATGGTAGGAGAGTCGGGCTGCGGAAAGACTACCGCGGGCAGAACTATCCTGAGGCTCCACGAACCGACTGCCGGCAAGATCATATACGACGGCGAGACGATCTTCGATAAAGAGAACAAGATCGCGGTCAATATGCTTCCTTACCGCAAGAAGATGCAGATCGTATTCCAGGATCCTTACGCGAGCCTTGATCCGAGAATGACGGTAGGGGATATCGTAGGAGAGCCTATAGACATCCACAATCTTTGCTCCAGCAAAAAGGAAAGATATGACAAGATCATCGGACTGCTCGAAAAAGTAGGGCTCAACTCAGAGCATGCCAACCGCTATCCGCATGAGTTCTCAGGCGGACAGAGACAGCGTGTAGGTATCGCGAGAGCCCTTGCTGTAGACCCTGAATTCATCGTCTGCGACGAGCCTATCTCGGCTCTTGACGTATCCATTCAGGCTCAGGTCATCAATATGTTTGAGGATCTGCAGGATCAGATGGGACTCACATACCTCTTCATCGCTCACGATCTGTCTGTAGTAAAGCATATTTCCGACAGGATCGTAGTAATGTATCTGGGCAGGATGGTAGAGCTTGCGGACAGCTATGAGATCACGATGCACAGCATGCATCCTTATACGAAGAGCCTTGTATCCGCGATCCCTATCGCAGATCCTATCCAGGCCCGCAAGAGCAAGAGGATCATCCTCGAGGGCGATGTACCGAGCCCTATCGACCCACCAAGCGGCTGCCGCTTCCGCACAAGATGTCCTTACGCGGATGAGCGCTGCGCGGCGGAGGTGCCTGAGTTCAAGGAAGTGACCAGCGGACATTATGTTGCTTGTCACCACCTCGATAAGGTAAAATAAATAATGTCAACAGATAGTTCAATTAATCAATTAATAGCTATTTGATATGGAGGATTTATTATGAAGAAAAGATTACTTGTCCTTCTCGTCGCTGTGACAATGATCGCAGTTCCTCTGTCCGCTTGCGGCGGAGGCGGTGGAGAAGAAGCTGCCAGCGATGCCGGAAAGCAGCTCGTAGTCCAGGTTGGTCCTAACCCTGAGACACTCGATCCTGCTCTCAACAGTGCTGTCGACGGCGCTAACACCATCCTTCACCTTTATGAAGGTCTGCTCATAGTTGACGAGAACGGTGAGCTCGCTCCTGGACAGGCAGAAAAATGGGAGACATCCGAAGATGGTCTCACATGGACATTCCACCTGAGAGACGGCCTTAAGTGGTCAGACGGATCCGATCTTACAGCTAACGACTTCGTTTACAGCTGGAAGAGAATCGCTGCTGCTGAGACTGCTGCTCCTTATGCTGCAACAGTACTGAGCCCAATCAAGGGATTCGAAGAAGCTGCAGGCACACCTGCAGAGGTCGACGAAGAGGGTAATGAGATCAGCGCAGCTGTTCCTGGAAACCTCGACGCTCTCGCAGTAAGCGCTCCTGATGACAAGACTTTCGTAGTTGAGCTCGCTGCTCCTTGCACATACTTCGGAAGCCTTGCGGCATTCGCTACAATGATGCCGGTTCAGCAGGCTACTATCGAGGCTAACGGTGATGCTTGGGCTACAGCTCCTGAGACTTACGTCTCCAACGGTCCTTTCTACATGACTGAGTGGGAACAGGGTTCACACATCACAGTTTCCAAGAACCCTAACTACTGGAACGCAGACGCTATCAAGCTCGATTCCATCAAGTTCATGCTGATCGAGGATCCTAACGCTGCTTACAGTGCTTACCAGAACGGCGAAGTTGACTTCATCAAGGACGTTCCTACAGAAGAGATCCCAAGCCTTGACGGTAATGATGAATTCCACGTTGATCCTATCATCGGAACATACTACCTCAACCTCAACTGCGAACTTGACCAGTTCAAGGATGCTAAGGTACGTAAGGCTCTGTCCCTCGCTATCGACCGTGACTATGTTGCTAACACGATCATGCAGGGTACATATTCACCTGCCGGCAACTTCATGGGACCGGGCTGGGCTGATCCTACAGGCGGTGAGTTCATGGAGAAATCCAATGGCGGCAAGGCCTACATCGACACAACCAACTTCGAGGCTGACCTTGAAGAGGCTAAGAAGCTCATGGAAGAGGCCGGATATCCTAACGGAGAAGGCTTCCCAGAGATAGAATACTCCACAAATGATTCCGGTTACCATAAGGCTGTTGCTGAGTATCTGCAGCAGGCATGGGGTGAACTCGGAGTTACCGTAAAGGTCAACATCGTTGAGTGGGCAAGCTTCACACCGATGAGACGTAATGGTGAGTACGTTGCTGCACGTAACGGCTGGGTAGGCGACTATGACGACCCATCCAATATGCTCGAGCTCCTCGAGACAGGCAACGGAAACAACGATGGTAAGTACAGCAACCCTGAGTACGATGCTGCAATGAAGGCTTCGAGAGAGACTACTGACCTCGAAGAAAGATCTGCTGCACTGCACAAGGCAGAAGACATCCTCATGGAGGATGCCGGATGCATTCCGGTCGCTTACTACAACGACTTCTACCTGCAGAGCTCCAAGATCCAGGGAATGTGGCACTCACCATATGGTTACTGGTACTTCATGTATGCTGACATCGCTGAATAATTTTCAGCCGGATGCAGACATACTGAAACTACTGTAATTGAACTATCCGCTAATACAGCAATGGCCGGGCTTGTCCCGGCCATTTGTTTTGCGCTTGTATTTAAAAAAAACACTCGCTTGCGATGTTGATATACGAACGCCTGTTCGATATGATTATTGTGCCGGGACGCATCTTGAGAATTATGAGACAGGCAGTAGATGTGCTGGCTGTATTTGATATAGGGGCTCTGTCACCCAGGCCTATAAGGTTCAAGGTAGTAGAGCAAGGCATCAAAAAGACAGTCAGGGTTACAGATATAAAGAATATTGAATGGTATGGCGCGGGCGGCATGACTCGTGTTGTTTACGATTGCCTCACTGTGAGCGAAGGCCGGCGGATAGAATACCGGCTGCTCTATTTCTATAAAGAATGCAGATGGGAGATAGAGAAAAGCGCATAGGGAATGATGCGCAAAGATCGAAAGGCGCGCATGAGATAGTTAACAAACTATCTCGCGTGTGTTTACACTCAAAATAGGGTATAATTAAACAACGTAATGTAGATAGATATTGTATCAACAGATATTGTAAGGAGAAGAAATCAGATGAACAGATTGAGCATCAATAATGACTCAAAAACTGTCATTGCGATGAAGGGACTACTGAATGACCGTATCCGCAGAAGTCATGTTGCTCCTGCGGGCAACTGCCCGGTCAACATGTGCGCGTCCTACGCAAGGCAGTGCCTCTCCGAGAGTTGCGGCAAGTGCATCCCATGCAAGGTAGGGCTCGAAAGAGTGGCTGAACTTCTTGAGGAAGTCGAAGATGGAAAGGGTTCACCTAAGCATCTTACAGACATCAAGGAACTTCTTGATACGATCAGAGACAGTGCTGACTGCGCGATAGGTTTTTCCGCGGCAGATGATCTGTCCAAAGCGATCCAGGAAGCCTGGGACGATCTCGAATCCCACGTCAATAAAGGTGTGTGCAATTCGGTAGTTGAATCAATTCCATGCAAGAGCGGTTGCCCTGCGCATGTAGACATACCGGGGTATATCGCGCTTACCAAGGCGGGAAGATACGCTGACGCTGTCAGAGTTATCCGTTACGATAATCCGTTCCCTGCTTCATGCGCTCTCGTGTGTGAGCATCCATGTGAACGCTATTGCAGACGTAACATGATCGACGATTCGGTCAATATCCGCGGTATCAAGCGCTCGGCTGTCGACGGAGCAGGCAAGGTAGATCCTCCTGAATGCATGCCATCGACAGGCAAGAGGGTAGCTATCATAGGCGGAGGTCCTTCGGGGCTTACTGTTGCGTACTATCTGCAGCTTATGGGACATCAGACAACGCTGTTCGAAAGACGCAAAAAACTCGGCGGCATGATGCGTTACGGCATCCCAAGATACCGTCTGCCGGATGAGTATCTTTCATATGACATCGACACGATCCTTTCAACGGGCGTTGAAGTAAAGCTCGATAATGACATTACTGATAAAGAATTCAACGAGATCAAGCATGAATACGACGCGGTATATATCTCGATCGGAGCGCATGCGGCCAACAAACTCGGTATCGAGGGAGAGGATGCAGAAGGCGTGTTCTCGGCTGTCGAGCTTTTGAGAAAGATGGGCGACGACGAAGCCCCTGATTTCAAGGGAAAGAGAGTCGCGATCGTAGGCGGCGGAAATGTCGCAATGGACTGCACAAGGACTGCTAAGAGGCTCGGCGCCGATGTTACCTGCGTATACAGAAGAAGGCAGGAAGACATGACAGCCCAGGCCGAAGAAGTACTTGGCGCTATCGCCGAGACTTGCAGATTCATGACTATGGCTGCTCCTGTAAGGATCGAGACAGACGCAGACGGCAAGGTCGCTGCGCTTATAGTACAGCCTCAGATCCCGGGAGAATACGACCGCGGCAGACCAATGCCTGTCGCTGCCGAAAGAGACGAAGTCAGGATCGAGTGTGATGTAGTAGTAGCTGCTATCGGTCAGAAGATAGACAGCAGCGCGTTCGAGGCTGCAGGCGTTCCTACAAACAGAAACAGGATCACCGCCGGTGAAGATACGATGGTAGATTCTGAAGGCCTTATCTTCTCGGGCGGAGACGTTACGAGCGGTCCGTCCACAGTTATAAGGGCTATCGAGGCCGGAAAGACTGCTGCTGCCAATATCGACCAGGCGCTCGGCTTCAACCACAGACTGCCGAGAGACATTGAGATACCGTATGCTAACGCTAAGATCCCTCCAAAGACAGGAAGGATCAATCTGCCTGAGAGAGAAGCTCTCGACAGATCAGGTGACTTCGCTCCTATAGAAGGCAGGATGACAGATCAGGAACTGCACCAGGAGTGTGACAGATGCCTAAGGTGCGATCACTACGGTATGGGTAGCGTGAGAGGAGGTCGTGAATCATGGTAAAGATCACAATAGACGGAATCAGTACCGAAGTGCGTGAAGGCACTACAATACTCGAAGCGGCCGAATCCATTGGGATAAGGATCCCAAGGCTCTGCTACTTTAAGGAAATCAACGAAGTCGCTGCCTGCAGGGTCTGCGTAGTTGAGGTCGAAGGCGCGAACAGACTTCTTGCGGCATGCAATACAGTCTGCGCTGACGGAATGGTCATCAAGACAAATTCCCGCAGAGTAAGAAATGCCAGAAAGAATAATGTAAAGCTTATACTCACAAGGCACAACACTTCGTGTACATCATGCATAAGAGACGGCTCGTGCGCGCTCCAGGATATTTCCAAGGAGTTCAATATCACAAGCCAGATCGTTGAAGATCCTAAAGAATCATTCAAATGGGATCTGACAGAGCCTCTTATCCGCGACAACTCGAAGTGCATCACTTGCTTCAGATGCTATAACGAATGTCATAAGATACAGGAACTCTCAGTATGGTCCATACTCGGAACAGGCAGACGTTCATCTATCGGGCTTGACCCTAGAAGAGGCGATCTCCATTCGATGTGCGCTCTCTGCGGACAGTGCATCACTCACTGCCCAACAGGAGCTCTCACAGCAAGAGACGATACATCCGAGTTCTATAAAGCTGTCGATGATCCTGATGTGATCACAGTTGTACAGGTAGCGCCGGCTGTTAGATCCGCTTACGGCGAGATGCTTGGCCTTCCTAAAGAGATAGCGACAGAGAAGAGAATGGCTGCTGCCATCAAGGCTCTGGGCGTCGATTACGTATTCGACACCAATTTCTCCGCCGACCTTACAATCATGGAAGAGGGAAGCGAACTGCTTCAGTTCCTCGGCGAGAGAGACGGACTTCCTAAGGGCGAGTTTGTAGAAGGAAAGCGCCGCGGAGATCTTCCGATGTTTACATCATGCTGCCCTGGCTGGGTAAGATACATGAAGCTCAAGTATCCTGAGATGGTACCTCAGCTTTCAAGCGCCAAGTCACCACAGCAGATGTTCGGTGCGGTAACTAAGTCGTACTTCGCTGAGAAGATCGGAGTAGATCCTGAAAAGATCTTCTGCATCTCGATAATGCCGTGCACAGCTAAGAAATACGAGTGCGATGTACCGGAACTCAATGACGCGGCCGAAAAGGACGTAGATATGGTACTCACGACCCGTGAGTTCTCGAGAATGCTTCGCACAGTCCATGTAGATCAGCTCGAAGAGATGGACTTCGATTCACCTCTCGGCACAAGCACAGGCGCTGCTGTCATCTTCGGACGTACAGGCGGCGTTATGGAAGCTGCTCTCAGAAGCGCTTACTACCTGGTAACAGGCGAGAATCCTGCTCCTGAAGTATTCTGCGACATGGGCCCTGAAGGCAAATCAGCCGGAGAAGGCAGACCATGGAGAGAAGCTGAGTACAAGGTAGGCGACGCTGTTGTAAGGACTGCCGTAACAAGCGGCCTTGCCAACGCAGGCAAGCTGATCGAAGCTCTCAAAAACGGTGAAGTCAGTTATGACTTTGTCGAGATAATGGCATGCCCTGGCGGATGCGCGGGCGGAGGCGGACAGCCTATACACGACGGCCAGGAGTGCGCTTACGCAAGAGGCGGCAAGCTCGATGCGCTCGATGTCAGCAACAGCATACGTTATTCTCACGAAAATCCGGATGTGATGGCACTTTATAGTGAGTATCTCGATAAGCCGCTTTCACATCTGTCGCATACACTTCTGCACACAGATCAGACAGAGTGGAGCTTGCTGTAAGAGCCGGCTGCCGAAAAAGGGTCATATGAAATAAGGGGGCATCAATGGGTCTTGATTTCGATCCCGTAAAGCACAAATACAACTCGATAAGGTATCCGATCTATGCCAGGGGAGGGATGGTCAACTGTTCAAGCCCTCAGGCGGCATCTGCAGGCCTTGAAACACTTCTTAAGGGCGGGAATGCAATGGATGCTGCAATTGCGGCTGCAGCGGCGCTTACCGTGGTTGAACCGACATCCAACGGCCTCGGATCCGATGCTTTCGCACTTATATGGTCAGAGAAAGATAAAAAGCTTTATGGGCTTAATTCGAGCGGGCGCTCGCCGAAGATGGCATCCATCGAAAGAATACGCAGTGACTATTC
>JAZQBC010000037.1:0-28454 GCA_045545495.1 Anaerovoracaceae bacterium | reverse complement strand
TATAACAGACGCCGGATGTCCCCCGCCTCTATAATGCTTCCTCCGGATTAAACGGCTTTGCCGTAAGGTCGGAAGCATTGATCTTCGGAGGCTAAGCTCCTCCGATAATGGCGGCGGGTTCCATTTTCGACCGTCGGTGGTGGGTACAATCCCCGACCGACCCTCTCAGGAGCTGAAGCTCCCGGCGTCTGTTGACGGCGTCGCTCGCTCCAATCAAGCGAGATTGTTGGAGCTTTGCTCCTGGTTGAACCACAAGAGGAAAAAATCACACATAATAATATATCAATAAAACTCAAGGGGGATTTTACTGAATGAATGATACAACTCGTACTGATGTAACTCTAGATGAGGCACGCAAGGCTTTGATGACGCTCCAGCGCAAGATGGCCGCATATGACCACGCAGCCGGCCTCATTTATTATGATGGCTGCACCACCGCTCCAAAGGATACAGCAGAGAACAGAGCGGTTACTATGTCGGTCCTCTCTGAAGAGATATACAGGCTCGCCGCTTCTGACGAAACCGCTGAGCTGCTCGAATTCCTCGACAGCCACAAGGATGAGCTTTCTTATGACGAGAAGCGCATGGTGCACCTTCTTCTCAAGGGCATACGCAAGACAAAGAAGATCCCGATGGACGAATACGTCGCTTATCAGGAACTGCTAGTTAAAGCGGAAGACGTCTGGTACAGCGCTAAGAACAATTCGGACTTCGAACTTTTCCGCCCGTATTTTGAAAAGATCGTCGAGACAAACAAGAAGTTTGCAAAGTATGTGGCGCCGGATAAGGACCCGTACGACTACTACCTCGATGATTACGAGGAAGGTCTGACGATGGCGGCATGCGACAAGTTCTTCGAGAGGCTGCGATCCGAGATAGTCCCTCTTCTCAAGAAAATCTCCGAAGTCCCTCAGGTCGATGACAGCCTGAGATACGGATGCTTCCCTGAAGAAAAGCAGGAGAAGTTGTCTTACCGCCTCATGGAGCTCATGGGACTCGACCTCGGTCATGTGGGGCTCTCCACCACCGAGCACCCTTTCACTATGAGTCTGGGATCTCATCTCGACGAGCGCATCACTACCCACTATTACGTGGATGACTTTGTAAGTTCGATGTACAGTGTTATCCACGAAGGCGGACACGCTCTCTACGATACAGGTTCGGCAGACGAACTCGCTTTCACGGTTCTGGACGGAGGCGTTGCGATGAGCATCCACGAGAGCCAGAGCAGATTCTACGAAAACCTGATCGGAAGGAGCAAAGCCTTTTGTCATCTGGTGTTCCCTATTCTCGCTGAGATCTTCCCGGAGCAGATGGCGGGGCACAGCGCAGATGATCTCTATGTAGCGGTCAACAAGGCTCAGCCGTCACTCATAAGGACGGAAGCCGACGAGCTGACGTATTGCCTCCATGTGATGGTCAGGTATGAACTCGAAAAGCGTTTGATGCACGATGAACTCGAGGTAAAGGATCTGCCTCAGGAATGGAACCGCCTGTACAAGGAATATCTCGGCGTGGATGTTCCGGATGACAAACGCGGAGTGCTCCAGGACAGCCACTGGGCAGGCGGGCTTATAGGGTACTTCCCTTCATACGCTCTCGGCACTGCCTACGGCGCTCAGTTCCTTGCGAAGATGAATGGATCGATGGATGTGGACGCGAGCATTGCTGCCGGCAATTTCGCTCCTGTCAATGAGTGGAACCGCGAGCAGATATGGAAGCACGGGTCCAGGTATACTCCGGCTGAGCTTTTGGACAGAGTGCTCGGTGAGGAATTCGATCCGGGCTATTACATAGATTATCTAAAAACTAAATACTCAGAAATCTACGGGATATGATCAACGGACTCTAAGCCTGTGATCTCCGGTATAGGATGCAGGTTTTCTTGCAACTCCGTGTTGATTATCCTATCCCTGTATCTTTTTTCGAAAAAGAAACAACCGCTGTAACAGTCGAAATTCCAACTGTTTCAGCGGTTTTTGCCAACACTTTTTTCCTATACCAGACGCCGGATGCCCCGCCTCTATTCCATGAACTATTCGTAGAACTCCTTGAATAGCTGTATGTTGGCCAGCATAGGCTTGAGGCCTTCGTTCTCTATCCTCTTTACCACCTCAACGATCTTGTCATTCACAGGTGTAGGCACGTTGTATTTTTTGCCCCACTCGCAGACGACTCCGTTGATAGCGTCGATCTCGCAAGGCTTGCCCTTCAGAACATCCTGCAGCATCGACGGGAATATGCTGAAGTGCTTTTTCATCGCGATCGGAACGAGCAGCTCGGCAAATTTGTACTTAACCTTATTGCCGTAGTAGAAGAGTTTCGTGATGTCCTTACCCTGTACGGGAGCGAACTCCACTCCGCCGGCATGAGCGACATCGATGCACTCCTTCATGCATGCCAGAGCAACTTTAGTCGCAGGCTTCCAGCTGGCAACATCGCCGAATGTTCCGCCAATGACAGTCCCGAGGCCTGAGAAAGTAGCGTTGATCAGGAGCTTGGACCAGCGCGCTCCGATGAGGTTGTCCTCGATGTCCACAGGACACATGTTTTCGAGCACAGCTTTTACCTTTTCTATCTGCTCCTGCGGTATGCCTTCCATTCCGCCCATGTGAAACGACAGGCTGCCAGGGTCACTCGTGAGTTCGCAGACGCCTGGCTCATGCATAGTGGCACCCCACTCTACCGTGCAGCCGATAGTCCTGTCCACGCCGACGATCTCGGCGATTCCCGGCTCAGGTATGCCGTTTTGAAGAGTGACGATCACTCCGTCCTTTGCCAGCATTGGCTCTAGCATCGCGACTACTTCAGGGTTGTGAAGCTGCTTGGTCATGAGGAAAATGACGTCGTACGGACCTTTCATCTGATTCGGCAAGATCGCGTTGACCGGTGTCGTGAAGTCGACTGTCCCTGTGATATGCGCTCCGTTCTTTTGAAGGGCTTCAACATGTTTTACATTGCGGTTTACCAGTTCGATAGGAAAACCGTTTTTGGTGAGATAAGCTCCGAGTATGGTGCCGAGCGATCCGGCGCCGTAAATTGCACATTTCATAGCGTCACCTCCTGTACAATTCCCATATCCCCCCGGTAATTGCTTTCCAATTTGATTATAGCGTACTGTGCTAACTTATGATACTGAGGATCATCTTTTCAGATCTTTCTTCAGCTTTCAGTGTATACAGATCTCCCTCGCGCTCCACATCGTCGGTCACATCCATGCCATCGAGCAGCACTCTGATGCAGTCGGTCTCAGAAAACCAGGTCACTTTGCCCGTTTCCCTTATGATAAAGGTGCAGCTTCCTTCAGCAATGATGCTGTCCTCTACCGCCTTGATGCCCGCGAACTTGTCTGTAAGCCCAAGGCAAACCGGTGCGCCTCCGTTGGCGTCCTTTGGAACAACGACATACCAAGCATATCCGTCCGCCTCAAGCTCGCTTTCGTAGCGCTCATCATATTCGAGGCTGAAGTACCTGCCCACGAAGAAGTCGTATACCCAGCACTCTTTTCCGCTTTCGATATCCGGGATGTCTGACGGCGAGATCGAATACGATTGTTTCTTGCCGCAGATATTGAATGCCGCTATACCGATTTCAGTCTGCAGTTTGAGTACGCCCTCTTCAAAAGGATCTTTATATACGCAATCCTCTGTCGGCCTCGCTGAGCGCTTTGTTCTCAGCACTTTGCCATCAAGGCAGCAAAGAGGCTTCAGAACTTCCGCAACAGTCTCACCGACCCGGTCGCTGAAATAGACAGGACCCCCACTCAGAGCTCTTAACAGGCTGTGTTTTCTGCCGGCCGGATGGCTCGTCCAGAACATATCCCAATCGCAGCAATACAGCTCATCGTGATAGAGGGCGTTATACGCATTCTGAAGAAGATGCTCTTTGAAGCTTTCCTCGAGACTAGGGAAAAAGTCGTCACTGTTTCGCGAGACAGCACTTGCCGCCCTGCCCATAACGTTTTCCATAGGCATACCCATGCAATTAATGACTGTGCTGTCAAATATATATGAGCTTTCTTCGATCGCCTGCATCATGCCTCTTGTCGCTTCGCTGACAGGCACTGTATCCGCGTAATACATAGACGCGGCGCCCTGGCCATCTACCTTTACAAAGTCTATGCCTTCACTCTTGAGAAGCTTGTACCAGTCATGATAAAAGCCTGCGCCGTTTTCATGATCAGGCACCAGCGTGCCTCCTGTCGTTTCCCTCAGATAACGGCTCTCATCCTTTGCCAGATCAGTACCTTTTTTTACACCATCCCAGTATCCGCCGAGGGCATGCCACACTCCCACATGATCGATGCCGTGCTTTTCGCGCATCTCGGTAACTATCGGTTTGAGCCCGCCGGGGAACTTTGTATTATCCGGCGCGAAGTCAGTAAGCAGACGTCCTTCCACAGACATCCATCCGTCGTCGATGATCGCCCATTTTACAGGAACATTTTTCTCAGAGAACTCCTCGGCCTTAGCGCGGAGCCCTGCCTCATCCACGTCTGTGTAGAAAGCGTCCCAGCTGCACCATCCAAGGTAGTCGAATTGCTCTGGAAGTCTGCGTTCATCGCGGGTCCTGATGCCTTTATATGCCGCCACTTGCTCGAAAGCTTTATGCGCAGCTTCCTGCGATGTTGACGCTTTCGCAGTGATAAACAGAGGCTCATCAATAGACACGATGCCGCCTGCGTTGGCTATCATCTCAAGGCAGATCTCATCGTCTGTACCGCCATTTACTACGGTCTTCCACTTGTCTCCCACCATAGGCACCATGCATTCGGCGTGGTCCTTGTATTTCAGAAGCAATACCTGCGTCAGATCTGGGATGTCCTTGAAGGACTTCACAAATGCCGGCCTTGACCACCAAGGGCCGAACATATAAAGAGCTGTCATTGCCTCGGGCTTTTCGAGCGGAAGCATCACTTTTACCGCATGCTCATGAGCAAGGGCGCGGACGTCCCACTCCCTGTTCTCCGCCCTAAGATCAATATTGATGCGAGCTGTAGTGACATCCCCGTCCGCGCATTCACTTACGCTTGCTCCGATGCCATCCGAAACACAGACCCCGCCGTTAACAGGTAGCTCAAATTCCACCGTCTGCCCCGGCACATAGGCTATCCGCAGTCTGCAGCTTTTATTTTCGTCTGATCGTTTATCCATAGTTGTCACTCCAACTATACAAGCTATACAAATAGCTAAAGCTCCAACCAGCTCAACTGATTGGAGCCTCCAGCGTATGTAGACCCTTTACTTTGTCTTTTCCTTGAGAAGCATTTCCCCGGCTTTTCCGCCTACATATTTGCAATCCTGCATGACAGGCTGGCCGTTGATATAAACGTGGACTATGCCTTCCGGTGTGAAGTCAGGCTTCGACTCGTCTACCTTCATGTGGTCGAGATCGATGACGGTGATATCCGCCTTATAGCCCGGCTTAAGGTATCCGCGCTCAGGGATCCTGAATCGGTCAGCTGTCTTGCCTGTCATCTTATTTACGACTTTTTCGACAGGGATACCGTATTTCTTCGCGAGTATGAAGAACTGCGGGAATGTCTGGAATGCGGCTATGTTCTGAAGTCCCTTCTCTTCGATCCACGCGTCGGTCATGAATATCGACAGTTCGTCGTTCATAAGCCTGCGCACGATCTCGTCATTGTAATACTTGCCGAGATAGATGGTACCGGCGCGATCTGAAAGCTCTACCAGTTTGAGGTACATATCGAGGTTCTCAAGGCCCTCCTCTTCAGCGAGCTCGGGGATAGTCTTGCCTTCATATTCAGGGTGATCATCCGAGATGTACGCTACTACCATATCGTCCCAGTCGATACCGAGCACTTTGCGATACATCAGGATAGTCAGTTCGAGTTTGAATCGGTTTATAGGCTTCTTTGCCTCTTCCTTGCTGAGCTGAGCGTACCATTCTGGGAATACTACCGTAATGACGGAAGCGCCATAGTGGAATACGTAGTTGTCGAATGCCATCGGCTTACCCGTAAGGCTCTCGCGATGGAGTGTCGAAAGCATTTTATCCAGAAGCTTCCAGCTGCGTTGTCCCACGAAAATGAGATGGCTGTATTCGAGCCTGCAGCCCGATTTGTGCATGATATCCACGGTCTCATCAAGGCCCATTTCAAGGTGGGACTTTTTGGTCAGAAGCGGATAGTCAGCGCTTACGATCGAGTTCGCTCTCGGATGCACGGTCACGATGCCGTCGTACTTGGCGATCTCCTTAGCGAAAGCGATTATCTCATCTTCCTGAGCATATCTGTCAGGCTCATACATGAATCCGAACGAGCCGCCGAAGGCTCCGCCCTCCATGGCTTCGCGAACAAATTCGAGTTCTTTTTCGATCTGATCCTGTGTGTACGGAGTCGGATCATAACCTGTCATGCCGGCGCGTACGGAGCCCTGTCCGATGAGTGGCGCTATGTTCACAAACAGATTGCCTTTAGCGCGCTTTTTGAAATCCTCAAAGCTTCCCGGTTTAACACAGTCAAACAATCCGCCGCCGATCTTATCGCGATGAGGAGTGTCCTTATCCATGCCGAATGGCGAGAAGCTGCAGTTACCGGTGATCTGAGTGGTGATGCCCTGCTCGATGAATGGTTTGTAGAACTTCTCGGCATCATCTCTGTCGACAAAGAAATCGTTATGTGAATGTGCGTCGATAAGTCCCGGGCAGATCTGAAGTCCTTCAAGATCAATAGTTGTATCAGCTTTCTTTCTGATCTTCTCAGCGACTTCAACTATACGGTCGTCCTCGATAAGGACGTCTCCCTTGAAAGGCTTTCTGCCTGTACCGTCATAAATAGTTCCATTCTTAAATAATGTTTTCATGTTCTGTACCCCTGTGATTTGTTGTGTATATATGATCCTATTTTCTCTATTAAACTTTCCTTCCTTTCCGGTTCATAACGGCAAAACGATCGTCAGCTGAATATAGTATAACATACCTCAGATTTCTACTGACTCGAGAACATCAAGATCCTTTTCGGTCGTCGACCAGCTGGTTACCAGCCTTACGATAGTGCGCTCTTCATCGTACTTATCCCAGATATCATATCTTACGTACTTGTCCAGAGCCTCCATTTGATCATCATCCATCAGGATGAATTGCTGGTTGGTAGGGGTCTCGTGATAGAATTCCCAGCCTTTGCTTCTGATGATATCCTTCAGTCTGTCAGCCATGTCTATTGCATGCCTGCTGATCTTAAAGTAGAGATCATCAGTGAACAGTGTATCGAACTGAACACCGAGCAGCCTGCCTTTTGCAAGGAGTGCGCACCTCTGTTTTACACGCGTCATAAAGCGATCCGGCTTGCAGCCTCCCGTAAATACAAGAGCCTCACCACATAGCGCTCCCACTTTTGTGCCGCCTATATAGAAAACATCTGAAAGTTCCGCGATATCTTTGAGGGTGACATCGGTATCATTGCTCATGATGCCATATCCCAGTCTGGCCCCGTCAATGTAGAGATAGATATCGTATTCCTTACAGATAATGGCGATCTCTTTGAGCTCATCAAGCGTGTACAGCGTCCCGTATTCAGTCGGATGCGAAAGATAGACCATGCCCGGGAACACCATATGAGGATGGGTAGGATTGTCCCAGAAAGACTTGAGGCACTTCTTAAGGTCATCTGCTTCGAGTTTGCCATCTACCGCCGGAACAGATATCACTTTGTGCCCGCTGTGTTCTATCGCGCCTGCTTCATGAACAAATATATGCCCGGAATCAGGAGCTATCACGCCTTCGTATTCCTTGAGCAAAGTAGAGATGACGGTCATGTTTGTCTGAGTGCCGCCGACAAGCAGTTCAACATCGGCATCTTCGCGTCCGCAGGCCGCTCGTATCTTCTCTTTAGCACTCTCGCAGTAGTGATCGTCTCCGTAGCCGGGAAGATTTTCAAAGTTAGTCTCAATCAGTCTTTTTAGTATCTCAGGGTGAGCTCCCTGAACGTAATCGCATTCAAATGAAACCATTTAATTCGTCTCCTTGTCTGTTTTGTACATTGTACAATGCGCTTCAAAACAGTGTCAAAGAGATATGGCTCTCATGTGTTATAATCAACGGGCACGCATATTCAACTAACGCAGATGATTGGGGGCATATCATAAATGAGTAACATCACCGAAAGATTCATGAGATATATTTCTATAGATACACAGTCGGATGAAGACAGCGATTCTTCACCGAGCACAGAAAAGCAGTTCAGACTGGCCGGGCTTTTAGCTGATGAAATGAAAGCTATGGGCGTCTCGGATGTGCGTCTTGATGAGAAGTACTGCTACGTTTATGGCTATATTCCTTCAAATCTGGGCGATGATAATGACGTACCTGCGATCGGTTTCATTTCCCACATGGATACCGCTCCGGGCGCACCGGGAGATGCCTCAGCTGCCAGGATCCACGAAAACTACGACGGCGGCATCATAAAGCTGAACGATTCAGTCTCGCTCGATCCGGTGGTATATCCTGAGCTCAAACACTACGAAGGCTGCGACCTGATCGTCACAGACGGAGTATCGCTCCTTGGCGCTGATGACAAGGCCGGGGTAGCTGAGATAATGACAATGGCTGAGAGGCTGCTTTCGGATCCATCCATACCGCACGGAAAGATCGGTATCGCGTTCACTTCTGACGAGGAAGTAGGCCGAGGCGCCGATCACTTCGATATCGAAGGATTTGGCATGGACTACGCTTATACAGTAGACGGCGGAGAGATTGGCGAGATCGAATATGAGAATTTCAACGCTGCCGAAGCGCGAGTATATGTAAAAGGACGCGACATACATCCGGGAAGTGCTAAGGGCATCATGATCAACGCAGTAAAGATAGCAGCCGAGCTTGACAGCATGCTCCCTCAGGAGCAGCGTCCGGAATACACTGACGGATATGACGGATTCTATCATCTGATGCAGCTTAATGGAGATGAGAGCCATGCTGAAGCCCGCTATATCATAAGGGATCACGACGCAGATCTCTTCAGCCGCAAAATCGAGCTCATGGAAAAGTATGTCGATTGCCTCAATGTGAAATATAAAAATGCGGTAAAGCTCGAGATCCGCGAGCAATACCGCAATATGAAGCAGCTGATAGAGCCGCATATGTTCCTTATAGACGATGCAAAGGCTGCATTCACAGCCTGTGGGGTCGTGCCTAATGTTGTCGCTATCAGGGGCGGCACAGACGGAGCCAGGCTTACCTACGAAGGCCTGCCATGCCCTAATCTCTCGACAGGAGGCATGAACTTCCACTCGAACACGGAGTACATCCCTGTGCAGTCACTTGAAAAGATGGCTGATGTGCTTGTAGAGCTCGCCTCTTACACTTCTGTCAAGTGATATATAAATGATGTGAATTCAGGGACTTCCCTCGGAATAGGGATCCCTCCGTGCATAAGAGCAGCTCCGCTCAGTTTTAGATTCTTATCATCAAATTTGAATTTATACATCCTGTCAGGATCAAGTCCTTTGATCTTTATGTACTCCTGAGGCCCGTTCACTGTTGTCCTGACCGTGACTACAGTCACCAGGGCCTCGCTCTTATCCGGAGCGACGCTCTCCCAGGCTATGAGATTAGCGCTACTGAACGGATCAGACAATCTGTAATAATCTCCGAAGAAGTTGAGATCATAGTATTTGTGATAAAGATCGCTCATCTTCTTGCAGAGTCTAAGATCCTTCTTTTTCATATGTGTGGCATCGAGTTCATAGCCGAACGTGCCGCACATGGCGACAGCCGCCCTCGTCTCGATAGGGATCATAGGGCTCGCATCCGAAACATGAGCTCCCATGCTGCACACAGGGTACAGGAACGATGAGCCGTAATGTATCTTCAGATTGTCGAGCGGCCTTGTGTTGTCCGAGCTCCAATACTGTGTGAAATATGTCAGCATAGCCGGGTCCATACGCCCGCCACCGCCGGCACAGCCCTCGAACATGATATCCGGGTGGGTTTTGATTATGCCATCCATGATGCGGTAGAGCCCAAGCACATAGCGGTGGCCTACCTCGCCCTGCCTGTCGCCGGCAAGACCGTTAGACCATATATCTGTTATAGAACGGTTGATATCCCACTTCACATAATAGATATCCGCACTGTCGATCACGCTGTTGATGTGTTCGATGAGATAGTCCTGGACTTCCTTTCTGCTTATGTCCAGTATCATTTGATTACGGCTTCTTACAGCGTTCCTTCCGGGTATCTGCATTGCCCAGTCAGGATGGGCTCGGTACAGATCGGAATCCTCCGAAATACCCTCGGGCTCAAACCACAATCCGAATTTCATACCAAGGTCATTGATCTGCTTGACCATACCATTCAGCCCGCATTTTATTTTATTCTCATTGACGTACCAGTCTCCGAGTCCTGAGTTGTCGTCATCGCGCTTGCCAAACCAGCCGTCGTCCATGACCACCATATCAACACCCATATCCTTAGCTGCCTTGGCTATATTGATCAGTTTCTCATCATCGAAAGTGAAGAAAGCTGCCTCCCAGGTGTTGATGAGTATCGGGCGCTTTTCATCGCTGATGAATTTGCTTTTGTTAAGATTGGTCCTGAAAAACCTGTGAAAATGATGACTCATTTCTGTGAGACCGCTGCCGCTGTAAGTCATCAAGACAGCAGGTGCATCGAAGTCCTCTCCGGGACCTACAGGGTAGCTGAACATGCTGTCATTGATTCCCATAACAAGCCTGAGCTGATCATACTGATCGAGTTCGGCCTCGGCTGTGAAGCTCCCCGAATACATAAGAGCGAAGCCGTAGCACGATCCATGATCCTCGTCTGTTGCCCTGTCTGCCAGCGTAACAAAAGGATTCTGCTGATGAGAGGATATGCCTCGGCCGCTTCTTACTCTATGCACATGATGTGTCATAGGCTGCCTCTCTACCTGACGCTCCTGTCCGTAGCGCCCGTGGAGCGATATGAGGTCCATATCGCTTCCGTTCAGATAGTCCATGCAAAACGACATCATCCTCTCAAGATGGATCGCCTCACTGCCCGCGTTATGTACACGCGCAGCGCGCATTATGATATCCGCTTCTTCAAACACGGTATAAAGCAGTGTAACCTGAACTTTGCTCACTGCGTCTTCGAGCGTTATCTCAAGGGTGTCAGCAGTGTCTTTGTCCAGCGCGAAAGCCGTAGGAAGACCGTTCAATGTGAAGGCTCCTTTATAAATCCTGTGCGAGAGGTATCTTCCGTCAAAGGAAAAACTTCCGTCCGAATTCCTTACTCCGATCGAGCTGATCCTGAAGTCTCCCTGCTGCTGTGTCGTGAATTCCTGAGGCTGCGCGTCGAGGGAAAAAGTTCTCTCAGCGAGCGAATCGTAGGGATTGCCTGAAAAACCTCTGTCGTAACGGCATATCAGATACGACATGTCATCGTCTCGGATAGGATCTCCATAATAAAGATGCTTCACATATCCGAGATTCCCGATCTTGATCTGATATGTAGCACTCGCAGTATTAAGGGAAAATGTCTGCTTGTTTTTGTTGTAAATTATCGCCATTACGATACTCCTGTTGCCTAGCTTAGTTCGTGATATCCATGCTCGCTGCCCCCTGCCTGGAACGGCAGTGTAAAAATGCCTGCGCCTCATATTGAACAACATCTTCGCACTCGATGCAACCACAAAAAAGACCACTCCGTAAACTTTGGAGTAGTCTTCTATTTGATATGTGCTTACTGGTCTATTTCGGGATGTACTCCGAAGGCACTTCGATCACCATATCCGAAGTCGGGAACGTGGAGCATGGATGGATGTAGTTCCAATGGATATCCGCCCAGCGTCTATTCTCGTTCTCGGCAGGAGCGAAGTATGTGCCCGAGATCACCTTGGATCTGCACCATCCGCACTCTCCGCTTCTGCAGCGTGAAGGCGCGGTTATGCCCGCTCTTTCAACAGCTACCAGGATAGGCTCTTCAGCATTGGCCTTGACATCGTAGGCGTGAGCGCCCTGCCTTACCGTGATGTTGAATTCCTTTCCTTTGGCCTCTGCCGGGAAGCCCTCTACATCGGCGATATTCTTTGTTACGCCAAGCATCTCGCTACGGATGTTCTTGATAGGAAGCCCGAGTTTGTCAAGCTCACCTTTGAGGAATCTGTACATCGCCTCAGGACCACATACAAATACGCTGTATGGCTCTTTGGCATATTTCTTTATGAGATCTGCCGTGATGAAACCGTGTTCAAAGCCTTCAGCCTCTTCATCTGAAAGCACATGAACCACATGGATCTTACCGCACTTAGCCGCAAGCTCTTCGAGTTCGTCTTTGAAGAGTATCTGCTCTTTTGTCCTGCTTCCGAACAGTATGGTCAGATCGAAATCCTCTGTACCATCTGCTATGGCCTGTGCCATCGAAAGGAACGGTGTGATGCCTGATCCACCCGCAAGAGCTACGATATGTTCAGGATCTCTCAGTGGCTCATAGTAGAAATTGCCCTGTGGCCCCGATGACAGTACTTTGTCCCCTTCCTTGAATTCATCAAGGATATGCTCAGCGGCGAATCCTCCAGGATTTTTCTTTACCGTTACAGATATGACTCCTTCGAGCGCATCTTTAGGCGAGGAACTAATAGAGTACGGCCTTGTAAGAGCGCTCTCTCCTATCGCGAGCTTAAGAGACAGATACTGGCCTGCGCGGAAGTATGCGAGCGGGCCGCCGTCTGCGGATCTCATGAGATAGGTCTTGGCGCCGGCCTCTCCGTGGTCGATCACCTTGTCGACTATAAGCTCCTGAAAATCAGGGTGGAGCGCCTTGGCATGGTTATTGATCGCGAAGTCCGCTGTGATCTCGTTGGCCGGTGCAGCCTGGATCACAGACTCGCGCACTTTGGCCATGTTCTTGAACTTGAGCATATCAAGCGCGCCGATCAGTCCGATTTTTACTTTAACTGCCATGTCACTACCTCCCTTCTTCCTTTAGATCTCTCAGTGCAAGGCGGGCCATAAGTCTGCCGCACACATAAGCTGAGCTGTAACCGTCACCTCTCGGGCCTGCAGCTCCGATCGGGCGAAGACCCTTGATCGGATAATCGTCATTGAGCATCATCATTCTGGCCATCATAGCGTCCCATTCAGCGGTCTCATAACCGTAGACAGCTCCTTCAGGCACTCCGAGGTATCTGGCGAAAGTCCATGGAGAAGCAACGCAGATCTCTTCGATGTAAGGCTCGATGTCGATGCCCGCACGGTCTTTGAGAGTCTTGATGAACTTCTTCGCGTATTTGTTCTTATACGCCACGTAATCCTCCTGACTGAGGTCGCTCCACTCGTCGCGATTACCCATCGAGGTGAAGAATCCCATCGATGTGCCGGCCGGCGACGCGTCAGGATTGACGATGTTGTTGCAGAGGAAGATAGTGAAATTGTTCGAATCATATCCGCCAAGGATGTTCTTGTATTCCTTGACAGAGTCTGATGTGTCTGCGAAGAATATGCAGTAGTCCTTGATGCCGAGCTCTTCGATAGTCTTGTTGAGGCCTACATACACTGTGAACATCCTCGCACTGTAGTTATGATCTCTCGCGGCGCTGAGCTTTTTCTCTCTCTCAGGGATAAGCTCCTTAGGCATCATCTTCGCGTAAATGATGTCCGGATTGATGTTTGCGAGCACGTAGTCACACGACACTTCGCCGCTGCTTGTGCGCACTCCGCAAAGCTGGTCTCCGTCAAAGAGGAACTCTTCGGCTCTGCAGTTGAACCAGATATCTCCGCCGAGCTCTCTCAGTCTTTCGACCATCGCTGTGCTTATCTCGTGCGAAGTGTGCGCCGGGATGTAAGCCGCGCGCGAAACATATTTCATGAACATGTTGCAGTAATGGATGAATGCCATGCGGTCCATGTCTACACCGAGGTAGCCCCAGTATGTCGCCATGATGTCGCAGCATTTCTGTGGCATGTTCATCGCCTTCCATACCTTGCTCACAGGGTAAGCGCCTGTTCTGAGAAGATTAGGATACTTTTCTTTGAGTACGTTTGAATCGGCGTGGCCGTTGGATGCGCTTATATACGCGGTGCCTGCCATGGTCTCGTTCAGGAGCTCAAAGTACTCTTCCATCTTAGGACGCGAGCCGGGAACGTATTCTTCCATTTTGTTGATGAAATTCTCGCAGCCGAAAGGCATCGTTACATCCATCGGCGTCCCGTCAGTGTATTTGCTGATAATGCGGAAGCAATCCGGAACTTCCTTCCAGTCTACTTCTACGCCGTAGTCCATCATCATCTGACGGATCTCAGCAGGATCTTCTGCGCTACCTATATCGCAGAGTTCGTGAAGTGAAGGCTCGAATTCAAACCTTCCCCTTCTGAAGCTTGTTGCGCAGCCGCCCGGAAGATTGTGCTGTTCGATCAAGAGTACTTTCTTGCCCTCGACAGCGCAGTGCAAAGCAGCACTCAATCCGGCATTTCCTGCGCCGACAACAACTATGTCATAGTGCTTGTCCAAAGTAGTCCACCTCCTTTTCTTAAGGTTGTAAACAACAGAAACATTTTAAAAATCCCCTTCAGTTTCCTCTTTAATTATAGTCCTTTATGTGTATGCGTAAAAGTACAATCGAAGTATTTTTTGGCTTCACAACCCGCCACACATTCCCGACTTCTCGACCGCTCTTTTGCCACTTATTCTCTCCTGCCCTCTCACAGCAACTGCGCCAATAGATCTCTTGTATCTTTTATTCACCTTATACATGACGTTTAACCTATATCGGTTATTCCTTCTCCTGCATTTTTTATGCCACGATGAATAACAACGTTATTTACTTTCCCTAAACTTGATGCCTCCAATGAATAACAGGCAAGATCGAACGAGTGCTGATATCTCGACATAAAGTTCCATATAGAAACTGCTCATCTGAAAATTCTCCAATTATGCAGGAATCATGAATAATTATTCAAATTCACATCATTTAGACTTATTACACTCCGTTTAAATGGGCTCGTTTTTTTCAAAAAAACAAAATGTTTGTCCTTTTTGAGGCTTTATGCATTAAAAGGACAAACAATGTTATTCATTCGTGCATTGATATTGGTTATAAGTAACAACGTCAATCAGGTCCAGATATGTGTATAAATTACCTTTAGGCAAATATTGCAGTCTACTCCGAAAACCCCAGCGCTGGCCGGTGGGAGCTACTAATCTCGCCCGGAAAGTTATAGGACGGAGCGATCGATCAAGCAGACTCCGGGAGTGCGCAGGAACATGGCCGGTAAATATATCGGTAATGGTTGTTGCCAGTTAATGACAATGCGGTTTAAGCGCGCACGGGATATCGTCGTTCGTGGTGTACGGTGTTCCCGTGCGTGCTGTGAGAGCCTCCGCCTGACCAAGCGACCAGAAAACAGCTGCTGCACCTTAGGCCTGGCTCTTTTATCATGATAGTTGGGTGTTTCGTAGCCCGAGGATGTCGGCTATAACCTTCGTGATCTGTAAAGAATCTATATTTCCATCACGATCGCTAAAGATAAAGAATAAATTGACACCTGGAATATAGCCGCTATCGATGAAGCGTCCTACTTTTCTTGCGAAACCCTCACGATAATGTTGAAGGTCCATGCGTCCAACAAATTCCACAAATATAACAGACTCTAAATCAATTGGAGATAGCACGGCAAAATCAGGGTAAATTGCCGGCCCGTGGTCAACAGGAAGAAATGGCAATTCGTAGATCACGGTTAGTCCTGCATCTTTAAACCGTTCATATATAAGCGCTTCGCTTATTGTTTTGACCCGTATCCCGTCAGACGTCCGATGCTTTTTGTTTTCCGGATAGTTCTCAGGAAAGTTCTTTTGGAAATCAAGATTTTGGGCTAGCCATTTTGCGTTGGCATCTTTGTATTTTTCTGATACAAGCTGTGGCTCAAATCGGTATGTTTTAGGGAGATCTTCGTTGATATGATCGATATCGAGCGGAAGATAATTATTGATCAGGGAGTTTATCAGCTCAATGTTATTTTCAACGCGCCTCTTTGCTTCCTCCAGAAAACGTGCTTCACATATCCGGGAAACCTCGCGTTGAGATGCACGACCAATATAGCTATACGAGGTATCGCCAGGTCGTTTTATACAGTAGTAATAATTGTTCCTGCTCTTGATACGCCGCAAGATAATACCATCGTAATTGCCTACCTGTTCAAGACGTAAAAAGTACTCTTTTCTTTTATGTTCAAGCATCAACAACTCATAGTTGAGTCTTTCGCTCAGATTTGCATTCATCGTTTTATGCTCCCTTTATATGTCCCTTTAAATGCCCATTTTCGCTTGGTTTTCCAAGGTACTTAATTGTAGCCTTTTTTACGAAGAGCGGGCAAACAATAGGATCCCTAATTCCTGCAAAATTTTCCCTAATTTTTGTGCGACACCATTCATTGTTTGGGTTCATTAATCATCACTTATTTTGTGATTGCGGACATTCGCCGATAAGAATATCATTAATTAAGAAGAGTATTGGAAACAATCACGCGAAGCAGTATCGACGTAGTATTGAATCAATATCGCCGGTAGCATCTGATTCGTGCTCGGATCTTATGGACAATCTCACCGAACGCGACAAAAAAGCGCAGGAATTATCTGCTGAAATAATTGCCAATGCCAGGAATTCCATACTCCTGAATCTCAGGTTCATGGACAGGGCCATCGGTAATTTTCGCTGTATCCCCAACATGAATTACGGGCTTGCCGGGAGCAGCGGATTTGTGATGTACAGTCCTTGGACGATGATAGCGTCTTATATGGGTGAGCAGAGCGTTGTTACGCGTGACCTGCTCCACTGCGTGCTCCACAGCGTATTCAGACACAGCATAGTAGGCCCCGGGATCGACCGTATAAAGTGGGATCTCGCGGCGGACATAGCGGTCGAAGATTCGATCAACGGACTCGGCCGTGACTTTCTTTATGCCAAGAGGCAGGATCTGGAGCTGGAGATCACTTCAAAGATAAGAGAACAGATAAACTACCTCACTGCAGAGCGCATCTACAGCTACCTTAACAGCGGAGAGGTATCCATGACCGACTGCTTCAAATGGAGCGAGATATTCCAGGCCGATCAGCACGATCTTTGGTATGGCGGTGGCAGACCCGATGCGGCGGTCACAAGCGAGATCGACCTCAACGAGCTTTGGGACGATATATCCAAAAGGATGCAGACCGAGCTTGAGCTTTTCCATAATGATACAGGCGCCCTCACCCAGAACCTAAGGGACATAAACAGAGTGCGCTACAACTACACCGAGTTCCTCAAGAGATTTGGCGTACGCTTGGAGACTATAAGGCTTTCCGAGGAGGAATTCGACAACAACTACTACACTTACGGACTCGAGCTTTACGGGGACATCCCTCTGATCGAGCCGCTTGAATACAGAGACCACAAGAACATAAAGGACTTCGTCATAGCGATCGATACTTCGGGAAGTGTGCGCGGTGAGATAGTACAGAAATTCGTAGAACATACGCATGATGTGCTGTCAGCGCAGAACTCATTCGATTCGCAGATGAATCTGTATATCATACAGTGCGACGACGAGATAAGAGACGTTGCTCTCATCCGCTCCTCGTCAGACTTTGAATCATACTTCAAGACCACGGAGATCAAAGGTCTCGGGCAAACGGATTTCAGGCCTGTGTTCGACTATGTCGGCAAGCTACTTGAGGAGCGAAAACTTACAGACCTCCGAGGCCTCCTCTACTTTACTGATGGCAAAGGCAAGTTTCCTGAGAAATATCCCGGCTATGATGTGGCATTCATCATTCACAACGACAGCCTGACTGACGCTTGGGTGCCTGATTGGGCAATGAAGGTAGAGCTGCAGGCAGATGAAATTATGGGGCTATAGGCTCTAGACTTAAGAATAGAAAAAGCAAGGCGACTAAAGCATAAATGACTATAGACGAAAGCAAGATCACAAATGGAAGACTCATAGAAGGCACCTATACGCAGGACGAGACTCTGACGTCTGTCGTCATTCCTGAGGGAGTGACGGATATCGGTGAGATCGCTTTCTATGGCTGCGTGAATCTCCGCGATGTCACATTCCCAAAGAGCCTCAAGATCATCCGCGAGGAAGCTTTTGGTGAGACGGGCCTTGTATCTGCCCTGCTCCCTGACGGGCTTGAGAAGATCGAGGAGAAGGCTTTCTTTAGCTGCGATAACCTTAGGCAGATAGAAGTCCCGGGGCCTGGCACTATCATCGGAAGCGACGCATTTGGATGCTGTGATGCTCTGGTGGAGGGCTACATCGGCTGCGGTTACCCTGCTAACATACGGCATCACGAAAAACTGCAATACACCCTGCTTTGGTGCTCTTGCCCGGATAGGCATAATGCCGAGACAGCCGCTATAGCTGAAGACTTCATCTCTCGGTACGAAGAACTCGTGATGGAGTGGATCATCAAGAACAACAATGTCCCAGCAATGAACGGCATCGCTAGCCGTAGCCTTCTGCATGGGGATATAGACAGATACATCATACAGTCAAACGAAGCGGGCAGATCTGAGATCACTGCCCTACTCATGTCGATACACAAAAATCCTGATGAAGGGGATTTTGAATTATAATAATCCTGACGAAGGAGAATTCGAATTATGAACATAGCACAAGCCAAGGAACAAGTGATCAATACGATCAAGGCCTATTCGGTCAAGGACAGATTCGGCAATTATGTGCTGCCGGTAGAAGATCAGAGGCCGCTCTTTCTTATGGGGCCTCCGGGAATAGGAAAAACAGCTATAGTGCGTCAGGTCGCCGAAGAGCTCGGCATCGGGCTCGTAAGCTACTCGATCACCCATCATACCAGGCAGTCGGCGCTCGGCCTTCCTAAGATAGTCCACAAAACTTACGAGGATGCCGAATACGATGTCTCCGAGTATACGATGAGCGAGATCATCTCCTCCGTCTACGATATGATGGCAGACACCGGTCTCAAGGAAGGCATACTTTTCCTGGACGAGGTCAATTGCGCGTCGGAGACACTTACGCCTTCTATGCTTCAGTTCCTGCAATTCAAGACCTTTGGAAAGCACAAGGTGCCTGAAGGCTGGATCATAGTGACCGCAGGCAATCCTGTCGAATACAACCGTAACGCCAAGGAATTCGATGTCGTCATCTGGGACAGGCTCAAGAGGATCGACGTTGAGCCTGATTTCGACGCGTGGAGATCCTATTCGTATGGCACGGGCATACATGCCGCAGTCATCACCTACCTCGAAGCCAAAAGAGCTAACTTCTTCAGGATAGAAGAGACCGCTCTCGGCAAAAGATTCGTGACAGCGAGAGGCTGGACTGATCTCAGCCGAATCATCTCGATATATGAAGAACTCGGTCTCCCTGTAGATCAGGCTCTTATAGAGCAATATCTCCAGTATCCTGAGACCGCTGAGGAATTCGCTTCATATTACGACCTGTTCAACAAATACAGATCCGACTACAAGATACACGATATACTCGCGGGCAATGAGGACCCTGCTATCGCAGAGCGCGCGGCAAATGCACCGTTCGACGAGAGGCTTTCCCTTCTCGGGCTTCTTCTGGACAACGCGAACGCAGACATCTCTTCTGTGATGAAGACCGAGGACTGCGTGACAGAGCTTCTAAAGCTACTTAAGCAAGTCAAGGAAGGCGCGGATATCCATGAGGTCACTTCGGCCGAAGAAGATATGTACCACAGGTTCCGCCGCATGGGAGTCCTCTCTGCTGACGCGAGGCTCAAGTACGAGACAGTGCTTGAATTCATGCATGCTCACGAGCACATCTCAGATTTCGCTGAGATCAAATCGGATTATGACGCGCTGGTCGCGGATATGAAAACCAAGGCCGCTGACGCAAGGGGCAAATTGGATAAGCTCTTCGACTTCGCAGAAAAAGTCTGGGGTCAAGGGCAAGAAATGGTGATACTTGTCACCGAACTGACTTTAGGGCCATATTCATCGAGATTCATAGCAAGATATGGATGCGATGCTTATTACAAAAACAATGAGTCACTCAAGCTATATGAGCGAAAACTTGAAATACTTAAGAAAGGAGAGGAATTATGGCAGCAAAATATGATGTAGTAGTTGTCGGAGCCGGTAACGCCGGTCTCAGCGCGGCTGTAAAGTGCGCGGTCGAAGGCAAAAAGACCCTTCTGATCGATCAGCACAACCTGCCCGGGGGATGCGCTTCCAGCTTCAGACGAGGGAGGTTTGAGTTCGACCCGAGTGTCCATGAGATCTGTGACTTCGGTCCTGACGACAACAAGGGCCATGTCAGACTTCTCATGGAGAGAAACGGAGTAAACGTCGACTGGATCACCGTACCGGAATGCTACAGATGCATCTCGACATATTCGGATGGCGCGCCAATGGATGTCACCATGCCGACAGGCCGCGAGGAATTCATCGCTAAGATGGAAGAATACGTACCGGGATCTAGGGAGTCGATGGAGAAGTTCTTCGATCTGCTGCTTGAAGTAAGAGCGGCAAAAGTCTACATGAACGACGGCACTCCTAACGAGTCAAAGTACATGCAGAAGCACTTCCCTAACACCCTGAGAGCGTGCGGATACAATGCGCTGAAAGTGCTCCAGGCACTGAAGATCCCTCAGAGAGCGATCGATATCCTCGGAGTATATTGGCCATATCTGGGAGTTCCGCTGGATGAGATCAACTTCTTCCACTTCGGAAACATGATCGACATGTACGTCATCCGTAAGGCCGTTATCCCTCATCACACTTCGCATGAGATCTCAATGACCTTCATGAACAGATTCTATGAACTCGGAGGAGAGGCATGGTTCAACTGCAGAGCTGAGCAGTTCCTCTTCGATGGCGATAAGGTCTGCGGAGTAAGGACAAGTCTTGGCGATGTGGAGTGCGATCAGGTGCTCGCTAACATCAACCCTGACATCATCGATGCCAAGATGATACCTAAAGATATGGTACCTGAGAGAGATAAGAAGCTCTCGGCAGCAAGAAACAAGAAGTTCAGCACCAAGTTCTGCATGATCTACATGGCGCTCAATAAGACAGTCGAAGAGCTCGGTCTCAAAGACTACTGTGTATTCTTCTCGGAGACTGCGGATTCGCGCAAAGAGTATGAGTACATGAAGAGCATCGACAATGATTACAACATTCTGATCAGTTATAACAATCTGATCCCTGATTTCTCGCCTGAAGGCACCTGCGTCATCAGCTTCACCAAGCTGTTCAGCGAGTCCGACGACTGGGCTAAGCTCACACCGGAGAATTACTACAAGGTCAAAGATAAGATGATCGCGAAGTGCATCGATGACATGAAGAAGAATCTCGGCATCGATGTGGAACCTTACATCGAAGAGGTTGAGGTCGCGACACCTATGACTTTCGCGAGATATCTCGGAACACCTGACGGCACACCTTATGGATTCGAAGTAAGCGATTGGGACGGCATCATCGCGAGAATGATGAACATCGAGGCAGACTTCACTATAAAGGGACTCCGCCACATCGGCGCCGGTTCGTTCATGGCTGACGGCTACTCATCCACATGGATCAACGGAGACCTCACAGCTGCACTTGCCTGCAGAGAACTTAGGGAAGGAGGTACAAAGTAATGGCACTCAATTTCAAAGTAGGACTTATAGGACTTCTCGACATGCTCAAATTCGCTAATCTTGCGAAGGACAGAGAGAAAGTCATCGCTGCGGCTCCGGCCAAGGAGATCACTGCAAATTATCCTGTAAACAATTTTGCCAAGGCTCTGCACCCTGACTTCCAGGAGTTCGTGATCGACGAGATCATAGACCACGCCGCTGCAGGCGCTAAGACATTCATGCTCAAGAGAGCTGATGGCAAGCCGGCCGCATACTTCAGAGCGGGCCAGTACATCTCGCTCAAGCTCCCTATCGGAGACAGTTTTGTGACACGTCCATACTCTATCTCCTCTTCGCCTAAATGGGCTCTTGAGGAAGGCAAAGTGGCAGTCACTATCAAGAAGAATCCTGGTGGCTTTGCTGCTGACTGGATGCTTGATAACTTCAAAGTCGGCGATAAGGTAAAGGGTTCCGAAGGACTCGGCGCATTCTATTATCAGAAGTACAGAGACGCTGACCACATCGTGGCTCTCGCCGGTGGATCGGGAATCACCCCATTCCTTTCGATGGCATATGCTATTCGCGACGGTATCGAAGACTTCAAGCTTACTATCATCTTCGGAAGCCGCACAGAAGAAGCTATCCTCTTCAAGGATGAGTTTGACCAGATCACGAGCGAGACCGACAAGGTCAAAGTGGTCCACGTACTCTCCGACGAGGAAAGAGAAGGATATGAGCACGGCTTCATCACAGCCGACATCATCAAGAAGTACGCGGGAGAAGATCCATACAGCATCTTCATCTGCGGACCTGAAGCGATGTACCGCTTCATCGGAAAAGAAGTCGACAAGCTCGGACTTGAGAAAAAGTTCGTCAGAAGCGAATTCCTTGGCGCAACCAAGACAGTTTGGGAACAGCCCGGATATCCAAAGGACTGCAAGGACAAAGTCTTCAAGCTCACTGTTAAACAGGGCCCTAATGAATACACCTGCGACTGCAATGCAAACGAGCCTATACTCGTAGCTATCGAGCGCGCAGGCATCAAGGCTCCGTCGAAGTGCCGTTCCGGTGAGTGTGGATGGTGCCGCTCCAGAGTCACATCAGGCGATGTATTCATCCCTGCTGAGACCGATGGACGCAGATGGGCAGATAAGCAGTGCGGTGAGATCCACCCATGCACTTCCTTCGCTCTGTCTGATATAACCATCATCGTTCCGGGCGAATACTACTAGACCAGCTACTAAGTCAGCTTTAAAAAAGCACCCACTTACTTTCAGTAAGCGGGTGCCTTTTTGTTACATGTGATCTTATTGTCTTTTTATGCGTTTAAGCCCAAAGCCCGTCAGCGCAGCGATCGATGCCCCAAGCAGCGCTATCCATAGCGGCAGTCCGGTATCATCTCCGGTATTTGCTCCGCCATGGTTGCCGTTATTGCCGCCGTTTCCTTTGTTGCCTCCTCCGCCTTCAGACTTGTCCTTCTTCCATACAGCCTTCAGAGTATGGTCGGCAGTGACTTTGTAGTCATCACCCGGATAATACTTTGATCCCTTCCAGTATTTGAAGGAATATCCCTTTCTGACCGGAGCGTCCATAATAGTGATCACGTCGCCCTCGTTTGCTTCGATAACGACTTTGCCACTCTTTCCGTTCAACTTTCCGCCGTTCAGATCGTATGTTATCTCGCGCTTTATGTGGTCCCAACCGGCATATACTATTGTATCTTCGGTTATTTCTTTGCCAAAATCGAATTCTTTGCTGCACTCTTTATCCGAATACCAACCTCTGAATGTATAATGCTCGCGCTCAGGATCCGCCGGCTTCTTAGCCTTCTGATGCACGTTGAGAGTTTGCGTATCTATTTCAGTGCCGCCATCGGTATCAAACATAACCGAATATGTGATCTCGGCCCACTCAGCGGTGTACTGACGGTCGCCGATAGATCCTGTAGGGATCACAAGCTTTTTATCCGGTGACGAGCAGTCCGTACCGACCCAGCCGATGAATCTGAAGCTGTCATCTTTCCACAGTGGGTCGGTCAGTGTTATATCCGGAGTTTCTATATTATACTTCTCAGGATTGACCTTTCCCTCCGGCAGATGTCCTCCGGCGAGGTCATATCTGATAGCGTAGTCGGTGAGCTTCCACTGCGCGTATAGGGTCACTTCGCTGTCGTTTGCCGGAGGACCCATCTTATCCCAGATATCCGTAGTGATCTCAGCTCCGTCTGCTATGCTATGACCGCTTCCGTCGGCCTTGGTATTCCAGCCGTCAAACTCCGCTCCCTTTCTTTCAAAACGGTTTTTCCATAGTGCCTGATCCTGTCCATAGACCATATCCTGATCATCCATTTCGCCGGTGACACCCTTCTTTGCATTGGAGTCGAAGCGAATATGATACAGGTCTGCTTCGGCATGGGCTGTTATCTCCGCTTGCCCGAGCACCTTGATCGTCTGTTCTGCAGTCAGGGCATCCTTCTCCCATTCAGGCTCGACTCCTGCCACGGAGTAGCCGTCAAAATGATAGCCCTTCTCTGTGGCAGCGCTGATGACCACCGGTGTGTCGTCTGCCACCTCCAAGGAATCAGTCGGTTTTATCGTCCCTTTCGTGCTTAGGTATGCACTGCTTACGTGATCGTCTTTCTTGATCTCGACCGTGTAGAAGTCGAGCACAACCGAGCATACAGATGTATCAGTCAGGCTCAGCTTCTGTTTTTCAGGAGGCACCGCATAGCTGTCGCTTTCCATGACAAGCTGATAGTTCCCCGCCGGCAGTCTGGCAAGATTCCCGCTATAATGTCCACTGCCGTTATCAATGAGCGGAAGCTCTGCGGACGTTCCGTTTATCCCGATTATCCTTATATCGTCAGTCACGTCCTTAGGCACGCCGTCGACAGTGACCGTCACCTTTATCTCACCCTCGCCCAGCCATTCAGCCGTAAGGGTCTTTCCCTGCGGGACTCCGTTCTCATCGAGAGAACAGAGATTGAAGAAGTCCTCACCGTCATCGTAGAAAGACCCGAATCCGCTGCCTGCCCAGCCATGCAGGGTATGGCCCGGATAATCCCAATCCATGTCAGAGAATTTCTTCAGAGTGCCGGTTCTGTCAAAGACAGCCTCCTGACTGTCAGGTCCGACTCCTCCTTCTTCTGATCTGAAAGTGATAGTGTACTTTTTAGGTTCCCACATAGCAAAGAGCGTAACAAAGCCGCCGTTACCTATGTGGCCGGACAGATCAACATCCGTCCCGTCCAGCTTATATGAGTCTCCACTGCCATCAGGCTTCGTGTTCCACCCTACAGCGGACAGATCATACCCCGGCAGGGAATAATTCTCCGTCAGACTGATCGGCGTCTTCTGACCTATATATGCATATAGATTTCCCACATCGCCGCTTATCTGAGTGCTGGCTCCTGTAGGTCTGTTGGAATCGAATTTGATGGTGTACTTTACTTTTGCAAATATAGTTATCTCTGAACCAAGAAGGTCCATGTTGCTCCACTTGCCGTCCGCATCAGTCACTGCCTTTCCGTTCTGTTTTACGTTTGCGGCAAGATTTCCCTCACGGTCTGCGAGCAGCGTCTCGAATCCGGAGTCCAGATAGAAACCCTCAAGCAGATACCCGGAACCCGAGAATTTACTGTCCATCTTGATATCGATCAGCTTCTTCTGTCCGTAAGCGATCACTGCGCTGCCTTCCGTGGCGCCATTGCCGGATGTACGTATATTGACATCAGTTCCCGGTCCGAGGAATACGCTGTGCTTATCATCGGTTATCTGACCCGCGCCTACGTTCCCGCAGTATCTGTCAGAAGTCTCTGCATCTATGACAGCAGAATCATCAGGCAGCCAAAAGTAAAGCTTTTCATCTGCTTTGACACGGACGTCCTTTATGCCGTAGTTATATGAAAGACCGTCGAAGCCTGCCGCAGTGACATCGGCATCGCTCACTACGCTTCCGTCACTCTTTTTCAGGTTGAATACCGTCTTTTTCAGCTGCTGTCCGCTTTCATTGACGGGCGTCTTATTGGTGTCAGACACATCAACGGAACCACCGGTAATGACAATGTTGCCCTTGGCGTTTATGTCTTTGTTGCTGCCTCCGGTATCCTTTCGCGTTGCTGTTACGGTTCCACCGGATATCCGAACGTCACCCGCAGTGGAGCATATTCCGTGCCCCTTGTGATAAACGACCGAACCGTAAAGCTCTGAATAGCTGACGCCTCCGACTGCCGACACGACTCCTCCGCTTATGACTACGTTCTGAGCCTCTATGCCATGCTCTCCTTCACTGCCTTCGCCTCTGACCGTTCCGCCGTTTATCTCGACTCTTTTGACAGCGGCTCCTCCTATGCCGGCAAAACCCTCATCGCTGCCGGTCCCGCCGCCGTAGGCCTGTACGTCACCGCCGTTTATTATGATGGCATTGCAGGAATTCCTCGTATATGCATCCCTGTTGGCGACACCTATGCCTGAGCAACCTGACGGCTTTGCGCCTTCAAGCTTATGGCCCGCATATGCCCTGACAGTTCCGCCGTTTATCGTTATTGTATCTACCTGCGCACCGTATCCGGCACCTATACCCGGAGCACACGGTGACCACCCTACCTCGTATTCTCCATACGCTTTTACAGTTCCCCCGTTAATGACCAGGTTTTTCAGGGTCCCGCCGTAGCCTGTCACGCCGATACCCGGGCCGCATGGCATATTGGACGGGGAGATAAGGTGTTTCGCTTCGATATAGCCTCCGTTTATCGTTATGCCATCCACATCATTGCCTTTGGAAGCTCCTATTGCGGCGGCATCAGTTCCCACTACGACCCATTTGCCACTCTCAAACACGACATTGCCGAAAGGATGACCTCCTCCCCAGGACGAGCCTATGCCGGGCGAGGATTTGAAGTGTGTCAAGGTGGAATCGATCTCAGCCGTCCCCTGATTTGATGGATCTGCCGTCATAAACACCAGCTTCGTCTTCAGGCCGTTTTTTGCTATGCCCGGCCAGCTCAGGTAGCCGCTCATCTGCACATTTGCCCCTGCTTCAGTGCACAGTGTGACCGTACCGTCAAAATCCTCTACGATTATTGCTGCGACCGAATCACCGACATAACTGTACATGCCTGTATCGATGTTGAGCCCATCCATAAGATGAAGCTTAACATTGCTCCCGCCTTTGATCCTTACGAATGCGTGCGTGCTGCTGCCCTTAAGCCAGTAATCTCCGGATTTTTCTATAGTGTACTGCGTGCTGTAGTCCGCCTTGGAAATGTCATAGACCTTTCCGGGGTCCATCTTGAGCACTGTGGTCTTGAGAAGCGCGGCGTCTGCCTGCCACACAAGGGCCGAAGCTACGATCATAGCCATTGCAAAAAAGACTATCAGAAGAGTCCTATGTCTGTATTTTTTCACAACAGCTGATGCATTCATGTCGTTTATCCTCCTACAGATACCCAACGTTGAACTCTGATTTGTTTAGTTAATGATACCACACTTGTTTTTACATTAGTAGTGCGCGTACAAAAGCCCTACTGTTTTAATAGTAATTATATGCCGGGTATGATTCTGAGCCGGTCCTGTTAGAAGCGGCAGTTATCATGTACTCGCTAAACTTGTCTTGATTGGCCTTGCATTGCCAACTGGTGGTTTTTACAGTGGTGATCAGTGTCAGTTTATCTTTATTGCTATTGTACTTGTAAATATTGTACTTCTTAGCGCCCGGAACAGCGTTCCATGTGAAGTTCAGTTTTGTATTAGCCGCACTGTCATCTATTTCCATGAATACTTTTGGCGCCATAAGCTTTCTAAGTGCCTTCGCAGGCTTCGAAGTGATGCCTTTGCCGGATGATTTTACAGCCTTTACCTTATAGAATGCTTTACCATAGAGATTCTGCGACTCGTCGATATAGAAGCATTTCTTAGTCTCCGCAACCTTTACATAGCCGGATTTTTTTACTGCGCTTCTGTATACGATATACTTCTTCGCCTTCTTTACAGGAAGCCACGAAACATGTGTCTCAGGGCCGTTATATGACGCATTCGTCTTTACACTTACCGTACTATGCTTAGGAATGCTTCCCCTAGGCTCTCTCGACCATACAAAGTATTTGCGCCCGGAATATAACTGTCTATCGCAAAAACTGCCAAGTGGCTCCTTTGTGTACCTTATCGCTCCGTTATAATCCACGTTTCCATCGGTATACCATATATATCCCTTTGTTATTTTAAACATACAAACAGAGTGAGCTGTGCCGCTGCCGTTTTTCTTAGCGGTGAATCTGATATGAGTTCCCGGTCTCAGATTCTTCAGTTTTTTGTAGACATTCTTCTTTGTAGGCCTCACCCCGTAGTTTCTCTGCTTATAGCTTGTGCCGAACAGCTCTCTTATCGATTCGGCGTATCCGTAACACTCTCCTGCGCCCTTATATACGTCATTCCCATTAACATAGTCAGCGTAGATGTACTCAAGGATGGCCCTTTGTTTCGCATTCTTGAAACCTACACTTTCGACAAAATCCTCATAGAAGTACATCGTATCAGACTCCTGAACATAATTCTCAGCAGAAGCCGTAAGCGGCATTGCGGTCATGACCATGATCACTGAGAGAATGCACATAGTTATTCTTCTTATGAGATGATTCCTTTTTACACCTTCCATCTTAGAATTCCCTTTCTTCCCCTATTGTTTTCAATCAGGAGCGAGCGACGCCGTCAACAGACGCCGGGAGCTTCAGCTCCTGAGAGCGTCGGTTGGGGATTGTACCCACCACCGACGGCCGAAAATGGAACCCACCGCCTATAGAGGCGGGGCATCCGGCGTCTGTTATATGTATAGCGTTTCCCGATATGCATCAATAAAATGCTGACGAGCCACCTCCTATGCAACCGCCGCCCGAGGAACCGCCACTTGAACTCTGT
>JAZQBC010000036.1:0-9919 GCA_045545495.1 Anaerovoracaceae bacterium | reverse complement strand
TGCAGTCTCTTTATCCTCTTCTCATGCAGTGACAGTGTCTTCGGATTTGGATATATTCCCGAATCCGAAGTCGTATACAGAGCCTTCAGTCCGGCATCGAGTCCTATACTGCCTCCCGCATTAGGAAGGACCTCGTACTCCTCTTCTACCTGAAGGGATATGTAGTATCTTCCACTTGCTGTCCTTGATACTGTCGCGCTTATGATCCTTCCGTCAAAGTCTCTGCTGTTTACGATCTTTACTTTGCCCGCTTTGGGAAGAATTATACAGTTTCCATCTATGGATATATTGGAGTTTATGTTCATAGTCCGGTAGCTCTGTTTGTATCTCTTTGACTTGAACTTCGGATAGCCGCCCTTCTTCCTGAAGAAGCTGTCATATGCCCTGTCGAGATGACGCAGGCTCTGCTGTAACGCTATGCTGTCTGCATCTTTCAGCCAGGCATTTTCTCTCTTCAGAACGGATGTGAGATCTTTTGACATCTGGTTATAGCTCAGGGTGTCGCGCCATTCTCTCCACAATCTTTGCTTTTCTTCAAGGTAATAGTTATATACGAAGCGGCAGCAGCCGAAGGTCTTTTCAAAAAACTCCCCCTGCTTCTTATTTGGATATGCACGATACTTATATCCTCTGATGCGCTGCATGATACACCTCCGAACGTCTGTTCATATTATACCATGACAACCGACATCGAAATGGAGATATCGTGTACTTCCTTGCACTTTTTCAGCCGTTAGTTTTCCGCGTTGATCATCTGATCAGAGCATACGCTCGTCAAAGCGGGCGGGCCTCATGGGGGCGGGCTTGTAGCGAGCGGATGTTTAATGTACTCTTATTGATAGGTGTGCGATTCATCCCGCTACCTACTGCGTAGAGGTAGGGATATTCTCGCACGATATGATAAACCTGATTGAATTATAGCACGCACTGACGTTCCAAGTATAATGCGGTGTACCACTGGGTGTCGCTGCTGTTTATATTGATGCAGTTCAAGGGTGTACGCTTGATCGGAGACGAACGCTAGTCTTTAGGCGACCACGACTCCTGCAGCTTTTCTATCGTCAGGAATCCCGGCACTTTTACGGCCACCTGATACTGATCCTCGTAAACGATCTCACCCGGCGTATTTGTATAGACCACCTTCTCGTTGTTCTTACACTGCGGAGGAAAAGGCAGCACTTCTGCAAACCAGGCATCTATCGCTTTGAAGAGTTCGGCATCCTCTTCTTCCATTGAGACGTTTTGCACAAGCTGCCAGCACATGCTGAAGACGCCCTTCGCGTACATAGTGTTCTCGGCCAGTTCCAGGCCCTGAATGCGCAGATATTTATATCTGCTTTCAATACTTTTTCCTTTGCTTTCTTCCATAGGTACCACCATTCCTTTCGGTGCTGCCATCCCTTTTGCTCCATTAGTATATTACAGTGACTCGATATGCTATCATTGGTTTAGATATTCGGATAGACGGAGGTCGTAAAATGATAAAAGAAGACTTCTTCAAAGATTGGAACTACAAGAAACACGCAAAGCTCTGCACAGCAGTATATCTGGGCCTTTACGCCTTTGATATGACGATCTCATATTTCATTGTCAAGAAGCTACTCGAGAAGTATGTGGGCTAGTTCCAAAGAAAAGGACAGACGATGCAGAATAAACTTAAAGATGTGATAAAAAAATGCGGCTTGACTGGTGTGAAGGTTTTGGACCATGAAGTCGATGCCGGACAGTATAGGGATGAATTGCTTGAAGTTCTGGCGCTGATCAGATCCGCAACCGAAGAGGATATCAAGGCGATCGGATACCCGGCGAATATACAGAATACATTACTGATGGATCGGCATCTCGTAGAGGATACAGTCACAGAGGAGATAGATCAGCTGTCGCTTCTGAACACTGTGGTCACATATATCGAATGCAACGCTGAGGGAATGCCCGAGCATAGCAAGGTGTACATGGACCGCGTGACAGACCTTCGCAAGGCGCTGGAGGGAGTATACGAGACAGAGGCGATAAGATTCTGCGGCACTGACGGCTGCTAGTTGAAAGGGGTCTGCCTGCGGAATCAAATCCGCTTGCGGAACCATTACGCCGGCAGAAACAGTTGTGACATATATGAACGAAAAGAGCAAAGAATTATACGATCTGATGCTGAAGCGGGGCTATCCGGCAGAATTCTCCAGACTGATCTGTATCGAGATGAGCACTGAGTTTACTGCGGAGAAGATGATGAATTACATTTCCGGCGAGAAACACAGACTGGAAGATGTGGCCGATGAGATGCTGGCGATCAAAGACCTCCGCGACAGACTGGTCGACAAACATATCTCAGAGCATGCCAACAAAAGCATCAACGAACTATATAGAAATATAAATGAAGAATAACGAATTCAAAATGAAGATAGATAGACTCCGCGGGAACAAAGCAGCAAAGGTACTGTCGCTGCTGGCGATCTTTGTGATGCCTGTGAGCTTAGCCGCTATGGTCGCCTTTGACGATCTTGCGGATATTATCAATCCGTATTATCTGCTGTTTTTAGGGTTTTACGGGTGCATATTCATGTGCTTGTCTTGGGAGAGAAAGTGGCTGTGGTTAAAGATACTGCTATGCTTGGGCACTGCCGCGATCAATGGCTTTATTATACTTGTTGCGTTCGTGGGCAGCGAGGTCGGGCCACTGCTGGCTTTTTTGATGATGATAATACCTGTACCGTGGTTTAATACATTCGGATGAATGGAGGACAAAAATGATCAAAGATAAGAGAGTAGCTTTTGTGATTTATATTGTGCTGTTTATAGTGTTCTGGAATATCCTGGAGAGGTTCGTCAGCGGAGCCGGGGGAGATATCGTGGACAGTATCGACATTGCCACACCGCTGGTAGTCGCCATAGTAACGGGATATCTGTTCTTCATCGCGGATAGGGTCAACATTAACGATGAGCTCGAGTTGGCGAGGGAAACTGATGGAGCGGTCATCATCGATGTTCGCGACGCAGACGAGTATGCCCGGGGGCATATACTCGGAGCGATCAATGTTCCTGCGGATAACATCGAGGCGATACTGGAAGCTGTACCGGATAAGTCTACGCCGTTGTTCACATATTGTCTGAGAGGTTCACGCAGCAGAGGGGCGGTCAAGGCTCTGAAAGCTATGGGATATACGCAAATCATCAACATGGGCGGCATCAGCAAATACAAAGGCGAAATAGAGCGCTGATGTAAAGATGCCTTCTAGAGAGATACGTTATATGAGTTGAGAGAGTAATTATCTCTTAGCTTTTGGAGAAACAACTCCGCTGCCTGGGTAAGCACCTGGTTTTTCTTCCATATGATACGAAGCCTGTCAGTAATGGCAGGCCTTATTGGTCTTGAAGTAATTCCAGACAAACCGTCTACCGGGATAAGCGCTTCTAGCGCAAGGGCGTAGCCGAGACCTTCGGATACTATCTTTGAGGCGTTGAGGATCAGGTTATAAATGCAGAATATGTTGCGGTCGATCACTGACGCGGCATCGCCACTGAAGAAATTGTAGTGTATATCAGGGTAGTCGACCTGAAGTTCAGCCGCGGTCTTCATGATGAGCCTGACGCCGTCGGCCTCGCCGGCCCCGAAGTGTATCGTGCCTTTGACAGAGTTTGAATCGTCAGACATGTCAGAGACTGTCTTATCAACAAGATCGAGAATCTCCTGAGCCCTGCTTCTTAGCAGGATTCCCTTGTCCGTGAGAGTGACCTTTCTCTTGCCCCTTATGAGAAGCTTCTCGCCGAATTCTTTCTCCAGCTCCATAAGCCGCCTTGAAAGGGTAGGCTGTGAAACGTGCAGATATTCCGCGGCGCGCGTGATGTTTTCTTCATTGGCTACTGCCATAAAGTAGCGAAGAGTGCGTATCTCCATAACGGTCTCCATTCAGGAATGTGTATTCCCAAAGGGTTTCGTCCAAAGCTGAGGTCTACAAATCTCATAGAACGGTTCAACCGCGAGTTAAAGCGCAGATCCGATGTTGTACAGGTATTTCCCGATTCCGGCTCAGTACTGAGGCTCATGGGTGGCAGTAGCCATGGAACACCCTCTCCTGCGTCAGCAGCATACATGCTGCTGGCTGCCTCCCCGGCGAGGGGAAGGCTATAAATATGTCTCTGGCGCAGCCTGAGACACCGTTTTCATTGCCGACTCTGCGTAGCTGTGTCGGCATGGTAAGTATCTTTGCCGTTCGGCCTCCTTTGGCCTCACGGTGTCTGCCATCCGATCGCGACGCCCTATAGCTGCCCTTGCGAGTCTAGTAGACCTCGCAGGTCAGCGTAGCCGCTCTCGGGGCAGACAAGTTCATCAGAATTAGCAGGATGAGCAATTTACACACAGTTTAGGACGTGACCTATTCCATGTGCTATAATCAAAATGGCCGAGCGAAATAAAGGTCCAAGAATAGTTGATCTAGTTTCAGATTATGTAGTCGTAGACCTGGAAACTACGAGCGGAAATGTAAACTACGCTGAGATAATTGAAATTGGAGCAATCAAAGTTGTAAACGATATACCAGTAGATACCTTTTCAACATTGGTAAAACCGGATTTTGGTATACCTGCGTCTGCAACTGCGGTAAATGGGATAACAAATGAAATGGTTAAAGATGCTCCGGATATAAGGAATGTGTTCGGGCCTTTTCTTGACTTTGTTGCTGTAGCAATTCGCAGGAAACAGACGAGCAGTGGAAGAAGATGATGTTCTTAAGATCTTGAGGAATGGAGTAGATACGATGATAACGAAGAAAAGAATACTGCCAAAACTTATGGCTGTCCTGATGGTATTTGCATTTATGCCGGTTATTGTCGAGCCGGTATATGCCGGGGATTCAATTCCTGAACCTGATGTAACGTATACGGGGACCGGTGCTTGGGAGGGGACACTGGAAATCAGCGAAAATAAGACAATAAAGCTGAGCAATGTCATTCATTCAAGTGAATCCGGCTCTCCTATAAAAATCACAGGCGGGGCTATTGTTAACCTTATTTTTGAAGGGGGGAATTCACTGACTGCATCCGCCAGTGTTACCTCGGCCGGTATAGAAGTAGATGAAGGCTCTGCTGTGAATCTCTACGGACTGGATGGGGCGATCTTGACAGTAACAGGCGGTAAATTCAGTGCTGGGATTGGCGGAATTGGGTATGGAAGCATTAGTGTGTCGAATACCAAGGCCGGAAACATCAATATCTACAGCGGAACGATCCGCGCTGTCGGAGGCGACAGAGGTGCAGGAATAGGATCCGGATATCATTCATCGGCCGGCGATATCAACATATATGGCGGCATTGTAACAGCTATCGGGAAAGGATGCGGTGCCGGTATCGGCTCCGGATACGGTACCAACGGAGGTGCAGACCAAGGTGCCGGAGTAGGATTCTACAACGGAGGAAACATCACGATCTCCGGAGGAACGGTCCGTGCGGCTTCCTGGGATATGAATTTTGATAATTTTGATCAGTATGATCCCGAATCACTGTATAGTGAAGGATACAGCGATACCTGGGCCGCGGGGATAGGAGGAGGTTATGGTGCATCCTCCGGAAACATCATTATTGAGGGAGACGCTGATGTTATAGCTCTCGGAAGCTGCGGCGGTGCCGGCATCGGGACAGGAAGAGGCACAACTAAACTCGCCAATTATGACGCTAGTAATGCGTATTGCAACATCATCATTCGCGGTAATACAAAAGTCGTGGCGATGGCGACGGAGGATCGTAGAAGCAGTCAAAAAGGCCATGTCGGAGGAACTGGCATCGGTTTGGGAAGGCACTGGGCGTTGGAAGATACTGCTCTCGGATCGGTTGTCATTGCTGAAAATGCCAACGTTTATGCCTTCGCGGAGAATGGAGCCAACGGTATAGGGGCCGGTGTTTCAGTCGGAGGATTTACCGATGCCGGCGAAATGGTGATTCCCCCGTTTCCGGCTCATCTGGAATCTCTTTCGATTTCAGATGGATGCACAGTTGTGGGGGTCTGTGGCAAGATGGATATTGCTCGTGAGGGGATAGATGAAGCTTTCAACACGGAGAATATTAAAGTAACTGCCCTCAGTTTTACGGATGAATTTTTCGAAAACACTGGAGTAGGGAACGAGGGTCGATTCTTTACAGATGATAAGTTCCCTGTGAAGGTTGAGGTCATCAGTGATACGGATCAGCAAACGAAGGCTCTGTTTGCTCTTCAGAATCCGGCATGGACAAGGGTTGGAGTACATCTGCCTTCCGACTCGAGAGAAAATGTTTACTATAAAATAAAAGACTATACTGCGAAGAACGGTATCGGAGTCTTACTGGCACATTCGGATCAGGATAACGGTTTCAGATTCGGAAATGGTCTTACAGATGTAACAAATCTGTTATATGAAAAATACAATATCGAATATCATCTGAATGAGGGGAAGAATGCATCTTCAAATCCTAATATGTATGCGGTATACGGACCAGAAGTAAAACTTGCGGATCCAAAAAGAAGCGGCTATACCTTCGAGGGGTGGTTTGATAATGAACAAATGACAGGGTCAAATGTGAAAACGATCCCGGTCGGAAGTGTAGGTAACAAAGAGTTCTGGGCCAAGTGGAAGAAGAATGCAGAGCCTGCATCGGTCACAAAGGTCAGCGGTACGCTTCTTGCCAAGATCACGGCCAAAGGTAAAAGCAGCCTCATCATATCCTGGACTAAGGTAAACAATGTCGATGGCTATGATGTGTTTTTCGCGAAATGCGGCGAGGATAATAAGGTCAAGTTAGCCAAAACCATCAAAGGCAATAAGACCTTCAAGTGGACAAAGAAAAGCCTTAAGAAGAAAACAGGATATAAGGCTATCGTTAAGGCTTGGGTAAAGAAAAACGGCAAGAAGACATATGTGAAAGCCAGCCCAAGATTACATGCCTACACATCCGGAGGAACAAAGAAATTTACTAATCCAAAGAAGGTGACAGTAAATAAGACGAGCGTTTCGCTCAAATCCGGAAAGACATACAAGATCAAAGCAAGCGTGACAAAGCTGCAAAAGGGTAAAACATTGATCCCTAAAGGACATGATCCTAAATTGAGGTACATCAGCAGCAATAAGAAAATCGCAACGGTCAGCAAGTCCGGCAAGATCACAGCCAAGAGCAAAGGCAACTGCAAGATCTATGTTATTGCGGTAAATGGAGCGAGAAAGGCCATCAAGATCACTGTGAAATAGTGATTAATACTTGATTCTTTGTAAATTGAAAAAAATATTAAACGGCCTCGGCCCAATGTCATTAAGTTAATGACAAAAAGAGTCAACTGGGAACTGCAGAATATGTGGATCCCAGTTTTTCATTGCGTGAATATCGAATTATATTACATTGACCGATGGTGTCACTTTACTTTGACTTTAAACGTCACTGTCTTCAAGGCAGATGGATTGTAATTGGTGTTGCCCGCCGCCTTGACTTTGACCTTCACCTTGTAGATGCCTTTCTTCAGACCTTTCTTCACCGTGACCTTGCCGGTCGTCTTATTGATCTTGAAGTATTTCTTGAAGCTCTTCTTGCCCTTCTTCGCGGATGAGAGGGTGTAGGTCTTCTTGTCTTTTGCATCCTTCGTAAAGGCAATCACCCTGGTAACAGCCAGCGGCTGAGCTTTTTTCTTCAGCTTTTTGTATTTGACCGTCGCTGTCTTCGCCTTGATCTTCAGCGGATTTGCAGCTTTGTTGATCGTATACTTTGCTGTGGTCGTTCCGATGTAGTTGCCTTTTCCTGTGATAGTCACAGAATATGTGCCCGCGTTTTTGGAAGAAGTGTTTGACCACTTAGCCGTATAGTCTGTCCCCTCCTTCAGAGTCAGGCCCTTGATAGTCTTGATGGCCGGCTTGTGGACTTTGGCATTGTATGTGTAGGATGTGGCGGACAGGACGACCTTTGCGTCTTTTATACTGATCTTGGCTATTTTATCGTAAGCCGCAGTGTAGGTCGCGTCGCCGGTAACGGCTGTGATTTCAGGCGTCCACCCTGCAAATGCATACTTATATTGCGCATCAGCTGCTTTGGTCGGGGTCGCGCCTTTATAGGATGGGGTCTCTCCGGACTTCACAATGCTGAATTGCAGTTCGGTCCCATCATCATTCGTGAAGATGATGTTAGAAGCACCATCAATATTCGGCTTTCCTTCTCCTGTTATTGCATTCCACTTATCCTGAGAACCCAAGAAATTGATCGACGTAAGTGGGCAAGCATAAAACGCACCATCTTCGATACTCGTTACACTCGACGGAACCATGATGGTTTCCAGCTTGGTACATCCCCAAAACGCACCATTTCCGATACTCGTTACACCGGACGGAATCGTAATGCTTTCGAGACTGGTGCAGGAATAAAACGAACCCTCTCCGATACTCGTTACACCGGACGGAATCGTAATACTTTTCAAACTTCCACAGAAAATAAATACATCTTGCTCGATGCTTTCAAGTTTGCTTTCCTCTGCAAATTCCACTATTTGAAGACCACTCATCCTAAACGCGCCATGTCCAATGCTTGTCACACTCTCCGGAACCATGATGCTTTTTAGATTATTGCATTCTTTGAAAGCATCTTCCCCGATGTTTTCAAGTTTACTACCCTCTGCAAACTCCACCGTTTTGAGACCACTCCCACAAAATGCACCCCCTCCGATACTCGTCACACCTGCCGGAATCGTTATGGTTGTCAAATTAGTACATTCGCTTAATGCATATCCTTCAATGCTTGTTACGCTTGCCGGAATCGTAATGGCCGACAAATTGGCAGCATGTTGAAATGCGAACTTTCCGATGCTTTCAAGTTTACTACCCTCTGCAAATTCCACTTTGTGAAGACCACTCCCATAAAACGCATACTCTCCGATATGAGATACACTTGCAGGAATCGTAATGTCAGTCAATTTCATACAGTTAAAAAATGCCTTGTTCCTGATACCCGTTACTGTACAATTATTGATTGTTCCGGGAATCGTGACCGCTGATGGCGGATTATCATAGCCAGTCACGGTTGCTGTCATTCCATCCTCATTCAGCGTATATACCACTCCGTCAATTGTTGTGGTAACCGAATCATCCGCATACGCAGGCTGCACGCTGAGCGGCATCATGGCAAACACCATCAGCAAGGATATAAGTATCGAGAATAATCTCTTCTTCATAGCAAGACCTCCTATCCGAGGTAAATATACAACTTTAGTTGACAGTATTTTACCACAGCATTGCGAATTCATATACTGTAAGACAGAAAAGGTTCAAAGTACACAGCTCCAAGGGCAATGACATTAAGTTAATGACATTGGGCCGAGGTCGTTTTTAAGTTTACCTTATCCAGCTGTACCCTCACGGCGAATCCGCCGCGATAGAAGTAAAAGTTCGAATAGGTCAGCTGTGGTGTTCTGCAGCTGCTTCGAACTGAAAAGTAATATAACGAAAAACAACGGCCTACCAGACGTTGATTCCTCGTTCTCTGTTGAACCATATCTCTACTGCGAATCCTCGTCTGTAATGATAAAGGTTCGATTTGGAATGTTTTGGTGGATGATCAGCGGCACGGCGGCAACTGCTCTGTCTGCGCACTGCGTGCTTGCCATTCACAGGTCGCCTGCGCATCGGACTTTCCATGACTCTCCCTTCGCTTACACTCGGCAATCGCCAGGACAAGTCTCGAAGTGGCTCGAAAGCTGAGGAAGAGCCTGAATCCCAGTAAAGAGAGGAGGTACAGCGACATCATCCCATCCATTACTCAGGAATTCCTCAAATAGAGTGTCTTTACATGTCGGAACTGATAGAGGATTGACAAAGAAATCCATAAAACTATAATAGATATAGGATATATTTATTGTATAAATAAGCAGGAGGTTTTCAGTGTATATCAACACAGATACGATTTTTTCGATGACTCAGGCAAA
>JAZQBC010000035.1:0-67573 GCA_045545495.1 Anaerovoracaceae bacterium | reverse complement strand
CGGAGGAGCTTAGCCTCCGAAGATCAATGCTTCCGACCTTACGGCAAAGCCGTTTAATCCGGAGGAAGCATTATAGAGGCGGGGGACATCCGGCGTCTGTTATAAAAAATGTAGTTATTCTATATGAGTATTTAAAAAGGGGGAGCAAGAGAAAGAAATGGATAAGAATCATCAGATGTGGCAAGAACTCGGAATGGATCTCGAGACGCACGATTTGCTTTGCGAGGCTCTTCCGGGAGCATTCGGCGATGTCTTCATGACAATGGATGACAGACCGGAAGCAATGGACTATTTTAACATGGTCGCAGCGGATATCCACGGCATACGTCCGGCGGAGCTTATCGCTGCTCAGAAGGAAGGCAGAAAGGTAATAGGTACATTCTGCGTATTCGTTCCGGATGAAGTAGTGATAGCTGCCGATGCTATCGTTACAGGGCTTTGCGGAGGTTCTCAGTTCTGGGTACCTGAAGGGGAGAAAGTGCTTCCTGCCAATACATGCCCGCTCATCAAGGCTTCCGTAGGCGCCAGGCTCGGAAGGACCTGCCCGTATTTCAGGATCGCGGATATGTTTGTTGGCGAGACTACATGTGATGGTAAAAAGAAAGCATACGAGATATTGGGCCAGGATGTGAAAATGCATGTGATGCAGCTTCCGCAAATGAAAAGGCCTCAGGACGCGGCAGCATGGTCGGACGAGATCCGTGAATTCATCAAAGTGATGGAAGACTTTACCGGCAATGAGATCACTATCGACAAGCTGAACGCGGCCATAAAGACCATCAACAACAAGCGCCATGCTCTTGCCAGACTCTACGAGTGCAGAAAGAGCAAGACAGTGCCTATCAGCGGACGTGACGCTCTTCTCATAATGCAGATCGCGTTCTTTGATGATCCGGATCGTCTGGCGGCTCAGGTCAACAGACTCTGCGATGAGCTCGAAAAACGCATCGCAGACGGAGTCAGTGTTGCGAAGGAAGGCGCACCTAGGATCCTCATCACAGGAACTCCTCTTGCAGTGCCTAACTGGAAGATGCACAACATTATCGAGTCATCGGGCGGCATCGTAGTCTGCGAAGAAAACTGCACAGGCACAAGGTATTTCGCGCATGATGTAAAGGAAGATAACGCCACTATCGATGAGGCGGTGGACTCGCTCATGCACAGATACTTCGACAATATCCACTGCGCCTGCTTCACTCCTAATGGCGAGAGGATGGATGATGTAGTGCGCCTGGCTAAGGAATATGATGTGGATGGCGTAGTCAATCTCAACCTGAAGTTCTGTGGTCTCTATGAGACTGAGAATTACTTCATGGAGAAAGCTCTTAAAGACAATGACATCCCGTTTATCAGCCTGGAGACAGATTACACAGACAATGACGCTGAACAGCTCCGTACACGTATCGAGGCCTTCCTGGAGATGATAAAAGAGTGAGAAAATGCTATGTAACGTTCAATTCACATGAAGATGCTATCATGCTTCATGATGAATTGAAGGAAAACGGATTTAAAAATGTGATCGCGCCTACGCCGCGTGTCATCAGTAAATGCTGCGGGGTATGCGTGATGGTGGATGAATCTGATATTGAGGCCGTGAGGAAACACATCAAGGATAAAGATTTTCCTCACAGGTCGATAGAATGCATAGATCAGGTCTTCGATCCTAAGAGGGACAGGTACGCGTGATGGTAAAAGTAGGTATAGACATAGGATCGACCAGCGCAAAGACCGTCGTTCTTGACGAAGATGGCAGCGTAATGCTTGAATTTGTATTGCCGACAGGGTGGAGTGCGTTCTCCGCCCTGTCGGCCATCAAGGATAAGCTTCGCAACTACGGAATAGACACAGATGACGCCAGCTTCGTTTCTACCGGCTATGGCAGACGTGCTGTTGATTTTGCCGATAAAAACGTGACCGAGATCACTTGCCATGCCAAAGGCGCCGCTCGCATCTTTGGCGATGGAGAGATGAATGTCATAGATGTCGGTGGACAGGATACGAAAGTCATAAGTGTAAAAGACGGCCGTGTGCAGGAATTCTATATGAATAACAAATGTGCCGCAGGCACAGGAAAGTTCGTTGAAGTCACGGCGGGCAGACTGGGTATCCCTCTTGATGATCTTGATCGTATAGCCTCGGAGAGGACAAAAGAGATCGAGATCAGTTCGCTTTGCACGGTGTTTGCTGAGTCAGAGGTGGTGGCCTTGGTCGGTCGCGGCGTTGCTAAAGAAGACATTGCATGGGGCATCCTCAATTCAGTAGCGAAAAAAGTAGGCAATGAATACGCTCGTCTCCATGACAGGGAGCGTCCGGTATATCTCACCGGTGGCCTTTGCGAGTCAGAGCTGTTCGCGCAGCTCCTCAGTAGACATATTGGGCATGACGTTATGTCTTCACCCGAAGCAAGGTACGCAGGAGCGCTGGGAGCCGCATTGATGGTAAAATAAAGAAAAACGAACATGAAGCAGGTACTACTAAAAATAATAGAGAATGATCGCCTGACATCTTCGACATGGCTGATGAAGCTTGAAGGTGATGTGTCAGCGATAAGCGCGCCGGGGCAGTTTATTGACATAAAACTGAATGGGCATTTTCTCCGCAGGCCGATAAGCGTCTGCGATGTAGAAGACGGAGCGGTGACGATCATCTATAAAGTTCTGGGACAGGGCACAGAAGAGATGACTTTTCTCGTGCCCGGAACAACTCTGGATGTCCTGACCGGTCTCGGCAACGGATACGACCTCAGCCTCGCGGGAGACAGGCCTCTGCTTATAGGAGGCGGCGTCGGAATCCCGCCGCTTTATCTGGCAGCGAAATTACTTGCTGGGTCAGATAGAGCTGTTACGGTGATACTCGGATTCAACAACGCCGAGGAATTATATTTTGTCGATGAATTCAAAGCCCTCGGCTGCGATGTCGTTATAGCGACTGCTGACGGCAGTTATGGGATAAATGGATTTGTTACGGATGCCTTTGATGAGCCGGCAAATTCCGGCATGGGCTTTACACATTTCTATACCTGCGGCCCCGGACCTATGCTTAAGGCTGTATATAAGAAGGTATATGAAGAGGCCGGCATCGGCGGGCAGATCAGCTTTGAAGAACGCATGGGATGTGGCTTCGGTGCCTGCATGGGCTGCAGCATAAAAACGAAAGGCGGCAGCAAAAGAGTCTGCAAAGACGGGCCTGTATTCAGAACGGAGGAGATACTATGGTAGATACAAAAGTCGATCTTTGCGGTATCACTCTGGATAATCCTGTTATAGCGGCCTCGGGCACATTTGGGTATGGCTATGAGTTTGCCGAGCTTTATGACATAAACTGTCTTGGCTCATTCTCGTTCAAGGGTACGACTCTTGAGCCGAGACACGGCAATGATGTGCCGAGGATAGCGGAGTGTCCGTCGGGCATGCTGAATTCCGTGGGCCTTCAGAACCCCGGAGTCGACGCAGTCATAGCTGAAGAGCTCCCAAAGCTCCGTAAGTCGTTCCACAAGCCTGTAATGGCGAATGTCAGCGGATTCTCTACTGAAGAGTATGCCGAGGTAACAAGGCGCCTTGATGAGTCTGACATGTCAGACATGATAGGCTGGTTCGAGATAAACATAAGCTGCCCTAATGTGCACGGCGGCGGCATGAGTTTCGGCACTGACCCCCTGATGGCCGGCGAAGTCGTAAAGGCGGTAAGGAAGGTGACAGAGAAGCCGCTCATAATAAAACTCTCACCGAATGTCACAGATGTAGTGGCCATAGCCAGGGCCTGCGAGGACGCGGGTGCTGACGGAGTCAGCCTCATAAATACACTGATGGGCATGCGCTTCGACCTTAAGACAGGAAAACCGCTTCTTGCGAATATCACGGGCGGTCTTTCGGGGCCGGCGGTGCTTCCGGTAGCTCTCAGGATGGTATATCAGGTGGCGAATTCGGTGAATATCCCCGTGATAGGAATGGGAGGTATAAGCAAGGCTGAGGATGTGCTTGAAATGATGATGGCCGGAGCGACAGCGGTTGAAGTAGGCGCGGCCAATCTGGCAGATCCTTATGCCTGCAGGGACATTATCGCTGATCTGCCTCATGCGATGGAAAAATACAACATAAAAACATTGTGAAGTGGAATATAGAATAGTTATTACCTTATAATTAACAGACAGAGCGATTACGATAAATGAGGTGAAATATGGCAAAGGACAGAGACATAATAATCGCATGTGACTTCAGGAATACTGACGAGACCATAAAATTCCTCGACAGACTCACAAGGATCAGAGATGAAGTCATAGTATGTGATGATATCATCGGCGGGGCAGGCCGGCCATATGTAAAGATCGGTATGGAGCTATTCTATGCTGAAGGCCCGGCAATAGTGAAAAAACTCAAGGAAAGAGGCCACAGGGTCTTCCTTGATCTCAAGCTGCATGATATCCCGAATACTGTAAAGAAGGCGATGCAGATACTCGGAGGATACGGCGTAGACATGGTAAACGTACATGCTGCCGGCGGCATAGAGATGATGAAGGCTGCCAAGGAAGGGCTGATGCTCGGCGCCGCAAGGTATTCAGATAAGCCAAAACTTATAGCGGTCACCCAGCTTACTTCAACAGATGAAGAGGCTCTTCACAGCCAGCTGCTCATCGACAAGCCGATGAACGAGGTGGTGAAAGAGTATGCTCTCAACGCAAAGAAGGCGGGGCTTGATGGTGTTGTCTGCTCGGCTTTCGAAGCAGCGGATATACATGCTGCCTGCGGAGAAGACTTCCTTACCGTTACACCGGGGATACGTTTCAAAGATTCCGCCGCTGACGACCAGAAGAGAATAATGACACCAGCTGAGGCAAAAGCAGCCGGATCGGATCTCATCGTAGTAGGCAGACCGATCACCGCTGCAGACAGACCGATAGACGCATACCAGAGATGCAGAGAGGAATTCCTATAGTGTATAACGACAACGAAAAGATAAGAAAACTGATAGCGGGCGATCTCCTGAAGATCGGCGCTGTCTTCCTTCGCCCCGAAAAACCCTTCACATGGGCAAGCGGCATAAAGAGCCCGATCTACTGTGATAACCGCCTCACGCTGACAGCGCCTGAGGTGCGCATTGACGTCGAAGAGTCCCTTGCCGCTACTATCAAAGAAAAGTTCCCTGAAGCGGAAGTCCTTATGGGCACGGCGACAGCCGGCATAGCTCATGCGGCTATCACCGCTCACCTCATGGGCCTTCCAATGGGCTACGTGAGATCGGGAGCGAAAGATCACGGCAGAGGAAATCAGATTGAGGGAAAACTTGAGCCGGGTCAAAAGACAGTAGTGGTGGAAGATCTCATCTCCACCGGAGGTAGCTGTATCGATGCAGTGGAAGCGCTGAGAGAGGCCGGAGCCGAGGTGCTGGGAGTCGTGTCTATCATGACTTACGGCATGAAAAAAGGCATAGATCGAATGGCGGAAGCAAACATCGAATGGATATCTCTTACTGATTTCGATGCTGTAACAGAAGTGGCAGCGGAGCAGGGCTATATATCAGCTGACGACATCAAGAGGCTTAAGGCATTCAGAGACGATCCTTCAGATGAGAGCTGGATACATAAAGAGTGACAGAACGAGCCAAAAAATTTTTTATCATAACTAAATAAAATATATGATTTTATTCAAGCCTGTGCTATCATATCCATGACAAAGTAATATACAGGCAGACGCTTTTTACGGAGGTACAGTTATGCTTGATCTCACTATCAATGAAAAAGGACGCAAAAACAATATAGAAAGAGCGAAGGAAAAAAATATCATCCTTCCTACATATGAGCAGATGATGCATCCTGAAAAGGTGCCTCAGAAGGTGCTTGATAAACTTGCCAAGACAGGTCTCTGGGATGTAGACCCTGTAAACCTGTTCCGTATCACATGGAAAAACGAGCAGAAGGAAAGCGGCGGACTCTTCCACGGCCCTAACTACATCGTTATCCCGCCTGAACTTTCAGGCGTAAAGTGCAAGATCATCTGCATGATCGGCAAGTGGTTCCCGACAGGCTGCCACAAGGTAGGAGCTTCCTACGGATGCCTTATCCCTGAGTTCGTAACAGGACAGTTCGACACAAACTATCACAAGGCAGTATGGCCTTCAACAGGCAACTACTGCAGAGGCGGAGCATTTGACAGCGCACTCCTCGGAGTATATTCGATAGCAATTCTTCCTGAAGGAATGAGCAAGGAGAGATTTGACTGGCTGAAGAACATCGCAAGTGAAGTCATCGCAACTCCTGGTACAGAGTCTAACGTAAAGGAGATATTCGACAAGACACACGAGCTCAGAGCTACAAGAGAAGACGTATGGATCCTTAACCAGTTTGAGCAGATGGGCAATTACATGTGGCACTACAATGTCACGGGCAACGCGATCGCAGAGGCTTTCGAGGAGATGAAGAAAGACAACGAAAAGCTCTTCGGTATGGCGTTCACATCCGGCTCCGCCGGCACTATGGCTGCAGGCGACAGGCTTAAAGAACTATATCCAGGAGCAAAACTTGCAGTAGGAGAAGCTCTCCAGTGCCCTACACTCCTCGACAACGGATTCGGAGCACACAGGATCGAAGGTATCGGAGACAAGCACGTTCCATGGATCCACAACATCAAAAATACTGATATGGTCATCGCGATCGACGACGAAGACTCCCAGAATCTCCTCAGACTCTTCAATGAGAAGGTTGGACGTGACTATCTCAAGGAACTGGGTGTCGATCCTGAACTCGTTGACCTCCTCGGATACTTCGGCATCAGTGGCATAGCCAATCTGCTCTGCTGCATCAAGATGGCTAAATACTATGAACTGACCGAGAATGACGTACTGGCAACGGTGATGACAGACTCTTCAGACATGTATCAGTCCAGGATCAAAGAACTCCAGGATGAGCAGGGCGAGTACACACACGAGAAGGCTGCTCTCCACTACAACAAGCATATCCTCGATGAGAAGGATGACAATCTTATGGAGCTCACCTACAAGGATCGCAAGAGGATCCACAACCTCAAGTACTACACATGGGTCGAGCAGCAGGGCAAGACAGTCGATGAGATCAATGCTCTTTGGTACGATGAGGAGAATACATGGGGCGCCCTCAGAAAAGAGGCTGCCAAAGTGGATGAACTCATCAACGAATTCAACGAGGAGACAGGACTTCTCAAGAATCTGTAAAACAGACAAGGCGCTTCAATGTATTGTTGAAGCTGTAACAAAAGGGGGAGCTAAACAGCTCCCTCTTATTAGGAATCGCTCGAACCACAGGGAGGTTAGATTGATGAAAAATGTAAAATGTCTCAGATGTATAAAGTGCGGAAGAGAGTATGAAGCGCTTCCTGACGCTACGACATGTGAGTGCGGAGGGATACTCGACGTGATCTATGATTACGAGTATATAAGGAACAATTACACTCCTGAAGACATCTCTTCAAGCGACAACTATACGATGTGGCGTTACCGCCCGTTCCTTCCGGTAGAAGAGGATACCGAGCAGCCGCCTCTCAGAGTGGGCTGGTCGCCTCTTTACGAAGTGCCGCGCGTAGCTGAAAAGCTGGGCATCATGAGATTCTGGCTCAAGGATGACGGGCTCAATCCTACTGCGTCACTGAAGGACAGAGCAAGTTCCATGGGAGTCGCGAAAGCCATAGAGGCCGGGTACGATACGATCGCGTGCTCATCGACCGGCAATGCCGCCAGTTCACTGGCAGGCAATGCGGCAGCGGCAGGGCTCAAGACATATATCTTCGTTCCGGAAAGAGCCCCGATAGGCAAGGTGGCACAGCTGAAGATATTCGGATCCACCGTTATATCCGTAAAGGGCAATTACGAGGAGACCTTCGAACTCTCTAAGGCGGCGATAGATGAGTACGGATGGTACAACAGAAATGCCGCGATCAACTGCTATCTGATGGAAGGCAAAAAGACAGTAGCTCTCGAGATAGCAGAACAGCTCGGCTGGAAGTCACCTGATTACGTGGCGCTCTCAACAGGCGACGGGTGCACTATCGCCGGAGTATGGAAGGGTTTCACCGACCTTTACAACGCGGGGTTCATAGACAGCCTGCCAAAACTGATCTCCGTTCAGTCCGTAAACACCTGCCCGATCAATATCGCAGCCAGGACAGGAGAGCAATGGCAGCCGATGGAAGAGAATACGATCGCTGATTCGATCTCAGTGGGTGTGCCTCGCAACCCTGATAAGGCTATAAGGGCTATTGTTGATTCCGGCGGCATCCCGGTGGAAGTCACTGATGATGAGATACTCGAGGCCATGAGGGAAACAGGGCGTGAGTGCGGCGTTTTCGGAGAGCCTGCCGGCGTAACAGGATACGCGGGGCTGAAAAAGCTGTGTGCGGAAGGAAAGATACCGGCGGACGCGAGTGTTGCCGTGATAATCAGCGGCAACGGGCTCAAGGATACTGCAAACGGCATCAAGGCTGCAGGTGAGCCTGTAAAGCTCGAGCCGGATATCGAAAAATTCCGTGAGTTCATGGAGCAAAACAAATAGCTTTCCTAATTTAATAAGTATCTGACCGCGCAGGCATCAGACATGCTTGTGCGGTTTTTTAGTTTGTGGTATTCTCTTGCTGTGTTTTTTTGTAGATTAGAGATATCGCGTAAAGAGAGGGGAGAGGTCTGCAAATGAAAAAAATGGAAGAAAAGATACTTCATGAGGCCAAAGTACTGTCGGGCGGAGTGCTCAAGGTAGGGAGCTTTCTCAACCAACAGGTCGATACGCATTTCATGAAGGAAGTGGGCAAAGAGATCGCCCGCCTTTATAAGGATGAAGGCGTCACAAAGATACTTACGATAGAAGCCTCGGGCATTCCAATAGCGCTCGCGGCGGGCTTCGAGATGGAAGTTCCGGTAGTCTACGCTAAAAAGAACAGGACCTCCAACGTGTCCGGCGACGCGTACTCGACTCCGGTCAAATCCTTCACTCACGGCGTCACCAACAACGTGATCGTCACAAAGGAATACCTTTCTCCTGACGACAGGATATTGATAGTCGATGACTTCCTGGCTCACGGCAGCGCTCTGGCCGGTCTTATAGACATAACAGAGCAGGCCGGCGCAACACTCGTAGGCTGCGCAGCGGCGATAGAAAAAGGCTTCCAGATGGGTGGCGACAGACTGAGAGAAAAGGGTTACAGAGTGGAATCACTCGCTATAGTGGACGAGATGACAGACGATGAGATCGTGTTCCGCGAACAATAGATAACAATAAGAATCAACAAAAGAAACAGAGGTAGATCATGGATTATGATGTGATCATAATAGGCGCCGGTCCGGGCGGCATCTACGCCGCGTACGAACTGACTAAAGAAGACCACGGGTTAAAGGTAGCTGTATTCGAATCAGGTAACGAACTCGAAAAACGCAAGTGTCCGATAGACGGGGATAAAGTGAAGGCTTGTATCAACTGTAAGCATTGCTCGATTATGAGCGGCTTCGGTGGAGCTGGAGCTTTTTCAGACGGCAAGTACAATATAACGAATGATTTTGGCGGCACCCTTCACGAATACATTGGCAAAGAGAAGGCGACTGAACTCATGCGCTATGTCGACGATATCAACATGTCACACGGCGGAGCGGGAACAAAGCTGTATTCGACGGCAAATTCCTCGTTCAAGAAGCTATGCAGACAGAACGGTCTTTTGCTGCTTGACGCTTCAGTCCGCCACCTCGGCACAGACAAAAATTATGTCGTTCTGGGCAATCTGTATAATGAGCTCAAGGAAAAGGTCGATTTCTTCTTCCTTACCCCTGTGAGGCACATAAAGGCAGAAAACGGAAGCTACAGCGTGGTCACCGATAAAGGGGATTACACGTGCTCAAAATGCATAGTGTCCGTAGGCAGAAGCGGAAGCAAGTGGATAGAAGAGATATGCGGTGAACTGGATATACCGACAGAATCCAACAGAGTGGATATCGGAGTCAGAGTAGAGCTTCCGGCGGCGCTTTTCTCACATATAACCGACGAGCTCTATGAAAGCAAGATCGTCTACAGGACAGAGAAGTTCGAAGACAAGGTGCGTACATTCTGCATGAACCCGCATGGGAGCGTGGTGAACGAGAACACCAACGGGATAGTGACAGTGAACGGTCACAGCTACGAAGACCCTGAAAAGCAGACCGATATGACAAACTTCGCTCTTCTGGTCTCGAAGCATTTCTCGGTGCCGTTCAAGGACAGCAACGGTTACGGTGAGAGCATCGCAAGGCTTTCGAACATGCTCGGCGGAGGAGTCATAGTCCAGAGATTTGGCGATCTTATCAGAGGAAGAAGAACAAATTATAAGAGGCTTGCCGACAGCTTCGTTACTCCGACTCTCAAAGCGGAGCCGGGTGATCTCAGTCTGGTGCTTCCTAAGAGGATACTGGACGGAATCATCGAGATGATATACGCGCTCGACAAGATAGCTCCGGGGACTGCCAATGACGATACCCTCCTTTACGGGGTCGAGGTCAAATTCTACAACATGGAAGTGAGCCTGGATGACCACCTTGAGACAGAGTACGACGGGCTGTATGTGATAGGCGACGGAAGCGGAGTAACTCATTCACTCTCACATGCGTCAGCCAGCGGAGTGTTTGTGGCCCGCGACATATTATCAAAGTAGAAAATCTCATAACAACATGTACCGGTATCTAAAACAGTTTTAGATACCGGTACTTTTTTCTTGTCATTTATCGGCTATGGCTGTAAAATAAAGTTATCATAAACCTAGATGCTGATACTGTGGGAAGATAGTTTTTTGTCACATGCTTTTCCATTCAGCATGTAACTGTGTAATTAACAGGGAGGAAAATGATTATGAAGAAGAAATTAATTGCTTTACTTACTTGCCTGGTTATGGTAATGATGCCTGTCCTGGCAAGCTGCGGTGGCGGCGGAGAATCCGGCGAAGGCGGTGAAGCCGGCGAAATGAAGGTTGGTCTCATCTGCCTCCACGATGAGAACTCCACTTATGACCTCAACTTCATCAATGGTTTTGAGGAAGCAATGGAGACGGCCGGCATCGATTCTGATCACTATCTGATCAAAAAGAACATTCCTGAAGGCCAGGAGTGCTATGATGCCGCTGGTGAACTCGTAGATTCAGGCTGCACGCTGATCTTCTCCGACTCATTCGGTCATCAGGACTTCATGATGCAGGCTGCACAGGAAAATCCTGAAGTACAGTTCGTAAGCTGCACAGGTACTAATGCTGCTTCTTCCGGTCTCGACAACTTCCACAATGCGTTCGCTTCCATTTATGAAGGACGTTATCTTGCAGGAGTTGCTGCAGGCATGAAGCTCAATGAGCTCAAGGATGCAGGTAAGCTTAAAGGCGATGCACCTAAGATGGGTTATGTAGGTGCGTTCACTTACGCAGAGGTTATCTCGGGATACACATCATTCTATCTCGGAGCCAAGAGCGTATGCCCAGACGTAACAATGGACGTAACATTCACAGGTTCGTGGTATGATGAGACAGCCGAGAAGGAAGGCGCTACAAAGCTGATCCAGGGCGGATGCGATCTTATCTCACAGCACGCTGACTCCATGGGAGCTCCTACAGCATGCGAGAATGCCGGTATCCCTGATGTTTCTTACAACGGTTCCACTGTTGACGCTTGCCCTAACACATTCATCGTTTCATCGAGAATCGACTGGGCTCCGTTCTTCGCTTCTGCTGTTGAGGCAGTTCAGAACGGTTCGTTCGAAGGTCCTGACTTCACAGGTACACTCGACGACGGCTCTGTAGTTCTGACAGAGATCAATGATAAGGTAGCGGCTGAGGGTACTGCTGACAAGCTCGCAGAAGTTGAGGCAGGTCTCAAGGACGGTTCCATCCATGTATTCGATACAGCTCTCTGGACAGTTGACGGCAAGACACTCACTGAGTACGCTGTGCCTGAAGCTACTTACGGAGATTTCGATGCAGCAAACGCCAAGGCTATCCTTGATGGTGGTTACTTCCATGAATCCGAGTTCAGATCGGCTCCTTACTTCGATATCCAGATCGACGGAATCAACCTGCTCGACCAGAACTTCGGCTAGACTACAATCATTAAATTAAGTAGTTAATACAATTGACCGGTCCCGCATTGGCGGGGCCGGTCAAAATTTAAAAAAGAAAGATATAAAGTCTTGGAAAGGGGGCACATTTTGCAAGATAGCAGAACACCCGCGGTTTCGATGAGAAACATCACTAAGACATTTGGCCCTATAGTGGCCAATCATAAAGTTGACCTCGACATCTACAGGGGAGAAATTCTTTCGCTCCTTGGCGAGAATGGTTCGGGAAAGACAACTCTCATGAATATGCTCGCCGGCATATACTATCCTGATGAGGGAGAGATCTTTATCGACGGAAAGCCTGTACAGATATCTTCCCCTAAGGATGCTTACAATCACGGTATAGGCATGATCCACCAGCATTTTAAGCTGGTCAATGTTTTTACTGCAGCTCAGAATATAGTGCTCGGCATGGACACTGACAGTGATGGCAAGCATATCAAAAAGGGTAAACTGGATATAGAGACACCGTCGAAGCGCATACGCGAGATTTGCGATGCATATGGATTCGATGTTGATCCGGATAAAAAAGTCTACGATATGTCCGTATCCCAGAAACAGACAGTAGAGATCGTAAAAGCTTTATACAGAGGAGCGGAGATACTTATTCTGGATGAGCCTACGGCAGTGCTGACACCTCAAGAGACGGAGAAGCTTTTCGCTGTGCTCCGCAACATGAGAGAAGCCGGCAAGACTGTAGTCATCATCACACACAAGCTGCACGAGGTAATGGCTATTTCTGACAAAGTGGCAATACTTCGTAAAGGAGAATTTATTGGAGAATTGACAACCAGCGAGACCGATGCGCAAGAGATGACCAACATGATGGTCGGGCGTGAAGTCAAGCTCAACATAGACAGACCTGAGCCTCATGACGTAAAACCAAGGATAGAGGTAAAAGGCCTGACAGTAAGATCAGACGATGGTCTTCTGAAGCTCGACGACGTGACATTCACGGCAAATACGGGCGAAGTACTTGGCATAGCCGGTATATCCGGCTGCGGCCAGAAGGAACTTCTTGAAGCCATTGCCGGTCTCCAGACGATCGAGAGTGGCGAGATCAACTACGTGAATGATGACGGAAGTAAAGACAGCCTGATAGGAGCAGATCCGGTCGAGATAGAGGAGAAGGGAGTACAGCTCTCCTTCGTACCTGAAGACAGACTCGGCATGGGGCTTGTCGGCAATATGGACCTTTCAGATAACATGATGCTTAGATCATTCCGTCGTGGCAAGAGCGTGTTCACCGATCGAAAGTCTCCGCATGATTTGGCAGAAAAGGTTGTTGGCGACCTCGAAGTCGTTACCCCAAGCATAGAGACTCCGGTAAGAAGGCTCTCGGGCGGTAACGTACAGAAAGTGCTCGTCGGACGTGAGATAGAGAGGGCTCCATCAGTGCTGCTCACCGCATACGCCGTAAGAGGCCTTGATATCAACGCGTCATACACCATATATGATCTGATCAATCAGCAGAAGGAGCGCGGAGTTGCCGTTATATTCGTAGGCGAGGATCTCGACGTTCTTCTGGAACTTTCCGATCGTATACTCGTGCTCTGCGGCGGCAAGGTCAGTGGCATAGTAGACGGCAGGACTGCCGACAAGAACGGAGTAGGTCTGTTGATGACAAAGCTGGGAGGTGAGGAAGTTGGATAAAAAAGAGAAAGAACCTTTGATCCATATAACCAAGCGTAAGGCCATCCCTAAAAAGACAGAGTGGGCGATCAGGCTTGGATCCATCCTCATAGCTCTGATAGTTTGCGCCATCATCACTACGCTTACGACACATCTGAACCCTATCGCTGTTTACGGAGCGATGTGGGAAGGATCGTTCGGAAGCGAGCGTAAGATGTGGGCTCTTCTAAAGGAGCTCTCGATACTGCTTATGATCTCCGTAGCTCTGGCCCCGGCGTTTAAGATGAAGTTCTGGAACCTCGGCGGAGGCGGGCAGGTCATGGCGGGTGTGCTTGCCACTACTACCTGCATGATCACTCTTGGCGATAAGCTTGGAAATGGTCTGCTTATATTGCTCTGCCTTGTATCTTCACTTGCTGCCGGTGCTCTCTGGGCATTCATTCCGGCTTTCTGCAAGGCTAAATGGAACACCAATGAAACGCTGTTCACACTGATGATGAACTATGTCGCTACCCAGATAGTCGCGTATTTCATCATTATCTGGGAAAAGCCGAAGGGCTCGGGCAAGATCGGTGTCATCAATCAGAGAACCCAGGCAGGATGGCTTCCGAGCTTAGGAGGCAAGCAATATCTGCTCGTGGTGCTGATCGCCATAGTAGTAACCATATTTATGTATATCTACCTGAAATACAGTAAGCACGGTTATGAGCTTTCTGTAGTAGGTGAGAGCCAGAACACGGCCAGATATGTCGGCATCAATGTCGGTAAGGTCATAATTCGTACACTCGTGCTCTGCGGACTCATCTGTGGACTCGTAGGCTTCCTGATGGTAGCCAGCACGGATCACACCATGACGACTACACTGGAGGGAGGCAGAGGCTTCCTTGGTGTTATGGTAGCATGGCTGGCGCACTTCAACCCGATCGGCATGATACTTTCAGCACTGCTGATGGTATTCATGGGCAGGGGCTCGGGAGAGATATCAACAGCATTTGGACTCAACAAATCGTTTGGTGATATCATCACGGGCGTGATCCTCTTCTTCGTAATAGGAAGTGAGTTCTTCATTAACTATCAGGTACATTTCCGCAAATCATCAAAGGGAAAGGAGGCTGCAGATGTTTAGTCTGGTATCATTCCTGCCGAGAGCCATAGTGCAGAGCGTACCGCTTCTGCTTGGCGCTGTCGGTGAGACACTCAACGAGAAATCCGGCAGTCTTAACCTCGGTATCCCGGGTGTCATGTATGTCGGAGCTATATCCGGCGTAATTGGCTCGTTCTTTTATGAAAATAGCACAGCGCATTTCAGTCCTTTGGTGGGCATACTAATACCAATAATATGCTGCCTGATCGGATCGCTACTCATGGGCCTTCTATTCTGCCTGCTCACGGTTACACTGAGAGCAAATCAGAACGTTACAGGACTTGCGATGACTACATTCGGTGTTGGCTTCGGAAACTTCTTCGGAGGTTCCATCATCAAATTGTCAGGAGCGGATGTACCTTCGGTAGCGCTTTCTGCAACAAGCAGGGCCTTTAAGACTTCATTCCCGTTCGCGGGTAAGGCCGGTGTTATAGGAGATCTGCTCTTATCCTACGGGTTCATGACGTATGTGGCTATCCTTATAGCGATAATCACGTGGTATGTGCTCAAGAAGACCCGCACAGGTCTTGAGCTCAGGGCTGTAGGAGAGAATCCTGCGACTGCTGATGCTGCGGGCATCAACATCACCAGGTATAAGTACTTCGCGATCTGCATCGGCTGCATGATCGCCGGTCTCGGCGGACTCTATTACGTAATGGACTATGCCAACGGTGTTTGGTCGAATGACGCATTCGGAGATAGAGGATGGCTTGCTATCGCTCTCGTTATCTTCTCGATCTGGAGACCTAACTGGGCTATTTGGGAGTCGATGCTCTTCGGCGGACTGTACATTCTTTATCTGTACATCCCTACGGGCACCAACTTCGCCATCAAGGAGATCTATAAGATGCTTCCATATCTCGTTACCATAATCATGCTGATAGCGATAAGTCTGAAGAACAGACACGAGAACCAACCACCTGAAGGTCTGGGATTACCGTACTTCAGAGAAGACCGCTGACGCTCGTGGAACATGTTCAGTTTAATAGGTTAAAAATGCAAGAGACCCGGAGCTTTTGAACTGCTACCCGTCAAGAGGACAGTGAAAAATCAAAAGATTTTGGCAACCAGTAACAGAAATGTTGCTGGTTGTTTTTGTAGAGAGCAGACACTGTTTCACAGAGTCTGCAATGAAAGATGTGTCTCAGGCTTCGCCAGAGACGAATTGAATACTCTCCTCGCCGGGAGGCAGCCAGCAAGCGTGTATCCACGCCCGCTGGTGCGGGTAAGGATTTTCCGTGTCACTACGTCAAGTGCTGCCCGGCCTTCGGCCAGCGTACTGTCACTTGACTCCGTTCCCGCTCCCTGTGTCTGTCGAAATGTATTGTAAAGGCGAATGTAATTATGCTGCAAGAAGATATGAATTGTGCTTCTCGATTGGAGTCAGTACTCCGAATCTTCTCTGGTATCTTTCGTTGTTGTAGTAATAGATGTAGTTTTCGATCATGGCTACAAGATCCTCGCGACTGCTGAAGCGCTTGCCATAGTAGCGTTCTCTCTTCAGAATTCCCCAGAATCCTTCCATCGGACCATTGTCGATGCACTTGGCTACTCTGGACATACTCTGAGTCATGCCGGCATTCTCCAGTTTGGCATGGAATGTCCTGTTGGTGTACTGGAATCCGCGGTCTGAGTGGCAAAGAGGTGTAGCTCCCGGATTAGTAGCTATAGCCCGGTCGAACGTAGTGAACACCAGAGGGTTGTCATTGCTGTTGCTGATCGCATATGACACGATCCGTCTGTCATAAAGGTCAAGGATAGCGCTGAGATAGACTTTATGTTTATCCTTGTCCTCGTCGTACCATTTGAATTCAGTGACATCTGTGAGCCATTTCTCATTTGGCTTGTTTGCAGTGAATTCTCTGTTTAGAATGTTTTCCGCTATGAACTGCGGATTGTCTGCCTGCCTGGTGCATCCCTGGCTCGCATACTTGATCGTAGACTTGATGTCTCTTGCCCTGCAGATTCTAAGCGCTCGTTTGTCATTGATCTTTATGTTGTATCTGCGGTACAGATCGTCATTGATCCTGCGGTATCCCTTGGATGGATCCTTCATATGGATCTCTTCCATCTTCTCAGCTATGAGTCTGTTCTGCATGACTCTTTCACCGACATCACCGCGCAGCCACTTGTAATATGCTGATCTTGAGACGTGCAGTATCCGGCAGCAAGGCTCGACCGGGTAGCTATATGTCTCGTTGCAGTACTTGATGGAACCGTAGAGGTGTGACTGCCTTACTTGCGATAGAGATCCTTCCTCTCCAGTTCCTTGACTTTTTTTAACAGGTCACGCTCCATCTTCGTCATGTACAGCTCGTGTTCAAGCTGTGCCATCTTGATCTTAAGTTCCTCGATTTCGCTGCGAGGTTCCTGATTAACCTTGCGCCTTCCTCTGCGATCTTCAAGGCCGGCCTCACCGAGCTCTTTGAATCGCTTTACCCATGAATAAACTTGCTGGTAACTGACACTGTATTTGATGGCGCATTCGCCATAGTTGCAGCCATTTGCAATGCATTCCTTGGCAATTTGGATACGTTCTTCCTTAGTGGTGGTCCTAGATGTTTTCATACGGCTTCCTCCTGACATTTTATGTGAGAGGTCTTCACCGTTATTATACATCTTCAGCCAATCCCGCAATTGCTTATCTGAGCGCAAGCCGTATCTCGCGCTAATTACAGCTAACGAGCCTTCTCCTTGTAGATAACTCTGAACTGCTTGCATTCGAATTTCATTCGAATAAGCTATATTTTTGCCTGTGTCAAGAAAAGCGAGTTCTCCTTGTTCACAGTACCTCAGAACCCACCTTCGTACTGTCTCTATGTTGAGCTCTAAACTGCGACTTGCCTCGGATATACTCATTTTTCCTTCAGCACATAGCTTAGAGTACTTAACTTTTATCTCGATAGGAACTTTTACGCCCTTTCTCCCCATATGAAAACTCCCTTCATGATTAACAGTGATTTTGTTTTTCACTGTCTCTCATAAAGGGAGCATATCAATGAGTGCCGGGGTTTTGCTTTTTCTGATCTCAAACACAGAGTCAATACTCAACAAAGCGATCGCTCCGTTCTGGTAATAATACTTCAGACCAAAAGACAAAAAACGATCTAAATTGACATGGCGCTTGACAACCAACCAAGTAAAATTTTTGCACGAGTTGACAAGGGAAAAATAATTGAAGAGACATGAATCTTAAACCGAGCAAAAGTTTGCTCAAACATGCAGACTTCATCATGCTCGATGGCGTCTGCCTACAGCTATCATATATATTGGCTCACCTGATCATAAGAGGGACAGCCAATCCATATGCTTTTTTTAGTTATAGATATCTGGCTTTTGTACTCGCGTTCAGCCAGGTAGTGACGATACTGTTTACAAGCAATTATAACGGAATCCTCAGAAGAGGATATTTCAGAGAGATGGTCAGCGTGGTCACCTACGCGGTGAACATAGCGGTCGTAGCTCTTATTTTCTTGTTTGTTGTTCACGAGTCAACAGCGGTATCCAGGCTGCAATTCGGCATCACCCTGGTGATATTTATCGCCCTGGATTATCTGCTCAGGATCGGCAACAAACGTCGCATCAAGAGAACGAGCGCGAACGGCCTTGAACGCAAAGGAAATTCATTGGTGGTGATCACTACAGGCTCGCTTGTGGATGAAGCCATATCCAGGCTTACCGATCTTGGGACGCCTCTGGACTATTTTATAACCGGCATCATTCTTATGGATGGTGATCGCGAATCCGTAAAGGGCGATTACAAAGACATACCGATCATCCCACTCAACGATGCCGCGATAGACAGGATCAGAAACAAATGGGTGGATGAGGTGTTTATCCTGCAGCCGAGCTACGAAAGGATAGATAGAGAGCTGCTCAACGACCTTGCGGATATGGGTATCACAGTACATTTCACGCTGGCGCTACTCAATGATGACGACTGGCCACCTGTACAGCTCAGAAAACTGGGGCAGTACAAAGTGCTCACCAGCAGCATCAATTTCATCACTTTCAAGCAGGCGATGATAAAAAGAGCCACAGATATATTGGGCGGTATCGTAGGGTGTCTGATCACAGGGCTGCTGTTCATCTTCGTGGCACCTGCCATTTATTCAAAATCACCTGGCCCAATATTCTTCGCTCAGGACAGGATCGGTAAGAACGGCAAAGTGTTCAAGATGTACAAATTCCGCAGCATGTATCTCGACGCGGAAGAGCGCAAGGCAACGCTAATGGAGCAGAACAAGCTCGACACAGATCTCATGTTCAAGATGGACGATGATCCGCGAATCATCGGATCAGAGAAGAAGGACAAGAACGGCAAGCCTAAGGGCATAGGCAACTTCATCAGAAATACATCGATAGATGAATTCCCACAGTTCTGGAATGTACTCAAAGGGGATATGTCTCTCGTAGGCACGCGCCCTCCGACCGTAGAGGAGTTCGCTCACTACGACATCCATCATCGCGCCCGCATGACTACCAAGCCGGGAATAACCGGCATGTGGCAGGTGTCCGGTCGCAGTGAGATCACAGACTTTGAGGAGGTCGTAAGACTCGACAGAGAGTACATCGAGAACTGGAGCCCGGCATTAGACATCAAAATACTCCTCAAGACAGTGTGGATAGTACTGACAGGAAGAGGGGCAGAGTAGGAAGCAGAAAATTATGCTTCAGAATACACAAGAAACCCGAGGAAAACAATTGGATTTTAAGGATGAATATCAACGATGGCTGGAAAAAGCTGATGAGGAATTAAAATCAGAGCTTGAGTCTATGAACGAAATGGCGATAGAGGATGCTTTCTATCGCGATTTGGCATTTGGTACTGGTGGCCTTCGAGGCACGATTGGTGCTGGAACTAACCGCATGAATGTCCATGTTGTAGCAAAGGCAAGTCAGGGATTGGCGAATTATCTGCTGGCATCATCAAATAAACCAAGTGTGGTCATCGGCTATGATAGCAGGATCAAGTCTGATGTGTTCGCTCAGGTTGCCGCTGGGGTGTTTGCCGCAAATGGCGTGAAGGTTCATATCTGGCCGGAACTGCTGCCAGTTCCTACAGTAAGCTTTGCTGTACGTTACCTGCATGCTTCTGCTGGGGTGATGATCACCGCGAGCCATAACCCGAGTAAGTATAACGGGTATAAAGTTTACGGTCCAGATGGTTGCCAGATCACCACAGAGGCGGCCAGAGCTATATTAGATCAAATCGATGCGTTGGATATTTTTGCAGATGTTAAGACCAGCAATTTTAGAGATGGGCTTAAGAACGGTGCGATTGATTATATTGATTCTATAGTGCTTGACGCCTACATTGCAGAGGTAAAGGGGCAGTCAGTTCTTTTCGGAGATGAGGTGGATAAGAATGTGGCTATTGTTTACAGCCCACTTAATGGCACGGGATTGAAACCAGTAACCAGAGCGTTGGCCGAATCTGGTTTCGCTAATATCACTATCGTGGAAGAACAGCGAAATCCTGACGGTTCTTTTCCAACCTGTCCTTATCCGAATCCTGAAATCAGGGAAGCCATGGAATTGGGACTGCAATACTGCGAGAAAACCGGCGCAGATCTTCTCCTGGCAACTGATCCTGATTGTGATCGCTGTGGAATTGCGGTGAAAAGTGATGACGGCTATCAGTTACTGACAGGAAATGAAGTCGGGCTCTTGCTCCTCGACTATGTTTGCTCACAGAGACAGAAGCACAGACATATGCCAGCTAACCCAGTTTTCATTAAGACCATAGTCACGATGGACTTGGCAGAGAAGATCGCGGAACACTATGGGGTCCAAACCATCAACGTCTTGACTGGTTTCAAGTTTATTGGTGAACAGATTGGTCGGCTTGAGAAGGATGGCAGAGTGTCAGATTACATCTGTGGGTTTGAGGAATCATATGGATATCTGACAGGATCTTATGTTCGTGATAAGGACGCAGTAAATGCAGCCTTCATGATCTGTGAGATGTTTGCGTTCTATAAGACTAGAGGCGTAAGTCTCCTTCAGAAACTTGAAGAACTCTATGCCACATACGGCTATTGTCTGAATACGCTACACTCCTATGAGTTTGATGGCTCTGCCGGTATGGTCAAAATGGCAGAGATAATGGCGGAATTCCATAAAGGGATTGAAATCATTGCGGGGCATAAGGTGGAACAAACAGAGGACTACAGCGCAGGCCTTAATGACCTGCCAAAGTCGGATGTGCTGAAGTACTTCACAGCATCAGAATCTGTGGTTGTCAGACCTTCAGGTACTGAACCTAAGTTAAAAACATATATCAGTGTAACGGCTGAGAACAAGGCCATTGCAGAAAGCATCGAGAGAAAAATCGACTCTGAGTTTTCTGCTCGCATGAAATAAAGGGGAAAAGGCTTATGAATATTATTTTGCTGTCTGGCGGATCGGGAAAGAGACTCTGGCCGTTAAGCAACGATGTACGCTCAAAACAGTTTTTAAAGATTTTTACAAAAGATGATGGCACACGGGAGTCTATGGCACAGCGCATGTATCGGATGATCAAAGAAATCGATTCTAATGCAACCGTGACTATCGCAACGAGCGAGAACCAAATTCCACAGATCAGGGCACAACTTGGTGAAGATGTCGGTATTTCTGTTGAACCTACCCGTCGTGACACTTTTCCTGCTATCACACTTGCAGCTGCATATTTGAAGAAAAACGGTGTGGGTGACGATGAACCTGTTGTTGCTTGCCCAGTTGATCCATATGTGAATGCAGACTATTTCGAGTGTCTTAAGGAGTTGTCGGATGAGGCTGGAGAAGCGAATCTGACTCTTATGGGAATTGAGCCGACATATCCGAGCACAAAGTACGGATATATCATCCCAACAAGCAAAGATTACATCTCACCAGTTTCCGAGTTCAAAGAAAAACCGGACGAGGCGACTGCAGAGAAGTATATCTCCGCTGGTGCTCTATGGAATGGCGGAGTATTTGCCTTTAAGCTTTCTTACCTTCTTGGAATTGCTACAGACCTTTTTGGAACAGATAACTATCAGACCTTGTATGACGGGTATGACAAGCTTCAGAAGATTTCCTTTGACTATGCGGTTGTTGAGAAGGAGAAGAACATCAATGTCATTCGTTTCAAGGGAGAATGGAAAGACCTCGGAACTTGGAATACCTTGTCTGAGGCAATGGTCGACCCAGTGAGCGGTAACGCAAAGACAGATGACTGTGAGAATACTCATGTTGTGAATGAGCTTGGAATTCCACTGATTGCGCTAGGCATTAATAATGCAGTGATTGCAGCTACACCCGACGGGATTCTTGTGTCAGATAAAGAATCAAGCCCAAAGATAAAAGATTACGTAGCTTCTACAAGACCCATGTACGAACGAAGAAGCTGGGGCGAGTATAAGGTGCTTGATTATAAGCTCCATGAAGATGGCAATAACAGTTTGGTCAAGGAACTGATCATCAGCCCCGGACAGCATATCAGTTATCAGCGGCATAATCATAGAGCAGAAATCTGGACATTCACAGAGGGCAGGGGTGAGCTGATATTGGATGATGTGATTAAAGAGGTACATCGTGGTGATGTAGCGATTATTAAGCCTGGAATGAAGCACGCAATAAAGGGCCTTTCTGAACTTCACATTATTGAAGTTCAGATTGGTGATGAGTTGACAGAAGAAGACATAGAACGTCTTGATTGGGAATGGCGAGAGTATGAATAAGGCACAATTGAGGCTAGTAAAATCAGTGAATAGAGCAAAAAACTCAATGATTTAGGCAAATTGGGGAAGGTGCTAGCCAAGTTGGTCAAACTAAAAAACCGCATTCTTTATTCTTGCGATATTGGAATAACGGCTCAGATTCCAGCAGACTGTGTTTTCCATCATAGCGGTTTAGGGGTAGTTATTGGAAATGGCGTGAAATTCGGAAACCAATGCCAGGTATATTCGAATGTGGTTATTGGATCTAAAGCTACTCATGGCCAAGGAGGTAAGAATCCTGTAATAGGAGATCGCGTAATCATTGGTGCAGGAGCCATAATTCTTGGTGATATTAAAATAGGTAATAATGCGTTGATCGCAGCTGGTGCAGTTGTATTGAATGATGTACCTGAAAATGTAATGGTAGCGGGAAATCCTGCTGCTATTAAGAAGACTCTGAAATAGGTGATGGAAATGTCTCGAATGAATTTTATGAATACCGAAGTTGACAACCTGACTATGGATGAAGCCTTGGGTCGTATAGATGGTCTTATTCAGGAGAACAAAAATGCTTATGTAGTTACTCCGAACGTTGATCATATTGTACAGCTCGAGCGTGGAGGCCCACTTACAGAAGTTTATAAAAATGCTAATCTTATACTCACAGATGGGAAACCACTTATCTGGATATCAAAGTGGTATGGGACGCCGATTAAAGAGAAAATTAGCGGCTCCGACTTATTTCCCCGGATTTGTGCTTTGGCCGCTAATAAAGGCTATCGTATGTATTTCCTTGGTGCGGCTGAAGGAGTAGCAGCAAAAGCGGCCGAGAATTTGGAGAAGAGATTTCCTAGGCTTCAAGTTGTTGGTACGTACTCGCCTCCATTCGGCTTTGAAAAAGACGAAGATGAAATGGCGAAGATAAAAAGACAGATCAAGGATGTATCACCGGATATCTTGATAGTAGGCCTTGGTTGTCCAAAACAGGAGTTGTTCATTTTAAATCATAAAGATGAGTTGGGCGTGCCACTTTCTCTTGGTTTAGGAGCGAGTCTTGATTTCGAGGCTGGGAACCTTAAGAGAGCCCCCAAATGGATGGCTGATCATGGATTGGAGTGGTTATTCCGTATAACGCAGGACCCCAAAAGAATGGCAAAAAGGTATCTTGTGGATGATCGTAAGATAGTAGGATTGGCGATAAAGTATAAGAAAAAAGTTGGGAGATAAAAAGTTTGAAGCTTATATATCTGTATACAAACTTAAACTGGTATCGGATAGAACTGTTCAGAAGTATCCAGAAACTCCTAGATTGTCATGTTTATATTCTAAATGGATACGAAGTGGGGTATCAGAATATAGAATATGACCCAGAATATCAGGACTTAAATATTGATTTTCTTTCTCCAAAGCAAAGCCAATTCAATAACCTTGTGGGCATTTTAGATCAAGAGGATTTTGATGCAATTGTTGTTCCATCGATGAATGATGGATTTTACTTAAAACTTACAACACGTTTATCGCGTTATTACTGGAATAAAGGAAAAACAGTTCTTTATTTTTGGGAATACTGGCCCATGGAAAGAGGAAGCTATAGCCTACCAAAATGGATAAAACAAGAAATCAGACATTTTTTTACCCATATAAACCGAAATAGTATTAGCTATTTTATTACGCCCAGCATCAATACTTATTCGTTCTATCAGAGGATGAATATTCCTTCTAGGAAATTGATCAGATGTCCTAATGCAAGTCAGGTAACTGTACAGGAGATGGAAAGGACAGGAAATATACGGACTGAATTGAAAATAGAAAATGCCGCAAAGATAGTTCTATATTTTGGACGCATTGAAGATTATAAAGGAATTTATCAGCTTATTAGTGCATTCAAAAGGCTAGGGAGAAATGATTGTCATCTTCTGATTTGTGGACCCGGTGAAGAAAAGATAAAAGATGAAATAAATGATCAAGGTAATATCCATGCCATTGGTGGAGTCCGTCCAGAATTAAGGACACAGTATTATCAGGCTGCAGATTTGTTTGTACTACCTAATACTTATAAGGGCAAGATTGAACCTTGGGGATTAACTGTAAACGAAGCAATGCAGTTCGGATTACCGGTAATCTGTAGCAATGCGACAGGAAGTGCAGTGGATCTTGTCTTTCCAGGGGTGAATGGATTTGTTGCTGATGCAGATAGGCTGGAATATGACCTGCTGTTTTACATGAACAAGATACTCTCGGATGATCAACTGGCAAAAGAGCTAGGTCGTAATTCAAAGCAAATTATATCAGAATACACCTTTGACCATATGGCACAAGCCTTTTATGTGGCAGTGGAGAAAGGAGAAAAAAGGGAGTAATAACCATGGCGCTTCAGGACGTATTAAAAAACTTGGATCCCGAGAAGCTGGGACTTAAAGTTCTTTCTGAAAATGAAATAGAAGAAGTACAAACTACACTTGAAATGATGCTACATGATTTTGATGAAGTTTGTACGAAGTATGGTATTGAATGGTGTCTATTCGGAGGGAGTGTTATAGGTGCAGTTCGTCATGATGGTTTTATTCCATGGGATGATGATGTGGATATATTCATGACAAGGGAAAATTATAATAAATTTCGCGCAGTCGTTGCCAAAGAGCTGGGAGATAAATACATATTAAAGGAACCTGGCAGAGTGAATTATATATACCATTTTCCTCAGCTTCAATTGCGCTATACAGAGGTTGAACCAATTCAAACCTATGATGGGTGCAATGACGGATTGTATATTGACATCTTCATTATGGAAAATGCCCCAGATAACCGTTTTTTAAGGATGATTCATGGAGGATTGTGTACAGTATTGCTATTTATAGATTCGGCTATTAGACAGAGAAAATGCAAAGATCATATTTTAAGATATGCTGGATCAGATTCCGAAACAGTAAAATCAGTAAATAAGAGGGCAAGGTTTGCATTGCTATTTCAATTCCTGAAATTTGAACGGTGGTTATCAATTAGCGATAGATGCTTTGGGGCGTGCGGTAATTCAGATTCCGTATATGTAGTTTGCCCAAGTGGACGGTTGCATTATTTTAAGGAAACATACTTACGTAAGGAAATGTGCAATTATGTTAAGCATACCTTTGGAAAGCATCAGTGGAACATACCCGCTGGATATCAGTATTACTTGACTAAACGATATGGAAAAAACTATATGGTTGTTCCTTCAAAGAATAAACAGGAAAGACACGTCTATGTAAAGCTCGATTTGAAGGGTAATTTAAAAGGAGATATCTCATGACAACAGCAATCATTATTGCCGGAGGATCCGGCCACAGAATGGGACAAGATATCCCGAAACAGTTTATCAATGTATATGATAAACCGGTTCTCATTTATACATTGGAAGGTTTTCAGAAACATCCGCAGATTGATGCCATTGAGGTAGTATGCATTGATGGGTGGCATGATGTCTTATGGGCTTATGCAAAGCAGTTCAATATATCTAAACTCAAGTGGGTTATTTCAGGCGGGGAGACGGGTCAGGAATCAATTAGAAACGGTGTGTACAACTTGGAGGGAAAAGTATCCGATGATGATGTGATTATAATTCATGATGGTATCAGGCCGCTGGTTGATGAGACTGTTCTCACAGATGTTATTCTTAAGGCTCAGCAATATGGCAATGCTGTTACATCCCTACCTTACAACGAGCAAATTTTCGTGGTAGGCGACGAGATCAGCACCGTAAAGTATATTCCTAGAGAGACTTTGAGAAGGGTATCTACCCCTCAGGCGTATAGATTCGGAAAACTCGATTGGGCATATCATGAGGCATTCGAAAAGGAGATAGGCATCTACGGATCGTCATATACGAATACGATGATGGTAGAGCTCGGTGAGAGGCTTTATTTTGCGGCCGGCTCGGACAAGAACATCAAGCTCACCACTAAAGATGATCTCGAGATGTTCAAAGCGTATCTGAAGTCAGATAAGGATAACTGGCTTAAATAAGGGAAAAGAGATGGATCTTTACAGCAAAGATTTGTATACAGAAGATATAGGATATGTTGCCGGTCTTGATCTCCCATTGGATAAACTGCAGGATAAAAGCATTCTGATCTCAGGGGCGACAGGCATGCTGGGAAGCTTTCTTGTAGATGTTCTTATGGAGAAGAACGCGGACGGGCTCAACTGCACGGTCTACGCGCTCAGCAGAAACGCTGGAAGAGCTGCGGAAAGATTCTCGAAGTGGAGCGGAGATCCGCTCCTCCGTTTTGTTCCGTATGATATCAACAAGCCTTTCTCCGGCGATGGGATAGAGTCGGCTGATTATGTACTCCATATGGCATCCAATACTCATCCTATGCTTTATTCAACAGACCCGATTGGCACTATCACAACAAACATCATAGGGTTGCAGAATATGCTAGACTTTGCGGTAACTCACGGCACTACGCGCTTTGCCTTCGTTTCCTCAAACGAGATTTATGGGGAAAATCGCGGAGACGTTGAGCTGTTCGACGAGGACTACTGCGGTTACATCAATTCCAACACCATGCGCGCCGGATACCCTGAGAGCAAACGCTGTGGAGAAGCCCTTTGCCAGGCTTATATGGCCCAAAAGGGTCTCGACATTGTTATACCACGTCCGACCCGCTCATACGGGCCTACTATGCTGATGAGCGACACTAAAGCCATCAGCCAGTTCATCAAGAAGGGCGTCGCCGGTGAGGACATAGTCTTAAAGTCCGAGGGAATGCAGTACTACAGCTATACATATATGGCTGACGCCGTGAGCGGACTGCTTACAGTGCTCCTGAAAGGGGAAAAAGGGGAAGCCTATAATATCTCCGACAAAAGGTCTGATATCAGATTGAAAGATCTCGCTGCTGTAATCGCCGGGATCGCGGGGAAGAAAGTGGTGTTTGAGATCCCTGACGCTGTTGAGGCTGCGGGGTACAGCAAAGCCACTAAGGCAAGACTCGATGGCAGCAAACTCAAAAGCCTCGGGTGGAGTGCCAGATACGATATTCAAAGCGGAATGAGGAGAACGATAGCTATTTTGCAAGAATGTAATTGTTAAAGAATAAGAGATAAGCGAAATGATTTAGGTGTGATTATGCATAAAAAAGTTAGCTTAATAGTTCCTGTGTACAATGTTAAACCATATCTTCGCAAATGTGTTAATAGCATTAAAAAACAAGATTATGAAAATATAGAAATAATTCTTGTTGATGATGGTTCAACTGATGGAAGCAGTGAGATGTGTGACGAGTTAGCTAAGGATGATGCTAGGATCAGAGTCATCCATCAAAAGAACCAAGGTTTATCAGGTGCAAGAAATACTGGTACAAAGGAAGCTATAGGTGATTATATTGCTTATGTAGACTCTGATGACTGGGTTTCTGAGAACTATATATCACACCAGATGGCGATAGCGAGAGATTACGATGCCGATATTGTTGTAACGAAGCAGCTGTCTGTATGGGAGGGCAATGAAGATTTTGAAGTTTCTGATATCCAGGAGCAACTATTCGAGTATAACAAGATAGAAGCTCTAGAGGCCCTGTTATATGGATACGATATACAATGCTCTGCATGCAAACTGTTTAAAGCAAACCTGATAAAAAAACATCCATTTCCAATGGGCGCATTATATGAAGATCTTGGAATGATGTATAAGGTGTTTGGAGATGCAGATAAGGTCGTCAGAAGCACTTTGCCAATGTATTTTTATCGGAGAAGAGCAGGAAGCATAATTAATGGGAACTTTGATGAACGGCATCTTGTCATAATTGATCATGCTCATAAACAATATGACTATATAGCATTATTTTTCCCGTCGCTTATTAAAGCAGCTAGTTATAGATGCGCTTATGTCGTAACGGAGATTGCGCCGATGGTATTAAGATCAAAAGACAGGAAGGTGTTTAATCAAATTCAAAAGGAACTATTTATTCATAAGAAAGACCTGTTTTTCAATAAGAAAGCAGGCTTAAAAGTTAAAGTACGTGGGCTTGCAATTTTGTGTGGAATACATGTTGCCAATGCAGAATCCGGATTGGAAGTGTTTTTGAAAAAGAAAATGAAAAAGGATCTATATGAGGACTAAAAGTATTATTTAAACGGAACATGTATGAAAGAAAGAAGATATGTAACTAACTTGGGGAACATAGGGGTTTATCTGCTTTTCATAGCATTGTTTCGCCCATATTTTCTCCCCTCTCCAGTTTATCAAATGATAAAAGCGCTAGCAGCAGGATGTGTTCTGCTTTATGTGCTAACAAAGCGTAATAAGATTTCACTTATAAACCTCTCTGTTGCTGTGAGTTTTAGTATTATTGTTTCTTCGGCAATAAGCTTCTCTTCAGTTTCAGATATGTCGTGGCGCCAGTTGGCAGATGCTGTAATATACGGTGTGCTATTTTATGATGTACATACGTTGTGCAAGTTATATGAGGCAATGGACAAGACTTCAGCTCTTACTAAGTGTCTACTGAAGATCAACATACTATACTGCACAGGAATATTGCTTTTTTTAAACTATTCACTAGGAACTGAGCTAGGGGATTACAATCTTTCTGTATACGTATTTGGAAATAAATTTAGTACATGCTATTTGTTTCTTCAAGCTGTTGCACTGTACTATGTTTGCTTTGCAGATAAAATAAGAAAAAACTTGGCACAAAAGGTCATATTTATATTTCTGATAATGCTATCTGTTTTTACTTCCTTATATTATGGCTGTGCTACAACGCTGATAGCAAACATTGTTCCAGTCTTGATTTATTTTAACCCTAAGGGTATTAGAAACCTACTTTATAAACCTTTGTGTGTGCTGGCTACTATTAGTGTAGCAACAATACTGCCGTTTCTTTTTAATGTGTTGTTGCTAAATTCGAGTGTTAATAGTTTTGTAGTAAATGTTCTACACAGAAGCATAAACTTATCTGGAAGAATGAATATATATGGGAGATACATTTTGCCGGTTATCTCCCAAAAACCATTATTTGGATATGGCTATAGCAATGATGCGATGAAAGTAGCGTCTATCTACTATACGAATGCACAAAATGGATTGCTACAACATATATTAAAATATGGAATTATCGGCGGTATAGTATTAATCATTTTTATTCTGTATTGCTTCAGACAATCAAAGCAGTCTTACATAAGTGATGGCGCGCTTATGATGGTATACTCAATGTTTATAGCTGGAATTGTTGAAGTGTCATACAACTGGACATTATTTTTAGGGCTTTCTTTATTAGCAGTTGTTGGAGATAGAACGATTAAAACTACAAATATAGGAACAAGAACAAAAAGGATCAAGGTAAAAGTATGAAGGTTGGTATTATAAGCATGCAACGTGTTACCAATTATGGTTCATTTTTGCAAGCATTTGGTCTGAAGAGTATTATCGAAAGCATGGGTCATGATGTTTCCTTTATCGATTTTAAACCAGGGAAATGCTTAAACAGGGTCTCTTTCCTTGATTTTATGCAATACAAAATCAAGACAAATTCTTTTGTTGCGAGATTTAACGATCAAATGCGAGTGAGAAATAAGCGCAGTGATTTCTGGACAAGGTATAGGTATGAGTTTCTTCCAATATTAGGGATAGACTATAAAAGAAGATATAACACAAGAGTTGATATTGCTGTAATTGGAAGTGATGAAGTCTTTAATTGCACGCAAAAGGGACCGAGTATAGGATTTTCCCCTATGCTATTTGGGCAGAATATTAATTGTGATAAGGTAATAAGTTATGCGGCAAGTTTTGGACACACTAATCTTGATTCCCTTAATTCTTTCGGCATTAGTGAAAAGGTATCCGCGTATTTAAAGGGATTTGCTACTATTTCAGTACGTGATGAGAACTCGAAAGAGATCATCAAAGAACTAACAGGACTTGAGCCTGAGCTGAATTTAGATCCTGTTTTAATGAGCGATTTCCCTGAAAAAGAGGGAAACGTTAATCTTGATAGATATGCGATACTATATACATATGGCTCCAGATATTACGAGCAACATGAAATCGATGAGATATTGAATTTCTGCAAAGATAGAGACTTGCAACTCGTTTCTTTTGGTAATTGCCAAAAGTGGGTCCCGACTCGTATAGATGCAGATCCTTTTGAATTGTTATGGTATTTTAAAAACGCTAGTTTTGTAATTACTGACACTTTTCATGGAGCTGTATTCTCGATTAAGTACAATAAGGCTTTTGCATGTATGGTACGAGAAGATAATAGGAATAAACTTCTGGATTTATTGCAACGCCTAAATATGGAAAGCAGAACTATAGAGAAGTTTTCTCAATTGAATGATTTATACGTCCTCAAGCCTGATTACGCAGTAACGAATTGTCTCATTAAGCAGGAGAGAGAGCATACATATTCTTATCTGAAAGATGCATTAGCATTATAGCTTGGAGGCATTTATTTGGGATTATGGTAAAAACTAGCGGAGTCTTATTAGAATGGGAAGAAGGCAGTATCTTGCGAAAAACACCGCGCTATTCGCGCTTAATACAATTGGGACTAAATTAATTAATTTCTTATTGGTTCCAATATATACTGCGGTGTTGACTACATCTGAATATGGAACGGCGGATCTTGTATCCACCATTGTTATGATATTGGTGCCATTTTTAACATTGAATATTAATGAGGCTGTAATGCGTTTCTGCCTTGATGAAAAGGCAGACTACAACAAGGTTATGAGCAGTGGCCTTGCGATTACTGTAGTATCAATTGTGCTTGGCCTTGTTGTTGTTCCGGGCGCCAGCCTTTTTCCAGCAGTTCGTACATTGAAATGGTATATTTCTGGATATTGTATTACACATGGGGTTTTCAATATATCTGTTGCATATCTTCGTGGAAAAGAAATGCTTTCTACATTTGCCATAAGTAATCTTTTGCAAGCTCTTGGTACAACTGGGTTTAATATATTGTTTTTGATTGTGTTGAAGCTTGGATTACCGGGATATTTCTTAGCACATATACTGGGCTACGTATTTTCAATTATTTACGCACTCTTCAAAGGAAAAGTATTTGAGGTAATTACCAACTTCCATTTTGATATTGACTTAACTAAGAAAATGGTTGCGTATTCTATAGTGCTAGTACCGACATCCTTTATGTGGTGGATAATGAATTCGTCTGATAGGTTGATGATCACAGCAATGGTTGGGGCTGCGGCAAATGGTGTTTACGCAATATCCTATAAAGTACCTACGGCTGTTTCTGCAATGTCTACTGTATTTAATCAGGCGTGGTCATATTCCGCCATAAAAGAAGATAAGAGCTCAGATAGAGAAGCATTTAACAATAAAATGTTTGATAAATTAATCTCGTTTCAGGTGCTCGCAACATCCTCGTTAATAATGGTGATAAAACCTTTTTTAAAAGTATATGTAAATGACAATTATTATTCAGCTTGGAAATATACGCCATATCTTCTTGTGGGTTTCTTTTTTATGTCTCTAGGCACTTTTTTATCTACATCCTATACGGTGAATAAAGACAGTAAAGGATTTCTCTTCTCAGGAATGACAGGTGCAATTCTTAATCTGTTGCTAAATTGGGTATTGATTCCTTCTCTTGGTGTTACAGGCGCAGCTTTGGCCACATGTATAAGTTATATATCTGTATTTGCATACCGAGTTGTTGATACAAGGAAATACTTGTTTATTAATATTTTTAAGCCTAGATATTTAATAGGTGTTTTTCTAATGGTTCTAGAAGCGGTATTTCTGTTTGTTAATCCATATCTTATGGGCACATGCTTTACAATATTGGTGCTTATCAACATAGGGTTTATCAAAGAAATGATTTCGATGCTATATCGGATGATGAACAATATTTTTGAAAGGGGGGTATAGATATGAAGGGAATCTGTGATTACAATGGTTGCACGGGTTGTATGGCATGCGCAAACATATGCCCCACCGAAGCCATTGCAATAATTGATAGTGGCTTTTCACTTAATACTGAAATTGATCAAGAGAAGTGTATTGATTGTAGGGCCTGCGAAAAAATCTGCCCAGTTAATAATAAGCGTGATTTATTACACCCAATCTACTGGAGACAGGGATGGGCTGGGGATGAGACAAGGAAAAAATCTTCTTCAGGCGGTGCAGCATCAGCTCTTATACAAGCGTTTATCATTTCAGGAGGTTATGTAGCAGCGTGCATGTTTGAAAAAGGTGAGTTTTCTTTTTCCGTTACAAATAATCTGGAAAGGGCAACGAAATTTGCTGGATCGAAATATGTGAAGAGCAATCCGGACGATATTTATAAAGAAATAAAAACACTTGTAAAACGTGGAGAGCGTGTCCTCTTTGTTGGGTTACCGTGCCAATCTGCTGCCGTACAGAATTATTTGGGCGATAATGAAAACTTATATACAGCTGATCTTATCTGTCACGGGACACCATCTTCTACACTGCTTACACAATATCTAAAGGAACATGGAATTGAATGGACAAACGTAGCAGATATTCAATTTAGGGACAGCGGGAAGTTTGGATTACGTGTTAATGGCATGCGATTGACCCCAGAAAGCATACAAGACAACTACACAAAGGCTTTTTTACGTGGTATGGATTATACTGAGAACTGTTATTCCTGTCGCTACGCAACATTGGATCGTGTATCTGATATCACATTTGGGGATGCCTGGGGACAGCTTTCAGATATTATACCAGATGGAGTTTCTTTGATTCTTTGCCAAACTCAAAGAGGTATTAAACTAATACAGAAATCAAGCCTACACCTTGAATATGTTGACTTGCAGAAAGCTGTAGCAGCTAATAATCAACTTAGGGCCCCATCTAATAAGCCTCTTAAGAGAGATAGATTTCTGCGGGACATAAGCAAAGGGTATAGTATAGACACGGCAATGATGGTCGCATTCCCCAAAGAAAGCATTAAGCAAATCATAAAGATCAGATTAATAAAGGTGCGTTTGCTGAAAAAATTAGCCTACGTTGTTAGGGCACTTTTTCAATAGTTTAAGGCATATAATGGAATACACTATAAGTATTAATATAAGCGGTGATAAGCAAGAACTGAAGGATGTGTACGAGTTTATTCCGGATGCTTTTGAGTTTGTTCAAGAGTGGGAGTCTCTAGGTGTGCGTGGTTCGATTTCATGTGAATGTGCACCAAGAGCAGTCGATCCACATTGGATATCTTTGATGGTCGATTTAGGTGTTGGTATTGTTGGAGCGTTGGGCTATGATGCAATAAAATGCTTGATAAAATCTTTTGCCAAACTGATTCAGACAAGTCAAAAATTTAAGGGCTTCGTTTATTTGAAAGATAAGAAAGATAATAACATTAAATTGGAAAACAGTATAATTGATTCCAAATCAGACATAAATAAAATGATCGAAGAATTGGATCAAATTAAGCAGGATTTGGAAAAACAATTGCAAGAATACAATGACGATGAAGATGAATGATGTAAATTGCAATGAATTTATTTACCAGTGACAACGTATTTGTTTACCACCTTTGACAATTAAAAAGTTTACCAGTAAAGAGTTTAAAGTTGCGTATGGATAAGATGAAATATGAAGAGGCTGTAAGGACAATACTGCCGGGTGTCTACCGTCATTTCAAGGGAAACTATTATAAGATGCTGTGCATCGCCAGGCATTCAGAGACCACTGAGCCTATGGTAGTGTATAAGGCGCTATATGGTGATGGCGATGTGTGGACTAGACCAGCATACATGTGGAATGAGACTGTCGAACATGATGGCCAAACTGTTCTGAGATTCAGACGGTTGAGCCTTGAGGAACGTGTAAGCTTCTATGAGGCGCTGTTCGATGAGGTGAGTTCTGCTGGCGATCCTAGTGCAAGCGATGTTCAGCAAAAGCTTAGGATACTGGAGGATTACTATACTTCCGAGCAGTGGCGTGAGGATTATGAGGCAGACGAACAAGGGCTGTTGCCTGATGATCTGAAGCGTGGTGTCTTATCGCAGGACGCGTTGTATGATCTACTGGATCGGAGATAATTGCTAAATTTGTACACTGTTGTCGGTGCCCTGACGCCAAGCTAAGCTAAGTGCACTAATCTGTATAAATGCGAACTATGAAAAGTCCTACAATTTCAATTATTGTTCCTGTTTTTAATGTTCAGGCATATTTACACAGATGCCTCAGAAGCCTAGCGGACAGCATCGCTCATCTTCATAACTGCCAGGATATGGATGGAAACGTTGAGATCATCGTAATAGATGATGGATCAACAGACAGAAGCGGTACTATCGCTGACTTATATGCGGAGCAGTATGATTATTTCAGAATATTTCATACGGATAATCATGGTTTGTCTGCTGCGCGCAATTATGGGATAGAGCAATCAAAGGGCGATTATCTTATGTTTGTTGATGGTGATGACTGGGTTGGCAGTAAATTTGTGGAAACGCCATACCAGACAGCTATTTCAGTCAATGCGGATATGGTTATTTTCCAATCATATCAAGTAGATCAAAAGGGACGAGTACGCAGAAGACCTAAATCTGCTGATTTTGATGATCACAGTGTGCATATAATAGACCATGTTACAGCTATTGAGCGTGGAGGTATTGTAGTCTGGAATAAACTATATAGTCGTACTCTGTTCGATGCAATTCGTTTTCCGGAAGGGCAAGTCTATGAAGACATTTCGACAACGCACAAACTAATATATAAAGCCGGGCGTATAGCAATAATAAGCGACAGTTTGATATATTATGTTCTAAGGTCGGACAGCATAAGCCACAGCCGCTCGCATTCTAATAGAATAGATGCAATACGGGCGGCCTTACAGCGCTATGATGACCTGCTCAGTGTGGGCTTTCCTGAAGATAGGGCGTTAACTAGCTTGCAGAATACATCTCTTGGCTGTGTAGGTGCATTGGAGCCTGTATTGAATAAAAGCAGTGCAGATATTAATACTTCATACGATCCAGACCACAACTACAGTGGCGATGAACTGTACTGCATAGCAGAGAAGATTGTCGATGAAATACAGGGTATACCGAAATCATTTTCTATGAAGAAGAAATGCATGCTGGCTGTTTGGAAGTTGAATAAATCGTTATTCCATGCAATTTGTAGAGCATGCGGCAAGAAAGCCACTGAACAGTAGATGAAAGCTCATAAGGACTTTAATAGGGGCCCTGACGCCGAGTGCGTCAGGGTAATTTTATTGCAAGGAGTTCTTTCGTAAGTGCAGCCATTCGAGATGACAAAAATGGCGTAAATTGACATGCTGCTTGACCGCTTGAAAAGTAGAATGAAGTGCAAGTTGATAATTATACTGAGCAACCTGAAAGGAGTGAATTTTATCAGGATGCGGATAGATATAAGGCAGATCGCTGCGTCTATTGTGGCTGTGTTGATGCTGGCTACAATAGCGTTTTGTTGTGTAACGCCTGGCGCTTACGCGGCAGAAGAAGATGAAGTAGATGACGGGTATACGCCATCAAGTTATCGCGAGGCGAATGAGAACATAAACGAGTGGGAAGATAGGGTACTTATCGCCGCTATGGATACCCTCACCAGTGAGGGCCGAGTCTACTTCGCTTATGGTGATTATGTGGAAGAACTCGCCTCATATTTCGCTAAAGATGATTTAGATCTCTCGCAAAAAGACGCTAAAGACGCTATCGATCAGATCAAAGATCCTGCGAATGCCAAAGCAGGGGCTCAGTCGGGATACTTGTATCAGGTAGGTGGAAAGCCAAAGGAATCAGACTCACTTGTAGAGGAGGGTGAGTATGACGGAAAGGTTTACGCGGAATTCGATAAAGATACACGCTACAAAAACGAGTCAGAGTACAGGAAATCTGCCCTGTATAAAAACAACAAGGCATACATAGATGAGCGCACTAATACGGTCTACGAGAGCAAGGCTGCTATGCGTGAAGAAATGAAACAGTTGGCTGCATCGGATCGCGATTATCAGAAGATTATATCCGGAAAGCCGTCGCCTGCTGATATAGAGGCGATAGAAGCTCCGAACTCTTTAGGAATTGCCTTTATGATAATTGCCATTGCGCTACTTGCTCTGACTTTAGTGATCATTATGTTTGGCTGGAGAAAGGGTACTATCTCATTGCTGCTCGGTATGGATGATGAGAGCTGGAACAGAGGCAATTCCAGGAAGGACAGGCATCGCATCAGGAAGGTGTCCGCGATACTCCTGGCTGTGGTCATAGCGCTCGACTTGGCGGTAGTGTATGCAGGGCTTGCTTTCCACAGCACATATGGCTCAAACAACTTCATCGAACAGGCCATGGATGAAGCAGGCATTTGCCAGCACAGTTACATGGATTTCAGAGATGATGTCCATGATTTTCTCAAGGATCAGAGCTTGCCTCAAAACTCTCTGGACATTGCCATGACTTATCGTGGCTACAGGTTTGATTATGTAAAAGGCACCCGAGCCGCAATTAAGGATGGGAATGCGGACGTAGTGTATAGAGGCATACAAGAGTCCGTGCAAGCCCAGATAGACTTGATGGCATATGTCACAAAACAGGATTCCAAGAAGGTAGAGGAAGGAGTAGATGAGATCTACAATGACTCACTTTCGACTTCTGTCGGGACATTCGTATACAAGCTAAGAAACAGCCTCTCGGGACCATACAGGATCGGCCTGATCATCAGCGTCATAAGTCTGATACTGGCCACGATCATGATAGTTCTGGAAAGACACAACGTTTACAGAGGCGTGGGCGATCTAGCCGTCGGGGCTCTGGCCGGGACTGTTATATGGGGAGCGATTACGGCGCTTGTGATCATGATGTTCAACGCTGAAGCTATAGGGTTCTCAGATGACGCCGTTTATGCGACCAACGTGATGGCTGCGAATAACCTTGCGCCGGTCATTCTGACTATACTTGGCATCAGTGCCGTCGCATCGATACTTGTTTTCGTGACATCAAAGATAATGCAAAAGAGATCATAGGAAAGGACATCCTTTAGGAATATAGATTGGAACAGAGAATAGCAGATATACATACACATATACTGCCCGGCGTCGATGATGGATCTCCGGATATCGAGACATCGATGCGAATGGTAGACGTGGCATATGCGGAAGGTACCAGAAGGCTTTTCCTTACTCCACACTACATGAGCGGACACAATGACTATGACCCTGCAAATCTGCGTTCGAGATTTGCGGAGATCGAGCAAGAAGTCAAGTCAAAATACCCGGATATGGAGCTCTACCTTGGCAATGAAGTCTACTACACATCGAGTGCATTGCAGGATCTTAGAGATGGGCTTATACAAACGATGGCAGGCAGCAGATACGTTCTGGTAGAGTTCAGCCCAAAGGACTCCTTCGAGAGGATATATCAGGCGACCAGAGAGATAACGAATGCGGGTTATTTCATGTTGGTTGCCCATCTCGAACGCTACAGATGCCTCGAAAGGAAGAAAGACCATCTTTACAGACTGACGGATATGGGTGCGTGCTTCCAGACTAACGCGAGCGCTCTGGTAAAGGGGGAGGGGCATACACCGAGCAGTCCGAGCAGATGGAACAAGAAAGTCGTGATAGACGACTGGGTGGCATTCCTGGGCTCGGACGCCCACGATATGGGATACCGCGCACCGAGGGTAGCAGAAGCTGCCGCTTGGATACAACATAAGAATCCATCGTCTGCTGACGAGATACTATGGCACAATTCACAGGCCATAATCGATGATAAGCCATTATATTGATCAAAGAGGTTATTTATGAACGAATTCAACGACTACAATGACAAGGAAATCGAGATCGATCTTGTAGAACTGTTCCAGTATTTGTGGAAACACGCTCTGGTCCTGATCGCTGTCATGGTAATCACAGCGGCGATCGGATTTGCCGGGTCTAAGTTTATCCTGACTCCGATGTATAGCTCTACAAGCATGATATACATCACCGGTTCCGGTGGAGCGGGTGCAGTTTCAAGTATGCTTTCAGAGTTACAGGCTGGTAACGCGCTTACAGCCGACTATCAGACTCTTGCTACCAGTAGGCCTGTAGTGGAGAGGATAATCGATGATCTTAAACTCGACACGGATTACGAATCTTTGAGCGCAAGGATCAGCACTGAAAATCCTACAAATACGCGTATCCTGTCCATCACCGTAGTCGATGAGGATCCGGATATGGCCAAGACGATCGTAGACGATCTTACCAGTGTAATGATTGAGCAAGTCGCTGATGTAATGAGCGCTGACAGGCCGAATATCGTACAGAAGGGAGATATCCCTGAGGAACCATCGAGCCCGAGCGTTATGAAGAACACAGCTATCGCCACTATACTGGGACTCCTGGCTGTGCTTGCCGTGTTGGTGTTCAACTTCATCAGGAATGACACTATCAAGACTCCGGAAGATGTTGAGCAGTATCTCGGTCTCAACAATCTCGGGTCTATCCCGCTTGCCAAGGGAGTGCGCAAGAATAACAGAAAAAGCGGCAAGATGAATCACAAACAGAGGAGGCGCTACTGATGCAGGTCGAACTCAGAAACTATAAAGAATTAGATTACTTCAGAAATGAAGCCTTCAAGGCGTTAAGAACTAATATCACTTTTTGCGGACAGGATGTTCGCGTAATAGCTATAACCAGCTCTATACCAAATGAGGGAAAGTCCGATGTGGCTTTCAATCTGGCACATGCATTCGCTCAGGACGGAAGCCGTGTGCTTATCATCGATGCGGATAACCGTAACAGCGTACAGACCGGAAGACAGGGAGTCACAGAAGAAGTTTTAGGACTATCTCACTATCTGACCGGCAAGGTCGATTCGGTTCAGGACGTGATCACCGCTACAAATCTCGAGAATCTTTACTACGTTTTCACAGGACCAAAGGCGCCAAACCCAACTGAGCTTTTGGGAAGCGACAGATTCGTAGACATGATTGAAGAACTCAGACAGAAGTTCGACTACATTTTCATAGACTGCCCGCCACTTGGCGCGGTTATAGATGCAGCTATCGTTGCGAAGGAGTGCGACGGAGCTATCATCGTTATTGAGGAAGGCACTATCAGCCGCAGACTTGTCAGCTATGTTAAGGACCAGCTCGACATGTCGGGTGTACGCATCCTCGGTACTGTGCTCAACAAGGTTGAGTCACAGGGTAAAGGCTACGGATACGGCTATGGCTATGGATACGGCTATGGCGATGATGAGAAAAATGATTGAGATCACAATTAACGTGAGTGTGAGTTAGTTAAAGGATTTTATGGGAATGAAGAGTATTAGAAAAAAATCTATATTGATAGTCTTGATGGTCGTGATCGCAGCTATGATACCTATTGGAGTCTATGCTGCCTCAAATACATTGAAAAAGCCGACGATCAAGAGCGTCTCTGTCTCAGGAAGGCAGGTGACCGTAAAGTACGGCAAAGTCAAGAAGGCCAAGAAGTACATAGTATATAGCGTTAAAAAGAAGAAAAACAAGAATGTATATACCAAGATAGCGATTTCAAAGACCACTACTGCGAGATTCATGGGCAAGTACAACACACGCTACAAGCTTGTTGTGCGCGCATTCAATGGCAAGAAAAAGAGTAAGTACTCAGCTGTAAAAAGCAAGAAGATCGGTGCCAGCAATACATATGTGTTTTTCGGATCTGACAGCCGCTGGAACGGCGATGGATGGGAGAACGTCAAGACCAGCGGAAACAGAGGCACAAATGGAGAGCCTAGAAGCGATGTGATAATGCTTATTAAGGTCAATCCGGGAAATAAAACCGTAGACCTGGTATCGGTCTATAGAGACACTTTAGTCAATATTGCTAATTCCGGAACGAATCTCGAAAAGGTCAACAGAGCATATGCCAAATACGGCCCGGCCGGAGCGGTCAGTGTACTTGAAAAGAATCTGGATATCCAGATCGACGGATATATCGTCGCCAATTTCAAGGGCGTTGCCGATGCCATCGATGAGATGGGCGGGGTGAGATACAAGATCGAGAATGACAAGGTCGAAGATTCATGGAGAGCCCAGTATGGCTATAAGACTATTCCGGATGTCATGAATTCTTATATTGATGGACACAATACGATCTACGGTGAGAATACAAAGCATATAGATAATAGCTACTCACAGTCTGCTAAAGTGCTTACTGGATCGCAGGCTGTAGCTTACGCGAGGGTCAGATACACGGACGGAGGAGATCTGAGACGAGCCAAGAGACAGAGATCCATACTTTCCGCTATGATCAGCAAATTCCAGAGTATAAAGTCAAAAGACAAGGCTCGCAGCCAAAGGATACTTAAGAGCATCTATCCTACTATCGATACTGATCTTTCAGAGATACAGCTTTTGGCTCTGCTAAACAAAGTATCAAATTACAAGATAAGGAAAGAGATCGGATATCCTATCTACAAGAGCTCAGGTTATATAAAGCTCAAGGAAGAGTATCAGACTAATGGCAGGGAGTATGTAATAATCCCTAATGATACGACATCAAACGTAAAGGAGCTTCATAAAAAGCTCTACGGTGAGAGTATCTACAAGGCAAGTAAAAAAGTCAGAAGCAATAACAAGGCCATCGGAAAAGCCTCGATATATGACAGGGAGACCGGTGGTGTGAAACGAAGCACTTCGTATAAGTACAGAAACAAGAATTGGGACAGGATATACGATAGATAAGTTCGCTGCTATGAAGAAATTATTAGGAAAGAAAAAATCAAGATATATCCTTATCGCGGCTTTATGCCTGATGCTTGTATTAGGTATGTCCGGCTGTTCTAAAGAGCCTGAATTTACTCCCGACTATGCGAACTACAATACCTATGTTTTCTTTGGCATAGACAGCAGGGCGAATGATGACTCGTGGAAGACCGGAGATGATGAGACCGGTACTCAGGAGGGTGGCCCTAGCAGCGATGTAATAATGCTCGTGAAAGCGGATCAAGAGACCGGCGATGTGAAAGTCGTATCGGTCTACCGCGATACTCTTATGGATGTTTCAGAAGAAGATATCGAGCTCGATAAATGCAATTCCGCATATAGAAACTATGGTGAATACGGTGCCATAGCTATGCTCGAAGAGAATCTGGACACAAAGATATCGGGCTTTGTGACAGCGAACTTCAAAACAGTGGCGGATTGCATAGACGCGCTTGGCGGTATCGAGGTAGATGTCGAAAGAGAGCCGCTTCTTGATGGTTTCAAAGACAAAGGCAGCGATTCTATTGACATAATCAACAAATACATAGATGAAATGAATGGCGTGTATGGTGTCGACACTCCGCATCTGACAGAAGGCGGCACTCAGACTCTCAGCGGTATTCAGGCTGTCGCTTACTCAAGACTCCGCTATACCGAGGGCGGAGATCTGAGAAGGGCAGAGAGGCAGCGCGAAGTCATGATGAAAATGATGAACAAGCTGAAAGCTTCAGAGAATGATGCTCAGCATGAAGTGCTGAAGAAAATGTACGGAGAGGTTAATACCGATCTTTCGGAGAGCGAACTGATCGATCTTTTTGCGCTTCTTGAAAGCTTCGATATGGATGACACAGAAGGCTTCCCATATTTCAAAAGAAGCCTGTGGGCAAATGACGATTACTACCTGATCCCATGCGATCTCTCTTATAATGTTACTGAGCTTCATAAGAGGCTTTATGAAGAGGAAGAATATGTGCCTAACGATGGCATAAAAGACATCAGCAAGCAGATAGAAGAATACAGTGGCTTTACTGCTGAAGATGCGAATAAAGACTGGAATGATGCATACTAGAGGAGTTTATGAGAGGGTTAGAGGAAAAAGGGCCTATGGTTTCGGTAATAATACCGGTATACAATTCAGAAAAATGGATCCGGAAATGTATCGAGAGCGTGACTTCCCAGTCTCTGCGTGATCTTGAGATCATATGCATCAACGATGGTTCGACAGACGGTAGCGCGGATATCATTAGAGAATATTCACGCGGCGATGACAGGATCATATTGATCGATCAGGAAAATAAGGGAGTCAGCGAAGCCAGGAACGCTGGGCTGAACACAGCAACAGGCAAATATCTGGCCTTTGTTGACAGCGATGATATTTTGGAGCCGGAAGCGATCGAGACTCTGTATCGCAGGATGGAAGAGCGCTCGCTCGATTTGTTGTCGTTCAATACGCGCGCGTTCAGTAATTATAGAGATCTGAAACAAACGGCAAAGACAGAGAACGATAATTATTACTCCAGAGTTCTCGATGAGAGTAAGGAATGCGCGGGTCTGGATTTCCTCACGTATCTCACAGAGAATAACATCTATGTTGCGACTGTGTACAATCTCATGATGCTTCGGAGCTATGTTGAGGATATCGGACTGAGGTTTATCCCGGGCATAATCCACGAAGACGAAGCCTTTGTGTTCGAAGCTTATTTAAAGGCGAGAAGAGTAGGCTGTTTAAATCGGATCTTATACAACAGAAGATATAGACCGGGATCCATAATGACGAAAAAAACCAAATTCGTCAACGTGTATGGGACTTACCGCGTATGCAAACACATTGAGGGTCTGATAAAAAATACAGAGATACCTGAGCACAGCTTTCCTACCATAGTAAGCCACCTGTCGCGGCTTGAGCGAAATGCGGTGTATAAATATATCGGCTGCAGCGCAAAGGAAAAAGAAAAGATCAATGAGCTGCCAAAGGCAGAGAGAGCAGAGCTTGAGCAGTTCCTGCTGTACCCTGTGCGCATCGAGACTCAGATGAAGAGCCTCCAGAATGAAAACGAAAAGCTTAAGAAAAAGCTGGAGATAGCAAAAAAGAATGAAAGCTATCTTGTCAAACTAAAAAGAAAAATGAGAAAAATGATAAAAAAATAGAGCTGGAAACAGCTCTAATTTGTTGTCACTTTTTTCTTCGCCGACCACTTGGAATAGTAGGTTTTGCCGTCCTTGATAGTGAAAGTCCTTACTTGGACATAATACTTCTTATTCTTTTTCAGCTTGCTGATCTTCTTGTACTTGGAAGTCTTCGCGGCTTTGACATATTTGGAGCCTGCCATGCTTGACTTCAGGGAATATCTGATCTGATAGCCGTCAAACTTCTTGCGGTTGGCCACGCTCTGCTTTGCCCACTTGACGGTGAATGACTTCCTGCCCGTCACTACCTTGAGCGATTTCACGTAATACCCGGCGTAGCCCTTGAGGGTCTTGACGTTCTTCTTGACCTTACAGTATTTGCAGTAATCGTATTCCGCGCCGTTCCTCAAAAGTCCCGCTGCTTTTTTATAATGCACATATTCATGACCGGTCGCTGTCGGGAAGGAGACTTCTTTTGTTTGCGCTGTAAAGGCATTATTGCCAAATACCGCCGTATACTTCGTCTTGCCGTCCTTGCATGTAGCCGGCTCGAGCAATTCGGAAGTAGTATACACTGTCTCCGATTCCTTCTTCACGTCGCAATGCGGCGCCAGGCAGATGCGGCTTGCTGTCACTTTGGTGTAGTCAGTCGACCAGGTATATTTTGGATCGCCCCAGTTGTGAACATGATCTCTGAGCCTGAAGATATAATAGAAGTATTCAACCCCTTCATATGTCACATATGGTAAATTAGGCTCATCGGAGTAGAAGATGTCTTCGTTGCCCATCGCTTCCGCCACACTGTAGAGTGAGGCTTTATCCGGTACCAGAATAGAAACGAAATCGCCGTTACGGGATGCTTTCTCTGCCGCGTTGGAGGCGAAGATTTCCGCATCTATACTTCCGTCATAATAGAAGCCGCCCTGATTGTAGTAGGTGTTTTCAAAGGAATCGCTATATGGACCCGGGGTATCGTATAGCCAGGAAGAGCCGGATGCTGTAGGTATATCTTTGAAATGCTGCTTCTCGAAATCCGCCGCTGGCATGCCGAAATAGTTGTAGGAATATCCGTCATCGCCCTCATCGTCCCAGGTGAGATCCATGTAGAGGTATGTCTCACCGCCATCAGTAGAGACCGCGTTCCATGCGTGCCCACCGTTGCCTCCATAACCACCCGAGCCGGCCTGACCGGTTATGAAATAATTAGGGATGCGCATGTAATTCATGATCAGGGAGAAGGCTTCCGCGTATCCCTCGCATACGACTTGCCTGTACTCAGGATCGAAAACTCCGTGCACGCTGTGTGCCCATTTCGCGGTCTCGGGCTGTCCCGAATTATTCTGAGCATAATCAACATCGTTGACGATCTTGTCGTGGACGATCGCGATTTTCTCCAATGTGTTTGCGCCTTCCTCGGCTGAAGCCACATATGCCTTGACACCGGAACTTACCATTTCAGTGACGCGGGCTCTTGCGGCTCCGGTCGAGTATTCCTCATCTACTAACAGGAACAGATTGTTGCTAGTGTAACCGAGGGTATTGCTGATCCAGTAGTAACCGGGATGATCGTAATCATAGGCGTAAAATGCCTCGATTGCGTCGTCGAGATGCGCGATCCCGCAAGCGGTGAAGCTGACTTTGCCGATTATATAATTGCCGTCTTCATCATGGGTCAGGTCTATACCGGAGTTCATAAAAACGGTCTCTGCACTGTCGATCAGGTCGTAAAGTTCCCTTTGATTGTCCGTTTCGAGCCCATTATAGCCTACCTCCGATATGCCTTGTGTCAGGACGGAATCGGCGGCGCTGCTTGGAGCGTTAAACAGACGACTCTTAAGGCGCGGCTCGCTCGGTGCATCACTGCTTTCAGGGATGTATACAAGTTCGACGGGAGACCAACCTCCGACCGGCCGATCAGGTGCTTCTGCGAGGGTGGGATCGACCTCTGCCTGATCTGAAGGCGAGTTATCTGACTCAAGAGCAAAAGAAGCCTGCGGCGAGACCGTTAAGCATAGAGCAACGATCATCGGCAGGAGCCTTTTGATTAAACTTTTCGACGGGCTGTGTTTCATGTCTGTACAGTTGACTCATAGTTGCCTTGCGATCTCGTCTAGTATCGCATCGGCGGCTTCTTCCTTACTCATGATCGGCAATTCATTGATGCCGTCTTTGGTGATGAGTGTCAGTATGTTGGTGTCGACGGCGAAGCCGGCGCCTGCTGTTCTGAGACTGTTGGCGCAGATCATATCGACATTCTTTTTCTCAAGCTTGGCTGATGCGTTGGCGAGCAGATTCTCTGTCTCCATCGCGAAGCCGCATAGGAACTGACCATCTCTTCTGTGGCGGCCGAGCCAGGCAAGTATGTCCTGTGTAGGCTCGAGCTCTATTGCGCGACCCGATTCGGCGTCGCTTTTTTTGATCTTCTCATCCGCTACCTCGGCCGGTCTGTAGTCGGCGACAGCGGCAGCTTTGATGATTATGTCCATGTCGGCCGCGCGGGACGTGACTGCATCGAACATGTCCTCGGCGCTCAGCACGTCAACTGTCTCGACGAATGGCTCGCGTGGGAGCGCCGTCCTGCCGGAGACGAGTGTCACCTCGGCTCCGCGGCGCGCGGCCATCCTTGCGATGGCGTAGCCCATTTTGCCGCTGGAGTGGTTGGTGATGTAGCGCACCGGATCGATTGCTTCCTGTGTCGGGCCTGCTGTCACGAGCAGTTTTTTACCCAAGAGATCCTTCTCGTGACCGATCGCATGCTCTACGCACGCGATCAGCGCGTCCGGCTCAGGCATCTTGCCTTTGCCCTCATCGCCGCACGCAAGCAGCCCCTCAGTCGGCTCTATAACTTCAAATCCGTAGTCACGGAGTATGTCCAGATTATCTTGCATAGCAGGATTTTCATACATAGCCGTATTCATCGCCGGCGCAATGATCTTAGGGCAGGTGCATGCAAGCACTGTAGTAGTAAGCATGTTATCTGCGATTCCGTGGGCAAGCTTGGCGATGGTGTTGGCCGTCGCAGGAGCGATCAGCACGACATCAGCTGCCTTGGCGAGTGAGATGTGTTTCACATCGTACTCGAAATTGCGATCGAACATATCCACTGTGCAGCGGTTGTTTGTAAGCGTCTCGAACGTGAGAGGAGATATGAACTCCGTTGCGTTCTCAGTCATCACGACATGCACGTCATATCCCTTCTTCTTGAGTCCGCTCGCGACATACGCTGATTTATATGCGGCTATCCCGCCTGTGATGCCTAATAATACAGTATTCATTTTAATTCACCTCTATCATATATCCTGATAATCAAAGATTCCCATTACTACGTCAGATATGTTCATTATATCGAAATAATCGGCGGATGATATTTTTGTGGCACCTCTAGAGGACAGATCAATATACTTGACTTGTTCACAAAGCACAAACCCTTCAACCTGTCCGGCGTTGATTTCGATATGCAGAGGGTTCTCTTGCACATCTTTTCGTATAGGGCAGACCATGACTTTGCCTAATCTGTTGAATGGATTGTTACTTACCACTATCGCAGGATCAGCGACGCCGTTGATCTTAAGCAGATCTCCTTGCTCGGCCACAATCATTTACCATACCTCGTTTCCTACAGGCTCACCCCAATCATATTCTCCGGATAATTCGAGTTTTCCGTCAAATTCAGCGATACGTTCGCTAAGGCTTCTATGCCGGAAACCGGGAGTGAGTATGATCTTACCGTCTATAACTTCAGCATCCAGAGTGTCGTTCTTTTTTATCCCTGCCTGTCGCATCAGTTCTTTGGGAAGAAGAACTCCGTTGCTGTTTCCCCATTGTTTTAATGTAAGTTGCATATGGCGCACCTCCTTGTATAAACAAAGTATATACATTCATCATAAAGCATGTCAATAAAAAGTGTTTTATTTACAGCGCCTCACTGATACAATAGATAAGGCAACAATATTGCAAATTATTACTGATTAACATATGAAAACGGAGATTGAACATGTTTGACAAACTGATCGAAAAAGTAAAGGCTGAGCCAAAGACAATCGTATTCACCGAAGGCCCTGATGCTCGTATCCAGGAGGCTGCTTCGAGACTCCTCGCTGAGGGTCTCATGAACGTGGTTCTCGTCGGCAACGAAGACGAAGTAAAGAATGCTGCCGCTGAGAAGGGATTCGACATCAGCAAGGCTGAGATCATCGATCCTGAGAAGTACGAAGGCATGGAAGAGATGGTCACTAAGATGGTAGAGCTCAGAAAGGGCAAGATGACCGAGGAAGAGTGCGCTGCTAACCTCAAGAAAGGCAACTACTTCGGAACAATGCTCGTAAAGATGGGCAAGGCTGACTGTCTGCTCGGCGGAGCTACTTACTCAACAGCTGACACTATCCGTCCGGCTCTTCAGCTCGTAAAGACAAAGCCAGGTGCAAACCTCGTAAGTTCCTGCTTCATCCTCAACCGTGAAGAGGGAGATGAGAATCTCAGAACTATCGCGATGGGTGACTGCGCTGTAAACCTCTCCTATGAGGACAGCAAGGACAAAGAAGGCAACGTCACGATCACAGGCGCTCAGAAACTCGCTGAGGTAGCTGTCGAGATCGAGAAGTGCGCTCGCACATTCGGAATCGACCCTAAGGTAGCGATGCTCAGCTTCTCCACAAAGGGATCCGGCAAGGGCGGCACAGTCGCTCTCTCCGCAGAGGCAGTAAAGATCGCTAAGGAGATGAATCCTGAGATGAAGATCGACGGCGAGATGCAGTTCGACGCAGCTGTTTCCCCAACAGTCGGCCAGCTCAAGTTCCCTGGCTCCGATGTAGCGGGCTATGCTAACACATTCGTATTCCCTCTGATCGAGGCCGGTAACATCGGATACAAGATCGCTCAGAGACTCGGCGGATATGCTGCTTACGGACCTATCCTCCTCGGACTCAACGCTCCTATCAACGACCTGTCGAGAGGCTGCGACGCAGAGGAAGTTTACAGAATGGCTATCATCACAGCTGCACTGTAGGGCTTAGAACAGGCACACGGTATTACCGTAATGAGAGAAACAGATAGACGGACGGCTTTTCAGCCGTCCGTTTTTGTGGTTTCGTATTTACGATATTCACATGAAAACCGACATTTTTTTCATAGCAAAATGTGTACATAATTTCCGTTCGATGCGTGGCATAATGAAAACCCGAGATTGGGATCCTATTACATGATGCAAACGCACATTGACTTTTCACGATAAAGTGATACTATTGGAGAGGAATAGATATGCCAACAATTTCAAGATTCTATGGAATCACAATAAGAATGTATTTTCTGGCTGCAGAGCATAACCCTCCACACATACATGTAATATACGGAGAAGATGCCGCAGAAATAGAGATAAAGACAGGAGAAATCATATACGGCTCGCTGCCGGCTAAAGCACAGTCTTTGGTGTATGAATGGGTCAGCTTGCATAGAGATGAACTTGTAGAAATGTGGGAAACACAGGAGTTTCGGAGTATTCCGCCACTGATGTAGCGCCCAGAGAGGAGTGGCTCATGTTTCATAAAATCAAGAATGTTAATCCGCTGCCTGAATACAGGTTAAGTGTACAGTTTTCGGAAGGTGTGACAAAGATCTATGATGTGAAGCCGCTCTTTGACAGGATCCCAGCATTCAGGACATTCCTCGATGAACCAGAACTGTTCTATGAGGTGACCGTTGATGTAGGTGGAGTCGGCATCGTATGGAATGATGATTTAGACCTAGCATGTGATGAGCTGTATGCGAATGGAACTCAAATCGATACGCCTTTCGATAATCTGATAGCTTTTGGCGATGCCACTGAAATATGGGGGCTCAATGAAAGCACTCTCCGCAAGGCGATAGCCTATGGCAGACTGATTGCCGGAGTCGATGTTTGTAAATATGGTAAACAGTGGGTAATAACCATGGATGCCATGCGTAGGGAGTATGGCGAACCAAAGAACAAGTAAACGATCCAGACTACATATGTTTAGAAAGGGAGCTATGATGGCCAATTATCTGAAAAAAAGCGTATCGCTATTGCTGGCAATTGCAGTGTTCTTTTCATTTGCTCTGCTTGCGACCAACGAAGCAAACGCGGCTTCTTCAGGCTCACTTAAATCAACGACATATGAGGTCATCAAGAAAGGCAATACTGTATACTGCGCTACAGGAGCAGGCATCTACAAGGTCAAACTGAAAAACAAAAAAGCCATAAGTAAGAAGTGTCTGTTTAAGGTCAAACTCCACGATAATATAGTGCCCGAAAACATGAAGATCAAAGGTGGGTATTTATACTATACATGCCTCTATCCTGTTGGTGAGTATATGTGCAGGATAAATCTCAAAACGGGTAAGAAAGAAGATGTAATCGTGCCCGGCAAAGGCCACTTCCAAAACTCAATAGGAGTCAGCGTATTAGCGTATGCCTTTAAAGGGAAAAAGCTATATGCAAAAATAGAATATGACGACGGCTCCTTGGACAATTACCGCACCAGAACTTTTGTATCAAAGCTTAATGGCAAGTCGCTCGAAAAAACAAAAGTAAAGATAAAGTTCAGCTCTAAGCATTCAAACGAGAAAGGATATAAAATAGTAGAAAAATATCCGCGCGGTTCCAATTCGGTCAGAGAGTATCTCAAAACACCAAAGGGAAAGATCTTCCTTGGGAAGATGCAGCTATATTGATTCCGGTGATACGGAGTATACTCCTTTGCGATATTGTCACCAAATGCATATTTCAAAAAATAAAGACCGGACGGCTTTTTCAGCCGTCCGTTGCACTTTCGTCTTCATTGTGTCGCATTACGCGCGCTTATTGTCTTCCACAAATCGCCTTATCTTCATCGATGTCGTCTTATCGAATTCTCTCTCTCGTATGATGAAGTGTGCGATCTTCTTGAATCTAGGCATATCCGAATTGATCTTGTCGATCTCTCTGTCGATCAGTTCATGCACCTGCTCTTCTGTATAGCCTTCGCCGAGCTTGGCTGCGACTTCATCTTTGTTGAGCCTGACTGTCGCGTGGATCCCGTTGAACTGTGAGTTCGGATCGAGCTCTCCACCCCATACCATGCACTCTTCGATGTACTTGTTCGCCAGGAGATAACCTTCGAGCTCCTCCGGGAAGACGTTCTTGCCGTTGGCAGCTATGATGATATTCTTCTTGCGGCCTGTGATGAATACGTAGTCATCTTTGTCAAGATAGCCGATGTCCCCGGTATGGAACCAGCCCTCTTCATCGAGCACGGCCTTGGTGTTTTCTTCATCTTTATAATAGCCCTTCATGATCTGCGGGCCGCGGAAGGCGATCTCGCCGATGCCGTTGGAATCAGGCTCGAGTATCTTGCATTCCGTAAATGGCATTATGTGTCCTGCAGAGGAGTTTCTCATGTATTTGCGCTTGGCCGGATTGAGCGCGACTATAGGGGAGCATTCTGTGAGCCCGTAACCCTGTATAGCGTTGAAGCCCACGCTGCAGAAGAAGTCGAGAATCCCTCCATCGATAGGCGCTCCACCCGAAATGAGTGTGTGGAGCCTGCCGCCGAACACATCCTGGATGTCCTTGCTGACGCTCTTTGGCAGCCTCACTTTGAAGCGCCTGGCCTCTCTGTCCATCAGGCGGAAAGCCATCATCTGTTTGTCGGTCAGCTTGTCCTCAATGCTGCGCATGATCTTTCCGTAGAAATTCTCGATGATCGCCGGAACAGCGAGCATGATCGTAGGGCGCACTTCCGCAATGTCCTTCCTCAGATATTTGAGGCCGCGGGCGAATGCGATGGTCGATCCGCTGTAGCAGCATGTGAGGAATGTCGCTGTGCACTCGTAAGCGTGATGCATCGGGAGCACCGAGAAACATATGTCCTTCGGCTTTGTCTCGAACATCGACTGCACCAGGATAGCGTCGAGCAGGAGATTTCTGTGAGTCAGCATAACGCCTTTGCTCACGCCTGTCGTTCCCGATGTGAAGAGTATGGCTGCGACATCTGTGTTGACTACCTGCGCGTCGATGTAGCGCCTGTCGCCACTCCAGATCTTATGCCTGCCTTCCTCTCTCAGCTTCTGCCATGAGATGAGTCCGTTCGCGGCGTCTTCGTCCTCAGCCATATCCGCGTTGATAATATAGCGAAGGCCTGTCTCGCCGCTCGCCTTTATATTCTTGAATTTCTCGTAGTATTTATTGTTGATCGTGATCACGGCCTCAAGCTCGCCTTTGATTGTGAGCTGCTTGAGTTCGCCCTCGTTGAGTTCCCTGTCGAGAGGGCACACGACTCCGACACCGCCTACGATAGCGAGGTAGGATTCACCCCACTCGGAGCAGTTCCTGCCGATGAGTCCGATGTGTCTGTCTTCGAGACCCAGATCGAGAAGAGCCGTGCCGATCGCGTTGACATCCTCTCTCGCTTTGAGATAGCTGATCTCTCTGAACGGCTCCTTCGGATTGTATTTTTGCATGAAAAGCGGAAGCTCAGGATGCTCGTCGGCGCTGTAGTTCAGCATGTCCTTAAGATCCGTCACCACGTGTTTGTCTTTAAAAAGATAGCGCTTGTCTTTGGACTTACGAAGCCCATCGAGCATCTCGCTTATGACATCGCGCTCGCGTCTTTTGATATTTCTGAATTCAGATTCTGTATAACGTCTACTCATTTTTCTGTGCCGGTCTGCACGTATATATCTTCACAGCTTGCGCTTGAATCAGTATGCGTACTGCATATTTGAATTGCTTTGTGCGTAATGCACCCGGATCGGTCCGATCAGATATAATGCGTGCATATTTAGTTAGAAATTGGTAAAATATCCTCTATAATATCTTCGCGTATTATAACAACACAAATGATGTGTGTCTACGAATATATATAACTTAAATCTTCAAGAATTCACCCATCTTCTATAGATGGCGAGAAATAATACAGAAAGCGAAAGGCGTAATTATGGAACTTAGTGAATTAAAAATCATCGATTTGAAAGAGAGCATCCTGGCGGACAACGACGCGGATGCTGAGAAACTTAGAGAAGAACTCGCGGCTGAGAAGACCATGTACGTAAATGTGATGAGTTCGCCGGGATCGGGCAAGACTTCGACTATCCTGAGACTCGTAGAGCAGCTCAAGCTGAGCCACAGGGTGGGCGTGCTCGAAGCGGACATCGACGGCGATGTCGATACGCAGACTATGCTGAGCGAGGGCATCCCTTCGATCCAGCTTCACACCGGCGGCATGTGCCATCTCGACGCTGACATGTCGAGGCAGGCTCTTCGCGAACTCGGCTCAAAGGATCTCGACATCGTGATCCTCGAGAACGTCGGCAACCTCGTTTGCCCGGCCGAATTCGATACAGGAGCAAACATCAATCTCGTGATACTTTCGGTACCGGAAGGCGACGACAAGCCGCTCAAGTACCCTCTGATGTTCACAAAGGCTGACGTGGTGGTGGTCAACAAGATCGACGCTATGGAGGCATTCGACTTCAACACCGAAAGATTCAAAGAGCATGTTGCCGGCTGCACAAAAGCTCCTGTGTTCTTCGTGTCTGCGGCGACAGGCGAGGGCATCGTCAATCTGGCAGAGTGGCTGCATCAGCAGGCAGACGCGCTTCTCAACGCATAGGGCACTATTTCATAACAAAAAACAAATAATCATAATATAATTACATGATTCTTGCCGTCGCCACTGCTAACTGAAATGGCAGGTTATATATCAGGGCGGCGATGCAAGATACGGACTGTAGTAAATAAAGCGAAAGAAAGTGGCAAAAATGGCTGAAGAAAAAGTAAGAGTAATAGATGTAAATGTAGGTATCTACGAAGAGAATGACCGCATCGCCGCTGAGGTGAGAGCGGACAACAAAGCAAAGGGAACATTCATGGTCAATGTGATGGCGTCTCCTGGCGCCGGTAAGACGACCACACTTCTCCGCACGATCAAGGAACTCGGAAGAGACTACAAGATCGGTGTTATGGAAGCTGATATCGAGGCCACCGTCGATGCCGACAAAATGAACGAGGCAGGTGTCCGCGCTATGCAGATCCATACCGGCGGCGAGTGCGCGATGGATGCTTCTATGACTCAGGCTGCACTCAATGAGTTCGACACATCGGATCTTGATCTGGTGTTCCTCGAGAACGTTGGCAACCTCGTCTGCACAGCTGAGCAGGATGTCGGTGCGGATATCAACATCGAGATTCTGTCACTGCCTGAGGGCGACGACAAGCCTCTCAAGTACCCACTGATGTTCACGGTGACTCAGGCGGTCATAGTCAACAAGGTCGATACACGCAGATTCTTCGACTTCGACGACAAGGCTTTCGTGGAGAGAGTCAAGAGTCTCAATCCGCTGTCCGAGGTACACTTCGTTTCTGCTAAGACGGGCGAAGGTTTCGACGAGTGGGTCAAATGGCTCAGAAAACAGATCGCGATGTCGAAGTAATTACTGCAGATTAGGAAGGTGCATTATGTTATATGATGTAGCAATAGTAGGCACAGGTCCTGCGGGACTCTCCGCAGCGCTGACTCTTAAACTTCACAACAAAGAAATAGTATGGTTCGGCTCAGCCGAGCTTTCAGACAAAGTAGGCAAGAGCGAAAAGATCGCAAACTACCCCGGCGTTCCGATGGTAAGCGGCGAAGAACTCAATGCGAAGTTCCGCGCACAGGCAGAGGAGATGGGCATCGAGATGACCGAGAAGAAGGTCACAAACATAGCCGATCTTGGCGATAAGTTTATGCTGCTCGCTGACAACGAGATGTTCGAGGCGAAGTGCGTGTTGCTTTCGACCGGCATCCCGGCTGCGAAAGGCATGGAGAACGAAAGCAGGCTGCTCGGCATGGGAGTCAGTTACTGCGCGACTTGCGACGGCTTCCTTTACAAGGACAAGGTGATCGCGTGCTACTGCACCGACAAGCGCATGGAACACGACATCAAATACCTCGAAGAGATCGCGTCCAAGCTTTACGTCTATACGAATTTCGGATATGAGAGTGACACGGCGAATGTCGAGATCCTGCCGAAGCCTTTCAATAAGCTGGATGGTGGGATGAAATGCGACAAGATCGGTTTTGCCGACGGGACATGGATCGATGTCGATGGAACGTTCATTCTAAGACCTGCGATCGCACCGTCGACGCTCTTTAGCGGGCTCGAACTCGATGGCGCTCATATAAAGGTAGACAGCAACCAGGAGACCAACTACAAGGGCTGCTATGCGGCGGGCGACTGCACGGGCAGGCCGTATCAGATCGCGAAGGCAGTGGGCGAGGGCAACATCGCTGCGCACGCAATGCTCGAGCGCCTGAGTGAACTCGAAAAGAAAGCTTGATAGGAATCTATGCCAGCGACCTGGTAACTAAGGTCTGATACGATTTCTGATAAGTAAATAGAATATGGACGGAAACCTCTTTTGTCGGCGAGATGCCGGTGAAGGAGGTTTTTTAAAGAGACACTAACACAGATTTACTGATATGAGGGAATATGTACCACGAAGCGTGCATCAAACGAGATTTCGGGAAGAGACTTGTACCAATCTGCCGTTGCTCACAGCTGATCGGTGTGGGAGGCTTTCGTTATAGTCTGAGAAAACAGTTGAAACAGAGTTATGCTGGGATAGAACAATAGTTAGGTTAGAAGATATATAGGATTAAACAATATTGATTATTATTGTCGAGATAAAGGATATCGATTTCAATTGAAAAGGAATCGTAGTAGTGGCGGTGGATCATGTGGAAAACCAACGAGCTTCTGGATGGTGTTGTGGGAAAGTCTGTGGGCAGGGGTGTGACTTGTCGGCTGTCCATGGACTTTTCCATGACTCCGCGGTTATCCATATGATCCATGGCCAGATAACATATGGAAAAGCAGTTTGTATACAAGGGAAAAAACTGATTAGTCCTTGTCCTCTGTTATCGTCCTTGAGGAACTAATTTAGTTAGTCTCTATTTAGAGAATTGTAGAAAGAGAGGACTAATAGTTTTCGCAAGTAACATATTGCCAGCTGAAATATAGCTCTAAAATGACTGATATCTGATGACATCATCATGAAATATATTGATAATCGTGAATAGCTATGCATATCCAGTAAAAAATGCTTTGCAAGATAGATTGCTAATCCTGAAATAAGCCTAGATTAGACCCTCTATATTCCCAAACTTGATAGAAGGACTAAAGAAGTTAGTTCCTCATAGCTGTTATCTTAAGGGAAAGGACTAACAATATACGAAATACGAAAATAAATCTCCGTTCACTCTCCTTTGAGCTTATGGGGTCTGCCATACGATCGACGCATGCTCTATAGCTGCTTTGTGCGGCCGTTTTAGATGCCGCAGTCGCAGCGCGTGTCGCTCGAGGCAGACCATTAAAAAACCAACAACATGATTGTTGCTGGTATGGTGGTCATTATAGTAGCTTCATTTTACCCGGTTATAGGGAAGTCTTAGAATGATTTATCATGACAGATGAGAGCTGCGAAGGCCAAAGATATCCGCAATTACTTTTGTAATTTGTAGAGAATCGATTTTTCCGTTCTCATCAGCGAAGATAAAGAACAGATTGACACCGGGAACATATCCACTTTCAATATAGCGGCCAGTTCTCTTAGCAAAATCTGCCCGGTAATTCGTTAGATCCATGCGACCGACATATTCTACAAATATAACCGATTTCATATCTATTGGAGATAGCACAGCAAAATCCGGATACAACGCCGCCCCATGATCCTTTGGTACAAAAGGAAGCTCATATATTTGTGTTAGACCGGCATCTTTGAAACGCTCATAGATGACCATTTCGCTTGCAGTTTTGACCATAACTCCATCTGAGGTTCGGTACGTTTTATACTGTGGATAGTTTTCAGGGAATTCCTTTTGGAATTCAAGCTTTTGATTCTTCCATAGCGTGCTTTTTTCTTTGTATTGATTTGAGAGTGGTAATACTTCAGATTGATAAACTAGCGGAAGACTACCACTGATATGATATTTATCGATAGAAAGGTAATTGTTTCTTAATGATTTGACTAGGTCTATGTTGTGATCCAATCGCCTAATCGCTTCTTCCAAAAAGCGCGCTTCGCATATTCGAGAGACTTCTCGATGAGATGAACGCCCAACATAGTTATATGAAGAGCCTGTAGGACGCTTGATATAGTAATAATAATCACTATTACCGTGTCTCGTGCGACGAAGAAAAGCTCCCTTGCAATCATAGAGCTGCTCCATGCGCATGGAGTATTCGTCCCTTTGATGCTCGAGCATCAATAATTCATAATCAAGTCTTCCGGTCAGGTCTGCATCCATTTGATTTACCGCTTCTTTTGGTTTGAGTAAGTGGCGTTTCTGCGATAATTAAATTGTATTGACAGACTAGATTAATTTCAAACAATAGAATCCCTAATTCCTGCAAAATAATCCCTAATTAATGAAACTGTCCGCGGATTTACGCGGACAGGGTGATATGAGATACCTATTGCTATATATGATCGCGTTTCGTACGCGGTCGCGCATAGATTTTACGAGGGCGCTATTTTTTTAGGGAGCCCTTTTTCTTTAGCTTTATATCCAGAAAGTCCATAGCATCTTCCTTGACAGTGTCAGGAAGTGATCGGAGCTTCTCGATGAACTCTTTCTCGTAATCGCTGAGTGCCGAGTCGCTAAGCGGGGCTCTGCCGTAGAGGTAATCTAAAGAAGCACCAAAATAGTCCGCGAGCTTTGCAAGCGTTTCCATGGACGGCTGCCGTTCACCGCTCTCGTAGCGGTTATAGGCAGCAGGCGTGCAATTAATGCCATCAGCGACCTGAGCTTGCGTCAGATCTTTACTTTTTCTGAGCTCTCTGAGTCTCTCACCGACAGGCACCTTGATTCCTCCTTCTGCATTACGATCTGTAATTAAATTGTAAGTCAAAAGGCGGAAACCGTTTGTTTCCATTATGGTAGCTTTATTGTCGCTATATTACCGTTTCGGTAATTCGGCCGCTATTTAGCTTACCAAAAGTAGTGCGAATACTAAAACTTTAGCTCACTATAGCACATAAGGAGGTAAAGGAGAAAAAGACTGTGGATGAAGAGCGATTAATTCGCTTTTAAGTGAGATTGTATAATGGCAAAAGAACGCTTGTTTGAGGAGTTTGTTCTTGGTATAATGATCTCATCTTAAATAGAAAGGTCTTTTCCGATCGGACCGGTTGCAGGTATCAGTGCAGCAGGATATGCGTGATTTCAGGCACGCAGTCTTGCTGCTTTTTTTGATGGCAAGCAGGAATACAAATTGTAAAGAATGAACTTCAGGAAATGTGGTGAATAAAGTGAATTCGATGGGCGATGTTAAATATCCTGAATGCGTTGAATGAGACAGGTGGATGAAAGGAGTTGACAATACATCAATATTGATGTATTTTGTAAATGAAGATGACAATATACGATTACACAACTGCAGGTGGGAAGAATCTCATACTCAGCTATATAGAGAAGTTACCTATTGAGATAGAAGGTGAAATACTAGCGGTACGTCAGCTTATTAATGAAAAAGGAATGGAGGCGCTCTCGTTGCTTGTGACCAGACAGCTAGTTGGCAAGCTGTGGGAGATCAAGATTTCCCATGAACGGATCATGTATGTCATTCAGGATCGTGAGTCTGTGTTATTTCTACATATTTGCAAAATACAAAAAGGAAAGGCAGAGAAGCAGGAACTTGAGAAAGCAAAAAGACGTGCAAAGAGTGCAGGTCTATTATAAGAAAGGGGCGTGGGTATAAATGCCATTTGTTAAAGCAGATATCGATAAAGAACGGCAGGAACTTGAGCAGATAATTGCAGAAAATGAATCAGCAAAAAAGTCATACGAGCAGTTTCAAGCCAGGATCGCACTTCAGCAGCAACTCATAAATATGAGGAAAGCGGAGAATATGACGCAAAATGACGTTGCAAAAGCGGCCGGACTCTCTCAGCAGGCTGTGAGCCGTTTAGAGAAAGGCTCCGGCGCAACGATCGGCTCTTTGCTTAAATATTTAGCTGGTATAGGTTATTGCATAGAACTGAGGAAAATCTAGTTACATGCCACAAATAAATCGTTAAGGTCTTTTCCAATCGGACTGGTTGCAGGTATGAGTGTAGCAGGATATGCGTGATTTGAGTAGCCACCTGGTTTACGAAGATTTAGGTTATTTACTTTTTAAGGTAGATAAATATAATAAATGTAGAAATGAGCTACCGATAGACGGTTAGCCCATTGTAGTTATGACGATAACCGCCTCACTTTCTCAGGGCTTGGCGGTTATTTTTTTCTGCCAAAGCTATATCCGGCCATGAAGAACGCAAGCGCAAAGCCTGTGATCTGAATGAACTGAAATACATCCATAAGCATCGCCCTCCTTTCCGAGGGCAAGAACCCTCTGATGAGGGCTAACCGCCTATACGTGCTATGGTAGCTCGGCGAAATTCTATCATAAAAGAACGCTTGTTCCCATATGTTTTTTCTGATACAATACACGCAATGAATAAGTTTGTAGTAAAAAGTGATTTTGCTCCGATGGGAGATCAGCCGCAGGCGATAAGAGAGATCGCCGATGGCATACTTGCGGGCAGGCAGGCGCAGACCCTGATGGGTGTGACCGGCTCCGGCAAGACTTTTACGATGGCCAAAATAATCGAGGCGGTTCAGAAGCCGACTCTGGTCATCTCGCATAATAAGACTCTGGCCGCGCAGCTTCATGGTGAGTTCAAGGAGTTCTTCCCCGACAACGCCGTGGAGTACTTCGTATCTTACTACGATTACTACCAGCCTGAGGCTTACGTTCCTTCGACGGATATGTACATCGAGAAGGACGCGGACATAAATGAAGAGATCGACAAACTGCGTCACTCGGCGACGGCAGCACAGCTCGAGAGAAAAGATGTCATCATCGTGGCGTCGGTCTCGTGCATATACGGACTTGGTAGCCCAGCGTCGTACCGCAATCAATTGATCAGCCTGCGCCCAGGCATGGAAATGGACCGCATGACGCTACTGAGGAAACTCACGGACATCCAGTACAATCGTAACGACATGGACTTCGCGAGAGGCACGTTCAGGGCGAGGGGCGATATTGTAGACATCTTCCCGGCGGGTGGTGAGAGCGCCGTCAGGGTGGAGTTCTTTGGCGATGAGCTTGAGAGCATCAGGGAGATCGATCCGCTGACAGGAGAGATCACAGCTGAAAGACAGCACATCTCGATCTTCCCGGCAAGCCATTATGTTACGAGCAGGGAAGACATGCAGCTTGCGGTGGCTTCGATCAGGGAGGAGCTTCGCGAGAGGCTCGAATGGTTCCGCGCAAATGGTAAGCTGCTTGAGGCCGAGAGGCTTGAACAGAGAACGAATTACGATATAGAGATGATGATGGAAGTCGGAAGCTGCAAGGGCATCGAGAATTACTCGAGGCATATCAACTTCCTGAAGCCGGGCGAGAGACCATATACGCTGCTCGACTATTTCCCGGATGGGGACTTCCTTACTATAATTGATGAGTCGCACGCGATGCTGCCGCAGCTCCGCGCGATGTATAACGGTGACCACGCGAGGAAGGAGTCGCTGGTGGAATACGGCTTCAGACTGCCTTCCGCCTTCGATAACAGACCGCTCAGATTTGACGAGTTCAACGAGCTGACAGGGCAGACAGTTTACGTGTCCGCGACCCCGGCTGCTTACGAGCTTGAGAAGTCGGGCGGGATCACTGCGGAGCAGTTGATCAGGCCGACAGGCCTCCTCGATCCGAAGATCGAGGTCCGCCCGACGGAAGGCCAGATCGATGATCTCATAGGCGAGATCTACCAGACAGCAGAGAAGGGCGAACGCGTGCTGGTGACGACACTTACCAAGCGCATGGCAGAAGATCTTACAAAGTATCTGCAGGAGCAAGGGATAAGGGTCAGATATCTCCACTCGGATATAGACAACTTCGAAAGGCTCGAGATCATCCGCGACCTTAGAATGGGCAAGTTCGATGTGTTGGTCGGCATCAACCTCCTGAGAGAGGGCCTCGATTTGCCTGAAGTATCGCTTATCGCCATACTCGACGCCGACAAAGAGGGCTTCCTCAGGACAGAGACTTCGCTGATCCAGACTGTTGGCCGCGCCGCACGTAACGAACATGGACGCGTCGTCATGTACGCAGATCATATAAGCAAGGCGATGAAGGTCTGCATCGATGAGACAGCCAGGCGCCGTGCCACTCAGGACGCGTACAATAAAGCGCACGGCATAGAGCCTAAGACTATCGTTAAACCGATACGTGAGATCGCAAGGGCTACAGGCGCTGTTTCAGCGGATATAGACGTGAAGAATCCAAAGGCGATGACTGCTGCCGAGCTCCGCCAGACTATTAAAGATGTAGAAAAGAATATGAAAGAAGCGGCAAAACAACTCGATTTCGAGCGCGCGGCCGAACTTCGTGATATACTGTTTGAGCTTAGGGCAAGCAGCAGGGCATAGACTGATAATACGAAAAGACTGCGGAAGCGGGGGTAACTGCGGGTAACAGAAATAGTAGAAACAGTAATGGATAAAAACATAGTTATCAAAGGTGCCAGAGAGCACAACTTAAAAGGAATAGATGTCACGATCCCTCGTGACAAGATGGTGGTGTTAACGGGGCTTTCCGGGTCGGGCAAGTCTTCGCTTGCGTTCGACACCATTTACGCGGAGGGCCAGAAGAAATACGTCGAGTCTTTGTCTTCTTACGCCAGGCAGTTCCTCGGGCTGATGAAGAAGCCTGATGTCCAGCTGATCGAAGGCCTTTCGCCGGCTATCAGTATCGATCAGAAGACAACGAACAAGAACCCGAGATCGACTGTCGGTACTGTCACCGAGATATATGACTATCTCAGACTGCTGTATGCCAGGATCGGAGTTCCACATTGCCCGGTTTGCGGTCGCGAGATCACGAGCCAGAATATTGACAGCATAATCGAAAATATACAGAGCCATGAAGAGGGGACGCGCATGACTGTCTTTGCGCCTGTTATCAGGGGGCGCAAGGGCGAGCACAAGGCGGTCCTCGACCGCCTGCGCCGCGACGGCTACATCCGCGTGCGCGTCGACGGTGTGATGTCGCGTCTCGACGACGGCGACATCGTGCTCGCCAAAAACAACAAGCACAACATCGATATAGTCATCGACCGTATCGTCTTAAGAGCCGACAATAGAAGCCGTATCGCCGAAGCGCTCGAGCTCGCCATCAAGGAGGGCGAAGGCATTTGCAGCGTGCTCTTTGCCCCACCAAAAAGCAAAGCAGCAGATTCGGCAGCCGGTGCAGCGCAAACAGAGGTTGCTGCGCAGACTGATGCAGCTGCCGTGCCTGATGGCAAGATAATAAAAGAAGAAAACGAAGAGCATGAAGTCGTCTACTCCACCAAGTTCTCATGCCCTGAACACGGCATTGGGCTTGAGGAGATGGAGCCTCGCATGTTCTCATTCAACGCTCCTTACGGAGCCTGCGATAACTGCAGCGGCCTCGGATTCATGCTTCGCATCACCGATGAGGCGGTAGTCACAGACGAGAACAAGAGCCTTCTGAACGGCGCCATGAGCCAGGTGTTCGGCTCGCTCGACGCCATGGGCTGGTACCGCCACATGCTCGACAGACTGGCTATAGATCACAACACAGATCTGACCCTTCCGTACAAAGCGCTTCCGCCTAAATTCAAAGACGAGCTGCTTCACGGTACAGGAAACCGTAAGATCAAATACACATACACAGCGAAGTCGGGTCACGTCTCTCACATGAATCATACTTTTGAGGGCGTCATTCCAAGCCTCGAGCGCAGATGGGGCGAGACGAATTCCGAGTTCATCAAAAACAAGATCAGCGACATGATGATCGAAGACGAGTGCCCGGTCTGCAAAGGCCGCAAACTCAAGGACACCGTGCTCGCGGTCACAGTCGGTGGCAAGAATATTATGGAGCTTACCGATCTTTCGGTAGTGCAGGCCATGGACTTTTTCGATGAGCTGGAAAACACACTCTCCGAGAGAGATAAAAAGATCAGCCAGATGGTCACTAAGGAGATCAAAGCCAGACTCAAATTCCTCAAGGATGTAGGCCTTGGCTATCTCACACTGAGCCGCTCCGCAAGCACTCTGTCTGGCGGCGAGTCACAGCGCATAAGGCTCGCGACACAGATAGGCTCGGGCCTTGTGGGCGTGCTGTATATACTCGATGAGCCTTCGATAGGTCTGCATCAGAGCGACAACGACAAACTGCTCGCGTCTCTTCGCGATCTGACCGACATGGGCAACACCCTCATCATTGTCGAACACGACGAAGACACCATGTACGCTGCCGATCACATCATAGACATCGGCCCGGGAGCCGGAGTAAACGGCGGCGAACTGGTCGCGCAGGGCACAGTCGACGACATTAAGAAATGTCCAGAATCCGTCACGGGCCAATACCTTTCCGGCAAGCGCCACATTGCGGTGCCGATCGCGCGCAGAGATGGAAACGGTAAATACCTTGAGATAATCGGTGCTGCCGAAAACAATCTCAAGAATATAGATGTAAAGATCCCTGCCGGCAAGCTGGTACTTGTAACGGGAGTTTCGGGATCAGGCAAGTCGAGCCTGGTAAACGAGATCCTCTACAAAGGCGTGTCGCGAGTCACCAACCGCACCCAGGAGCGCCCCGGCAAGTTCAAAAAGATCAAAGGCATCGAGAATTTCGACAAGGTCATCAACATCGACCAGTCTCCTATAGGAAAGACACCGCGTTCCAATCCGGCTACATACACCGGCATGTTCACGCATATCCGCAACCTCTTCGCCGAGATGCCGGAGGCCAAGGTGAGGGGCTACAAAGCCGGTCGCTTCAGCTTTAACGTCAAAGGCGGTCGCTGCGAGCACTGCAACGGCGATGGAATCATAAAGGTAGAGATGAACTTCCTGCCTGATGTCTACGTGCCTTGCGAGGTCTGCGGAGGCGCGCGCTATAATCACGAGACACTCGAGGTCAAGTACAGAGGCAAGAACATCTCCGAGGTGCTCAGCATGACTGTCACCGAGGCGATACCATTCTTTGAAAACCAGCAGAGCATACTGAGATATCTGAAGACTCTCGATGACGTCGGTCTTGGCTATATAAGCCTTGGGCAGCCGTCCACACAGCTTTCCGGAGGCGAAGCGCAGAGGATCAAACTTGCGACCGAGCTCTCAAAGAGAAGCACAGGCCGCACTCTTTACATCCTTGACGAGCCTACGACAGGCCTTCACTTCGCGGACGTAGACAAGCTGCTCTACGTGCTCAACAGACTTGTCGACGAGGGCAACACAGTGGTCGTCATCGAGCACAATCTCGATGTCATCAAGCAAGCAGATCACATAATCGACCTCGGCCCGGAAGGCGGGGACGAAGGTGGCCGCATAGTCTGCGAAGGCACGCCCGAAGAAGTCGCCGAAAACCCGGATTCAAAGACCGGCCAATATCTCAAGCGCATGCTCGGTTAACCGCTCAAACAATTAATAACAGTAATCAAGCGACAGGAACCCCTCTGTCGCTTTTTTAATGAAAAAACAGCAATGAAATAAAGAAAAATGTTGATTGGCAGCATAGTACATAAACTATATAATTATAGTGTATGTACTAAACTTCAACACACACGACACACTCCTCAAAAAGATGGATCGCTTATGATCGCAAGCAACAGAAAATGGGGGATCACCATGAAAACTAACCAATTGAAGAGATTAAATAAACTGGCGCTTTCGTTTGTGCTGAGTCTTACGCTTATGCTGACGATATCGGCAGGTACACAAACGGCATCCGCGGGACAACTGCCTGGCCCTGACGGCGCAGTCGCTGAACTTCATATGCAGGATGGAGGTACCAGATGGTATGACTCGGTGCAGGACGCCCTAAATGCTGCACGTAGTCGTGAAACAGTAACGCTGCTGCAAGACGTGGTATTATCGGAGTCTGTGACGGTGACTGATGCCGGAAGTGCCGTTTTTGATTTCGATCTGAACGGCCATTACATTAAAGCGGAAGGAGACGTTCAGTATGCACTCATAGTGAGTTCTAATTCTGTGAACGTGCCGACAATAACTCTGAAGGATTCTCAAAGCTCGGAAAATGGACTCATTTGGGCAGAAGGAAGAGTCGATCCAATCACCGCAGTAAAGATAGAAAAGGGTACGCTGATAGTACGCGACGGCGCTATGATCAAATCCAATGACAAAGGTGTAGAGGTTGTCGGGGGCAACCTCGCGCTGAAAGACGGAGGTACTATAGATGCTCTAAACGGTCCGGCGGTTTATGTCGATAGCAACGATTCCAAGGTCAGTATCGAGGGTGGATACATTGAGACCTATGAAATTGAGGATCATGGTGAACCGGTATTCAGGGACTCCATAGAAGTAATTGCGGCTAATAGCATTTCTGTGACTGGAGGAGAAAGAATCCATGGAACGGTCGCAGGTGATGGCGCATCCGGATTTATTAAAGGCGGTTCTTTTAGACCTTGCCCTGGAGATGAATATATTGCCGATGGTTATATAGCTCTTTACAATTCCATGGGACAATATGATGTCGTTAAAGATGAGAACAAAGTCGTATTTGATCCGGATACGGCAACATATAACCCTTTCGATCATAGGCAAAGGCATACAACAGCGAAGCTCATAAGCCCTGCCGGCACGGAGGTTACGCCGTCTGCCTTCAAGTGGTATAAATACAACGAAGAAAAGAACAATTGGATCGACATCAATCAGAATGTGGCAAACCCATATCTGAGTGATGCCGGAAATTATAAAGCGGTGCTCACATACGGAGGTAAAGATTCTGAAGGTGAGTTCACCGTGCAGCCATATGATATCACGGGATGTCAGGTTAATGGGTCAAGCAAAGACTTCACTGGTTTTGGATTTGATGTAACAAAAGATATCGAGGTAGCCAAGCCGGGCAGTGGTGTGCTCAGAGATTTCACTGCTGAAGTGGTATCTGTTAGCGGTAACCGTGATGCTGGAACCTGTAACTTCGCCATCCAGGGCACAGGCAACTACACCGGCGAACTCAGCGGCAGTTTTTGGATTGCACCGGTCGACTTTGCTAATGTAGAGTTCAGCATCAGTGATACAGAGGTCACCTGGAAGGACGCTCCATGGGAACCTATGGTGACAGGAACATTAACGACTGGTACAGGAGAATCGGCAAAGGTCTACCCCCTCGATCCATCTGAATACGAAGTTGAATACAGCAACAATACAAATGTAGGTACAGCTACAGTCACTATCACAAGAAAGAGCGACAACTATACGGGCGATACACCTAAGACTCTGAATTTCGAGATCGTCACTGCAGTTGCGAAAGTGACCAGTGGTAGTGATGTCAGCTACTTCCCAACGGTAGCGACAGCGTTTGCTGCTGCCAAGGACGGAGATTTCGTTGAACTCATTGCGGATTCCGATGAAGCAGGACCTCTTACGGTAGATAAGAGCGTCACCTTCAACCTCGGTGATTTCGATCTCGGCTCTAATGACAATCAATTCGATATTACAGTCGCGTCCGGCAAAAATGTTGAACTTACCGGCAGCGGCAAGATCCACGGCAAGGTAGTAAATAACGGAACACTTGCCATCAAGGGAGGAGAGATCCTCTACGGAGAAGGAGTCGAAACCTCATACGGATTTGAAAACTATGGAAACACTGTGATCAGCGGAGGCATTATACGCGGCGGCATAGAGAACCGTACCGGCGAAACGCAAATAACCGGAGGAACTATCTATGGTGATTTGTGGGTCGTGTCGCCTTCAACACTCAAGATTTCCGGCGGTTACTTTGATAAAGAAGTAAATCAGAACTATTGTGCTGATAATTATATGCCGATGGATGCGCCTAAAGATTCGCCGCTGCCTTACACCGTTGGCCGATTCTATAAAGTTACCTTTGATGTGAACGGACACTTAAATGTGGACGGAAATGAATGGATCGGCCCAAATCAGCAGAAGGTGATCACAGGAAATAAAGCTGAAGATCCGAGCGTTAAGCAACCGACAAGAGTTCACGACGAGGCTCGTTTTATGATCGTCGAAAAATGGTATAAAGAACCGGAGTGCACTAATGAGTGGAACTTCGATACGGAGATTGTTACAGAGGATGTCACCCTCTACGCCAATTGGGTGAAGGATCACGACTGCAATTGGAGTGATTGGACGGTGATAACGCCCCCTACTTGCATTGCACCGGGAGAAGAGGCCAGGCAGTGCAGCATATGCAAAGATGTGCAACCACATGAGATCGACATAGACAAAGACGCGCACAACTTCGGTGAAAGTGTAACTTACGAATGGGCAGATGATTACTCTTCAGTGAGCGCGGAAGCTACATGCAGCCTATGCAATAGAGTAATTAGAGAGAATGTTAGAACAAACTCGGAAGTTACTAAAGAAGCGACTTGTCTTGAAGAAGGAGAGACCACATATACCGCAACATTCATAACCAGAGGCTTTGAGCCTCAGTCCCAAACGGCTACAGATGTCGAAGCACTTGGGCATGACTGGGGCGAAGCAACATACGAATGGTCGGAAGATAACAGCAGCGTTACAGCAACGCGTGTGTGCACGCGTGAACCAAGTCACATGGAGACCGAGACGGTTGAGACAACGCCTGAGATAACAAAACCTGCTACTTGCAATGCAAAAGGTGAGACAACATATACATCCGCAGCATTTGAGAATCCGGCTTTCGAGGTCCAGACAAAGACTGTAAGCGATATTGACATCGACCCTAGCGCGCATGACTATGGCGATTTGATTGCAGAGCAGCCGGCGACCTGCAAAGAGACCGGCACAGCTGCACACTATAAGTGCGCAGGATGCGGCAAGTTATTCGTAAAGCAGGGCGATGAGTATGTCGAGAAGACAGCAGAAGAGCTTGTGATCCCTGCTCTCGGCCATAAATGGGATGCAGGAAAGGTAACAAAAGAGGCATCTGAGACATCTGAAGGAATTAAGATATATACTTGTGAGGTCTGCGGAGATACTAAGACTGAGGCTATCCCTGCAAAAGGGGGCGCGCCTGGCACCGACCCTAACCAGAATGGCGAGAACGTCATTCCTACAGGTAAGGGTGAATCCGCTGATGCAGCTAAAGCTAAGGCGCTGAAGGCTGCTAGCAACATCAATAAGGCAACGGTAACTGCAAAGGATATCAAAAAAGCTTCCAAGCTTGGAGCAACGACAGTTACACTTGGCAAGAAAGTAAAGAAGATCAAGAAGAATTCCTTCAAGGGA
>JAZQBC010000034.1:0-2164 GCA_045545495.1 Anaerovoracaceae bacterium | reverse complement strand
CCGGAGATATGGTTATATCGATGTTTCTGAAGGCAGGCATGGAGTTTGTCGTTATATAGAAACCTGAATGGTTGTCAGCAAATTCCTGAGCCTCCCTTATATGCGCGCGGTACTCTTCCTCGGTATATCTTATGTCCGCGGTAGGGAAGATCTCGGACACCGGAAGCCGGGCCGGGTAGTTCTCATAATCCTCATGAGTTACTTCGCTGATCTCGAGCATGTAATGTAAGCCACCGAGTTTGGATCTAGCATATGCCGGGTACTTTCTGTGGTATTCACGCAGTCGGGCTTTTTCTGAATCGATCGCGCCGCTATGCGAGAGTATCTTTTCCAGCAGATCTTCAGACATCGTAAATAGAGGCGGAACATTGCTCAGAGAGTGTAATGTTTTGCTTTTATCCACGGTTTTGACGATATCTCTTCGGAATCTCTCCAACTGAGGTGCCTGATAGATCTGCATCAGCGGCTTGGCTCTGCCGAGGAGATCTTTTGCGCGCTGTCTGTAGTATGCCACATCGTCTTTGTTCCGCGTCACTGTATAGCGGCCGTTCGCATGGTGTCCGAATATCGCCTCACCGGATATCGCTGCCGTGCCTGCGGAGCGTAAGAAATGCATGAAGTGCTGATTGGTCTGGTCGCTCAGGTAATATGGACTGACCTGCCCGGTCATGTACATCGGGATCCAGCCTTCGAGTCCGAGCAGCATCTCAGGAAGCGGTCGGTGAACATCATGTATCATCCGGAGCTTCAGTCCCTTCCGGATCATGAGCGCCATTCCCATCATCCACTTCTTCGGAAACTCCTCATCCTTTGACATTTCTTCAATAGGTATATCGCTGTAAAGGATGACATCCTCGTTTGATTTGGACAACACGGCGTATTTTATGAAATCCAGTTCCGCCTGCATCATTTCTTTGATTCCGGTGTATGTCTTTGTGCCCGGCAGCTGGAACGGCATAGTCGGAACTTTGATATCGTCAAAGTGTATGGACGACATAAAATCATTGAGATCGAACTCGTCAAGGCTTCGCAGAAAGTGCGCTATCTGCGGAGCTTCTTTTTTCTGCGGCTTCCCCAGCCATTCCAGTATGATGTCCACCAGCTCATCCGCGTTTGCAATGCTTCCTTCATATCCGACTTTACTGAGGATAGACACTTCGTGAACAGTGCCATAAAACTTGCGGCCGAGATAATCCGATACGTCAGAAAGAAACTGCGGCAGATTCGACGGGCGCCTTCTGCCTCTGAGTATCCTCGAGATGTGGGAAGGATCGTAGGCGAGCAGACGGGACAATTCCGTGTTGCTGACATCCAGCAGACTCAGAAGCGTTTTGAGGTTCTCTATGCACGTATCATAGTCCGCTTCGATCCCGGACGCGGAATTCCTTAAACGAAGGTAGATATCCTCTTCGGTTTTAGGCGAACTGTTTGATATAGCTTTCGCAAGTCTTCGCGTCACTTCATCTCCCGGGGTCTGTTTACCGCTTAAATATCTGCTGACTGAAGATACAGAAACGCCCGCCGCCTCAGCGAGCTGAGTAGCGTTCAGAGAAGCAGCCTCGGTATATTCCTTTAGACATTCCGCAAAATCCATGTTCAGATCCTCCGTGATCAAGCTTTCGCGATCAAATCATCCTCAGTCAAGCCGTCGAGCTCAAGTCATCCGTTAATAGATCCCATTTCCCTCAACCTAATGATATCACAAGGATTGGTGATTTGCGTATTTGTCAATGACACATTGCGCAAGGCGGAGTATTTAGATGTGAGGTTTTTATATAATTATCTTGTAAAAGTCTAAGGAGCAGAAGATCTGGAAATATGCCGTGAATCAAGGCTGACAAATAATGCCAAATAATAAAGGTGGCACAGATCGAGTGGATAAAGATCACAGGAGGGGACGCCTTTGCTACATAGGGGAGTTATGGACTGTCAGTTGGAACTTACAACAAAACCAAAAGTAAAGTAATGGAGAGAGTCATGAAAAGAAAAACGCTTATAACATTGCTGGTTCTCGCGTTGACGGGAGCGACGTTCGTGCTAGCAGCATGCGGCGGTGGCGAAAGCGCTGAGCCGGAATGGTCTGCAATGGAGAAACTGGAGGCCATATCTGCGGAAGATATCACACAAGTCAAATACATGCGCGCTACGGAGGGCGGCGCGATTG
>JAZQBC010000033.1:0-14113 GCA_045545495.1 Anaerovoracaceae bacterium | reverse complement strand
TTTTTCCTTCAGCACATAGCTTAGAGTACTTAACTTTTATCTCGATAGGAACTTTTACGCCCTTTCTCCCCATATGAAAACTCCCTTCATGATTAACAGTGATTTTGTTTTTCACTGTCTCTCATAAAGGGAGCATATCATTTCGTAAGAAAGCCCCGGGTCATTTGTTACACGGATCTTATGATTGTCTTCTGCGCATCAAACGAGCGGCAGGAACTTTTCATAGAGCAATTTAGCGAACTCGCAGCTGGTGTAAGCCGCAAAGCGCTGATAATCGTCACCTTTTTCACTGTCAGCGAAATCGCATATGCTCTTTATGATAATGGGTATCGGCTTTGGATCGGTCGCCTGATTGCAGGCATAGACTACGGCATATGACTCCATGTCAAGACCTACAGTGTTCTCCATCTGGCTATGGATCCTCTTTTCTATCAGCTTGCTGTTCGCTACCACAGACGTACCGCAAGCCATCGGTCCCAAGTGCACATAGCATTCATTCTCAGGCGAAGCTATCGCTTTCTTTATGTACGGCATTATTGCATCGGGTATGGCTTCGTGTGTGTAACGTGGAAGGAAGCCGATATCCCCGAAAACGATCTCCGCGTCATCGGGGCTGACATACTTGCCCGAGGAATAGTCCCATACTGTGTCGGCCACGAGTACATCTCCATACATCTGATTTGATCCTTCGTCGAGGGCTATGCCCGCGGCTATTCCGACCATTATGACGTACCTTGGCCGGAATCCTTCTATGAGCTTCATAGTTGTCACTGCAGCTGATGTCATCCCCATTTTGTCCTGCTTGGCGCACACGATCTTGTGGATCTTGCCATCTCTTTCAAATTCAGCAGCATCATAGATCCGCTCGTCTCCGGGGATCGTTACCGGCTGCCAGTCATGAAAATGTGTGACAGCAGCGAATTCTGTATTGGTGACGCATATGATCGCTATATCCGTAAGATATTCTCTTTTGTTCATAAGGCATCCTCCCGGTCACAGATTTAGTTCGCAGTTTGTGTTTAGTTTAGTACATAATTAATTATAATATGCTAAAATAATTAAAAAAAGATATAAATTACTTTCACGGAAAAGAGGTCGGGCATGAGATATGAACAATATAAGAAACTGGCGCCTGCCGCACTCGGAAAGGTAAAGGCTGATCTGATTCTCAGAAATGGAAAGATCATAGATGTATTTACCGGTGAGATCGTTGAGAGCAGTGTAGGTGTAAAGGACGGCATCATTATCGGTGTTTCAAAATCATTGCAGGGCAAGGAAGAGGTCGATCTGGGCGGCGCGTATATTTCACCCGGGTTTATAGACGCTCATCTTCATCTGGAATCTACTATGGTGGCTCCTTCCGAACTGGTCGCTACAGCAGCCGCATGCGGGACTACTACTTTCATAGTCGATCCCCACGAAGCAGCCAATGTTGCCGGTGCTGATGGCATCAATTACATACTTAAACAGACAGAAAAATCCAACGCGAATGTATTTGTCATGATGCCTTCCTGCGTTCCTGCTACTGATATAGATGATAACGGATGCATGTTCGCTGCCAACGATATGTATCCTTTCATAGGCAATCCTCGTATACTCGGACTCGGTGAGGTGATGGATGACTTCGCCGTGATCAACGGTGACCCGAGAATGTTCGCAAAATTCGCGCTTTTCGATCATCAAACTATAGACGGTCACGCGCCGTTTTTACGGAACCGCCAGCTTTCAGCTTACAAAATGGCGGGTGTCGAGACCGACCACGAAGCGGCAAGCTTCGCCTACGCGCTCGAAGAAGCCCGAAGAGGAATACATGTGCATGTGCGTGAGGGCTCTGCCGCACACAATCTGGATGACATCATAAGCGGGATAGTGAGAACAGGCATCGATACCGAGCACTTCAGCTTCTGCACTGATGACAAACACATAGAAGACATCCTCAGAGAAGGACATATCAATTACAACGTAAGGCGTGCGATCGAGCTCGGACTGGATCCTTTCAAGGCGATCAAGATGGCCACTATCAACACAGCGAAGTGCTATAGCCTCAAGAACCTCGGAGCTATTGCGCCGGGATATCAGGCAGATTTTGTCATCTTTGACAACATCAAGGATTTCAACGTGATCGATGTTTACTTCAAAGGCAAACGCATCGACAGAGAAGCAGAGATCAAAGTGCCAAAGTGCCCGAAGGGACTTAAGCATACCGTTAATTTGGAAAAGGTAAGCGCCGAAGACTTCGTACTGCCGATCAGATCAAAGGCGACTCATGTCATAGGGATGTCGCCAAGACAGATCGTCACCGACGACATTGTCAGGAGGATCAAGAGGACAGACAATTTTGTTCCGGAAGGTGATTACCTCAAGATCGCGGCGGTCGAGAGGCATAAAAACAGCGGTAAGATCGGAGTCGCAGTGGCAGAAGGCTACGGCATAAAAGGCGGAGCGGTCGCCTCATCGGTATCGCATGATTCACACAATATAATCGCGATCGGTGACTCAGATGAGAGCATCGCGGCAGCCGTCAATGAGATAATCCGCGTACAGGGCGGATACACTGTGGTCGAGAACGGCAAGGTGTTTGACACGCTTCCGCTTCCTATCATGGGGCTGATGACCGATGTGCATTTCACAGAGGTAAACGAAAAGCTCAAGCGCATGAAGGACAAGGCGTATTCCATGGGAGTGTCTAAGGACTTCGATCCTTTCATCACGCTCTCGTTCATGGCTCTTACCGTAATACCTGAGCTGCGCATCACTCCGAGAGGACTCTATTTATTCAATGAGCTTAGCTCGGGATTCATCAAACAATGAAATCAAAGGAACATAGCCGCAATGTCTGAAAAGAAACTTATAAATGAATCCGTAAAATTGGCAAATGAACATCTCGGGTATCTCCATACGATACCCGAGATGGCTTTCGATGAAAAAAAGACGACAGAGTATATAAAGAAAGTGTGCGCCGGGTATCCTGTGGAGTTCATAGATATAGGAATGGAGACAGGGCTTATATGCTATCTTGATGCCGGAGCCGGCAGCACGGTGGCTCTCAGAGCGGATATAGACGCTGTACCGACTGAGGAGGGCTGCGACCACTTATGCGGTCATGACGCTCATACGGCGTCGCTTCTCGGTGCCATGCACTTACTTTGCGGGGATATTTCCGAGCTGAAACACAACGTGCTGTTCATATTCCAGCCTGCTGAGGAAGGCACGCGGGGCGCAAGGGCTCTCTTGGATCACGGACTCTTGGATAAGATTCCGCAGAGGCCATCGGCGATATTCGGTATACATAACAGACCGGAGAAGTGCGTTGGAGATATAGTGGTACATAAAGGACCGCTGATGTCAGAGAAAAGCGTGTTCAGGATCCTTCTTACCGGCAAACCGGGACATGGATCGATGCCACACAAGTGCATAGACCCTATCACAGCAGCATCCGCGATAATAATGGGAGTGAGGACGATAGTGAGCCTTAATACAGACCCATTCAAGCCGTGCATCTGTACTGTAAGCAGTGTGCATGGCGGAACGACAGAAAGTTCAGCGCCTGAAACAGCACGCCTGACCGGGTACATAAGGTCTTTCGACAAAGATACCCATGCCCACATGGAAGACAGGCTGGAACGCCTTACAAGGCGCACGGCCGAAGCCTATGAATGTGGATGTGACATAGAGATAGAGAGGGTCGTGCCGGCCGTGGATAACAGCTCTGATATGTACGGGATAGCCTTAAAGGCTGCGGAGAAGGCTGTTGAGATGTCAGAGAGCGCATTCGGGAAAAAGGTCAGTATAGTCGACAGTGATCCGTGCCTGGCGTCGGAAGACTTCGCGGTATACGGGACTGAGATACCATCATTCTTTTACTGGGTCGGAAGCGGCACTCCGGGCAAAGAGAACGCGATGTGGCATGACCCGGCATTCCGGGTGGATCCGCATTATGCCGAGACAGCAGTTCCTGTTCTCGCGGCCTGCGCGCTTATCTGAACAGACGGGGACTAGAAGCTACATTGGACAAAAAGAATCGTAGTAAGGAGAAGACCAATGCTGAAATTCTATGAAGCTATAAACGCCTTGGATCTTAATTCAGACAATTATATGGCGACTGTCTGTGAGGGAGAATATGCCGGAGAAAAAATGATCATCACAGACGGAGAGTGTAAGTGGCAGAGCAATGAGAGCGGCTTCTTTGCATCACATCCCGATGCTTTTAGTGTGCCTGCCGGCTACGAGCTGACGACTGTGGACGGAGTGAGGGTATTCACAGAGAAGATCGGAAAGGGGGCAGATCTTGTAATATGCGGCGGTGGCCATGTGTCCATGCCGATAATCAGCATAGGTAAAATGATGGGCTGCGCGGTCACCGTCATAGAAGACAGACTCAGCTTCGCTAATAACGCCATAGAACGGGGTGCTGACAGAGTGATATTCAAGGACTTTGAGAGCGGCCTCGAAGAAGTCGAAGGCGGAAAGGACAGCTATTTTGTAATAGTGACAAGAGGTCACCGGCATGATATGGACTGCCTCCGTGCCATAAGCAAAAAGTCCTTTGCCTACATAGGCATGATGGGAAGCCGCAAGAGAGTCGCCATAGTGAAAACAGAACTTGAAGAGGAAGGACTGCCAAAGGAATTCCTGGAATCGATCCATGCTCCGATCGGCCTCGATATAGGATCAGAGACACCGGAAGAGATAGCTGTGGCTGTTATGGCTGAGATAATAAGCATCAAAAACCGTGAAAAAAAGACGAAAGGCCTTTATGGCGGTCTCCTGGAAGCTCTCATGAACGAGGGAAGAGAGCCTGCTGTAATGGCTACTATAATATCAAGGCACGGCTCTGCTCCGAGAGAGGCCGGTACCAGAATGCTGATCTGGCGCGATGGAAGGATCACCGGAACAATAGGCGGAGGCTGCATTGAAGGCAATGCCATCGCCAAAGGAAGAAGGATGCTGATGGAAGAAGACCACACGCACGCTCCGGTGACAATGGAAGTCGATATGAGCAAAGAATCCGCCGAAGACGAAGGAATGGTCTGCGGCGGAAACGTTGAATTACTGTTGGAAGTGGTATGATTTTACAGCTGTGAGTCTATATCTTTTACTTCAGCCTCTAAGCCGGCTTCTATGAGCGACAGATCATCGGCGTGTTTTGCGATTATCTGTCTGCCACCGGTATCGCCCGACAGGCTCATCAGTTCGTTTCTGTATTTTGAAGAAAAGATCTTGGGATTGCGCATCTCGCCCTTCCATGAGAGGGAGACGATGCCCGCGGTCCCTTTTATATATTCATCGATCAGCCTGCGTATTGTTTCAGGACTGATGAATGGCTGGTCACACACGCAGAACATATAGGCATCGGCGTCGCCTGCGGCCTTTATACCGAGCTGCATGCTGTGAGATATACCGAGATCTGGCCTTTCGTTCATCACCGTGTCAAAATCCGGAGCGAGGGCGGCGACTTCGTCGTATTGCGTGACGAGGATCTTACGGAATCCTTTGATACCGCTTCGGTTTGATTCGCGGAGCATGTTCTCTGCCTCACAGACCGCGTCCATTACACAGCTTGCCATTGGACGGCCATCTTCCATTATATGGAGCAGCTTGTTGCTTCCGAAACGGGTGCTGTTTCCCGCAGCCTCGAGTATTATGGCTATCTCGATATCCCTATCGGGAGCGGCAGGAGCGGGACCAGATGCTTCATCATTCGAGCCCTGATCCAGCAAGGACCCCCATGCAGTCTGTATCCCCATGACAGAGAGTATCTGCTGCAGCCTGTATGAGGCTGCGAGCCTGTCGATATCATTATCGACCTGGTTCAAAAAGACTCTGAAATCTCCGCGGACGCCCTTGCGTCCGCCATCTTTTGACGAAATGATCTTGTGCAGAAGATTTACATCGACTGCATCACGCCAAAGTGACTTCGGTAGGGCATCTGCCCTGAACAATACTTCCTCTGTCTTTTGCCCGACAGCCGAAAGGCCCACAACATAAACGGTTATATCTGTGCGATCCGGGACGGCAGGTTCATACGAAGCAGGCCACTTGACGGGCATGCGGCGCGAACCATCTGCCTCGATCAGAGTGACATCAGCGGCATAATAAAGATGACTGAGTATCTCATCAGGAGGGGATGTGACACGCGATGGTCTGTCTTCACAAGGAGAAAAGACAAACAGGATGTTACTTTCAGCCATGGCGTCATCGATCTGTCCGGTGGTCTCAGTCCCGTCACAACAGAATACATCGATCCCCTGATACAGATCGTCTGACTCTTCCGCCATGCGCTCAGGGCTGAGCATATGGGTGGTCGTTGTGATCACGACTTTTCTGCCTTCTGATGCGAGCTCCTTTGCCCATCTGAATATGAGAGAAGTCTTGCCGCCGGCGCCCGTCACGCTGATGACGGCATGTTCCGTGATGCTAAGCTGCAGAGCTTCTGTTATGGTATTTTGTTTCCCTTTGATATTACTTAAGTCCATATATCATTCACATGGCCAGATATTCCATGCATTTTTTATCAGCTTCAGCAGCGATCTTTTCCTCGTCGATATTCACGAGCTTTCCGCCGCGAACTGTAACTTTTCCGTTGACGATAGTATATTCAGCAGGCTGCTTCACTCCCACAGTGCCGAATACGGCTTTCGGATCGAGCGAAGTGCCTACAAGCTCAAGACGTGAACTGTCAAGCAGGAACATGTCAGCGCACTTTCCTGTAGCGATCTGGCCGATATCATCCCTGCCGAGTATGGATGCGCTGCCGCGTGTAGCGATCTTTAGGATATCGTATGCCGTGGCCGCGTCGTTGGAATATCTGAGACGCTGCAGCAGGAATGCCGCTCTCATTTCTTCCATAAGAGATGACCCATCGTTGGATGCCGACCCGTCTACCGCGAGACCGACTTTGACACCGAGCTTCAGCATTTCGGATATGCGGGCTATGCCTGAGGATAGTTTCATATTTGAGATAGGGCAGTGCGCCACACCGGTGCCGGTATCCGCAAGAAGCTTGAGCTCCTCATCATTGAAATGTATGCCATGGGCATACCAGACATCATCGCCGATCCAGCCAACGCTTTCCATGTAAGCGAGAGGCCGCATACCTTCTTTTTCGAGCATGAAGTTTTCTTCGTCAAGAGTCTCGCAAAGATGAGTGTGAAGGCGTACGCCATATTGACGCGCAAGCACTGCGCTCTCCCTGAGAAGATCTTTCGTGACCGAGAATGGTGAGCATGGAGCAAGGGCTACTCGGTGCATAGCGCCGTATGATGGGTCGTGATATTTTTCTATAGCTGTAATGGAATCCTTCAGTATCTCATCTGTGGACTGAACCACACTGTCGGGCGGCAGGCCGCCATCCTTCACCGAAAGATCCATGGAACCTCTCGAATGGTACATACGTATACCGAGCTCGTCCGCCGCGCCTGCCTGGGCGCCGAGGAGATCACCGGTGTCATGCGGGAACACATAGTGGTGGTCGAAGCATGTAGTGCAGCCGAATTTCATCAGCTCGCCCATGCCGGTGAGAGAGCTGAGGCGTATCACCTCAGTGTCGAGATTCTTCCATATCTCATAAAGGTATTTGAGCCACGGAAATAGCTCCATGTTCTGGACATCGGGGATGTTCCTCGAAAACACCTGATAAAGATGATGATGGGTGTTTATCAGACCCGGGTAGCACCACATCCCTTTGCCGTCGATGATCTCGGATACATCTTCAAGCTGGGTGTCTGTGCCGGGATCACCCTCAATTATTTTTGTAATTAAATTGTTTTCTATAAGTATTGACGCGTTTTCAAGCACGCGGTCTTCATCGTCGCAGGTGACGACGCGGTCTATATTATTTATCAGTATCTTGCTCATTGTTTTCTCTCCTGCCCTCAAGCGGGACTTGCCTTAGGCATTCCTGAAGCGGAATGTCTGAGGCTCAATACAATTGTAAAACAGGCATGTAAAGCGGTCAATGAGATTGATTTTTTCAAAACTGAAATAATGTTAGGTTTTGCCAAAAATGTTCTTGTTTTGATACATAGATGATTTTATAATTATTTTGGAGGGTTGCAATTCCGGGCTGAAGGAGAGCGAAAATGAGCAGAAAAAACGGAAGCAACACATGGAGAATAGGCGAGCTTGCGGAGATCTTCGATGTCAATGTTCAGCTCCTGAGACACTATGATAAAGAGGGCTTGCTGGTTCCCGAAATAAGAAATTCAAGCAATAAATGGAGATCTTATAATTACGATCAGATATATCCTTTGGGCATGATTCGGCTTCTCAGACAGCTTGACTGCTCGCTCGATGAGATCGGGGAATTTCTGCCTGAAAGGCATCCCGATAACACACGGGTGTATCTCACAAAACGCATGGAGATCATGCGCTCAAAATACGAAAAACTCCTCAGGACCGAGTCGGTGCTGCTTGACAGATTTGACATGGTAGAGCGAGAGATGAAATACGCTGTATGCGACCAGCCATTCGTCAGCTCAGAGGAAGATATTTGCTACATCGAGATAGGCGGCATAGAGGAGATCTTTGTGGATGAGATGTTCTACCTTTATCCGACACTTGTGTTCTACAGAGGAGAAGAGAAGTCATTTGCGGTAAGGATCCCGGCTGATGAAAAAGCAGCATTTGAAAAGTATAGTGGCAGGATGCACATCGTGGAGCTGGGCGACTTTCTGATGGCTTATCATAGGGGCCCTTACGAAAAGATACACGAGACTTTCGACAGGATGAGGGCTGCTGCTGAAGGCTTGCTTGATGAGGGATGCGTTCTCGAAGATACCGAGATATGTATGGATCTGGTCGACAGATTCATAGAGTCAGATAAAAACAATTTCGTTACCAAGGTGATGATAAAAATCAACAGAGAAGGATAGATATACAGGGTCTCGCTGATATGGATAAGCGTCAGATCCGTAAGGAGGAAAAAGCATGGCGGGCAAATATATCGGACAAGGAGTGAACAGACTCGACGCGCATGACAAGGCTATCGGACGTGTCAAATACACGGATGATATGTGTGATAAAAGCGCGCTGATAATCAGAGTCCTGCATTCAACCGTTGCGCACGGCATAGTAAAGAAGATAGACACTTCGGAGGCGGAAATAATACCCGGAGTAGTCAGGGTGTTCACGTGCTTTGATCTGGAAGAAAAGCACTATTATCCTACCGCCGGTCATCCGTGGTCGACTGATCCGGCCCATCAGGACATAGCGGACCGGCTCATAATGACTGATCGTCCGCTCTTTTACGGCGACGATATCGGAGCTGTGGTGGCCGAAGACGAAGTAGCGGCGGCCAGAGCCATACGCGCGCTTGAAAAGAGCGTTGAATATGAGGAACTCCCTTTCGTGCTCGACGCTCAGGAAGCCATGAAAGATGGCGCGCCTCTTCTTCATGAGAAATTCCCGGGGAACGTACTTGCTCACACCGAGATACATCAGGGGAATGTGGCAGAGGCTATTAAGGAGCCTGGCCTCACTAAAGTCGAGGGCTGGTATGAGACACAGCCTGTACAGCATTGTCATATAGAGAATTTCATATGCTATGCCTACGGAGAGGGCGACCGTATCACCATAGTGACATCGACACAGATACCCCACATAGTGAGGCGTGTCGTAGGGCAGGCGACCGGAATGGACTGGGGCAAATTTCGCGTGATCAAGCCATATGTCGGAGGCGGCTTTGGCAATAAACAGGATGTGCTTTACGAGCCGCTCTGCGCCTGGATCAGTATGCAGCTTGGCGGCCGTCTGGTAAAGCTTGATGTGCCTCGCGAAGAGACATTCATTTGTAACCGCATACGGCATGCCATCCGATACCACATAACATCGTGGATGCGTCCCGACGGCACATTCGCCGCGAGGACGATCAAGGCATGGTGTAATAACGGGGCATACAGCTCTCACGGGCATGCGATCGCAGCTAAGGGGCTCAACGCATTCCCTCAATTGTATCCTTGCGACAATATCGACGGAGAGACATGGACGGTCTATACCAACCGTTCCGTCGCGGGAGCGATGAGAGGATATGGCATGCCTCAGGCCAGTTACGCCTTCGAATGCCATGCGGAGGATTGCGCGAGGGCGATGAAGATGGATCCGCTTGAATTCCGAAGGCAAAATCTCATGCCTGTCGGATACTACCACGCATTCTCAAAGAACGAGCTTTATACGGATACATTCAACCAGTGCTTCGACAAGGGCGCTGAGATAATAGGTTACTACGATAAAGTCAAGAAATACGCTAATCAGACAGGCGACATCAGACGAGGCATCGCGGTATCGACATTCTGGTACAACACAGCCGTGTATCCGATCGCGCTCGAGACATCCAGCTGCCGCATCGTGATGAACCAGGATGGCTCCGTACAGTTCCAGCTGGGTGAGACGGAGATAGGCCAGGGCGCGGACACAGCCGCATCTCAGATGATAGCCGACACTCTGGGCATACCGCTCGACATGGTGCATCCGGTGTCCTGCCAGGATACCGACATAACACCGTTCGGCACGGGCGTATACGCTTCCCGCGGCACATATACGCTTGGCTTTTCAGTCAAGCAAACGGCACTTCTTCTGAAGCAGAAGGTGCTCGAGGCGGCGCATCAGTTCACACGCATGCCGGTATTCAACCTCGATCTGATCGACGGCGAGATAATCAGGACCACAGATGGGCGCAAGCTTATGACTATAGGCGAGCTTGCCCTTGAAAAACTGTATACGACAGATGGTTCGCAGCATCTGACAGCCGAATCGACTTATCAGATAAAGTCCAACGCTTATTCGTTCGGATGCTGCTTCGCTGAGGTGGAAGTAGATATACCGATGTGCAGGGTGAGGCTACTTAATATAGTGAATGTCCACGACTGCGGGCAGGTGATCAATCCGACACTCGCGGCCGGGCAGGTTCACGGAGGTCAGAGCATGGCTATAGGTTATGCCCTTTCGGAGAAACTCATGTGGGACGAGAAGACGGGCAGACCTCTCAACAATAACCTGCTCGACTACAAGATGTCATCATTCATGGATCATCCGAGACTCAACGCCGCGTTCGTGGAAAACTACGAGCCGACAAGCGCCTACGGTACGAAAGGGCTCGGAGAGCCGCCGGCATGTCCTGTCGCTCCGGCCATAAGGAACGCTATAGGCGCGGCTACGGGGCTCTACATAAACGAGCTGCCGCTGTCACCGCACACTCTGTTCCGAGAGTTTTCAGACGCGGGGCTCATAAACGATTCCTTCGCAGAAGAGAAGAAGGAGGGCTAAAGAAATGTATGATATAGGTACACTCTATCAGGCCGAAAGCACAGAGCATGCTTGCAGGCTGCTGCTCGAACATCCCGAGGCCCAGGTGCTTGCGGGAGGCTCCGACGTACTTGTACAGATACGTGAAGGCAGAAGAGCCGGCAAGGACTTTGTTGACATATACATGCTCGATGAGCTCAGAGGCGTGTCACTCGATGAAGAAGAGAACATAAGGATCGGATCCCTTACGAGTTTTTCACATATAACAAAGGACCCGATAATACAGAAATACATAAATGTGCTGGGCGAAGCCGTCGACATGGTGGGCGGTCCTCAGATAAGAGCCATCGGAACAATAGGCGGCAACACCTGCAACGGGGTCACTTCGGCTGACTCGGCCTCTACTCTGATGGCCTGGGATGCCGTGATGGAGGTCACGGGCACCGAAGGCATTCGCAGAGTACCGATAAAGGACTGGTACATAAAGGCCAAAGAAGTCGATCTGAGGGCGGGAGAGATACAGACTGCCATACTCATCCCAAAGGAGTCCTATGAGAATTGCTTTGGCCACTATATCAAGTACTCCATGAGAAATGCCCTTGATATAGCGACCACAGGCTGCTCGGTCAATGTGAAGCTGAGTGAGGACAAAAGCACATTTGAGCGTGTCCGCATAGGATACGGTGTAGCTTCTCCTGTCCCGGTGAGAGCACCAAGCGCCGAAGAATTCATAAACGGAAAAGAGATCACTGGGGAGAATATAAAGAAATTCTCAGAGACAGTGCTCGAGGATATAAATCCACGTGACAGCTGGCGCGCCGGCAGGGCCCTTCGCCGCCATATATCTGTTGTGATGGCAGACAGGGCGATACGCGAATGCGTGAAACTGGCAGGAGGTGAAGTGCATGAGTAAACAATACAAAGTGGTACACTGCACGATAAACGGTAAGGAAATAGAACAGGTGGTGGATGTCAGATCATCGCTTGCCGATATGCTGCGCAACGATCTTCGCCTTACATCGGTCAAAAAAGGCTGCGAAGTAGGCGAATGCGGAGCCTGCACGGTGATAATCAACGGAGAGGGCTTTAATTCCTGCATTTATCTCGCAGTATGGGCAGAAGGAAAAGAGATCTGGACACTCGAGGGTCTTACCGGGCCGGGCGGTGAGCTTTCAGACATACAGCAGGCTTTTATTGACGAAGGTGCGATACAATGCGGTTTCTGCTCGCCGGGCTTTATACTGACGAGCTGGGAGATCGTTAACGCGGGAGTAGAGTACACCGACGATCAGCTTAGAAAATTGCTGTCCGGTCACCTTTGTCGCTGCACGGGATACGAGAACATATTCCGCGCTGTAAAGAAGACCATGCTGAGACATCTCGGCAAGTTTGATGAAGCTGAGCTCGTTGATTCACAGGGTATCACAGAATACCCCGAGCCGATGCCGTTCAAATAGGAGAATAATCATGGCAAGAGAACTGATACTAGCAAAGACAGCAGCGGAAGCCGTAGCGGCCAAGACCGAAAGCGCGGCATTCGTTGCGGGTGGGACCGAAGTGAACCGCCTCGGATCATCGTGCGACGCAGATATCCTGATCTCGCTCAAGAGATGCAGCGGCCTGTCGGATATCAGAATGGACAGCGGATATGTGACCATCGGCTCCATGTGTACTTTCCAGCAGCTGGTCGGATCCGAAGAGGTACCTGAATACCTTAAAGAAGCTGCCCTTTTCATGGCGTCGCGCACAAAGCGCAACATGGCGACGATAGGTGGAAACATCGCTTCACTCAGGAGCGATTCATACCTCATCCCGACACTTATGGCAGCAGGAGCTATCCTTGAGATGGCGGGTAAAGAGGGCTCTTCGAACAGGATCGGGATCGCGGAATACATAGACGGAAGTGAAGCAGGTCGGCTCATCGTTTCGATCACGGTCCCGGCAGAGGCCAAAGTAGTTTCCAAGCGCTATGCCAACACCGCTCAGAGCCACGCAGTGCTCACGATGAGCGCGTCTCTTTCGGAAGAGGGTATCCGGCTTTATGGCACAGTCAAAAACGTAGGCGTGCTCCACTTCTGCGACCTCGAAAAAGCGTTCCGGGAAGATCCGGATATAAGCGAAGAAAAGATTATAGAGATGGTCAGGTCCTGCACCGGACTTCATACGGCAGACGACATGTTCGGAAGTGGCGAGTACAAGCGCTATCTCATAGCCGTCACCGCTTATGATCTCCACAAAAGACTCACGGGGAAGGAGGCATAGAGATGATCAGTTGTACTATCAATGGTAAGAAACGGTCATTCGATATAGACCCTACAAAGAGGCTGCGCGAGATGCTCCTTATGAATGGCAATTTTGCTGTTCGCGACAGCGACGATGCCGAGGGCTTCTGCGGAAGCGATACCGTACTCCTCGACGGTACTCCGGTCTTCTCCAACCTGGTACTTGCAGGGGAGGTCGAAGGCTGCGAGATACGCACTCCTGACAGCCTTGGCGATTCCATGCACCTTAGCGTTGTGCAGCAGGCACTTATAGACGCCGGCGTGGTGCAGAGCGCTTACAATGCCCCGGCTGCAGCTCTTTTGATGACCTGGCTGTTTGAGAATGATCCGGAGCCTTCAAGAGAGACTGTAAAAGACGTGCTCTCGGGCATATTTATCCGCGACGCCGGCTACGAGCAATACTATCTTGCGGCCGAGCTTATCAAGGAAAAGAATAAATATGGTGAATACAAGTCAGAGATAGCCCCTGAATTCAGGCCTCATCTTAGAGCTGTCGGCAAGAACATGCCTAAGGTGGACGCCCCGCAACTGGTCTCAGGTGAAAGAGCCTTCGTAGAGGATTATGTCGACCAAGACACCTGCTACATGGT
>JAZQBC010000032.1:0-101979 GCA_045545495.1 Anaerovoracaceae bacterium | reverse complement strand
CGGCGTTGTATTCATGGCATATAACACTCTTGGCATGACAACAATGGCAGGTAATTCAGCAATCAATGCAAGAGATGCGAAGAACGCTTATGCGGGAGCTATTTGCGGAACTATTTGTCTCGGTGCTCTTACTATACTTCTTCTGAGAGCACTGCTTACAGATATGGCTTTCTCTGCTTCACTTGATCTTCCTATGCTGGGATTCTCATCGAGAATATCACCCGTGCTGAACATTATTTATGCTGTAGTGCTCTATGGCGCTGTATATTCGACAGGCGCGAGCACTTACTACGGATTCAGCACCAAGATCCCGAGCGGCAAGGCCCGCAAATACATCATAATATTCGGTGCCTTGATAGGATTCATCCTTGGGCTGTCAGGATTCAGGACGCTCGTTGAATTCCTTTATCCTGCGCAGGGGTATATCGGCATTCTTTTCATACTGCTGATCACCATCAACTTCATTATCAGGATCACTTCAGATCTCAGAAGAAGATAATGTAATCAGACTGTAAAGATTCTGTAAATATTTGCATTTGTATATTGTTTATAATTGAATAATTTCTCTAACTGATTATAATAAACAGAAGTGTAAAAAAATCGGGTAGACCTGACGATCGCGTGACTATGTCATGAGGAAAGTCCGGGCTCCGCAGGGCAAGGATGACGGATAACGTCCGCCGCAGGTAACTGTAGGGAAAGTGCAACAGAAACATTCCGCCGAAACGGGTAATGCCGTGGTAAGGTTGAAATGGTGAGGTAAGAGCTCACCGGGGCTATGGAGACATAGCTGCCGTGTAAACCCCATCCGGAGCAAGGCTGAGAGGGCATTTTGTGGTGCGGCCCGTACCCGCCCGAAGGTAAGCCGCATGACACCGTCAGCAATGGCGGTGCTACATGGATGATCGTCAGATACAGAACCCGGCTTACGGTCTGCCCATTTAATTATTCTTTATCTATTTAGATTTAAGACTTTTCAGAACTGTTTAACAAAGATGAATGAATTGCGTTTAGGAATCGACGTCGGTTCAACGACTGTAAAACTCGTCTTATTGAATGATGACAATGAAATAGTCTACTCGAAATACGAAAGACATATGTCAAATGTGTTCGAGAAGGCAGGCGAACTCATCAAAGAAATGAGGGAAGTCAAAGGAAATATTCCCGTCCGAGCTGTAATTACCGGCTCTGGCGGTCTTTCTCTTGCCGGATTACTGGGTGTGAAATTTGAACAGGAAGTTATCAGCTGCAGCAGAGCCGTAGAAGAGATCATTCCTGAGACCGACGTTGCTATCGAGCTTGGCGGTGAAGACGCCAAGATCACTTTCTATGGTTCTACAGTAGAACAAAGGATGAACGGCACATGCGCAGGTGGCACCGGCGCGTTTATCGACCAGATGGCAGTGCTTCTGAACACTGATGCCGCAGGTCTCAACGAAGCCGCAAAAGATCACAAGATCATATATCCTATAGCTTCAAGATGCGGAGTTTTCGCAAAGACAGATATCCAGCCTCTTATCAATGACGGAGCCAAGACATCCGACATCGCAGCCTCGATATTCCAGGCAGTTGTAAATCAGATGATCTCAGGCCTTGCATGCGGTCATCCTATCAGAGGGCATGTCGCTTTTCTTGGTGGTCCTTTAGAATATCTATCTGAACTCAGAAAAAGATTCGTCGAGACGTTAAATCTCTCAGACGAAGAAGTTATATTCCCGGAAAACGCAAAATTCTTTGTAGCTATTGGAGCCGCCTATCTAGCGGAAAAGTCCGAGATCTCTTATCTTGACGATATGATCTCAAGTCTCGATAACGCTTCGCCTGATGACATCTCAGATACTAAGTACTTGAGGCCATTGTTTTTGAATGATAATGAATTGAGCGAATTCAGGGAGCGTCACTCAAAGGCAAAGGTAAAAAGAGGAGATATCTCTAAAGCAGAGGGTGCTGTATTCCTTGGAATAGACGCAGGCTCTACTACGACCAAAGCAGCGCTTATCAATAGAAATAAAGAACTCATCTACGAGCATTACAGTAATAACGAAGGCGATCCTCTCGAAGTAGTAAGAACAGTGCTTAAAGAAGTCTATTCGCAACTTCCTGATGATGCATATATAGGAAGATCGGTAGTTACGGGATATGGTGAAGGCCTGGTTCAGGCAGCGTATAAGATCGATGCCGGCGAGATAGAGACCATGGCTCACTACAAAGCAGCCAAGCAGTTCCTGCCTGATGTCAGTTTTATACTTGATATCGGCGGTCAGGACATGAAATGCATGCAGATAAAAGACGGAGCTATCAGCAGCATCATGCTGAATGAAGCATGTTCTTCGGGTTGCGGCTCATTTATTGAGACTTATGCCAAATCTGTCAGCATGACAGTTCCTCAGTTCGCCGAAGAAGCTCTTAGATCAAATAAGCCTGTCGACCTGGGTACCAGATGCACTGTCTTTATGAATTCAAAAGTAAAACAGGCTCAGAAAGAAGGCTCCTCCATAGCTGATATCTCTGCGGGTCTGTCTTACTCTGTAATAAAAAATGCGCTTTATAAAGTAATCAAGCTCAGAAATACAGAAGACACAGGCCCTAACGTAGTCGTTCAGGGCGGTACATTCCTCAACGAAGCTGTTCTCAGGGCTATAGAGATCATTCTCGATAAAGATGTAGTCAGGCCTGACGCTTCCGGTCTCATGGGCGCTTTCGGTTGTGCCATAATAGCAAACGAAGAATATAAGGAAGGGGAGCGCTCTACTGTGCTTCCTCTCGATCAGGTCGACAGTTTCAGCGTGACTACATCCAACGCGAGATGCGGAAGATGCGGCAATAATTGCCTGCTCACTATCTCAAAATTCGCTGACGGGTCCAGATATATTACAGGTAACCGATGTGAAAAGGGTGCCGGCATCAAGTCTGAGAAATCAGATCTTCCTAATCTTTATAAGATCAAGAACGATCTTCTATTCAACAGGCCTGTCCTCTCCGAAGAGAAAGCAAAACGAGGTACAATAGGTATACCGCGTGTCCTTAATATGTATGAGAACTACCCGTTCTGGCATGCCTTTTTCACAAAGCTCGGATTCAGAGTCGTACTTAGTCCGCCTACTGATAAAGACATGTATCAGAAGGGAATGGATACTATATCATCTGACACCGCTTGCTACCCGGCCAAGGTCGTGCACGGTCACATAAAGTGGCTTGTTGAAAACGGAATCAAGAGAATATTCTATCCATCTATCAACTACGAAGCCATTGAAGATAAGAGCGCGCCAAATCATTACAACTGTCCTGTCGTAGCGACTTATCCCGAAGTCATAGACAAGAACATGGCAGACTACTTCTTCAATAACGATGTGGAATTCTATCATCCGTTCGTTCCTTACGATGACGATAAGAGATTCATACTTGAAATGACAAAGTTCTTCTCAGGCAGCAGAAGTGTGGATAACGAAGCAACAGAAAATATCGTATCCAGCTACAGACTAGGGAAGGATGAAAGAGAGTACTCTCTATATGGAATCAATACCGATGTGCTTGAGATTGAGCATGCGCTGTATGCCGGTCGCAACGCGCAAAAAGCATATAAGAGAAGAGTAGCCGAAGCCGGTGACGCCGCTATCGATTATATGAGAGATCATGAGCTCAAGGGCATCATCCTGTCAGGAAGGCCTTATCATATCGACCCTGAAATCAATCATGGCATCGACGAGCTCATAACGCAGCAGGGTATGGTGGTGCTTTCGGAAGATTCCGTAAGCTGGAAGATCAAGACGGCGCGTCCTGTTCGCATACTCGACCAGTGGGTATATCATTCAAGGCTATATAAAGCAGCCATCTTCGCGGGGCAAAATGACGACACTGAAGTCATCCAGCTCAACTCCTTCGGATGCGGCCTTGATGCTGTTACAACTGACGAGGTAGATGAACTTCTTCAGCAAAACAACAAGCTCTATACAGTTCTCAAGATCGATGAAGGCGCTAATCTCGGAGCAGCCAGGATCAGGATCAGGTCATTGAAAGCTGCTCTTGATGAACGTCAAAAGCTGGGTACCAAGGCAAAGAGCATAAACAAACCATATAAACGCAGGCTCTTCACTCGAGAGATGAGAAATGACGGCTATACGCTGCTTGTTCCTCAGATGTCACCGATCCACTTCCAGTACTTCGAACCTGTAATGAAAGCAGCAGGTTATAATGCTGTACTTTTACCTGCAGTTACGAAGGAATCCGAAGAAGAAGGCCTAAGATATGTGAATAACGATGCCTGCTATCCGACTATAGTAACACTCGGACAGATCATATATGCGCTGAAGTCCGGTAAATACGATCTCAGCAAAACAGGCGTATTCATGTCCCAAACAGGCGGAGGCTGCAGGGCCAGCAATTACGTAGCGCTTTTAAGAAAGGCTCTCAAAGACCTCGGCATGGAGCAGATACCTGTAATATCCTTCAACATGGTAGGACTCGAAAGAAATCCGGGCTTTTCAATAACTCCGAGGCTCGCTCTTTCACTGGTATACGGAGCTCTTTACGGAGACCTGATGATGAAGTGCCTGTACAGAATAAGGCCTTATGAACTCGAAAAGGGTTCTACTGAGTCAGTAATGAATTCCTGGTTTGATAAGATCGTGAAGAACTGCATGGATCTTAGAAAGAAAGAATTCAAAAAGAACCTTGAACTTATAGTAAAGGATTTTGACAGCATTCCTATCCATGAGGATATGGTGAAGCCAAGAGTCGGTATAGTAGGGGAGATCCTTGTCAAATATCATCCTAATGCCAACAACAATCTTGTTGAAACGATCGAAGCAGAGGGTGGTGAGGCAGTCGTTCCGTCGTTCATAGACTTCTTTGAATATGGCTTTATCAACAAGGTGTTCAATTATAACAACCTCTCAGGAACCTGGAAGGATATGGCTATCAACAAGATGCTCCTGAGTTTCATTGAATCCTACAGGAAGTATTCAAGAGAAGCTTGTAAGAACAGCAAAAGATTCGAGCCTGACGCTCATATTGAAGAAACTGCCGCCAACGCCGAGAGATTTATCTCTATTGGCAATCAATGCGGAGAGGGCTGGCTTCTTACAGGAGAGATGGTCGATCTTATCGAAAGCGGGGTAAAGAACATACTCTGCCTGCAGCCGTTCGCGTGCCTGCCGAATCACGTAGCCGGCAAGGGAATGTTAAAGGCTTTGAGGCAATATGACGACAAAGCCAATATCGTTGCGATCGACTACGATCCGGGTGCTTCAACAGTCAATCAGCTCAACAGGATAAAGCTGATGATGTCCACAGCTTTCAAGAACCTTGAAGAAGAATAAACACGGGCGTATAATAAGCGTGTCAAACAAGAAAAGAATAATCAAAAACAAGGAGGCGTATTCCCATGGGCAGACACGGGACCATTGCTAACAGAAAATCAGCGCAGGATTCCAAAAGATCCGCGATGTTTACAAAGTACTCAAGACAGATCATAGTAGCGGCTAAATCCGGAGGTGATCCTGATTTCAATCCTTCGCTCAGAGTCGCTATCGATAAGGCAAAAGCCATAGGCATGCCTAACGACAACATCAACAGAGCTATCAAGAAGGGTACAGGAGAACTCGGCGGTGAGTCGTACGAAGAACTTCAGTTTGAAGGCTACGGACCAAGCGGTGTCGCTGTGATCGTGGAAGCGCTTACAGATAACAAGAATCGTACAGCTTCATTTGTAAGATCAGTTTTCGACAAAAACGGCGGTAATCTCGGCACACCGGGATGCGTATCATACATGTTCGGCAGAAAAGGTGTCATCATCATCGATTCAGAGGATCTCGACGAAGATGAAGTAATGATGGTAGCCCTCGATGCCGGCGCGGATGATATGATCGTCAACGAAGACAACTTCGAGATAAGAACAGAACCTTCAGCTTTCAACGATGTACATCAGGCAATCAAAGAAGCCGGTTATGAGATCGTTGAAGCAGAAGTCGAGCAGATCCCTTCAATGGAAGCCAATGTTTCAGATGACAGCGCTGTCAAGGCTCTTACTAAACTGATCACTACTCTCGAAGATAACGACGACGTTCAGAAAGTATATTTCAACTGCGATCTCGATATCTGATCTGTTATATAACAAATCCATTTCCTGGGGTATGCGTTAAAGTCTTCATAATTGAACCTACACATACTTAAAGGGATCCCGATGCGGAAGTGTTATGTAAAGCCGCTTAGAGCGGACTACAGAGGCCAGGCTCAGGGAGTACCCACCTTATCGTAAACGATAGGGCGTCAATTAAAGGCTTAACGGTATTCCGGGTTTTTTATTACAAGAATACAAATCCAGGCAGGAGACTCAGATGAGCAAACTCATTTTGATAGACGGCAACAGTCTGCTTTTCAGAGCGTATTTCGCTATGAGACCGATGGTAACATCAAAAGGCATGCACACTCAGGGTGTGTTTGCCTTTGTTAATATGCTCAATAAGATACTTTCAGATTATGAGCCTACTCATATCGCTGTAGCATTTGACATGAAAGGCGGAACTTTCAGGCATGATGTTTACGAGGAATATAAGGCAGGAAGGCTGAAAACTCCGCCCGAACTCCTATCACAGATACCTATGATGCACGAAGTTCTAAAGGCTATGAATATAGCTGTTCTTGAACTGCCTAAATACGAAGCCGACGATATCATAGGTACCGTAGCTTCGAAAGCGAGTAAAGAGGGTATCGATACGCTCGTTATTTCAGGCGACAAAGACGAACTCCAGCTTGTCGACGAACATGTCCATGTGCTTATCAACAAGCGTGGTATGAGTGAATTTGACCTTTACGATATAGATGCGATGAAGGAGAGATATCATCTGACTCCAAAGCAATTCATAGATCTGAAAGGTCTCATGGGAGACAGTTCTGACAACATTCCCGGAGTGCCGGGCATAGGCGAAAAGAAAGGCATCGCGCTACTTGAGCAATATGAAAGTCTCGAGAATCTTATAGATCATGCGGACGAAGTCAAAGGAAAAATGGGTGAAAAACTCAGAGATAATATCGAAGTAGCCCGTATGTCAAAATGGCTTGCCACTATCAATACCGAGTCGCCTGTAGAATTTACATGGGAAGAACTTGAGTATAACGCCCCGGACATCCAAAAACTTACAGAGATATATACCGAGCTCGAATTTAACGCATTTTTAAAAAAGCTTCGCTCGGGATCCGCTTCAGAAAATTCCGAAAGCATTGCATCCGGAACAGACTTCTCTTCTGAGTTCGAAGCAGTTAAGCCTGTCAGTCTTGAAGAGTTTTTCGCTGATGTAATGCAGGGAAGTGAGGTATATATTGAATCTGCTTGCGACGCGGATCATCTTAAGGAACCGGAAATACGATCCCTGACACTTTACAGTGTATCTGAAAATATCAGAACATATCGCGAACTTACGCCAATGGACTCATCTCTGGTGATCTCTGAACTGGCAAACATGGGCTACAAACTTTGCGGCACAGGCCTAGGACGCATATTATATTCATTTATAACAAAATCTGACGAAGATTATTTACCTGAATATGATTGCGCGGTGGCCGAATATCTTCTCGATGCCAACAGGCAAAAATATCCTTTGGACAAATTGCTGCTGAGGTATTGCGGCTATACAGCTTCCGAAGATGAGGCAAAAGCACTATCTGATGATGCCTCTGTCAATTCTATTGAACTCAATGAAATAGAATGCTTCAAGAGAGCATTCTATTCATCAAAAGTCATGAATGCACAGAAGAAAGCTCTTCTCGAAAGCGGTAGTTTCGATTTGTTCCACAATTGCGAAATGCCTCTTGTGCTTACACTATCACGTATGGAATATCAGGGAATCAAATGTGATCCCGAGATACTTAAAAGCATAGGATCAGAACTTACAAAAGGGATATCCGAGCTCGAACAGGAAATATATAAAGAAGCAGGTCATGAATTCAACATCAATTCGCCTAAACAGCTCGGAGTGATACTGTTTGAGGAGATGTCCATACCTCATCCAAAGCCGGCGAAAGGAAAGAGCGGCAGTTATTCCACAGCTGCTGATGTTTTGGATAAACTCAAAGATGAACACAAAATCGTCAGTGATGTGCTTTCATACAGAAAACTGACCAAGCTTAACAGCACTTATGTCGAGGGTCTGCTTCCTCTTATTGGTGAGGACGGAAGGGTAAGACCTCATTTCATGCAGACAGTCGCCGCAACAGGAAGACTCAGCTGCACAGAGCCGAATCTTCAGAACATACCTATAAGAGATGATTACGGAAGACTCATACGAAAAGCTTTCATTACATCAGAAGATGACTATTCATTTACCGGTTCTGACTACTCACAGATAGAACTGAGGATACTTGCTGCTCTCTCCGGAGACGAGTCTCTTATTGGCGATTTCAAAGCAGGTAAAGATATTCACAGAGCAACAGCATCAAGAGTATTTGATATTCCCGAAGATGAAGTGACAGCTCTTGACAGGACAAAAGCCAAAGCTGTCAATTTCGGAGTTGTATATGGCATGAGTGGTTTCGGCCTCGGAGAAAGTCTTCACATAACCAGAAGTGAAGGTCAGAAATATATCAATGACTATTTTGCCAAGCACACCGCGGTCAGAGATTATCTCAACAAGCAGATCGAGATGGGGGAGTCAGAGCGTCAGGTAAGTACATACTTCGGTAGGATCCGAAAGATCCCTGAATTCGCTTCACGCAAATACATGGAAAGAGAACTCGCAAAGCGCCTCGCCATGAATACTCCTATACAGGGAACAGCAGCAGACATCATCAAGATCGCCATGAATTCAGTGAGCACTGAGCTCAGGAAAAGAGATCTTAAGTCAAAACTCATATTGCAGATACACGATGAACTCATCGTGGAAGGTCCTGACAGCGAGGTCAACGAGGTATGCGAGATATTAGATTCCTGCATGAAAGGGGCCGCAGATCTGGAAGTAGAGCTCGTAAGCGATATACACACAGGTAAGACCTGGTATGAGTTAAAGTGAGGTCATATGTTGAACATCGCGATAACCGGAGGTATCGGTTCAGGCAAGACAGAGGTCTCTAATTATCTTAGAAATCTCGGATATACGGTAATAGACGCTGATGCCATGGCACGTGAGATGACAGCTCTCGGTGGAAAAGCTCTGCCTCTTATCAGAGCCCGTTTTGGAGACGCTTTATTCAACGAAGACGGAAGTCTAAACAGGGCCGCAGTCAGGGAAATGATCTACAGTGATCCTTCTAAAAAAGCTTTATATGAATCATGCACTACCAAGCTGGTCCTGGAAGATATAAAATCGATCAGGGATCGAAGTGAACGATCGGGCGAAGAAGTAGTCTTTTATGACATACCTCTTTTATTCGAAACAGGTACTGAAAACGAATATGACTCTATTTGGGTAGTTGTTTCTGATATAAACATCAGGAAACAACGCATAATGATGCGAAGCAGATTAGATGAGGCTTCTATTGAAAGTATCATCGATAAGCAAGTTTCCGATGAGGAAAAGATAGCCGGGGCAGATAGTGTCATTTTAAACAACGGTACAATTGAAGAACTTCACAGTTCTATAGATATTGTTCTTAAGACAATCCAAAATTCTTAAAACAATTTCAAAATAACACTTGCAAAACTATTTTTTGAGGCTATAATGTATAAGTGCCGTGTGGATGTGGCGGAATTGGTAGACGCGCATGGTTGAGGGCCATGTGGGTGAAACCGTGCTGGTTCGAGTCCAGTCATCCACACCATTTTTTTCGCCATAAGCCATGCGCCGGCGTGGCGGAATTGGCAGACGCGCGGGATTCAAAATCCCGTGATAGCAATATCGTGTGGGTTCGACCCCCACCGCCGGCACCATTTAAAACGAAGCGATTTATCTAACAAAGGAGGCATTATGGATCAGGGAGTTACAAGTATCCTGCTAATGACCGCTCTGCTGGTGATGATTTATTTCATGATGATCAGACCTCAGAGAAAAAAAGAAAAAGCAGATAAGGAAATGAGAGCTAATCTCAAGGTCGGCGATGAGATCATCACGATCGGCGGAGTTATCGGAAAGATCGAAAAGATCAACGAGAAAAGCGTAGTTATTTCTACTACTGCCGGCAAGAACAAAATCGAATTCCTTAAGACAGCTGTTGCAAGCGTTGGAAGAGAAAGCGCCGAGGAACAGCCAAAGGCTAAGCCAGAAAAAGAAAAGGTAGAAGAGACAAAGAAAGCTCCTAACAGAGAAAAGACTGTCACACCTAAAAAACTTGGCAAAAAGGAAGAAAAAACAGAACAGTCTGCTGAGGCAGAAACCGAAGTAAAAGTCGAGGCGGAAGTCAAGTAGTTGACAGTAATAGATCACTAAAAATACAGTATCGGAATTAGTACATTCGCATGTTGTGCGGATGTACTTTTTTCATTGAAAAATCAAGTCTAAACGAGTACAATAGATTGAATAATTTTTATAAAGGTGTATTATGCGCTTTTAACAAATCTAACGTTAATGAGAGGTATCGATTTAAAATGGATTCCAAAAGAACAGTAAGAAGAAAAGTATTTGCAGTTCTGGTAATCATCGTACTCATTGCTTCATGGGTCATCTCGTTTACCGGAGTAGGTGAAAAGTTCGGAAATCTCGGCAAGCAGCTGAAATACGGTCTTGATATCAACGGAGGTGTGTACGTACTCCTCGAAGCTGATACAAAAGAGACCGGTACAGAGCTTACCGCAATAATGAACCAGACAAAGAGTGTGCTAGAAAACCGTGTCAACGCCATGGGTATCAGCGAAGCTCAGGTCTCGATCGAAGGTACTAACCGTATCAGAGTCGAGATGCCGGGCGTAGAAGACGCTGAGGCTGCTATCAAGCAGATCGGCCGTACAGCACAGCTCCAGTTCTATCTGCCGGATAACACACTGGCTCTTACAGGTGAGGGTATCAGCGACTCACAGATCGCAACAGATACCGAAAACGGCGGATATAAGATAACGATCGACTTTACCAGCGAGGGATCAAATCTGTTTGCTGACGCGACGGAAAAGGCTGTCGCTGGTGTTGAGTCAAAGATGGTAGACGAGGAGGGCAATCCTGTCTCAGAAAACGCTATCGTTATCGCACTTGACGATGAGGTCATCTCGGCCCCTACAGTAAGCGAAAAGATCAACTCGAGATCCTGCGAGATCACAAGACCAGGCGGATTCTCCGAGACAGAAGCGTCACAGCTTTCCGCACTTATCAGAGGCGGTGCGCTTCCTGCAAATCTGACAGAGATCAACTCGTCTGTACAGACTGCTACTATCGGAGCTAACGCTCTTCAGCTCTCTGTAAAAGCCGGCGCGATCGGACTCGGACTCGTTCTTATCCTTATGGTCATCGCATACGGAATGCTCGGTCTTGTAGCTGACGCCGCACTCCTCCTGTACGTAATGCTCGTACTTTGGATAATGGCAGGCATCGGATCCGTACTCACGCTTCCTGGTATCGCAGGTATCATCCTGTCGATAGGTATGGCGGTAGACTCCAACGTGATCATCTTCACCCGTATACGTGAAGAGATACAGAAGGGCAAATCAGTAAGAGTTGCGGTAGATATGGGTTATCACGCAGCTCTCTCAACAGTAGTCGACTCACAGACAACAACACTTGTAGCAGCATTCGTGCTCTACATATTCGGTACAACATCTGTTAAGGGCTTCGCTCTCACACTGATGATCGGTACTGTGATGTCAGTTATCACTGCTGTGTTCATCACACAGCTCTTCGTCAATCTTCTTGCGGAAAGCGAAAGATTCGGACAGAACAAGTACTTCGGCATCAAGGATGACGGAACTCCGAGATTCAGCTGGAAATGGAACATCAATTTCATTGAGAACAGAAAGAAATTTTATGCTATAAGCGCTTGCATCATTATCATCGGTCTCGGGTTCGCACTGTTCAGAGGCTTCAACTACGGTATCGACTTTACAGGCGGTACTATGATGCAGATCGAACTCGGTCAGGAAGTAACTATCGACGAGGTAAAGGAGACTATCGCGGAATACGATCTCGATCCTACTATCGTTTACGCGACAGACAATAATTCGCAGATCATCATCAGAACTATAAAAGACCTCAAATCTGATGAGCGTACAGCTGTTGTCGATACTCTTCAGGAGAAATACGGATTTGATGACAAAGACGTGCTTGCATCAGAAGAATTCGGTCCAACAGTAGGAAAAGACCTCAGAAGCAATGCTATCAAATCAATTATCATCGCCGCGATCTGCATGCTGATCTACATCAGATTCAGATTTAAAGAGTGGACATACGGCCTGGCAGCTGTTGCCGGCCTTGCGCACGACGTACTTGTAACTCTCTCGATCTACGCGATATTCAGGATCACTATCAACAACCCGTTTATCGCAGGTATCCTCACAGTAGTAGGTTACTCGATCAACGATACTATCGTAGTATTTGACCGTATCAGAGAGAACTCGAAGTTCTACAAGAGAAAACAGGGGGCTATGCTCATCAATGACAGCATCAACCAGACACTGTCAAGAACAATGATGACATCGCTCACAACATTGCTTTCCATGGTGCCTCTGTTCATTATGGCAAGCAGCGAACTTCGCGCGTTCCTTATTCCTCTGATGATCGGCGTATTCGTTGGTACGTATTCATCGATATTCCTCTGCAGCCCGCTCTTCTATGAACTGACAAAGAAGAACGGCATATCGAAGTACGAAGAAAACAGGCAGAAGGCTGAGAGATCCAGAAACAGATCCGCTAAAAAGAGAAGAGAAGACGAAGGTATCAGACTTTAATCACAATTACTGACGGGGGACGCATGGCTGTTCAGAAAGTCACAGACTTATCTACAGAAAAGTTCATACATGACATCAGCGAAATAAACCCTAAGTATGATGACTCTGCCATTATAAAAGCCTATGAGATCGCGCGCAGACTACACGACGGTCAATTCAGAAAAAGCGGGGAGCCATATATCATACATCCTGTTGCTGTTGCCAAAATACTGGCCGGTTTCGGTATGGACAACGAAACAGTCATTGCGGGCCTTCTTCATGACGCTGTCGAAGATACATCGTACACAAGAGAACAGCTTGTTGAAGACTTTGACGAACGCATCGCTCTTCTGGTAGAGGGTGTTACAAAACTCGGTAACATCAGCTACGACTCCACAGAAAAAGCCCAGGCCGAGAACTTCCGTAAGATGTTTCTCGCTATGTCAAAAGATATAAGGGTACTTATCGTCAAGCTGGCCGACAGACTCCATAATATGAGGACTTTGGAGTATATGCCTACCAACAAGAGGTATACCAAAGCCATGGAGACACTTGAGATTTACGCTCCGCTTGCCGGCAGACTCGGAATCTTCAGCATTAAGTTTGAACTTGAAGATCTTGCTCTTAAGTATCTTCATCCAAACGATTACAAGAAACTCTCAGATGCCATAGCAAAGAAAAAGGTCGAATATGATAAAAACCTTGAGTCTTTGACGGCTGAGATCTCATCAGAACTTGATGAAGCCGGAATACAGCATGAAGTAAAGGGCAGGGCGAAGCATCTTTACAGTATCTATCGCAAGATGAAGATGCAAAATAAGGAAATCGACGAGATATTCGATATCCTTGCCGTCAGGATCCTTGTAAGCAGCGTCAAAGATTGCTACGCGGCGCTTGGACTTGTCCATAACAGATGGATGCCGATACCGGGCCGTTTCAAAGACTATATAGCCATGCCAAAGCCAAATATGTATCAGTCGATACATACGACAGTGCTTGGAGATAACGGCGAGCCTTTTGAGATCCAGATAAGGACTTACGAAATGCATCGAGTCGCCGAGTATGGTATCGCTGCCCATTGGAAATACAAAGAAGGCAAAATATCGGGAAGGACCGATGACAGCGAACAAAAACTCGCATGGCTGAGGCAAGCTCTCGAATACCAGAAGGAAGCCGACGACTCAGTTGAATTCCTTGAAACGATCAAAGTAGATCTCTTTGATAATCAGGTTTTCGTCTTTACACCTGGCGGAGACGTAATGGAGCTTCCGGCTGAAAGCACACCTTTGGACTTCGCTTTTAAGGTCCATACCGATGTAGGTATCCGTTGTGTAGGTGCCAAAGTCAACGGCAAAATGGTAACTATCGACCACCCGCTCCAAAACGGGGATATCGTCGAGATCGTTACATCAGCCAATTCTTCGGGTCCTTCAGTAGAATGGCTCAAAAAATGCAAAACATCCGGTGCCAGAGCAAAGATACGTAACTGGCTCAGAAAGTCAGAAAACGAAAGCGACACCTCCAAAGGCAGAACAGCTCTTAATGATTACATAAAGAAAAAAGGGTTTGAGCCTTCCAAGGTTGCGAAGAACTCATACATTTTAAAAGCTGTAAAAGATTTCAACTGTAAAGACGCAAATGAGCTCTTCCTTCAGATTTCAAGAGGCGGAAGTACCGTATCCAGGCTCGGTCAAAAGCTGATCGAATACTACGAAGCCGACAACCGCACTAAAGACGAGCAAGAAGACAAGATCGAAGTCAAGAAGCGCACTGTAAACAGAGGCGCCAGCGGATCCGACTCAGGAATAATAGTCAAAGGTTCCGATAATCTGCTTATCAGAAGAGCTGCTTGCTGTAACCCTGTGCCAGGGGATCCAATCATCGGATATGTTTCGAAAGGCAAAGGAATCACCGTACACAGAACAGACTGCTCCAATCTCAGGAATCTTAAAGAAGAGGACAGGGGAAGGCTTATGGAGGTCGAGTGGGACACTCCAAGCGAAAGCAGAAAGTATCTTGTAGATGTCCAGATAATCTCCGAGACTCGAAAGGGTTTATTCAAAGATATCTCTAAAGTGTGTGACGACAACGATCTCGAAGTTGTCGGCCTTAATCTCGATCAAAGCGAACCCGGTATCACTAACGCGCTGTTGACCGTTGAACTCAACGAATTACATCAGATTCAAAGACTTCAGACAGGTCTCAGACAGTTAGAAGGTGTAACTAAAGTTTACAGGCCAAGATCAAATTAAAGTTAACGATAAGTAATTATTGGAGAGTAGCTATGGGTCTTTCAATCACTTGCTATCCAAAAGGTGTATACGGCGAAAACACATATCTTATTGAAGATGACGCGACAGGTTATAAGGCGATCATCGATCCGGGCTACTACGATACCGAAGTCCGCATGGATATCGCAAACAATATCTATTTGAAGTATGTCCTGCTGACTCATGGACATCATGATCACTATTTCGCCGCAAATAAATACCTTCAGGAGTATAGCGCCGTAACATTCGCTGCCTCGGATAACGAAAGATATCTTATCGGCAAAGGTAAGTGTCCTGATCCGAATCTCTGGCTCAAGGAAGGCGACGTCATAACTCTCGGTGAAACAGAACTCAGAGTCATTGACACTCCGGGACATACCGAAGGCGGTATCTGTTTCGCTACGGACGAAGTTATTTTTACCGGAGACACGCTGTTCAGACTCAGCGTAGGCCGTACTGATCTTGAAACAGGTGACTGGGAGCAACTCAAAGACTCGATAAAATATAAACTTTATAAACTCGATGATGATCTTGTTGTTTACCCGGGACACGGTGAGCCAACAACTATAGGCTACGAAAAGAAAGCGAATCCTTTTGTATAGGTTTTATATAAATAACATAGAAGACGAATATCACTACATGGAGCTCGCAAGAGTGTTTTTGCCTGATGACGGTTTTGAGATCATTTCCTATAACGGCTCCGGCATATCGCATTTACTCGGCGAGAACAGTTTCTTTATAAACGAATCCGGATCATCCGACAGAGATGAGATAAAAAGGGAAATGTATGATCTTCTTTCCGGTATTACTGAAAGGAAGCCTCCATGGGGCACGCTTACAGGCGTAAGACCTCTAAAACCGGCGCTCGCGCTTTGCAGCGATCATTCAGTTTCTGAGATGGAAAAAATCATAAGGGATAAATACCTTATGAGCGAAGTAAAGAGCTCTCTTATAGCAGATATCGCGCAATATCAACTGTCTCAGAACTTAGGCACACCATCAGACAAGTATTCGATCTATGTAGGCATACCATTTTGCCCTACAAGATGTGCATATTGCAGCTTTGCTTCAAATGTTGCCCCAAAAGATGAACATTCGAAGTATCTGAGCAATTTGCTTAAAGAAATAGACTTCATGGGAGATATTGCTTCCGGGAAGTATTCAGACATCGAAAGCATCTATATTGGCGGAGGCACACCTACAACGCTTAGCGCCGATCAGCTGTCAGTACTTCTTGACAAAGTCTCGGAATCGTTCGGTGTCGATCTGAATAAAATCGAGCTTACAGTTGAAGCAGGCAGACCTGACACCATCACAACAGAAAAGCTGGAAGCTCTTAAAGCCCATGGCACTGATCGTATCAGCATAAATCCGCAGTCCATGAAGGACAAAACTTTAAAGCTGATTGGTCGAGATCATTCGTCCGATGATATAAGGCAGGGCTTTAAGATCGCAAGACAAGCCGGTTTTAACGTTATAAACGCAGACCTCATTGCAGGGCTGCCCGAAGAAAAACTCGAGGATTTTAAATCTTCTCTCTCAGAGATAATCTCCTTGGGCGCGGAGAACATAACGATTCATACCCTGTCTGTAAAGAAAGGGTCCAGGCTGAAAGAACACGATCCTGTTTTCTATAGAAAGAATGCCCAGACAGTAAGTTCAATGCTCGATCTGTCAAGGCAAATGCTTATAGAAGCAGGTTACAAACCATATTACATTTACAGACAAAAGCATCAGATAGGTGCACTGGAAAATGTCGGATGGTGCTTGCCCGGAAGTCACTCCATTTACAATATAAGGATAATGGAGGACAAGCAGACCATCATAGGTCTCGGCGCCGGAGCTGTCGGCAAGGTCTACTTCCCTGAACAGGACAGGATCGAAAGAATTGCAAATGTAAGCAATTACAGGCTCTATTCGGAGCGCTTCGAAGAAATGCTAAATAGAAAGAAATTGTATATAGATTATCGGAGGTAAAGATGGCAATCAGAGCACAAAAAGGTACCAAAGATATGCTTCCTCAGGACGCATATAAATGGCAGTACATCGAAGATGAGTGGAGAAAGATCTGCAGTGAGTACGGATTCAAAGAACTTCGTACTCCTACATTTGAAGCTACTGAGCTCTTTAACAGAGGAGTAGGTGATACCACAGATATCGTTCAGAAAGAAATGTACACATTCAACGATCTCGGAGGGCGCAGCATCACTCTTAAGCCTGAAGGAACTTCACCAACTGTCAGAGCATTTATAGAGAGCAACATGTACGCTGAGACACAGCCGACCAAGGTCTTTTACAACATCCCTTGTTTCAGATACGAAAAACCACAGTCCGGCAGACTCAGAGAATTCCACCAATTCGGTATTGAGAATTTCGGAACACACTCAATGCTCGCTGACGCAGAGATAATCGCTCTTGGCCATGATTTCCTTAATCGCATGGGTGTAGGCGATGTCGAGCTTCACATATCAAGCGTTGGCTGCCGTAAATGCAGACCTGTTTACAGGAAGACTCTCCAGGATTTCCTCAGACCAAACTTTGACTGTCTCTGCGACACATGCAAGTCAAGATTTGAAAAGAATCCTATGAGAATACTCGACTGCAAGTCTCAGGAAGATCAGGATCTCTGCAAGGATGCTCCGATGATGATCGACTACCTTTGCGACGAGTGCAAACAGGATCTCGAAGATGTAAAGAGATATCTCGATGATATGGGTATCAATTACGTCGTGGATCCATCGATAGTAAGAGGTCTCGACTATTACACAAAGACAGCATTCGAATTCATAGGCACAGGCATTGGTACACAGGGTACCGTATGCGGAGGCGGACGTTACGATCATCTCATTGAAGAAGTAGGCGGTCCGGATATGCCGGGTGTAGGATTCGGTCTTGGCAAGGAAAGACTCATCATGCTCATGGAAAACGCAGGAGAGACTTTCGGTGGAGAGCTTAAACCTCAACTGTTCATTACCTGGATAGGCGAAGAAGCCAAAGACTATTCAGTAAAACTGCTCCACGATCTGAGAAAACAAGGTGTCCGCGCCGATATGGACAGCAAAGAGCGCAATCTGAAAGGTCAGATGAAATACGCCAATAAGCTCGGCGCTATGTTCACTGTTGTCATCGGTGAAGATGAAGTAAAAAGCGGAGATCTGACTCTCAAGAACATGGAGACAGGCGAACAAACAAAAGTAAGAAGGGAAGAACTTGTAAATGCTTTATAAGAGAACTCATATGTGCGGAGATCTGAGAATCTCCGATGTTGATAAAAGTGTTGTGCTCAACGGATGGGTAGCAAAAGCAAGAAGCCTTGGCGGACTTGTATTTGTAGATCTTAGAGATAAAACAGGAATCACCCAGATCACATTCAATGAGGACGTTCCTGCTGAAGTCATCGAAAAAGCAAAAAGCCTCCGATCTGAATACTGTATCGGTATCAAAGGTACCGTAAAAGAGAGAAGTTCAAAGAACTCCAATATCCCAACAGGGGATATCGAGGTATTCGCTGATGAGATCGAAATCTATTCGACTTCAGAAACTCCGCCTATCTATATCAAAGATGATGATAATGTAGACGACAACCTCAGACTCAAGTACAGATATCTCGATCTTCGCAAGAATAAAATGCAGAGAAATCTCTCCTTCAGACACAAGATCGTAAAGTGTGCGAGGGATTACTTCGATGAGAACGGTTTCACAGAAGTCGAGACTCCAATGCTTATCAAGCCGACTCCTGAAGGCGCAAGAGACTATATCGTTCCGAGCCGTGTCCATAACGGAAGCTTCTACGCTCTTCCTCAGTCGCCACAGATGTTCAAACAGCTTCTGATGGTGGCAGGCACAGACAGGTATTTTCAGGTCGTAAAGTGCTTCCGCGACGAAGATCTCAGAGCAGACAGACAGCCTGAATTCACACAGATCGACCTCGAAATGAGTTTTGCCGGCGTCGACGATGTCATCGAAGTTCAGGAAGGCTTCCTCAAAAAAGTGATGAAAGAGGTAAAAGGCATCGATATCGAGACACCTTTCCCAAGGATCACATATGCTGAGGCAATGGAGCGTTATGGAAGTGACAAACCGGATACCAGATTTGACATAGAGCTTATCAAGCTCAATGACATATTTGATGGCTGCGGTTTCGAAGTGTTCACTAATACTCTTGAAGCCGGCGGAGATATCCGCGGTATATGCGTACCGGGCGGAGCCGCGCTTTACTCACGCAAGAAGATAGACAAGCTGGTCAATGATGTTAAGCATTACGGCGCAAAAGGACTCGTATGGATCAAAAATGATGAGTCCGGTATCTCATCATCAGTCAGCAAATTCTTCTCAGAAGAAGAGCTTAAAGCAGTTCTCGATAAGTGTGGGGCATCTGTAGGTGATTCTGTATTTATCGTAAGCGGCACTTCAAAGGTTACTTATGATTCGCTTGGATTCCTTCGCCGTAAAGCCGCAGGTGATCTTGGCCTTCTTGATGACAATCAGTTCAATTTCCTTTGGGTAGTTGACTTCCCGATGTTCGAGCAGGATGAAGAAGGTAATATCAAGGCCATGCATCATCCGTTCACGCAGCCTAAACTCGATGAACTCGATAAACTTGACAGCGATATCCTCGGACTCAACGCAAATGCATACGATATCGTACTCAACGGAGTCGAGCTCGGTGGAGGAAGCGTAAGAATACACGATCAAAATCTTCAGAAACGAATGTTCAAAGCCCTCGGGCTCACAGACGAGGAATGTCAGGAGAAGTTCGGTTTCCTGATAGAAGCATTCAAATACGGTGCACCACCTCATGCAGGTCTGGCTTACGGTCTCGACAGGCTCGTGATGCTTCTTCTCGGAGAAAAGAGCATAAGAGAAGTAATAGCGTTCCCTAAGAATCAAAACGCTGAATGCCCTGTATGCGAAGCACCGGCTCCGGCAGGCGAGGGACAGCTCGAAGAACTCGGAATAGAATTATCAAAGTGAACGACACCAAGATCATTCGTAAATACGCGATCTACGGCGGAAGTTTCGATCCGATCCATGTCGGACACATAGCGCTCGCTGACGCTGCTGTCCGTGAAATTGGTCTGGATAAGCTCATATTTATGCCTGCCTATGTCTCGCCGTTCAAAATGGACTCTAAGACATCAGACGGTAAAGATCGTTGCGGCATGATAGAGACAGTTCTTCCGCTCAATGAAGCTTTCTGCTTATCTGAATATGAGATAAGAAAGGGCGGGGAGGCCTCATACACGATAGAGACTCTCCGGTACTTTGACAGTATCACAGATGATGAACTGTTCTTCGTACTCGGCTTTGATTCCATTCTTTCTCTCGATAAGTGGTACAAAGGCGAAGAAATACTCAGGACTTATCCGATCATTACCGGGCGAAGGCCTGATACCGATGACAGCGAAGGTCTGCGTATCATCGAAGGATTCAGAAATCGCTATGGCGCGGAAATACACGTACTCGACATGGAGCCTGTAGACGCCGCGTCCAGCGAGATAAGAGAAATGGTGAAGACTGGAGAATCCATCACCGGACTGGTCACTCCGGATGTAGAGAAATACATATACGAGCATGGACTCTATTCACAGAACAAATCGGGGGATACAGATGTTCTGCAATGATATCGAAGCGCTTGAACGCTTTATGAAGGATAATCTGAAAGAAAGCAGATACAAACATTCACTCGGAGTAGAGAAAATGGCAATTAAGCTTGCCGAAATCTACGGAGCAGACAAAGACAAAGCCGCATTTGCCGGAAGATATCACGATATCGCCAAATGTTTCGACCGGGAAACGATGGACTCATATATCCTGAAGTATTCGCTGGATAAAAGTCTTCTCGGCAATAATGCATTGGCTCACTCCAAAGTGGGAGCCGCGATACTCGAACATGAATTCGGTGTGACAGACGAAGATATACTGAATTCTGTCAAGTATCACACTACGGCACGAAAAGGAATGTCTCTGCTGGAACAGATAACTTTTGTGGCGGATGTCGTTGAGGAGAACAGGACATATCCCGATCTCAAGTATTATCAGGATCTTGCTGTAAGCGATCTTGATCAGTGCACACTGGAAATACTTGAATATACGATCTCAGACCTCACCGAAAAATGGCGTCAGATAGATAAAGATACATTACAGGCATTTGATCAGATAAAGCACAAATTAGATCAAGCTTAAAATGAACAGGAGTATATCAAATATGGAAAGCAAAGAAGTAGCAAAGCAGATCGCTGATCTGCTCAGCAGCAAAAAAGCAAGCGAAGTAGTTATGATAGACATAGCTGAGAAATCATCTTTTGCAGATTACTTTGTAAACGCGACTGCGGGAAACGAAAGACAGCTTGGCGCTATCGCTGAGGATGTCGCGGATAAGTTCGCAGAGATCGGTATCGAACCAAAGAACAGAGATGGCAGACCTGATACAGGCTGGATACTCGTGGATGGCGGTGACGTAGTTGTAAATCTTTTCACGGAAGAAACCCGTAACAGATACACTCTCGAGAGGATCTGGAACGATTGTGAGATGATTCTGGTTGATTAACATAAACATAGGAGAATTGTAATGCGCAACGACAAGTACGATTTTGCGGCTATAGAAGCCAAGTGGCAGAAGATCTGGGCCGAAGAGGAAGCATTTAAGACAGTTGAGGACCCTGATAAAGAAAAATATTACGTCCTCGAAATGTTCCCATATCCTTCCGGAAAGCTCCATATGGGCCATGTAAGAAACTATTCCATCGGAGACGTTATAGCCAGATATAAAAAAATGGCAGGGTTTAACGTGCTCCATCCAATGGGATGGGATTCCTTTGGTTTGCCTGCTGAGAACGCGGCTATCAAGAACAATATCCATCCTTTCACATGGACTAATCAGAACATGGACGATATGCGCGAGCAACTCAAGTCTCTTGGCCTCAGCTATGACTGGGACAGAGAAGTAGCGACATGCAAACCTGACTACTACAAGTGGATGCAGTGGATCTTTATCCAGTTCTACAAGAAAGGCCTCGCTTATAAGAAAGACAACCCGGTCAACTGGTGCCCAAGCTGCCAGACAGTACTTGCCAATGAGCAGGTCGTAGATGGTGCCTGCGAGCGTTGCCATACTCCTGTTACAAAAAAACATCTTTCGCAGTGGTATCTCAAGATCACTGACTACGCAGACAGACTTCTTAAAGACCTTGAAGATATGCCTGGATGGCCTGATAAAGTAAAATCGATGCAGGAACACTGGATCGGCCGCTCAGAGGGTGCCGAGGTTAAATTCAAGATCGACGGTACTGATAAAGAGCTCGTAGTATATACAACAAGACCGGATACACTCTTCGGTGTTACTTATATGGTACTCGCTCCTGAGCACCCATTCGTTTCAGAGCTCACAAAAGGCACTGAGTACGAAGAGGCTGTAAACGCTTACGTTGAGGCCTGCGCTCATAAATCAGAGCTTGAGAGAACTTCTCTTACAAAAGAAAAGACAGGTGAGTTCATCGGTCATTACGCAATAGATCCTGTAAACGGCGCAAAAGTGCCTATCTACATCTCTGACTACGTAATGATGGATTACGGAACAGGCGCCATCATGGCTGTTCCTGCTCACGACCAGAGAGACTTCGAATTCGCAAAAAAGTTCGGTCTCGATATCATTCCGGTAGTTGATGTTCCTGACGTAGACCTCGATAACCTCTCAGAGGCTGCTATTGCCGAGGGAACAATGATCAACTCAGGAGAATACAGTGGACTTAACAATAAAGCAGCTATCATCAAAATCACTGAAGACCTTGAAAGCAAGGGTCTCGGCAAGAAGACAGTAAACTACAAACTCAGAGACTGGCTCATCAGCCGTCAGAGATACTGGGGAACACCGATCCCTATGATCTACTGTGAGAAGTGCGGTTGGGTACCGGAAAAAGAAGAGAATCTTCCTGTTCTGCTTCCTACAGACGTTGAATTTACAGGCAAAGGCGAGTCTCCACTGACTACTTCAAAGACATTCAGAAAGTGCACTTGCCCTCAGTGCGGCGGGGAAGCTGAGAGAGAGATCGATACCATGGATACATTCCTTGATTCCTCATGGTATTTCCTCAGATATTGTGACGCAAAGAACGATAAAGCGGCATTCGATCCTGCAAAGGTCAATTACTGGATGAGTGTAGACCAGTACATCGGCGGAGTTGAGCACGCGATCCTCCACCTGATGTATTCGAGATTCTTCCAGATGGTGCTCCACGACCTCGGTCTTTGTGACGCGGAAGAGCCATTCAACAATCTTCTGACACAGGGCATGGTGATCAAGGGATATACAGATAAGGACGGCAACTACGTCAAAGCTAAGATGAGCAAATCACTCGGAAATGTTGTTGCGCCTTCCGATATCCAGGCAAGATACGGCTCTGACACAGCCAGACTGTTCATTCTCTTCGCTGCTCCTCCTGAAAAAGAGCTCGACTGGAGCGACGAAGGAGTAGAAGGAAGCTACAGATTTCTCAACCGTGTCTACAGACTTGTAAACGAATATATAAGCGACATAAGGGGAGATGAAACTCAGTTTGCTGAGCCGGTATGCGCTAATGCAGCCGACAAGTCCCTCAACCTCATGCTCAATAGTGCCATAAAAAAGGTCACAGAGGACGCGGGCGGCAGATTCAATTTCAATACCGCCATCTCTTCAATTATGGAACTCGTAAACGAGATGTACAAATACAAGAACAGTGAGATCAACAAGCCTCTCTTCAACAAGGCTATCGAGACACTTCTCGTTCTCCTCAATCCGTTCTCACCACATCTTACCGAAGAAATGTGGAATCAGCTTGGCCACGAGGACAGACTTTACAACCACGCATGGCCGAATTACGATGAATCAGCACTCGTCAAAGACGAGGTACAGGTTATTTTACAGATAAACGGCAAGCTTAAAGATAAACTTATGCTGCCTAACAACTCAGAAAAGGAGGTAGTAGAAGAAGCCGCCAGAGCATCGGACAGATTTGAAGAAGCATTGTCCGGACGCGAAGTCATCAAGGTGATCTACGTACCTAACAAGATCATTAACTTCGTTGTTAAGTAAAGAAGCAAGCGGCTTCGATACTTATGACAAATACACAGAATAATAATAATAGGAAATACAACAGAACGAAGCGCACTCCCTCAAACAAGAGGGTGAGCGCGGCAAAGAAAAGAACCAAAGCAGTCTCTAAAAAAGCCCAAAAGCCTGCAAAGGCTCCGTTCAAGATAATACCGCTTGGCGGTCTCAAAGAGATAGGCAAGAATTGCACTCTTATTGAATGCAATAATGAGATACTGATAATAGACTGCGGCCTTGCTTTCCCGGAATATGAGATGTTCGGAATCGACATTGTGATCCCCGACTTCACATATATAAGGGAAAATATGGAGAAGATAAAGGGACTCATCATCACGCATGGTCATGAAGACCACATCGGAGGTATCCCTTATCTTCTACAGGAAGTGCAAGTGCCTATATACGCTTCGCCTCTCGCGATGGGTATGATCGATCACAAACTTGAAGAGAACTTCCTCAGCTCTGAAACACACGTTATCAAAGCAGGAGACAAGTTCAATATCGGTTCGTTCAGTGTGGAAGCGATCCAGACAAATCACAGCATTGCCGATTCTCTGGCTTATTGTGTAAAGTTCGGAGGAAACACGCTGGTTCATACCGGTGATTTCAAGATCGATTACGCCCCTTTGGACGGTAAAGTGATAGACCTTAACAGGTTCTCACGTCTCGGTGATGAAGGGGTCGATATCCTGCTTTGTGACAGCACAAATGTCAACAGAAAAGGATTCACTCCATCTGAGGCCGTCGTCAGACAATCTATCGATGATATTTTCAACAATACAGATTCGCGTATCATTATCGCGACATTCGCATCGAACCTTCACAGGATAAAGTATTTCATAGAGGCTTCTATGAAGCATCATCGAAGGATCGCTGTATCAGGCAGGTCGATGGAGAACGTAATGGCTCTTTCCAAAAGCCTCGGATACCTGGATGATATACCTGAATCTGTATTCGTTAAGATCGGTGAGACAAAGAACATCGCCGACAGGAATATCACAATTATCACAACAGGTAGTCAGGGAGAACCTATGAGCGCTCTGACAAGAATGGCAAACGACAACCATAAGTCTGTCAAGCTCAAGAAAAACGATGTCGTTGTATTCTCGTCATCACCGATACCGGGCAATGAAAAAGTCGTCTCTCAAGTTGTAAATAAACTCTATGAGAAAGAGGTCGAAGTAGTATTGGCTTCATCCATGGATGTCCATGTATCCGGTCACGCTTCGCAGGAAGAGCTCAAACTCATCCACACTCTTATAAGGCCAAGATATTTCATGCCGGCTCATGGAGAATACAGACATCTCATAGAACACGCCAAGCTGTCAGTATCACTTGGTCAGCCCAAGAACAAAGTCTTTGTAATGGGAAACGGAGACGCGCTGTCTATCGATGGAAGCAAGGCGGAAGTCATCAAAAAGTACACTTCCGGAGAGGATGTTATGGTCGACGGCTATGGTGTCGGAGACGTTGGAAGCGTGGTTCTGAAGGATAGAAAGACTCTTTCACAATCCGGCCTTATCACGATATCTGTCGCGATAGACGCGGCGACAGGATCGCTTATGGCAGAGCCAAAACTATCAACAAGAGGCTTCGTTTATGTCGAAGAAAATATGGGGCTTATAAACGAAGCGATCAGGGTAGTGTATAATACTATAGGTAAAAGCACTTCACAGGGTGCTCTCGATGAGGCTTCACTTACGAGAGCTATCAAATCAGATATGAAAGCATTCATCTACAAGGAGACAAAGAGAAACCCGGTGATCATTCCGGTAATTCTATACGTATAACATACGGATGTCCCCGCAAAAAATGCTATTAAATGGAGGGAAAAGCCATGAATGTTTATGATGAGGCTCACAGCCTGGCAAAGGCTATCAAAGAGTCGGGAGAGTTTAAAGAATTTGACAGGCTTAGAAGGCTTGTTGACGAGGACAAGGAAATCACAGAGATGCTCAAGGAACTCCAAGAGCTCCAGATGACTATCCAGGCTTCGCAGATGACAGGGCAGGCACCTGACCCGGATATGATGAAACGTATCCAGAGTCTGAGTACCATGGCCGCTACAAAGCCGCTTGCCGCGCAGTATCTTACGGCACAAAGCGCATTCTCCGTCATGATGAACGATGTGTTCGGCATCATCGGAGAGGCAATGCAGATAAAAGAATAATTTATTACTATTTCACACAAGGAGAAACAAACCAATGATCAGTGCAGGAGATTTCAGAAAAGGTATTACTTTCGAACTTAATGGTGAGCCACATGTAGTGCTCGACTTCCAGCATGTAAAGCCTGGCAAAGGTTCTGCTTTTGTACGTACAAAGTATAAAAACATCCTTACCGGTGCTACTCGTGAGGAAGCTTTCAACCCTAACGACAAGTATCCTAAAGCTCATATCGATACAAAGCAGATGCAGTATCTCTACAATGATGGTGAGCTTTACTATTTCATGGATCAGGAGACTTTCGATCAGGTTCCTCTCACAGCTGAACTCGTAGCTGAAGCCGTTAAGTATATCCGCGAGAACGATATCGCGACTGTAAAGTTCTACAAGGGCAACGCTTTCGACGTTGAAGCTCCTAACTTTGTTGATCTTGTGGTCACAGAAACTGAGCCAGGCGTTAAGGGCGACACAGCAACCAACGTAACAAAAGCTGCTACAGTAGAGACAGGAGCAGTTATCCAGGTTCCGATCTTCATCAACGAAGGTGAGAAGATCCAGATCGACACAAGAAGCGGTGAATATCTTGGAAGATCAAAGGAGTGATCTGTCAGTGACCGATAGTAAAAAAGCGGTCAAGCGATTCAGAAAGCCTCTTAGGATAATCGGCATTATCATTGTCCTGTCAGCATTGGTATTTTGGGGTATTTTTATGCTCTCAAGGCCATGTGACAGGACAGACGCCACTTATCAGAATTTTGTAGTGGAGGAAAACGATACAAAGGCTCAGGTAGCTGAGAAGCTTTACAAAAGCGGCTTGGTGAGCGATGCCTCGCGTTTTGAGTTGCTTTTAAAACTTTCACCTGCAGGAACTTTCAGACCGGGCACATATTTTCTGTCCCCATCTCAAAGCTCGTTCCAGATTATACATGCTCTTAGAAGCGGCTTTACCACATCGCAAGGCTTTACTATACCGGCAGGCCTTACTGTCGAACAGATAGCAACCGCGCTCGATAGAGACGGGATAGCAGATAAAGACAAGTTCCTAAAAGCAGCAGCGTCACCTGAGCTTATGCAAATTGAGATCCTTCAGGAAGGACTTGATGAGCATCCGGATATCAAAGGGACCGATCTGATCGAAGGATTCCTTCTGCCAACCGAATACACCTTGAGTTCGGATGTCGATGAAAGCATGCTCATAATCATGATGATCGATGCTTTTTCGAACTTCTATAATGACGACTACAGAGCGAGAGCAGAAGAGCTGGGCATAGATGTACGAGATGTACTTGCAATAGCTTCGGTGATCGAAAAAGAGACTTCAGTCGACAGTGAGAGAGCTAAGATATCAGCTGTGCTTCACAACAGATATAATCTGGAAATGACTGATTCGGATGAGATATACGACGTACCGATCTGCACACCAAGTAAAGAGTCCATAATTGCAGCTCTATATCCGGAAGAAACCGAAGACATCTACTATGTTCTGAGCAGCAATCTCGATGGTACACACAAATTCACTTCGGATGAAGCTGAATATCGGTCTTTATTGGAAGAATACGAAACGGCTGTAAATGAACAGTCTGAACCAGAAACCCCGGAGGCGGAAGAGAACTGATGGCTGTCATTGATGAAAAGCTCAAAGACTTCATCGATGGTTTCCATGAGCCTGTTGACGGTGAATTGCTCCAGCTGAGACTTAGCGACGAAGCAGAAGAAGTTCCTCTCATAATGAGAGAGACAGAGGCTGTGTTACGTCTTCTTCTAGGCTTTCTCAGACCAAAACGCATTCTCGAACTGGGTACAGCGCATGGTTATTCCGCGCTGTTCTTTGCTAAATTGCTTCCGGACGCACGTGTGACTACCATTGACAGAAATCCTTATATGATAGACACGGCCAAAGATAATTTCTCTAACCACAGAGAAGGGGAGCGAATCGAGTTCAGGACTGGCGACGCGCTTGAGACTCTGAAAGCTATCCGTGATGAGTTTTCAGATCAAAATGATGATAAAAAATACGACTTCGTTTTTATAGATGCCGCTAAGAGCCACTATAAAGATTTTTTCGATATCATCGAAGACATTTCTACCCTTGACGCGTATATCGTCTGTGACAATATACTTCTCAAAGGCTGGATAGCTGAGGGGCAGGGAAAAGACGCAAAACGCCACCGCACCAATATTAAATATATGCGTCAGTTTTTGGAATATATTAAAGAACGTGAAGATCTTGATGTAACGATCCTCAGTTCAGGCGACGGGATGGCGATAATAAAACGTAAATGAACAATATCACAAATCATAAAATAGAATTGCTCGCTCCTGCGGGTGACATGGAAAAACTCAAAACTGCGGTAAGATTCGGTGCGGACGCCGTTTACTTCGGCGGAGAGATGTTCAGCCTCAGGGCAGGGGCGGGAAATCTCAGTATTGAAGAGATCTCTGAGGCAATGGACTGGCTCCATAAGCATGGAGCTAAGGGTTATCAAACTATAAATATATATGCTCATAACGGCGATATTCAGCCTCTGAGAGAATATCTTGGCAAAATCAAGGATATTCCCATCGACGCATTTTTGGTCTCTGATCCGGGAATAATGCTCCTTATAAAAGAGATAATACCGGATGCGGAGATGCACTTGTCTACACAGGCAAATACGACCAATTACATCACTGCCGGTTTCTGGGCTTCTCATGGTGTAAAGCGCATAGTATGCGCGCGTGAGATGAGCCTTGAAGAGATCCGGAAAATGCGTGACGAACTTCCTGAAGACATAGAAATAGAGGCTTTTGTTCACGGTGCTATGTGCATCTCTTATTCGGGCAGATGCCTTCTGAGCAATTTCATGACAGGGCGGGATGCTAATCAAGGCGCCTGCACACATCCTTGTCGCTGGAAATATTCTCTTGTTGAAGAGCAAAGGCCCGGTGAGTATTTCCCGATAGAAGAGGACTCGCGCGGAAGTTATATACTCAATTCACGTGATCTCTGCATGATCGACAAGATACCGGATCTCGCTGAGGCCGGAGTCTATTCCTTTAAAATTGAAGGGCGCATGAAGTCCATGTACTACGTAGCTACTGTGGTATCTGCTTATAGGGCAGCGATAGATGAATATCTGGCTGACCCTGCTGATTACAAGTTTGATCCTGCACATTATGATGATTTATGCAAAGCAAGCCACAGAGAATTCACACATGGATTCTATTACAACAAGCCTACGGATAAAGATCAGAATTACCTGACAAGCGACTACACGAGAGATTACTCTTTTGTAGGTCTTGCCGGGAGCACTGACACCGAGACGGGTCTTACGACCGTAGAACAGAGAAACAAATTCTCTATAGGGGATGTGATCGAGATCTTCGGACCATACACTCCATACTACGAAGAGACTATCACGGAAATGTATGATGAGGAAGGTACGCCGATCGAAAGCGCTCCGCACCCTCAGCAAATACTGAGAATCAAGTTTAAACAGCCACCCAAAAAAGGCTTTATATTGAGAAAGAGGAAGGAACAGTAATGGACGACAGTTTCCCCCGATTTATATTGATCGCAATAATAGTACTTATAATGATCGTCAACGCTCTTGTCGTAGCCTGTAAACGCGCACTCGATTACATCGACAGGGGAAAGATCAAGGATGAGCTCGAAGATGATCCTGATAACAAAAGATTGCTTTCAGTTACATACTTCCTGTCAAAGCCATCCAGATACCACTACGCGGATCACGCTGCCAGTTTTATCAGCATAATAATTTGCTTCTGGCTGTTCAATGTCCTGATATACAGCAAGTTTGAATGGTACTTTGTGCTGATGGCAAACGTATGCTTTTACATAATATACACCGCTGTTTCGGACATTCTTCCTAAAAAGATCGCCGTTCAGTCCAGTGACACAGCTGGCATACATTTGATCGATTTTCAGCGCTTCATCTACATCATTACATATCCTCTTGTCTGGATATGCAAAGGCATAGCGAATATTATCCTCAAAATAACCGGTAAGGATACGGACGTTGATGACGCGGTATTCTCAGAGGAACGTGTCATGTCCATGCTCGACAGAGGGCATGAATCCGGTGATATAGATGCCGAAGGCATACAGATGATCGACTCTATATTCGAATTCGACGATCTTCTCGCTTATGAGATAATGACACCTCGCACAGACGTGTTCATGTTTGATGCCGATGATGACAGAAGCGAGTATTTCGAAGAGCTTATGGAGCTTACACATTCAAGGATACCAGTGTTTGAAGGCGATCCTGACAACATAATCGGCATTCTTCATATCAAAGATTATCTTTACAACGCTACAAAAAAAGGCTTCGACAAGGTCAATATCCGTAAGTTGCTGAGGCCTGCATACTTTGTTCCTGAAACTAAGAATATCGACGCGTTGTTCAGAGAACTTCAAAAGGAGAAACAACACCTCGCGATCCTTATCGACGAATACGGCGGTTTCAGCGGTATAGTTTCCGTTGAGGATATAATCGAACAGATAGTAGGAGATATCGACGACGAGTTCGATGAAGAAGATGAAGTTATAGAAAAAGTCAACGATACCACTTATATCGTTGACGGAAATGTCCATCTTGACGATCTCGAAGAAAGTACCGGAGTAGCACTTGAGTCAGAGAGCAGCGAGACTATCAACGGATTCATCACAGATCTTATGGGAGAGATCCCACGTGAAAACACCAAGTATGACACAATAAACTACGAGAACTATGCCTTTGATATCATCGATGTAAAGGATCGAAGGATAGAAAAGCTTAAGATCTCGATCTTGCCAGAGGAGGACACTTCCGATGATCGATGATAAAATATTCAATCTAATCGAGAAGGATGTGTTCGAATTCGCTGAGGTCAGCCGATTCTCCGGCACAGGTTTTACAGATAATATCCAAAACATGCTGTCTCGTGATAAGTCAAGCCCGGGGATCAAGATAACCGAAGAAGACGACCATCTGATCATCAATCTCGAGATAATAGTATATTTTGGTATAAACATACCTCAGCTCTGTTATGACATTCAGACCAAAGTAAAGAACGATCTTGAAAACTCAGCAGGAGTAAATGTAAAAGCCGTAAATATAAAAGTAGAGGGCCTGGACAAACCGGTTTCCATACCTTCGTAAAGGAGAAAATTTGAAAAGAGAAGTCATTAGAGAAAAGACGATGCAGCTTATCTATCAGATGGATATCACCGGCGATTTTAACGTCTCTGATCTCAGTGTCGTAGAGGAAAGCGCTAATGTCGTAGATAAGAAACAGGCCGCGGCCACACTGGAAGCTGTTCAGGAGCACCATGAAGAGATCGACAAAAAGATTTCGGATCATCTCGACAACTGGAGTTTTGACAGGATCGCAAAAGCCGATCTCGCCATACTCAGGACTGCTGTAGCAGAAATGCTCTATGTCGAGAGTATCCCGGTCAGTGTTTCAATCAATGAAGCTGTTGAACTAGCCAAGAAATACGGAGATGAAAGATCTTATAAATTTATCAACTCCGTGCTGGGAAAAATAGCTAAGAGCATCTGATCATCCATGGAAGGCCGACGTTTGTATCTTGGTATCGATACTTCAAACTATAAAACTTCGCTCGCTGTGATAGATGATTCAGCAAGCATTGTTTTTGAGAGATCAGAACTACTGGAAGTCAAAAAGGGCAAAAGGGGACTCAGACAATCGGAAGCTTTTTATCAACATTCTATGCGACTTCCCTCATATATCGAAGAAGCCCTTGGATCCGTTCCAACATCGGAACTTCAGGCAATAGGGTATTCTTCCCGCCCCAGAAGACAAGAAGGCTCTTATATGCCTTGTTTTAACGCGGGTATCAATTCCGCAAAGACATTGTCATCAGCCCTTGACATACCGGCTTACTCCTTTTCACATCAGGAAGGGCATGCAGCAGCCATAATACCTCAAGAAAAAACAGGCCCATTCATATTCATGCACCTAAGCGGCGGCACTACCGAATTCCTGTTATGTGAACATGATGATCAGGGTTATAACATGAAGATCGTCGGCGGTACAAAAGACATCTCATTCGGACAGCTCCTTGACAGGATAGGGGTAGCGCTCGGTTATCCTTTCCCTTCAGGCAAATATCTGGATGAGATAGCGCTAAACAATTTAGAAGAATGCGTCTCAAGGTCTTTTGATTTCCCTCGTATCAAAATGGATGAGGGCTATTTCAATTTATCCGGACCGGAGACCAAACTCCTTAACTATATCGACGACCAAGGCCTATCGGTCAAAGATATAAATGCGCTTATACCCGTAATATCAGGAACGTTCAGATATATTTCAGAAATACTCACATCATCCTCAGAGTATCTTTCGACTAAATACAATGCCAAAACCATCTACTTGGCAGGAGGCGTAGCCTCAAGTTTAGCTATAAGAGAATTGATCAAGAACAGAAGCACGCTGGATATACGATTCGGAGATCCCGCCCTCAGCGGAGACAATGCCGTCGGTATAGCCATGCTTGCAAAAAGGATCCACCATAATTGAAACCGGTAAGCGTATCACAGGTAAATGAATACATAGCAAAAAAACTGAGAGATGATCTCAATCTCAGAGGTCTTGCTGTGGAAGGAGAGATCTCCGGTCTCAGTAGAGGCGGTCAACATTACTATCTTACCCTCAAAGACGCCAACTCGCAGATAAGGGCCGCTATCTGGGGCTCTAACGCGATCAAGATAGATATGAAACTTGTCGAGAACGGCAAGAAAATAGTCGCCATCTGTGATATCTCTCCATATGCAAAGGGCGGTACATATTCACTTTCCATAAGGCATGTCGAAGCTGCCGGAGAAGGTGACGCCGCGGCGGAATTCGAGCGCATCAAAAGGATGCTTGAACAGGAAGGACTGTTCGATAAGAAATATAAAAAACCGATACCAGTATTCCCTCACAGAGTCGGTGTCATTACATCTGCTACAGGAGCAGCCATTGAGGATATTCGCAAGATCATTACAGCAAAGAATGATTTTACGGATATCCTTATATTTCCTACGGTCGTGCAGGGCATAGGTGCGGTCAGCAGTATAGTTGAAAGTATCAGAAAGGCAAATGAACTCAGCAAAGATGGTCTCCATATAGATACTCTTATCGTCGGAAGAGGCGGAGGATCGGCTGAAGATCTTTCAGCGTTCAATGATGAATCGGTCGCAAGAGCGATCTTCGCGTCGGAGATCCCGGTCATAAGCGCGGTCGGTCACGAAGTTGATTTTTCGATAAGTGATTTTGTGGCGGATGTGAGGGCAGAGACTCCGACAGCTGCCGCTGATATTGCTGTGATGAATACCTACGAACTAAAGGATGAGATCCAAAGAAACATTAAACTCATATCAACCTCAATGGATCAGAAGATCATCAGCGAAAGAAGATTTGTCCAAGGCATATCAGATCTTCTTATGGCAAACGTCAAAGCAAAGATCGGCGCAGCCAGAAGTGCAATAGACAAATCAGTTATCACTCTTCGGGAAAACGACCCGAGAAATATTCTATCTAAAGGCTATGCTTCAGTCACTGATACATCGGGCAATGTTATATCGACAGTTAAAGCTGTCAAAACAGGCGATGATTATGTAGTCAGAATGTCTGACGGAAGTTTCGTTGCCAAAGCATTAGAAATAAAGGACGACCCAAAATAGTTTATGAAAGGACACTCTATGGCTGATAAAACTTTTACCGAAAGTCTTGAAAATCTCCAAAAAGCTGCTTCCGAGATCGGCAAACAGTCAACGAGTCTCGAGGATTCTCTTCGTCTTTTTGATGAAGGGATGAAGGAGGCGGAATATTGCCAAAAGATACTGGATAGCGCTGAGCAAAAGATACAGCTATATGAAAACGGAGAAGTCAAAGATGCGTAGTTTTGATGAGTACAAAGAAATAATCAACACAAATCTCACAGAACTTATCCCGGAATTGCCTGAGCATTCCTCTGTTCTGGCCGAGGCGATGAAGTACAGCCTTGAGGTAGGAGGCAAGAGGCTGCGCCCTGTATTGCTCCTCGCTTCATGCGAGTTTGCATGCGGAGACATTGATGAGGCGCTCCCATATGCTCTCGCGCTTGAATACATACACACGTATTCGCTGATACATGATGATCTTCCCGCAATGGACAACGATGATCTGAGACGCGGTAAGCCTACCAATCACAAGGTATATGGTGACGCGATAGCCATTCTTGCGGGAGACGGGCTCCTTTCGACAGCTGCCGAGATAGTTTGCAAGGGTCCTCTTGTATACATGAACGATCCGGCTAAAATGACCAATCATCTCAAAGCTGCTGCCGAAATAATACAGCGCGCAGGCGCTACCGGCATGGTAGCGGGGCAGACCGCGGATATCAGGGGGGAATCAATTGAACCTACAGCTGAATTAGTCAGGTATATCGAAGAACACAAGACAGCGGATCTTATAACCGCTCCGGTCAGGGCAGGCCTCTTCATCGCGGGCGCTCCTGATGACATGCTTTCCGCGTTTACCACCTACGCCAAGTCCATAGGTATATCTTTCCAGATACTTGACGACATCCTCGACGTAGAAGGTGACCAGGAAAAGATGGGCAAGACTCTCGGTAAAGACGCCGAGCAGGGAAAGTGCAGTTATGTATATGTTCACGGAATGGAAGCCGCTAAGGAAGAACTGCATCGTCTTACCCGGGAAGCAAAAGAAGCGCTTGCACCGTTTGGAGAAGAAGCTTCATTCTTCACACAACTTGCTGATAATCTTGAAAACAGAAATAATTAATGAAATTCGATTTATATAACGACAATTTAATAGATATATGCAAAACCTCGAGTTACTCTGATCTCTATGATCTTTCACAGCAGATCAGGGATTTTCTCATTGAAAAAGTATCAAAGACGGGCGGGCACATCGCCTCAAACCTTGGTATCGTTGAACTTTCGATCGCTCTTATGCGCGTGTTTGATTCACCGCGCGATAAGATAATATACGATGTCGGACATCAATCATACGTCCACAAAATACTGACCGGAAGAGCAAAAGGTTTTGATACGCTCAGGCAATATAAAGGCATGAGCGGATTTCCGAAAGTAAGAGAAAGCATCCATGATCACTACGAAACCGGTCATTCGAGCACATCTGTCAGCGCTGCCTACGGTATGGCAGTCGCCAGAGACCTCGCCGGAGATGATTACCAGGTTACGGCTGTTATAGGTGACGGCTCATTTACAAGCGGTATAGTTTATGAGGCCTTGAACAACATCGGAGCCAATAAGACTAACATCAATATCATCTTAAATGATAACGGAATGTCTATCGCTCATAACGTAGGCGCTTTGAATAAGTATCTTAACAATATCAGAGTGTCCAAGAGGTACGACGACGCGAAGAGTTCTGTTAAATCCGCTCTTGATAACGTGCCTGTGATAGGCGGTACTCTATCCCGTGGTATCAAAGGCTCTAAGGAATATATCAAGCACAGTGTTTTGGGTGAAGAAGGTAATCTAATAGAAGACCTCGGCATCAAATACTTCGGGCCTGTTGACGGGTATGACATACGCGAGATGGAAAAGATAATCCGATCCGCTTCGAATTATCAGGGTCCTACCTTGATCCATGTGATCACCACTAAAGGAAAAGGCTACGAATGGGCCGAAAAATATCCTAGAAAGTTCCATGGCATAGGAGCCTTTGACACAGTGACCGGAATGCCTCTGTCAAAAGGCGGTGTATCTTACTCCAAGGTTTTCGGAGACACGCTCACAGCAATGGCATCGAAAGATGATAAGGTCGTCGCTGTTGTAGCCGCAATGGGTACAGCTGCAGGGCTCCTGCCGTTCTATGAAGCCCATGAGGACAGATACTTTGATGTTGGTATTGCTGAAGAACATGCCGTTGTATTCGCCGCGGGACTTGCCAGATCCGGTTTCAAACCATATGTGGCAATATACTCCAGCTTTCTTCAGAGAGCATTCGACTACATCATAGAGGATGTCGCTCTTCAGGGACTCCACGTTGTATTCTGCGTAGACAGGGCAGGGCTCGTCGGAGCCGACGGAGAGACACATCACGGCTCATTCGATTTGTCTTACATGTCCATGATCCCGGGCATGACAGTTTTGGCTCCTTCAGACGGATATCAGCTCGAAGAAATGCTTCATTTTGCCAACGAAATGGAGGGCCCTGTCGCGATCAGATACCCGAGAGGCTCGTCAGAAACTTCTCATTTAAGACTTGCGAGATTCAAAGGCACCAATACTACCATCAGTAAAGGCTCTGATGTACAGATACTTGCTGTCGGAGCCATGCTGGATGAAGCGATCGCTGCAGCAGAAATACTCAGAGAGGAAGGTATATCAGCCGGCGTCACAAACATAGCTGTTATAAAGCCTGTCGACACTTCATTAGGCAAACACGCTACCAAATTGGCAGTCACGCTCGAAGACAACGTACTTTCCGGCGGTTTCGGAGAAGCCTTCGCGGTCAATTACAGAGACGCAGACTTTGATATATTGAATATCGGACTTCCTGACAGATTCGTCGAACACGGAGATATACCATCGCTTCGAAAAGAATGCGGAATAGACGCGCAATCTGTAGCAAATAAAATATTAGAAAGGCTGCATAAGTGAAAGAACGACTCGATGTATTACTTGTAAATAAAGGGCTTGCTGAGTCAAGAGAAAAAGCGAAGCGGACTATCATGGCAGGTCTTGTTACAGTCTCCGGCAGAGTGGAAGATAAACCGGGTTCGACTTTTGATGACGACGCGGATATCGAAGTAAAGGGCAAGGAATGTCCTTATGTAAGCCGCGGCGGTCTCAAGCTCGAGAAAGCGATAGAGGAATGGGGCGTAGACTGCAAGGACAAAGTCTGCATGGATATGGGCGCTTCTACAGGAGGTTTTACCGACTGCATGCTCCAGCACGGAGCTTCCAAAGTATATGCCATAGATGTCGGATACGGTCAGCTTGATTATAAGCTCAGGACTGATGACAGAGTGGTCAACATGGAAAAGACCAACATCCGCTATCTCGACATTTCTTTGATCAGGGAGCCGATCGGCCTTATCTCGATAGATGTCAGCTTTATATCTCTCAAGCACATGTTCCCGGTCGCATCTGAAGTCCTGGACGAAGACGGGCAGGTCGTATGCCTTGTTAAACCACAGTTTGAAGCCGGAAAAGATCAGGTCGGAAAGGGCGGTATCGTACGCGATGCCGGTGTCCACAAAGAAGTCATAGACAATGTTATCGGATATGCCGCCGAAAACGGATTATATCCTCACGAATTGTCTCATTCTCCGATCAAAGGAACAAAAGGAAACATCGAATATATACTTTTACTTTCGCACAAAAAATGCGATAATGAGATGGATGTTAGTGAAGTTGTAAAAGCTTCACATCATGAACTAGATAAACATCAATAGAAGAATTAAAGATAAAAGGTAAGGTGATAATCATGAAAGTATCAGAAAGATGTGCTGCAATGCAGTTCTCTCCAATCAGGCGCTTCAATACTTATGCTTTTGAGGCAGAAGATCAGGGCAAAAAAGTATACAGACTGAATATCGGTCAGCCAGATATCGAGACTCCTAAGTGCTTCAAAGAAGCAATCGACAACTTCGACCAGAAGGTAATCGCTTACGCTGAGTCCGGTGGTGTTACTGAGCTCCTCGACGCCATGATCGGTTACATGAAGAGAGACTATGGCATGGAATATGAGAGAAAGGATGTCCTCATCACAAACGGAGGTTCCGAAGCTCTCGTTCTCGCATTTACAGCCGTACTCAACCCTGGTGATGAAGTCATCATCGCTGAGCCTTTCTACACAAACTACAACACGTTCTGCAACGAGGTGTCCGGAGTTATCGTTCCTATCACTACTAAAGCAGAAGACGGATATAACTGGGCAAATAGAGATCTCATTGAGGCCGCTATCACTCCTAAGACAAAAGCGATCTGCTGCCTTTCTCCTGGTAACCCAACAGGCAGAGTACTGACTCTCGAAGATATGAAGCTCATCGGCGAGATCGCCAAAGAACACGATCTCTGGATCATCTCCGACGAAGTATACAGAGAATTCGCTTATGATGGCGAGGCTCACTCCTTCGGACAGCTCGACGATATCGCTGACAGAGTTATCATAGTCGACTCCGTTTCCAAGAGATGGTCGGCATGCGGAGCCCGTATCGGAGCTGTTATCTGCAAGAACAAAGACTTCCAGGAAGCTGTTCTCAAGCTCGCTCAGGGCAGACTCTGCGTACCTACACTCGAGCAGGTAGGCGCTGCTGCTCTCTACAAAATGGATCCTAGCTACTATGACGAAGCTAAGGCTGAGTATCAGGCCAGAAGAGACGCTGCTTATGAAGAGCTCTCCAAGATCCCTGGCATCGTTTGCCAGAAGCCTGCAGGCTCATTCTATATGATGTGCAAACTCCCTGTAGACAACATCGAAGACTTCCTCATGTTCCTTCTGAAGGAATTCGATGACAACGGTGAGACAGCAATGTTCGCACCGGCTCCTGGTTTCTACGCCACACCGGGTCTCGGCGGCAACGAAATGAGAATCGCTTACGTTCTCTCACCGGATAAGATGAGAAGAGCATGCGAGATCATCAAGCTCGGTGTTGAGGCTTATAACAACAGATAATCAGATTACTTAAGAGCAAAGCTCAATATTAAAAAAGACATAGGAGGTAGGGGGAAAATATTTCCCCCTACACTTATTTGGAGAATTATGGCAGAAGCAAAACTATCCCCGATGATGCAGCAATACATGGCCATCAAGGAAGAACACAAGGACGCGATCCTTATGTACCGCCTTGGTGATTTTTATGAGATGTTCTTTGATGACGCTTTGCTCGCTTCACGTGAACTGGAATTGACCCTCACAGGCCGCAATTGCGGACTTGAAGAGAGGGCACCTATGTGCGGAGTGCCTCATCACTCTGTCGATCAGTACATAGTAAAACTTGTCGAAAACGGCCATAAAGTAGCCATCTGTGAACAGATGGAAGATCCTGCCGCTGCAAAAGGGATAGTCAAGAGAGAGATCACCCGCATTTATACGCCGGGCACACTTGATATCGCCGGTACCGGTTCCGGCGAAGACAACGTATATATTGCTTCAGTGTGTGTATCTGACGAACTCACAGCCTTAGCCATAGCGGATATTTCTACGGGAGAACTCACCGCCACAGAATTTGAGACCGAACGCAGCGGAAACGCTTACAGCTTTGAGCGCGTTTTAAACGATATTTCTGTGCTCGGTGTAAAGGAACTCGTCGTTAGCGATGAAATCAGCTCAGAAGTCGAAAAATCGCTTTCTGAGCATATGCAGACAGTGTATCTCGACTCGGTAGATCCGTCTTATTACAGATATCAGGCATGCAGAGACATTTTGATGAGTCATTTTGGCGTATCTTCTCTAATACCACTTGATATGGAAGGAAGAGAAGAGATGGCTTCTGCGACCGGTTCTCTTCTTATGTATCTCAGGGAGACCCAGAAAAATGGTCTTGAGCAGATCAGAGAGATAAATGTCAAACAGCCGGCAGGGCTAATGCATCTCGATCGTTCTACGCTTCGAAACCTCGAACTTCTGGAGACACTTTATGATCATGATGTTAGGGGTTCGTTGCTCGGCGTTATCGGTAAAACTCGTACAGCCATGGGCGGTAGGCTTCTTCGTTCCTGGCTGAGAGAGCCTCTTACCGATGTCACAGAGATCAATCTCAGACTTGACGCGGTAGATGCTCTCAAAAAAGAACCCATCATCTCTAACAACATATCCAGCTGCCTTAAATACATCTACGATTTCCGCCGGCTTACGGCCAGAGTCGCGACAGGAAGGGCTGATGCCAGAGACCTTGTCGCACTTAAGAAGACGATCGCCCAGCTGCCTGATATAAAGAATGAACTATGCTCACTTGACGCCGATCTTCTCAGGAGGATCCACGACGACATAGGCGATTTTGAAGATCTTTACACTCTTATCGATAGGGCTATCAACGAAGATCCGCCGCTTGCCGTCACCGAAGGCGGAATCATAAAAAACGGCTATTCAAAGGAACTCGACGGATTGAAAGCTTCCATTTCCGACGCCAAGGAGTGGATAGCCGGTCTTGAGGCGAGCGAAAAAGAAAAAACAGGGATCAAAACGCTCAAAGTCGGTTACAACAAGGTCTTTGGATATTACATAGATGTCAGCAAAGGTATGGTGGATAAAGTGCCGGATCACTATATCCGCAAACAGACTCTTGTAAACAATGAGCGATATGTAACGCCTGACCTCAAAGAAAAAGAGGATCTGGTATTCTCAGCCGAAGCAAAGATCAACAAACTAGAATATGAGGAATTCAGAAAGATCAGAGAAACTCTGACTCCATATATAAATGAACTTCTCACGTCTTCAAACGCTGTTGCTCAGCTTGACGTTCTCATATCATTCGCGAAAGTCGCATCAGAAAACAACTACGTCAAACCTGTGGTCAATAACGGCGATATCATAGATATCAAGGCAGGGCGCCACCCTGCAGTCGAACAGCTCCTCGGAGCCGGAATGTTCGTTTCAAATGATACATATATGGATCTCAGTGAGAGAAGCATGCTCATCATTACCGGTCCAAACATGTCAGGTAAATCGACCTACATGAGGCAGACAGCAGTCATTGTTCTGATGGCTCAGATAGGTTGCTTTGTTCCTGCAAATTCCGCTGTAATAGGAGCTGTAGACCGCATATTTACAAGGATAGGAGCTTCTGATAATCTTGCCTACGGCCAGTCCACGTTTTACATCGAAATGAGCGAGCTTGCCGGTATACTCAGAAATGCGACATCAAGAAGCCTGATAATTCTCGATGAGATAGGGCGGGGCACCAGCACATTTGACGGTCTTTCGATAGCATGGGCTACAGCGGATTATCTCGCCAGTCCTGAGCACAGAGCACGTACTATGTTCGCTACTCATTATCATGAACTTACTGATCTTTCTGAGCAAAGAGAAGGCATACATAACCTTTCTGTCGCCGCCGCAGAAGACGGCAATGACGTAGTATTCCTGCATAACATCCTGGAAGGCGCCGCCAGCAAGAGCTACGGCATCCATGTTGCGCGTATAGCAGGCATCCCTAAGGAGATCAGAATAGCCGCAAACACAAAGCTTTCTGAACTTGAAAGCGGAAGCGGTCCAATAAAAAATGCCACCGATGCTTCCGAACAGATCAGCTTCATGCCTGACGAAGTAAAAGAGCAGGGTATAGATCCTGACGCAGACAGATACAGACATATAAAAAACTTGCTTAAAGACGTTGATATCAACAGGATGACGCCTGTTGCCGCTATGGTAAAACTCCAGGAGATCCTTGAAGATATTAACGATAACTAATTATCGACACTTTATATATTCAGTCCATATAACAGACGCCGGATGTCCCCCGCCTCTATAGGCGGCGGGTTCCATTTTCGACCGTCGGTGGTGGGTACAATCCCTGACCGACGCTCTCAGGAGCTGAAGCTCCCAGCGTCTGTTGACGGCGTCGCTCGCTCCAATCAAGCGAGCTTGTTGGAGCTTTGCTCCTGGTTGAAGAAAAGGACCAATCAAACATGATCAAAGTACTGGACAGCTTTGTAGCTGATAAGATCGCAGCAGGGGAAGTAATTGAGCGCCCCGTTTCAGCAATCAAAGAACTCGTTGAAAATTCAATAGATGCAGGCGCTTCTTCGATCATTGTAGAGATCAGGGGAGGCGGAAAATCCTATATCCGCGTTACTGATGACGGATGTGGTATTCCTTCGGAAGAAGCTGAAACAGCATTTCTGAGGCATGCTACAAGTAAGATATCTACTGTTACAGACCTTGATAACATTACTTCACTCGGATTCAGAGGTGAAGCTCTCGCAAGCATCGCAGCTGTTTCCCGTCTTACCATGGTGACAAAGACAGCCGATTCTGTGATGGGTATCAAACTGGTCCTTCACGGAGGTCAACTTGTTTCCAGTGAAAGGACCGGGGCCAATACAGGTACTACCATCATTGCTGAAGATCTTTTTTACAACACCCCGGCAAGAAGAAAGTTTATGAAAAGCGATGCCAGAGAAGCGTCGGCTATAATAGAACTCATTCAACAGCTCGCAGTCTTCTATTCCGGGATTCGCTTCATGATGATCAATAATGGTCAGACTGTCTTCACAACAAACGGAAACGGTGACGTGCTCGAGACAGTAACTTCACTTTATCCGGAATTCAATTCCTCAAAACTGATTCCTATCAAAGGAGAAGGTGTTCACGGTTTTGTCTCTGATCCCGGCTCCACAAGAACCAACCGCAAAGGTCAGCTTTTCTTTGTAAACGGCAGGATAGTTTCGAGTGCTGTGATAGAGAAGGGGCTTGTGGATGGTTATAACGGTCGTATATTCAGCGGATATCCGTCCGCGATCCTCTTCATCGATCAGTCGCCAAGTGACATCGATGTCAATATCCATCCGGGTAAACGTGAGATAAAATTCCTCAGGCAAAATGACGTCATAAGCGCTATCTCACAAGCCGTTTCAAATGCTGTAAGCACCGATGCCGGGATCCCGATGTCGATCCTCAGCAAAGAAGACAAACCTGAGCAAAAGCGCGCTGAGATGCCTTCATTTGAAACAGAGCAAACCTCCATACGCGATTTTCTCAGCAGTCTTAGCCCAAGCACTGAAAAAGAGACTGTTACAGCTTTCTCTTCAACTATTCCTAAAAATATGAATATTAATTCAGAAACCGACAAGAGGGAGCCTGTCTATGATATAAAAACAGAAGCTGAAGAAGTTAGGTCTGTGGCCGAAGACGAAGTCGTATCATATGGAGTCAGCAAGCCTTTCGATTTTAACGATTTGGCTCTCAAAGGTTATGTATTTGACACATACATTATCATGCAGAGCAAAGATACTCTTTATATCTTCGATCAGCATGCGGCTCACGAACGTGTTTTCTATGAAAATTTCATGAGAGGCTACAACGAATCTTCTCACGCTCCTCAGCCGGTCCTTACACCATTCACCCTGAATGTAAGCGCAGATATCTATCACGCGGACAGAGCCTGGCTGGATGACATGAAGGGTTTTGGCTATGACATTGAAGACTTCGGAGACAGGACTTTCATCGTGAGAGGTATCCCAACGTATATGAGCGCTGAGGAAGCTGAAAGATTTGCCCGTGGTTACCTGGATGCTGTAGGGGAAGAGAGCCGCGGATACAACAAGACCGTTGTCGACAAACTGATAATGCGTTCATGCAAGTCAGCTGTAAAAGCGCATGACAAACTCTCCGAAATGGAGATCAAGGATCTTATGGACAAACTCTCCAAATGCGAGAATCCTTATTCCTGCCCTCATGGCAGACCTACTTTTATCAAGATGACCACATACGATATCGAAAGGTCATTCAGGAGAAAATAAAATGACTGACAGAACTGTATATATAATCTCAGGGCCTACAGCCGTAGGAAAGAGTCTGATTTCGTACTATCTCGCCAAAAGGATAGGCGGTGAAGTAGTCAATTGCGACTCCATACAGCTTTATAAATACATGGATATAGGCAGCGCAAAGCCTTCAGAAAAAGAGATGGATGCCGTCAAGCATCACCTCTATTCCATTGTAGAACCCGATGACAGCATGACTGTTGCGCGTTACAGGGAAATGGCTCTCGAGACCATAGATGATATCCTTTCGCACGGAAAGACTCCTATAGTCTGCGGCGGAACAGGTCTTTACCTCAACTCAATACTCTATGACATGAGTTTTGCTGACAGCGAAGCTGATGAAGAGAGGAGGGCTGAACTCGAAGCTCTCGCGGAAAAGAACGGCAATGAATACATGCATCAGTATCTTGAAGCTCTCGATCCTGAAGCTGCCGCCAGAATACACCCTAATAACCTTCGAAAGATAATACGAGCGATAGAAGCGTTTGAGTACGGTAAAGGCGTGCTCGATCTTTCAACATGTCCTATGAATCCGGATTATGACTTCAGATTCATCGCTCTTAACATGGACAGAGAATGGCTTTATGACCGGATCAATAAGCGAGTTGTAAGGCTTATCTCAATGGGACTCGTCGAAGAAGTCAGCAGTCTTCTCGAAAGAGGATATGATCCTTCACTTCCATCCATGAAAGGTATCGGATACAAGGAGATCATAGGATATCTAAACGGCGAGTACGATCTCGTGGATGCCGAAGAGCTTACAATGAAAAACACGAGGCATTACGCAAAAAGGCAGATAACATGGCTGAAGCGCTATGATTTTGCCAAATGGATCGAGATCCATAAAGGTGAGACAGTAGGCGACATAGTCGACCGCATACTTGATTACTATGGCTAGACAGACCTTTGACAATAAGGATCTGAGGATCCACAACAAAAGCGATAAGCCTGATAATATCGTAAAGAAGGAAAACGATATCTATATGGACTGTGAAAAGATCCAGAAGGAGCTTCCTTCTTTTTTGCGTTCTTATTTTACTTATCTAAAGGGCAATGTCCTTCCGATGACGAGACTCGCGTATCTTCACGATATACGGTTCTTCATGAACTATCTCATCAATGAGACCGATCTTACAAAGGCAAGTGTGCCCGCCAAGATCACATCAGAAGAGATGAACAATATCGAAGCCGCGGATATCAACCTCTTCATCGACTATTGTCGTAAATACATGGTCGATAACGGTGATACAGTTACAGTATTCGAAAACAACAACCGCTCTCTTGCCCGTAAGAAATCTTCACTATCTGTGATGTTCAAGCAACTTTACAGAGACGGTATCATAGAGAAAAACATTACCGACGGTTTCGACCCGATACGCGTTTCAAAGCCGGGTGAAAGAGAGATCAAAGCTCTTCAAGATGATGAAGTAATGATAATGCTTGACGCTGTCACGACCGGCAACGGTCTTACCGACCATGAAAGGTCATACTGGGAGAAGACGAAACTTCGAGACAAAGCGATACTTGTTATGTTCGTCACATACGGGCTCAGGCTCAGCGAACTTCAGCAGCTCAATCTCAGTTCATTCAATTTCTCAAGAGGTGAATTCAAGATATACAGAAAACGCGGTAAAGAGTCCGTAATGCCGCTTAATAAGTCTGTACAGATCGTTTTGAACGATTACATAACTACAGAGAGAAATACCGTCATAGCCGAGGATTCGGCCGCTGAGGATGCTTTGTTCCTGTCTATGCGGGGAAAGCGCATCACCGAAAGAGCAATAAGAGAGCTCGTAAAGAAATACACGTCCATCGCTCTCAATACGAGCAGGAGAGGGGGCTATAGTCCTCACAAGCTAAGAGCTACTGCCGCGACATCACTGATCGGAAGAGGTAATTCCATATACGATGTAGCAGCGCTGCTTGATCATGAACAGGTTACGACAACACAGCTATATGCCAGACACAAAATGAATGTCAAACGAGACCTTGTGTCCGACATGGAATGGGAACTGGAAAGAACGGAAGATGAATAAATACAACGAATACTTAAAACAGAATTTTGACATAGACAGCAAAGTCCTTGATATGGTGTCAGAAACTGAAGAAGACCTTAAAGAACAATTCGCTGAAATAGATGATATTACAGCTATATGTCAGATGAAGGTACTAAAGGCATTTCAGGATAACCGTATCAACGCCACGCATTTTGACTGGACCACAGGCTATGGCTATGATGATCCTGGGCGTGAGGCTGTTGAGAGAGTCTATGCCTCGGTCTTCGGCACCGAAGCCGCGCTTGTTCGACCTAATATAGTTAATGGTACGCATGCCATTGCGACTACACTCCTCGGTCTTCTAAGGCCCGGAGATGAGCTTATTGAGGTCACAGGAACTCCATATGACACTCTTCAGACCATAATAGGCAGAGATCCCTCAAACGCGGCTAACGAAAGGACAGACCATGGTCTTCTCAGCGATGAGTCGTTCAAGGGGACGATAAGAGATTATGGTATAGTTTATAAAGAAGTTGCACTTGGAGACGATATGGATGTCGATCTCGAAGCTATAAGAGCTGCCGTAACAAAAGAAACCAAAGTAGTCGCTATGCAGCGTTCTACAGGTTATGATTTCAGGCCTGCTATATCAATTGAAAGCCTGAAAACAGTCACGGATTTAGTTCATTCAATAGATCCTTCCATTATAGTGATGCTTGACAATTGCTATGGTGAATTCGTCGATACCGTTGATCCTACTGAGTTTGGCGTCGATGTCATGGCCGGTTCACTTATCAAGAACCCGGGTGGCGGGCTTGCGCTTTGCGGCGGATATATTGTAGGAAGGGCGGATCTTATTGAGCAGATATCCTACAGGCTTACTTGCCCCGGTATCGGTAACGAATGCGGTCTTACTTTTGGACAGAACCGCACAGTGCTCCAGGGCCTCTTCATGGCTCCTAAAGTCGTAAATGCAGCTCTTAAAGGCGCTGTTCTTTGTGGGCAGATCTACTCAAAGCTCGGCTTTGACGTTATGCCTGCTCCCGGTTCTCACCGCAGTGACATCATCCAGGCCATCAAATTCAGGGATCCTGAAAAGACTATTCTGTTCTGCCAGTCGATACAGTCATCTTCGCCTATAGATTCGTATGTCACGCCGGTTCCTTGGGATATGCCGGGCTATTCCGATCAGGTCATAATGGCTGCCGGAGCATTCGTGCAGGGCTCGTCCATCGAGCTTTCTGCCGACGCGCCTCTTAGAGAGCCATATATCGCATATTTTCAGGGTGGACTTACATATGAGCATGCCAGATATGGTATTATAAAGAGCGTTGATACGTTGTATAAAAAAGGTATGATAGGAATTGGCAGATAACCGTCAGGCTAAGCAAAAGAGAATTATAGCGATACTCAAGCTGGCACTCCTCGTACTTATCATCGTGGGAGTGCCTGCTTTTCTATATGCAAAATATGGAGGAGAGATATTCAGCGAACATTTCGCTCAGGATATAATCTCATACCTTGAATCACACAGATCTGAATCATTCGCTATCGTCGTGCTTTTGCAGGCCATTCAGGTCATCGTATGCATACTTCCGGGCCAGCCTATACAGATAGCGGGAAGCTATATGTTTGGCATCGGGGGTGCTCTGGTGGCTTCGCTGATCGGCGCAATTATAGGTGTCACGATATCTTTTATCATATCGAGGCTTCTTGGCCGCGGCGCCATGCATGTGCTTTTCGGCGAAGAAAAAATGAATTACTACCGTGAAAAGCTCAATTCCGCAAAGGGGATACTCATCGTATTTCTTATCTATCTTATCCCCGGTATTCCTAAGGATCTCACATCCTATGCTGCCGGTATCTCAGAGATGCGCTTTATTCCTTTCCTTATCGCGGCAACAGTAGGACGTACGCCTGCCATGATGGGCAGCATACTCTTTGGATTCTTTTTCAAAAGGAAGAATTATACAGCTATCGCGATATTATGCGCAGTATCGTTCGCTATCGTCGTTATTTGTCTCATCAAGAGGAAGGCGATCCTCAAGCTTCTGGACGATCTTTCAAAGAAAGAAGCCGAGCTTGAAGCTGAGATCGAAGCTGGGATCGAAGAGCGGGCGAGCAAACTGCCACATCATTGATATTTCCAAGAAAGGATTTTAATAATGCACCTATTTATTAAGCCTGGAAGCATTGAAATTTCAGGCTTTTTTAGTTGTAAAAAATAAAATGAACTTTTGTTCGAAAAAGTATTGACTATTCGCGAACAAATGTTTATAATTGCATCATCAAGTAAAGAACAAACGTTTTATCGGATATATAGATGGTGAAAGACATGAATAGAACAAGAAGACATCATTACAGAATAGCGAACCCATTCAGGTTCTTTGTATTTATACTTGTATGCATTATGGTCATCACATTCGCAGGTATCAGCATCGTAGGTGCTGCTGATGCAGAAGCTTCTGACATCAGAACATACAGACAGGTCGTCATACAGGAAGACGACAACCTTTGGGACCTCGTTGAACAGTATAACCCGGATGCCAACATCAATATCAGAGATGCCGTATATGATATATATGAGATCAATGATATCGACGCAGATGACATCCAGCCGGGAGACGAAGTATTTATCCCGATCTATTAATAGCCGGTATCATATATCCCTGTGATATATGTCTGGAAGTGTGTTTTATTGATTGATCCGAAGTCAAGGCCGTGAATGCATCCCGGCGGTCAGGCTTCGGATCTTCAATTAGGTAAAACAGCTATCATCAAACTTAAGGTAGCTGCATGTACAAATAAATAATAGTATTTATTGAATAAAAGAATTAAATACTAATTAGCAACATAGCAGGGGAAAATGTAAGGTATAAAATATCGACTTAATATAAAAAAATCGCTTAAATCGAAAAATACGGCCTCAATATAAAACCGCCAAAACCCGGCAATTGCAAGGCTTTTGGCGGTTCATTGTTATGTAGTGTGTTCTATGTATATAACTATTCCGAAAATTGTGATTTTAGGAATAGTTGTGTATGTTCAGATACAGAAGCTCACAGGGGTTACCTATTCGCGGTATCAAACTGTATGGGTTGTATATCCCCCTTGATACGATCATTTCTCCATAATTGCCCATATGTATTCCGTCTGTATATTTAGGAAACAGTCCTTGCCCCGGAGCATAAATCCCATGTCCGAATATGCGCCACTGTCCTCCATGCGCATGACCGGATAATACCAGATCTATCTTTCTATCTCTAAGCATGGGTTCGCGCATACACCAATATTCAGGATGATGCGATAAAAGAATCTTATATCCTTTCTCACTTTCAAAGCTGCCTATCCAGTCGCTGTCTGTCTTGACTTTAGATAATCCTCTGGGTCTTCTCCTTTCGGGATATCTGACAGTCTCTCCCGTTCTAAACGAATGTTCTTTATTGTATTCGTTCCTGAATTTTCTATAACTTAATACATATGCTGACGTAAGACCGCCAATGAGTATTTTGTTATCGCCAATATAGTGCTCTTTCCACTCGTTATCCAGCACTTTTACTCCTGTAGATCTGATCAGATCGATATCTTCATCAGATACAAGGCACTCATGATTTCCGAGCGACATATACGTCGGAGAGATGTTTGAACATCTCTTGAGAAGTGGCAGTATATTGGCAGAGCTATCAACTACCAGAGATCCTTTTGCGGGATAGTATCCAAGCACAAGGTCTCCCGGGATCAATATCAGATCAGGCCTATCCCCTGTTTCAAGGACATTCGCTACCTTATTCGGATCTCCGTTATGGAAATCCGCTACAACAGCAGCCCGTAATTCAAATGGTGCTTTGACAGTATATTCTTTGATCGATATCTTGTTTGCTTTCATAAGCTCTGCTGTCACCGCTGTACAGTTATAAGCTACTTATGCCTATTTTACGATTCTATTTTTTTCTGAGAGTTATCTTCTCGTACCATGGAACAAAATACGACAGGATCGCGAATACCGCGAGCAGGAACAAATACCAGTTGTTAGGTATAACGTCCGCCGGGCTTACCCTTCCCTCAGATAAAGAAGCTACCAGAAGGAACTGCGCGCCGTAAGGAATAAGTCCCTGCATGATGCATGTAAATATATCCAGTATAGAAGCTGTCTTACGTGGATCGACGCCGTACTTGAAGCCAATTTCCTTTGCCATAGGACCATCCACGATGATCGCTATGGTGTTATTAGCTGTTGCCATATCTGTAAGGAGCGCAAGAGCGCTAAGACCAACCTGAGCTGACTTTTTCCCTTTTATCTTTCCGGATATGATCTTGATCAGCCAATCCAGACCGCCATAATGCTTTGCCATTTCTGCGGTACCGCCGATGAACATCGACAGCAGGAATACTTCTATCATGCCCTGGAAGCCGTTCCATATCTCACCTGCGAAAGTAAGGACTGTCAGATCGCCATAAGCAATACCGATGATGCCCGCTGAAAAGATACCAATGGTAAGTACCAGGAAAACATTCACACCCAGAAGTGCCAAAGCCAGTACAAGGATATATGGGAGCACTTTGACTATGTCATAGCCACTAGCTTCGATAGTCCTTGCGGTCTCAGGCCTTCCGAATATGACAAGAAGCACTACAGTGAGTACAGCGGCCGGAAGTGCGATCCAGAAGTTTGTGCGGAACTTGTCCTTGAGCTCTACATTCTGTGTCCTTGTGGCCGCGATCGTAGTATCTGAGATCATCGAAAGATTGTCTCCGAACATGGCTCCTGACACACATGAAGCCATCATAAGAGGCAGACTGAGTCCTGTTTTATCTACCATGCCAATGGCGATCGGAACGAGCGCGCCGATAGTTCCCATCGAGGTTCCTGTTGCTGTACCGAGGAATGCGGAGATAATAAACATTCCGGCGGTTATAAGTGAGGCCGGTATGATCGAAATACCGAAATTGACTGTAGCGTCAACCCCTCCCATCGCTTTAGCTACCGCGGAGAAAGCTCCGGCAAGAAGGAATATCATGAGCATGTTCATAATGTCTTCGCTTGCTGCACCTTTTGCGAATATTTTGAAGTTCGCGTTGATTCCGGCCTTGTAGTTCATCGCAAAGGCAAATAGTACGGCGATAAACATGGCTACGGCTGCAGGGAACTGATAGAATGCCATCTCAACTCCCTGGCTCTGCAGTATGATGCCGGCACCAAGATAGATTACGATGAATACAGCAAATGGCAGTAAAGCAAGCCCACTGTTCTTCTTGTTTGGTTTCATGATATATTTGCTCCTTTTTATATTGCTCTTTTTTAGTATTTATGGCTTGGCCTTATGTCCGAATCATCACAGACACAGCGACTTCGCCCATGGCTATTTATTGTTTCTGTTTATCAGTCTGTGGCAATAGTCAAGCAGAGCTCCTACGTAGTATACGCCCACAAGCATCGCTACCGCTATTTGAACAGTAAGCGATGAGAGCGGAGTTACCTTGTCAAGATTCATAGTGAGCATCCCTATCGCCCAGCCTGCGAGCCATGAAGGCATATGGATGATATTTTCGAATTTAGACGAAATAATAACGAGTACGAAACCGAATACTGCAAGTAGAATAAATAGCGTCAAATCGGCATTAAACGGCGTTTTCGACATAAGATATGTGACTATCAGTGACCATATATCCCCCGCCAGATATCCGAGCGCTATTTTATGCGCGTCCTGAAACTTATTACCGTTAGTTGCATAGATGCCGGCGCAGATAAGAGCTATCGGTCCTACGCTGTTGCCGAGATACGGGCTTGCGACTGCCCACATCGGCGGTAATATAGCTATCAATAATCCAAGTGTTACTATTTCTTTTTTCATACTACTCTCAAGCTTCCTTACTAAACAAATTCAGAACGAACGTTTTTTCAAGCTCAGTCGTTCCTATATTAAAACACTCTGTCGGTGTAAACCATCGAACGGGATCATCATAGTATGCCTGAAACTCTTCATAGGATCTGAAATAATATATGCTCATCCCGATAACTCTCGTATTATCATCAGATCCGTCAGCATAGCTGTTTTCTACAAGAACACCTGCCAGAAATAAATCGGCGTCTTCGTCTTCTCTGTCACCGTACAAAATATACCTATACGCTGTGTACTCAATATCAGAGTCAGAGTTTTCATACGGATCACCAAAAGGCTCTATTTCCGTACCATCAAGATCAAGAGCAGCATCTATTGATGATGTGTCCCCTATTTCAGATAAGCTGTCATAATCACCGCTCACGAGACTGTACATCGCATCGAGGGCTACATCTTCAGAAAAGTCCGAGTCTTCAGTCACATCGTAATCATATGTGTCATCGTAGTCGGTACCATAATCGTAGTTTTCATTATCGTCGATTCCCAGTACAGCAAAAAAAGAGATGACGACAAGGACCCAAATTACAGGGCCCAATTTCTTTGCGCTATTCTTTTTACCGGCTGCTATTTTACCGATATCTGCCGGTTTTAGCAACGGTTTCGTCTTCCCGGAGCTTAAATCTTTTCGGACCTTGTCATTTGAACGGAACTCTCTTCTTGCAGGTATGACGGTAGTTTCAGTCGTTACGATCTCCGGTTCTTTCCGCGTTGGCTCATCCATCGTCGGTTCTTTGGCACGACCAACTAAGGTGGATATTATGTCCGCAAAGACGGTCAGAGCAAGCAAAATCAGGAAAGATGATGCAAGCATATCGTACTTAATGTACTCCGGATAGTGGAACCAGCCAAACGGAAAGCCCTTAAACCCTGATTGATCACGCATCAACATGCCGAGCAACAACAATATGACAGCAAGTGTCATATGCCCTACTATTCTGTCGATTATCGACTCTGTTGATGGACCATTGCTTACCCTGACAGAACCGTTCTCCCCTTTTTTATTACGATTGTCAGTTTTCATATCCCTGTTTTAAATAATATCCTTGCGTCTGCTTTCAAGGTCACGTGTTACTTCAGCACCATGTTTTGCGACCTCTTTGCCCACCTTGCTTGTAGTCTCATTGACACATGGATCTACGCTTGTTTGGACCTGGATATCGGCAGTCGCTCCTGCTTTAGCTCCTTCGCCAATGCCGAGCGACTCTGCTGCTACACCAAGTGTAGATACGAGACCGGTGATCTCTGTAGGCATATATATCTTGGTGGCTTTTCCGTCGGCGACATCTCTGAGAGCCTCAAGTCCTTTAAGTTTGAGAACGCTCTCATCTATATGTGCCTCTCTGAGTTTCTCAAGACCCTCAGCCTGAGCTTCATATACGAGCCTGATCGATTCCGCTTCACCTTGCGCAAGAGCGATCTTAGCTTCTTTCTCAGCTTCGGCAGCCAGTACCTTCGCTTTCTTGTCACCCTCAGCGCGGGATACTACGGATTCCTGATGTGCCTGAGCTTCGAGCACTGTCTGACGTCTTTCACGCTCAGCCCTCATCTGCTTTGTCATTACTTCCTCGATCTCTGTTGGAGGGTCGATGTTCTTTAGCTCTACTCTTGTGACTTTGATGCCCCATGGATCTGTAGCCTCATCAAGTATAGCCTCCATCTGAGTATTTATGGCTTCTCTTGAGGAAAGAGTGGTATCAAGTTCCATTCCGCCGATTATACTTCTCAGAGTCGTAGCCGAAAGATTCTGAAGGCCCGCGATCGGATTCTCTACTCCGTAAGTGTATTTCTGAGGATCAAAGATCTTTGAGAATACTACGGAATCGACTTTTACAGATACGTTATCCTTTGTGATAACAGGCTGAGGTGGGAAGTCGAATACCTGCTCCTTAAGAGAGATCTTATTAACGATATTATCGATAAACGGGATCTTTACATGTATCCCCGCATACCAAACTGTCTTAAATTTACCAAGACGCTCGATCACATAAGCATGTTCCTGTGGAACTATCCTGATATTTCTGAATAATAGAACGATAAGCAGTAATAATATCACCAGCAATATGATTCTTGTCACCATTATAATTAGTCCTCCCTTTCGTTAAATAACTGATTATTCACAATAAAAAACCCAATAATATTATCTCATATGCAATCGCATATTTCATTAATATATTGGGATTAATAACAGTGCATTTTCATGCTGTCTGATGATTACCAGGTCACAGCTACATCTATCTGTGTTGGATTTCTGCTCGCGAAACCGCCGGTATCGCAAACCATTGCCGTGCCGAGCGAAGTTTCAACAAGTGAACCTCTTGGGCGAAGACTTAGATTCGCGGCTACCATGATATAGTCTCCGAGCATCTTTACGCCGTCATCTCTGACCCAATACTCGCCTTCGACGCCCATACCTCTCATGATATTAACAACGCCGTTCATATTGAGATTATAGTATGTTTCTTTGCCTGAAGGACCGGTTATAGTGCCTCTGCTTTTAGAAAGCACCGGGCCTTTCCAGCGATGTTCTTCTTCATAGATAGCCGGAGCTACAGTAGCGTTTCCGGCAATAGCAAGCGTAGGCTTAGCGCTGAGAAGTTCAACAAGAGCAGCTTCACTCAAAATACTAAAAGTCTGTTCCTCAGACAAGGAATAGACTCTTGCGGTCATCAGAGTAAGGCAAATGAGCTCTAATTCAATCAGTATTATCAGAGTAAGGACACGTAATGCCTTGCTTGGTCTTTTATGAGTTGCAGAATGGTTCATATTGACAATAATAAGTTATCGTTTGATAGTCTTAACATGAGCCGGTATATCAATACCAGTGGCGTGAGCAAAAATGTCCCCATGCAGCTGACGGAGAGCCATATCTGCCTTTTATATAGTTGAGGCCCCACCTTATCTGTGTTTCTCCGTTCGTATAATAATCACTGCCTTCTGATGCCATCTTGCTCGCCGGCAGAGCCTGAGGTATACCGTGAGCCCCGGATGACCCGTTATGAGCGCTCGGATTCCATCCTGATTCTTTGTTCCATAGACTGATCAGTGGCTCTATTTCCGAATCTTCCCATCCGTAGTCTTCCATTAAGGATAGTGCGTATCTCTGATAATCCCCTTTTGTACCTGAATCTAAGTTGAACGGAGCTTCTGTGGTAAGATTGCTGCTCTTTATATAGTATTCTTTATCATCGATCTCGACCAGGCTCCACTCATTGAATGTAACGCCTACCCGGTCCACTGATTCATACTCATCCATAGTACCTGCCAATGCATAAGAAACGTTAGGGCCGGTTCTGTAATTGACACCGTCTGCCTTGATCCATACCGTATCTGAAACTTCCTCCTTGAGTTGCTCTGAGGCATCAATAACAGCATTCGACGCAAATTCACCAAATGATTCACCGGATGACTCTATAATTGCCGAACATGTATCCACACGTTCATCCATAGCTTGATGGAATGAAATGTTATATATCATTGCCAAGGCAGCGACCATGATCAGGCATTCTGCAATAATAAACCTTATAAGCTGTGAAGTATTGATTTCGAATCTGTATAGGATGGATGTCATATAAATACGCTCTTATGTATATTTTGACGATAATTATATATTTATCAACATTAACGTTTGTTAAGTATTCCAATTATACACCCCTTATCAATCAAAAACTAAAAAAACAAAGGCCGAAAAAGCCTCTGCAGTTTGATATATCTGCATTTTTTGAAAATCAATCTTTATAAATGCGGCGTTTCACTCTAGATGATGTGTGCTGTGTCAAAGCTTACCCCAACATAGCAAATAGAACATATGGCAGAACCATTCCCTTTTTTAATAAAAAGACCGGCATGACAGACTGTCATACCGGTTTAAGTCAATGATCATCAGATCAGTCTTCGTATGTCTTTCTGAGGATATAGAATCCGTCGCTGTTAGCGTCGATGATGATGTATCCTCTGTCGTCTACTACGACGTCTTCGGTCATTGCCATCATTGGACCAGGGAACGGGAAGAACTTCTTTGTCGGATTCGGAGGTATGAAGTATGCCTTTTCCTTAATGTAGAAAGGATCAGATACATCATAAACTCTGAGACCGGCTGCGAAGTAGCAGTCGTATACTACATCTGTTCTCTGCTCAAGCCAAGGCTTTCCGTCCATAGGTTCATGAAGGTTGTGAGGTCCGAATGGGCCACCCTTTGAGCCTTCTGCTAAGCAATACTCATTGAAGTTCTTTGCCGGGAAATCCTCAGGAACTTCAGGATACGGGAACTCAGCGATCAGAACAGGCCTTGTAGGATCACTTACATCGACCATGTGGATGTTGTTCATGGCCTGTGCCTCTTTTACCATGCCGTCTTTGATGAAGCCGAATCTCTCACCCTCGTTCATTACTACGCAGAGATCTCTTCCCTTCAGAGGAAGTGCTGTATGAGTTCTCGCACCAGCAAGTCTCGATGAGAATGCAGGCATAAACCTGAGCTGTCCGAGTGCTTTTGGCTTTGTGAAGTCGGATACATCAAGTATGTACAGTCCGTCTCCGCCGTAGCCGAGATATGCCTTATCACCAAGAACGAACGGAGGACCGTGCATCCAGCCTTTATCCATGAAGTCAGGATTGTGTGGAGCTGAGTGATCGACTTCTCTGCCCGGTACACCATAGATGTACTGATGAGGAGCCCACCAGCGACCTACTTCGTAAATGTTCTTTGGATCGGCGATATTTACGATCCTGTAGATCATGCCTTCATGCTCATCAGCTTCTGCTGACAGATGAACGTAATCGCCGCCGTTGTACATGAATCTGTGTACGCCCATGGAATATGGGACGCCGCAGTCCCAGTAGCCGAGGAATTCAGGATTTTCAGGGTCTTTCTTAAGATCATAGACCATGATACCCTGCATGCACTTCATCTTAGCGCGGTCTCCTACGAGTACGCTAGGACCTGAACCCGATGTAAGTGCGAATACGAGCTTGTCGTCAGCTATCTGGACTTTAGGGATAGAAGTGGTCGGGTATTCGTCGATATCGAACGGAAGCCACTTCTTGATAAAGACAGGGTTACAAGGATCTGTGACATCACTGATCATGATACCTACTCCGTCAGGACCCGCAGCAAACGCAGCTCCGTAAAGCAGATACCTGCCCGCCTCTGTCTTATATAGGGCCATCTGGAACATTCCGGCTTTTCCGTCGAGATCACAGTAACCGAGTACCTCGAGGTTCTTTATATAGCCGTCATTTCCCTCGCCCTTTGAGTAGAAATATTTTCCTCCAGCCATTTATTAGCTCCTTTGATTAACGCATTGTGATATAGCCGTGATACTGGTTGAGATTGTCAGATCTGGCATAATCCGAAAGGAAGATGCCGCTGATACCATAGGACTTCTTGAAGTATGGGAAGTCTTCAGTCTCAGCCCATGCAGGCTTAGCGCACTTCTCAGCTGCAGCCTTGACAGCGTCACACCATGCAGTCTGGCACTCGAACCACATCTCTACGATACGATCGAAGTCGCAGTTATTTACTTCTTTTTTGATCTTGCTGGATACGCAGCGTGTGCATCCTGCGTGCTCATAGATCGAAGGCAGGAACTCTTCCTTGAGCCACTTATCTCCTTCTTCCATGCTGACGCCTTCAGGATATCTGACCATGAACTGCCATCTGTAGTTAGGACCGTCTTCAACTGTACGGCCTTCGCCCTTGAAGTCTTCTTCCCACCATACAGGGATGAATGCGAAGATGAATGGAACTGTACCGGCATCCTCGTTGCCCTTAACGGATCTGGCCTTGTCGCCTTCCATGTTGAGTTCTTCGGATTTATCTATACCATGAGAATGCCCTGCGTCAGGAATGTTGTTCTGCCATACAAGAACATCTGTTGGGAAGTACTCAGTAAGGACTTTATGATGATCAGGAGCGAATCCGATATCATTAGGATTTGCGAGCCAGTAATGCTCAGTCATCTGCATTCTGACTGTTCCGAATCTCTCTCCGCCCGGAGGTACCGGAAGTGCCGGATAGAAAGCGTATTTACTTACATATGGTCCGAACTGCGAAATGCTGTCAGGAACATGATATCTGTACAGCCAGTTCTCCAGCTTTATTCTGTAATCCTCGTGAGCGAGGTCGACCAAAATGATACTTCTTACAGGATAAAATTCAGGTCTTTTCATTTGTTACTCCTTTCAAGCGAAAACTTCTTTATCTTAACAGGCAGGGATGCGTATACGCTCCCCTGCCTGCTAAAAACCTTATTCAATATTAGTTCTTTGATGGGGATGGAGTCGGCTCGATAACAGCTGTGTAGTGCTCTTTGCGTGCCTTGAACTCAGGATCCTTGAAGAGGTTCATGAGTCTGCTCTCGTTCTCAAAGATGTCCTTGCCGTGTGCAGCCTTACCGGAAAGCAGATCGTGGCAGTGCTCGATAGTTCCGTTTTCGCCAAGCTCAGGATCGTTTACAAGCTTCACGCCCTTGTCTGTCACTTCGAGGTGACCTTCAAGACCGCAGAGCTCACAAACAGCATGGTTTGTACCAGGGAAGATGTAGAAATTGTTGCCGTGGCAGTGTGGGCATCCACCTTCCTCGCCCTTCCAAAGATCCAGATTCTCGGAACCCGGGATCATGACATTGTTGTCGATGATGTACTGAGCAGCTTCAACAAGATTCCTGCCGATTTCCTTCATACGCTCGACCTTATCGTCCTGCATGATAACATCCTTGCTCCAGGAGAAGTAATCGTTGTTGATAACCTTCCAGCCAGGGGACAGGGACAGCATTGCGTGGTCAGTCTCTACGCGGCAAGCCCAGTCAGAACCGCCGATACCGACATAGGATGTAGCCTTCTGTCTGAAGATACGAGGATTCAGGCCTTCTTTGCCCTGCTCTTTAAGCTTTCCGTCGAGCATCATGAGCATACCTGTATCGTGTCCAGGACCCATTCTGTCTGTCATGATATGGAAGAGTCCGGATCCGCCGGATTCGTAGATAGGGTCTACTACGAGTACGCCGTCAGCCTCTACCATCTTTTCATAGAGAGTTTTGTAATCGTCTTTTCTTGTGCAGATCATGCCCTTGCCCATTACAAGGCCTCTGGAGCATGCTACGCAACCTGTGCATGTCTGGAGATCCCAGTCAAAAGCGTGGATGAATTCGATCTCAGCACCGAGCTTCTGGCACTCTTCAAGAGCGACTCTGCACATTGTGTCGTTATTTCCGTTTTTTGTTCCCAGTGAAATTCCCAGAATCTTCATATTGTTTTCCCTCCTGCAATATGTGTTTCATATATCTAACCGTATCAATGATATCATCGATACAGCTGATTTAAGTATCGATTATGTGATTTTTAGTGCTGGTCTGGTGCGCCGGGCATCTCAGGAGCAGGCTCCTTGCAGATAGCTCTTGACCACTTGTCTGCAACACCATTCCAGAACATAGCGATGATCAGTGTTGGAAGATAACAAGGAATGAATCCTTTGAGAACAGCCGCGATGTATGGGCCAAACTGGAAGCCGGCCGGTGAAGCAGCCATTCCTACAGCTGTCATGATAAGATCCAGAATAACAACGAAAACGCCTGCAACTACCAAATTGAGAAGCAGTCCGAATTTGAATGTGCCAGGCTTAGCGTGTTTGGAAGCGAATGCGAAACCCCATCTCTCAGCATGAATGAAATTTACAAAGAATGTAACTACGTATGCGATGCATGCCATTCTGATGTAATTAGGGCCATTAAGGCTTCCCGGCGCGTCAATGTTCGAAAGCGCGAGAGCTACAAGAGTGATAACAAGGCTCAGCGGCAGGTCCATGATCAGAGCATATACCGCAGTTAGTTTATTGCTTTTCTGCATGATATTTTCCCCCTTCGTATCAAATAATTTGAAACAATTTATCCCTGCATTAAAAAAACAGGTTCTTACTGTAGGTATTTTACAGTTTTAGAGCCCGTTTGTATAATATTTTATACTTCACCATGTCCATAACCATATGGTTATGGACATGCCGTAAATTGCATCACATCTTGCTGATTATGTCCCCTAGCAGTTTGTCCATGAAGATGATCGGCTCGGCTTCCTTATGCTTCATGCGTACTGTAGCGATAGTATCAGTTGAAGGTATAGATATCCATCTGAGATCTTCCGCGTCCTTCGCCCACACCCACTCGTCAGCGATCATAACGCCCATATCGTTTCTAACACAGGTGATGGTCGATTCATGGTTCTTTAGGAACCGTATATCAGGAACGAATCCGTAAGGTCTTGTATATGTAGCCGTAGCTTCAATGATCATCTTATCTACGATCTCCCAAGGAGCGAGGAAAACTTCATCTTTGAAGTCTGCCAGGCTTAGATTCTCTTTGCCTGCATGGCTGTGATTTGCTGAAAAGATAAGTATCTTACCTATTTCGGCAACATCATTCGCTTCAAGTCCAAGGTGCTTTTCGACTGAGTTTTTCATGGTAACTGCGATATCCATGGAATCTGTAAGAAGAGATGTTGTGATCTCTTTTACACCGCAGCAATTTATGATCACCTCGGAATCAGGATACTTATCTTTGTACCGCCTGATCATCTCCGGAACTATGCCTGTAAGATCCCAGCCTTCGAGGAACCCGACACGTATAATGTTTTTGCTGTGCCCATCGATCTGTGAAGCTATCAGCTTTGTGTTCAAAAACTCTGCCTTATACTTTCCGAACAGGTCAAAATACAGTTTGCCTGATTCGGTAAGTTCTGTCTTTTGATTATTCCGTATAAAAAGCTTTGTCCCGAGCTCCTTTTCAAGTAGCGATATCTGTCTTGAAATAGCAGGCTGAGACACATAAAGCTCTTCCGCAGTCTTTGTAAAACTGAGGTTAGTAGCAACAGCCATGAAATAATCTATCTGAAGGTCATTCATCTTTGTCCCTCCGATGAAACTCTGTCGAGATATCTCTGCAGGATAACTATCGCAGCCTGCCTGTCGATTATCTTCTTTCTATCCTCTCTGCTCATATTGGCTTCAATAAGAACTTCCTCGGCTTCAACAGTGCTGAAGCGTTCATCCTGCCATTCTACTTTGACTTTAGAAAGCGGGCCCGAACTCTTGAGTTTGTTTTCAAGCATACGCCTGAATTCCCTGGCTCTTTCGGTCGAAAGAGTATCCTCACCCTCAAGATTCAGCGGGAGTCCGATGACAACAGTATCACAGTCATATTCCCTGATATAATCTAACACTTTGCCGGTATCTTTACGTATCCCCACTCTTTCTATCGTGGTGACACCGGTCGCGATAACGCCAAGAGGGTCGCTTACCGCGACCCCCACTGTTTTGATACCAACATCAAGCCCTAGCTTTCTCATCTATTTCTTTTCGATGTCGAGATAGTTGACGAGGATCTCCTCGAGGAGTTCGTCTCTATCCATCTTGAGGATGAGATTTCTTGCGTTATTATGGCTTGTGATATATGAAGGATCTCCTGATGTAAGATAGCCTACGATCTGATCTATAGCGTTATAACCACGCTCAGTGAGAGCTGCATAAATCTCGACAAGAGCTTCTTTCTTGTCAAGTTGGCTGTCTTTGAATCCTTCAAACATGATAGTATTTTTGCTCATTTCTTCCTCCTGAAGCTTTATGCTTCCAAGAGCTCAGCAGCCTTTTTAAATGCGTCATCCACCTTTGACGGATCTTTAGCTCCGGCCTGCGCCATGTTGGCCTTTCCGCCACCGCCACCACCTGCGGCTGCAGCGATCTCTTTGATGAGTTTGCCTGCATGATAGCCTTTGCCGATAAGATCCTCGCTTACCGATACGATGAATGTGACTTTACCATCGTTTACGGCAGCAAGTACGATAACTACATCGTCTGTCTTTTCTCTGATCGCGTCAGATATGCTCCTGAGCTGATCTGTGTCAGTATTTTCGATTTTCTTTGTGATCAGCTTAGCACCGCCGATCTCTTTTGCACTATTGATTATATCATCAACAGAGCCGCTGATTTCATCAGACTTAATAGACTTTATGGTATTTTCAAGTTCCTTCAAGTCAGTCATTACCTGAGAAGCCTTGCGTGTGAGATCAGCCTCGCTTGTCTTGAGAGTCTTGACCACTGTACCGATCGTGGACTCCTTATCTGCCAGATATTTGATCACGTTGGATCCGGTAATAGCTTCGATACGTCTTACGCCGGAAGCAATTCCTGCCTCGCTGACGATCTTAAAGCCGCCTACCTTTCCGGTATTATCGATGTGAGTTCCTCCGCAGAATTCGATACTGTAATCACCCATGCTGACTACTCTTACGATATCACCATACTTCTCACCGAAGATAGCCATAGCGCCGAGTTTTCTTGCTTCATCGATAGGCATCTCTTCCATTTTGATAGGAAGATACTCGTCGACCTTTTCATTTACTATCTCTTCGACTTTGGCGATCTCATCCTTTGTCATTGGCTGGAAGTGATTGAAGTCGAATCTGAGGTAGTTATCATCGACGTATGAACCTGCCTGCATTACATGATCTCCGAGCACGTCCTGAAGAGCCTGCTGGAGAAGATGTGTTGCGGAGTGTCCCCTGGCGATCCTGTGTCTTCTGACAGCATCGATCAGGAGTTCTACCTTATCGCCTTTTTCTAACTGGTCGGCAAGGCCGGAATCATCCGCATGTATGACATGGAGCCAAATATCGTTGTCCTTTACTACATCGACTACTCTGAGCTCATCGCTTCCTTTTCTGACAAGGCCTGTATCGTATACCTGTCCGCCGCTGGTAGCGTAGAAAGGAGTCTGATCGAAGATGATGAACTTGCGTTTTTCATCGTAATTTCCTACATAAAGGACTTCTGCTCCGGATGATTCTTCGGTATAACCGAGGAACTTCGTATGAGGAAGATCACTGTACTCGGAAGCATCTCTCCATGCGTCTTCGTCTGTGTCTCTTTGATTTGCCCTTGCGAGATCTTTCTGAGCCTGCATGTGTTCGTTAAAGCCATCTACATCGGCTGTCATGCCCTGCTCTTCGAGTATCTCCTGAGTCACCTCAAGAGGAAAACCATATGTGTCATATAGTTTGAATGTAAGATCTCCGCCGAGCTGTGTCTCACCCTTAGCCTTAAGATCTTCGATATATGAATCGAGGATCTCCATTCCGTTATCAAGAGTCTTAGCGAAATTGTTCTCTTCGATCTGGATCATCTTGATGATGTAATCATGCTTCTCGACGAGTTCAGGATAGGCACCGCCTGAAGTCTTGATAACGTTTTCTGCAAGCTCAGCAAGAGGATTCTCTTTATCGATACCGAGAAGTTTGCAGTGTCTTGCGGCTCTTCTGATGATCCTCTTGAGGATGTAGCCTCTTCCTTCATTGCTTGGAAGAACTCCGTCAGCGATCATAAATGTCATGGAGCGAAGATGGTCTGTGACGATCCTTACGCTTACGTCCACTTTATGATTGCCGGCCTGATATTCAACACCTGCCATATCTGTGATGGCGTCTCTAATGAATTTAACTGTGTCTACATCAAAGATGGAGTCTACACCCTGAAGGATGCAAGCGAGTCTCTCAAGACCCATTCCTGTATCGATATTAGGGTGAGCAAGTCTTGGGTATGATCCGTCTTCCTGTCTGTCAAACTGTGTGAATACGTGGTTCCAGAATTCGAGATATCTGTCGCAATCGCATCCCGGCTTGCAATCAGGCTTTCCACAGCCCCACTCAGGCCCTCTGTCGTAGTAGATCTCGGAGCAAGGACCGCAAGGGCCAAGACCGATTTCCCAGAAGTTGTCTTCTTTTCCGAGTCTGACGATCCTTTCTTCAGGCATGCCAATGATATTCTTCCAGATATCATATGCTTCGTCATCATCTTCATATATAGTTGCCCAAAGCTTTTCTTTAGGCATTTTCAGCCATTCCGTACAGAATTCCCAACCCCACTGAAGCGACTCTTTTTTAAAGTAGTCACCAAAGCTGAAGTTTCCGAGCATCTCGAAGAAAGTTCCGTGTCTGGCTGTCTTTCCTACATTCTCGATATCGTTTGTTCTGATGCATTTCTGGCATGTTGTCATCCTCTTGCATGGAGGAGTTTCAACGCCGGCAAAGTAAGGCTTAAGAGGCGCCATACCGGAGTTGATTATAAGCAGGCTCTTATCGTTACGCGGGATAAGAGAAGCAGAGCCGCCTGCATAGTGGCCCTTGCTCACAAAGAAATCCCTGAACATATCTCTAAGTTCATTTACACCGAGTTTTTCCATATCTGTCTCCCTGTCTTGTAAAACTGCGAATAATTATACCACTTTCAGTTCAACAATTCATCACTTACGGCAATTGATTCCTCAACTTCCTCAACAATTTCAATGGATTCGAGCGATGCTTTCACATCTGCTCTGATCTCGGCTATAAATTCCTGTCTCAGTATCTTTTGTTCTTCTTTTTCCTCGGCTGTAAGTCCTTCTGCCTTTGACTTATGTGCCAGTTCATTGATCCTGTTTAGTTTAGTCTTTTCCAATTTCTGTCTTCCCTTCTTTTTTTGTTCAGTACAAGACAGAATGTACCATTAAAATCGCGCAAACTCAACAGATTCGTTCCAAAGTCTCCTGTACACCTCACGTGTCATATACAGTAGAAACTCCTTGTTCGTCGGCCTCTTTTCAAATGAACTCAATATGGCAGAGCTATGAAACACATCAGTCTCGTTAAGCTTGTACGCTGCTACAAGCGCGTTTCTTATACTATGCTCGATAGTTGCCGGGTCTTTGACCCCATTTTTGAACGCTACATACGGATACACATCATTTTTCAAATTAATATTCATGGTACGCTGATCAAATATGGTAATAATGCAATCCTGAATATACATATATCCGTTGCTGCTGATATTTATCCTGCATTCATCCAGCAACTCTCTTATAACGCCCATCAGGATAACGTAACACCTGTACTTTTCACTGTCAGCTCTGCTTTTTGAATCAAATCCAAGCATATACCTATTGAACAAAAGCTTGTCACTTTCTTTGATTTTTTCAGACCTGACCATCATACTGATTCCCCCTTTCTCTAGCAGGTGATGTTATCTTTGATTTTTTCATAGATAGCATCCCCAATACCCTTTACAGATTTAATGTCTTCCTTTTTCTTGAATCTGTTCGACTTCCTATAATCTATGATCTTTTCTGCCGTTACGTCTCCTATCCCATTCAAGGTCTTGAGTTCTTCCTTACCCGCAATATTGATATTTATAAGTCCTCCATTGCTGATACCGGAAGTTTGTTCTGTATTCTCAGATGAAGTATCAGAGCCATCTTCTGTCACATCAGAAGTAATGATCTTTGAAGGGATCATGATCTTTTCTCCGTCCTCTACATATGAGGCGCGATTGATCGAATCCGTATCAGCATTCTCTGTCAGGCCCCCTGCCAATTCAATAAGTTCGTATAATCTAGTCCCTTGGCTGACCTGATAGACCCCGGGGTTTTCGACCTGGCCTCCTATGTCTACACATACTTCTGTTGAAGAAACGTCATATCCTTCGTCTGTTTCAGACTCAACACCGGCTTTATCGACTGTCTCAACACTTACCGATGACTTGTCAGTTCCGCTTATCCTGAGAATAGCAGCGACCAAAAGGATAAGTACAATAAAAAGGATCTTGACCATTGTTTTCTTATCTCTTCTTAAGTCGTCGATCAGATTCTTGATTTTATCTACAGCAATTTCTTTCATGCGTCCCACCTCATTTCGGAATTTGCTGTGATTCTAAATTAAAACTTCAATATTAAAAAACGAATTCAGATTACTGAAAATTGACAAAATGGTACGATAAATTACCAAAATGCTACAAAAAATGGCCCTTTTACAGGCCATTGTAGTTTTTGATATGCGATCAATGTATGAATTCGGTCAATTTTTGCAAAAATCAGTCATCAGTATACTCAAACTCGAAATCTTCTATCCTGACCGTATCCCCATCTTTAAGTCCGAGTTCTTTTAGCACTTTGATGCCGCCTTGCTTCTCTATGTAGCGATAAAGATAGCGAATAGACCCGTTATCAGTAAAGTTGGTGGAATTGAATATCTTAAGAAGCTGTTTACCTTCAAGCACATAGACACCGTCTTCATCGACGTAACCTGTTATCAGTTTATAATCCGCTTCGTGTTCGTCAGCTTCGAAGTCAAACATGGTCATAGGTTCTTCTTCAGGCTCGACATACGTCTCGATCTTACGGAGTGCAGCAGCCAGAAGTTGGTCTATACCCTGTTTTGTCGCAGCACTTATAAGGTAAACTTCTCTACCTTCTTTTTCCATGAAGTCCATAAATTCTTTGAGCTTATCCTCATCCGTAACAAGATCAGATTTATTTGCGGCGACGATCTGAGGTTTGTCGGCGAGTCTCGGATCAAAAGCAACAAGCTCGGCGTTTATCTTCTTGTAATCATCGATTGGGTCTCTTCCTTCTGACCCGGCAACATCGATAACATGAATGAGTACTTTTGTACGCTCTATGTGCTTCAAGAACTTAAAGCCAAGCCCTGCTCCCTGAGAAGCTCCTTCGATGATGCCTGCGATATCCGCCATAACAAAGCTGGTATCGTAGAGATACACTACGCCAAGATTTGGATCGATAGTGGTGAAATGGTAACCTGCGATCTTCGGCTTGGAATTTGTGGAAACCGAAAGAAGAGTCGACTTTCCGACATTTGGGAAGCCCAGAAGCCCTACATCCGCGATCAACTTAAGTTCAAGGATGACGTCACGTACTTTTGCCGGTCCGCCTGCTTCTGCGAAATTAGGTGCCTGTCTTATACTGCTCTTATAGTGGACATTGCCCTTACCGCCTCTTCCGCCCTTTGCGGCAACAACACTGTCACCATCAACGGTAAGGTCTTTCATAAGATGGCCGGTCTCTTTATCTATTATCATGGTACCAACAGGCACTTTAATATATAGATCTTCACCCTTCTTGCCGAATTTGTTGCGCTTCATGCCGGGCTGACCGTTCTCAGCCTTATATTTTCTTTTATACTTAAGGTCCATTAAAGTGCGGAGATTTCTGTCAGCAATAAAAATAACGCTGCCACCGTTTCCGCCATCGCCACCATCAGGACCTCCGTCTGGTACATATGGGTCTCTTCTAAAGGTTACGGCACCGTTGCCGCCCTTTCCGGATTCAATTGTTATTTCCGCTCTGTCTACAAACATGATTCCCTCGAAATAAATAAAGGCTCCTACCTTAGTAGGAGCCCGCAATGTTCCAATTAAGCCTCTTTGCTATAAACGCTGATCTGCTTTCTCTTCTTGTCGAATCTCTCGAACTTAACTGTTCCGTCGATCTTGGCAAAGAGTGTGTCGTCTCCGCCGATACCTACGTTGTTACCAGGATGGAACTTTGTTCCTCTCTGTCTCATGAGAATGCTTCCTGCGCTTACATATTCACCGGCACCTACCTTGAGTCCAAGTCTCTTCGCCTCGGAGTCTCTGCCGTTCTTGGAACTTCCTACTCCCTTTTTACTTGACATGATATATCCTCCTTAACTACTTAGCCTCGATAGCTGCAATGATGTCAGCCTTTGTTGCCTTGGAGTCAACCTTGACTCCGAGCTCTTTCGCTACTGCGAGGAGCTCATCCTTCTTCATGGATGCGCTTACCTTTGGAGCTTCTGCTTTCTTTTCAGGCTCTGCCTTAGCAGCTTTTGCAGCTTTCTTTGTACCAGCTGCGCCAATGCCTGTGATCTTTACAAGCGTATAAGGCTGTCTGTGGCCATTTTTACGTCTGTAGTCTTTCTTAGCTTTGTACTTGTAGATAACGACCTTGTCGCCCTTACCATGCTCGAGGACCTCGGCTGTTACTGCCTGTCCCTCTACGAGTGGTGTACCAACAACGAGCTTGTCTCCGCCTACTGCATAGACCTCGTCGAATACGACTGTGTCGCCTACCTTGGCATCGAGTTTCTCTACTCTGAACTCATCGCCCTGCTCTACTTTGTACTGCTTTCCACCTGTCTTGATGATAGCATACATAATTTAATTTCCTCCTTAAACCAGACTCGCCGAAGCTTGGGTGCTATGCTTCAAAAAACCCGCTTCGAGCGGTTAACCGACAAAGACTATAGCACAGTGAATGTCTAAGGTCAAGGAATAAATGCAAAAAATCGGTCATTCAGTTAGTGATAGCAGGCAGCGCGGATACCTTTTTAAGTATGATCTTGCCATTGGACTTCTCGTTCGTGAAAGTTGCAATAACTTCATCGCCTGCCTTTATCTTTCCGCTGTCGTTGGCCTTGGACTTTAATGTCCATCCTGAAGGTATGTTGGTTTCTGTCACAGTGTAACTCTTATCCTTTGGGAGGTCTTCGATCGTCTTAGACTGTCCGCCCTTTAGAGTGATAGTAGCTTTTCCGTCAGTGAACTTGACACCTGAGTGCGTTCCGCTTACCCCACTGACGGTGACATTGAAAGTAAAAGTCTGGTTCGAAGAATCGTCTCCCCCTGTAACGACCTTTTTAATAGTAAGATCCCCCATGCTTGGCACCAGAACAAATGATGTAAAGTCCTGCTTGTTACCATCGTCAGATAAAGCTCTGCATTTGTATACTTCGAACCATTTAGGAACAGTGACGTTCTTTATGGTATCTGAGCCCGCTTTTTCCTGGACCCAATCCCAGACCGCTTCACAGTAACCTTTCGAGTAGCCCTGCCATTCTGTACCGTGTTTTATAAATGTGGCTTTATCATCTGCCAATCTGACCTGAGCTATATGTGAAAGAAGTAGAAACTTCGATTGCACCTTATACCCGTTGACCGATGTTTCCTCGTCTGAATCAGGTCCGTTATACAGGCCTCTTTGAACACCATAATAATATAGCATTTTTGCCAGTATCGTGTTTTTCCCATACGAACCCTCTATTTTAGCAGTTCCGCTTCTTTCAGACGGGATACCTACTTCGCAGCAAATGCCGACAAAGTCTTTTCCGTCGATTTTTGTGTTGTATTTTACTATCCCTTCATCGATATGAGTAGATGTGTAGTTGATCACGGTCCCATTCGTGGCTGCGAATGATATCGTGCTGCTGAAAAGCAACGTGAACATCATCACGAGGATCGTTATTGTTGTTATATTCTTTTTCATAGAAATGTCCCTTTCTCCTCAGTATTACTCATTTAAGTCATCACTATTTACCGGATATAATCGTGATCCTTTTCAGTACGTCTTCTGATAAGCACCAGTACGAAAGCAAGAGCTGCCGCAAAAAAGCCTGTAAGACAATATATCAAGGCATTTTCATCCCCCGTATCCGGCGAATTTCCTTTGACCTTAACAGGCGTCTGCGCTTCGTCTTCATCGTTTGGAAGAGGTTCGAGAACTATTGATTCTTCGGGTTTATCGGGGTTTGGGATCTCCGGAACAGGATCTATGACCTCGGCAATATTCCTATAACCGTCCTTGTCGTCCGTCTTATTCTGTTGATATTTCTTATTTACATCGTTACCATCCTTGTCCTTCGAATCAGAATCTGCAGCATTTTTTGCAAGATATGCCTTTGCGTCGGATTTGACTTTTGCTTCATATGAAACTACAGCAGTCTTTCCTGCGTCTACCAGGACAGATATTTTATTCCCATCCTCAGATCGGTCAAGTTCTGTCGCGTCAATTACATTCACGACTTTCGGCATTGTGAAATATTCAGGATGCTCTGAGAAATGATCTGTAATATCCATCCTTATCGAGCATGACTCGGAGATATTTTCGATCACAACGTCATATGTGACAGTTGAACCTACATCGAAGCCATACTTCTTGCCCACTGCTTCTGCGTCCTTAGTGCGGATCTTATACATCTTGTAGCCGGGCACCTCTACCGTCTGATCAGGGTCACTTATGTTTTCGTGTCTTGCTACTTCGAGTTTTGATGTGTCTTTGCCATTCTTGTCCTTTGGCTTGTTTCCTGCTTTATCTTTTACGACGTAAGCTGTTTCAAACGCGACGAGGGCTTTGCCTTGAACATTTCCGCAATCAAGCTTAAATTTCACCTTGGCTTCTCCGTTTGGCTTATCGGGAACGAATTCTCCTGATACTGCTTTTACTTTCTTGCCGTTCTCAGTCAGAGGCTCAGCGGTATCCTTTACCATCAGTATTCCCTCTATGACATATGTCTTGCCCGGTGTGAAGCCTTCGTACTTGACAGTATCCACGATAGCAGCAGAGCTTCCTGATACTACCTTTCTATTTGCCTCGTCTGCGAGATAGGTTGCGATCTTAGGCACTTTGACAGGGGTTTGAGCAGGGTCATCTTTGTCCTGAAGGGTCTGTTTCGGCAGCTCAGCAGCACTAGGTTTGTAGACTACTTTTGATGTGGAAGCATAATTCATATATCCATCAGCGTCGTCCGTTGTGTTGTCCTGCTCGTCGATATTGCAGTCCTTTCCCTCATTATTCTTAGAATCTGAATCCTTTGCATTATCCGCAAGATACTCGACCGCCCCCGTCTTTACAAGTGCACCGAATGTCACTGTAGCTGTCTGTTTAGGTTCGATAGTGATATTAACTTTTCCTTTATCTAAACTACGCTTGTTTTGCTTGGCATTCTTGACGCCGATAACGACTGGCTTACTGAAGTTCTCAGCGCCTTCTGTAAACTCATCCTTGACATCCATTGTGAGAGTACCTTTATTCGGGTTTTCGATCACGATATCGTAGGTAACGTAATCGCCGGGCTCAAAACCGAACTTACCGTTCCCATCTGAAGGTGCTTCTTCATTGCGGACTTTGTACATTTTGTAATTGCCTTCTTCGGCATCATTTATCCATGTTCCGCCAAATACGATCTGCTCATTTCTATCGATGTGGACCTCTCTTTGAACGATCATTTTTCTTCCGCGGTTTGCTTCGGACGGAAGCTCTGTCACAAGATATTCATCATAAGGAAGGGCTCCTTTGTTATCTGATACTTCTTTAGATTCATTTCCGTTTTTATCCTTATAGAACCAGATACCATTCTTATAGCTCAGTTTGGATGAGTCTATCTCGCCCTGATCATTCAAAGCGGGATTACCTTCAGCATCTATTACTGCGTCATTTGCGTTGGTGTTCTGGCTGTGAGGATTTCCTTCCTTGGAATTTGTACTTATATTGCCGTTATTATCTGTAACGATAACGTGAGACTCGCCTGTAGTTTTGGATCTAATGACGAATGCTACATTTTTGATCGGGTGCATCTTGCCTTTATCTACTTTCAGGAATGAAAGATCTCCTCTGACCACAGGCTCAGGCCATGTTAATTCAATAGGATCTGAGCCTGTGATCTCAGCGCCTGATTTGTTATCCGATGCCGTAACATTTCCTGTTGTTTCTGTTCCGCTGTCATCACCCGCGATTTGAAGATCGACAGTACCCTCGTTCACAATATATCCTAAAGAAGCTTTTGTTTCTGAGATAGTATACTTGCCGAGCCTGAGCGCGGGCTTGCCTTCCTTATTCTTGTATATCTCAGATGAACCGTCATTTACCAAACTGTCCAGCGTTGCAATTCCTTCCGCATCTGTTTGGATGTTCCATGACTTTCCCGCATCCTCACCTTCATTACATTTGATCATAAAGCTTGCGCCCTCCAGAGACGCTGCACCGAGAGGAACTGATTTTCCGGTTTCCTTATCGATCTTGCATAGCTTTATTTGTGCGGACTGAGGCTGATCAGGGAATGTAGTTGTTCCATCAGCATACATAGAGGCTTTATCGTTTGCTGACCCCTGAGTAGTAAATGTCACATTGTTTGTATTCTCTTTTTCAGCACTCGCCCCATCCCATCTGATCTTTAGAGTCTGTATCTCATCGCTCTTTTTATATCCGCTCGGAGCCTTGACCTCTTTGATAGTTACAGTTCCAAGCGGGACTACGTACTTCTTTTCGGAATTCTGATAGCGCTCATCACCGGATACGAAGTGATCATCGTCCAGGTTAGCTTTTCCGCTCTTGTCTGTCTTTACGATCCATGTGCGATTTGTGCCGGCCCCATCGGAATATACGATCTCGAACTGCGCACCTTCAAGAGTCGTTCCGTATGTGGCCGCGGGTTTGCCGTCGATATTGACTTTCTGTATACCTAGTTCAAGAGATTGAGGGATCTCAGACACATGTTTAAGCTCGCTGTTTACCCATTTCGTTTCCCCGGCCTTTACTTCTACCGTGTAAACTTGCTTATCAAGGATGTAACCTTTGGAAGCTTCATTTTCTTTTACGTAATATGTACCTTCGCTCATCTCAATCTCAGCGGCATCACCGTTAGCGTCTGTTGTAAATACCGCATTGGCGCCGTTTGTGGTCGTCGCTTTCTTTGTGCAGCCCTGATCGGTATATACCTGATAAACCGCTCCCTCAAGCGAGTATTCGGCATTAGCATTTTCAGCTGCATACACACACAGGAAGTCCTGTACAAAGATGAAAGTCAGCACCAGAGTAAAAGTCAGCAGCGCAGCCAGGGCATAATTTGTTTTACATATTTTGATTTTCATCCAATCTTTTGGCAAAAGGCCCACGACTTTACTCGCAGGATAAATGCCACTCCTTTCTGTATTTCAGTAGTTGTAACTTTTTTATAGAGAAAAAGCGCTTCTCGGCGCTCTTAGATGGCGATCTGATATTGATATGTGCTTTCATCATGTTTTGGTCTCCTTAAGTATTCAGATCTTGATCAGCAAGCTATCTTCCCGGGCACTTCAGTCCGAAAAAAGAGCAGCAAAAAAGGCAGGACTGTCGCCCTGCCTGATAACAAGTTCTATTCGTATCAATAATTTTCTAATATCATATTATCATTTTGATCGCCGAAAAAAAGGGCATATTTCGCTAACTGAAAATGGCTGTTTTTTTGAAATATATATCGCTTTTCAAATGCATCAAATATCAATTTGTGTAAATCATTCTAAAGTCACTTTTGACAGATCTATGTTGTAGGCGAGGATATAACTCAGAGCTTTATGAACATAGACTTCTCTGTCTTTGGCTTTGAGAAACGAAGGAAACAAGTCTTTTGGTATGATGATCTTTATTTTCTTCTCCTTATTCACACATTCTTCTCTGCTGAAAATCTCTTCAAGATGGCGCGGAGTTATATATCCGCCAAAATCTCTTGCGACCATTCCCACTTCTTTGGCCTTCTCATCTGTGATCCATTCCTTATCTGTACTGGAATAATAATCATGGATTATGAGATCCTGCATATTGGGCTCAGCGTATGAAAGCTGTACTGCCTGATATTGCGTGATCTTTTTCTTTTCGTATTTATCTAGCATATCGTCGCTTAGATAAGTAAGCCGTATTTTGCGATGCAAAGTCATCGGAGAAATATCGTATTCTTTGGCCAGTTTATCAAGAGTATTATCACCTTCATCAAGCAGACTATCAGCGTGATACTTTGCTCGGTCCTCCCTATATCTATAAGACGAGCGATCCCCTCCTCGGGTTTTCTTCATAAGGTCATATGTCATTCGAAAACTTCTGGCCTTTTCGATCTCGGTGATGCCTTCTCTGTAAATGTTCGTTGCAGCCAGAACCTTAGATGCCGTAACATCATCCATTTCGATAACAGCGCAAGGGATACTTTGCATACCGAGTGAAACACAAGCATCATACCTGTTGCTTCCTGAGATAAGTTCGTATTCGCCCTTTACACTGTATGTTTTGCATGATGTTGCCGGCCTTACAATTGCAGGATACAGGACTCCAAACCGGGATATGGAATTCTTGAGTTCCGTCATCTTAGCTTCGCTGTATGGCCTAAAAACATTGCTTGGGCTTTTTGAGATCTTATCTAATGGTATTTCATGTATTGCGTTTTTGTCTTTTGCTTCATTTATAAGATCTTTTGAAATATCCATTTTCAATGTCGCCATTGTCTGTGCCTCTTTTCAAAACGTTTCTGTGATGCGTTTTGTATCTCTTCATCGGCAACCGGGACGTGGTAATCCACTTTTTCCTGATCGGGAGGCAGAAATCTCAGCCATCCGCCTTTAAAGTTTGAAACAAAACCATACAGCCACCTGTTTTTTTGTTCTTTTATAGTCTCACCGGGATATGTAAGATCTTTTAGCCTCTTGTTGTTGACCACATAGTCCCAGACTTCCTCTTTACACTGATCAGCAACATAATTATTGAAAGAGTAAACTATCGCATCGAACAATTCGACAGTCTCTACATAATCGTCACTATCGTAGGCAGTCCTTGCTGCCGTCATAGACCCGGAGTCTTCATCGAAACCTTGCTGGCCCGATATATGGCTGACATACGCTAAGTGATAGTCTTCTACACCTCTTATGAGTCTAAGAGCTACATCAGCTGTTACAGGATGCAGTTTAGTGATATTTCCGGTTTTACTCATATCCAATCCCCTCCATATTTAGATCAATATGCTAATGTATCCCCAAATATTGGCAACAAAAAAGTAAGTTAGTGTATGACTTCTAACTTACTTATTAAAGTTCAATCAAAACTAGCCTTCGATGACTACTCCGTCGGCATCTACTTTGATTTCTCCGTCAGCCTGATCTAAGGCCTCTGAAGTCTCAGATCTGAGCTGAGCCATGAGTTTGCCTCTGATCTCTTCAAGGACTGCAGGGTTATCTTCGAGATACTGCTTTACGTTCTCTCGTCCCTGGCCGATCCTCTCATTATTATAGCTATACCATGAGCCGGATTTGTCAATAATGCCGTTGTCAGCTGCCATATCAAGTATATCTCCGGAAAGAGAGATGCCTGTCCCGTACATGATATCGAACTCAGCTTTTCTGAACGGAGGCGCTACTTTGTTCTTTACTATTTTGACTCGGGTCCTGTTTCCGAGGACGTCCTCACCCTTTTTGATGGTATCGATCTTGCGGACATCGAGTCTCATGGAAGCGTAGAACTTAAGAGCGCGGCCGCCTGTGGTAGTCTCAGGGTTTCCGAACATGATGCCGATCTTTTCTCTAAGCTGGTTGATAAAGATAACGCAAGTGCTTGAGCGGTTGATGGCACCGGCGATCTTACGAAGAGCTTGCGACATGAGCCTTGCCTGAAGGCCGACATGCGAATCACCCATCTCGCCCTGGATCTCTGCCTTTGGCACGAGAGCAGCTACGGAGTCGATAACAATAATATCTACCGCACCGCTTCTAGTGAGCATCTCGGCGATCTCAAGAGCCTGTTCGCCTGTATCCGGCTGGGAAACCAGGAGATTATCTACATCAACTCCGAGATTTTTGGCATATACCGGATCAAGAGCGTGCTCTGCGTCGATAAACGCAGCCTGCCCGCCCTTTCGCTGGGCCTCTGCTATGGCGTGAAGAGTCAGAGTTGTTTTTCCTGATGATTCAGGGCCGTATATCTCGATGATCCTTCCCTTAGGATAGCCACCGACACCTGTTGCGAAATCAAGACTAACTGATCCGGTTGAAATAACATCGATGTTTCCGACAGGACCGGATTCTCCGAGTTTCATTATTGCGCCCTTGCCATACTGTTTTTGGATCTGATCGAGCGCCTGCTGAAGGGCTTTTTCCTTAGCCGCGTTTTCAGGGTTTGTTCTGTTTTGTGCTGCCATTTTGTCTCCTCGTCATATAATAGAACGCTTGTTCGTATATATAATACTTTTGCTTAGTTCTTATGTCAATATTATATTTTGATTCCGCAGGTAATGTCGAACGATATATTCCCTAATTCCTGCAAAATAATCCCTAATTTTTGCACGGGACCTGCAAAGAGTCATTTTGCAGGATAATCTCCCCTATCTTATAAGAAGATATACCGCTCTCAGCATACGGAGCATGAAGTAATTCCTGTTCCATTTTCTGAAATTCCGATCAGTATGGACCGGATAACTACCGGATTTGCCTTTGTATGCCCAGCCAATAAATGCCTCTCCGGGATCATGTCCTTCGTCGGCATCAGGCCCGGCATAACCCGTAACGGAAACTGCTATATCTGCCTCTGAGCGCTCCAAAGCGCCCTTTGCCATGGCTTCTGCTGTTTCGGCACTTACCACACCGCAGCAGTCGATTATTTCGCGCGAGACGCCAAGTTCTTTTATCTTGCTCTCGGCGGAATAAGTGATGTAAGAACTCGAAAGCACTTCAGATGCACCTGGAACATCTGTGATGGACGATGCGAACATGCCACCGGTACACGATTCTGCTGAGGTGATCTTAAGATTCTTTTCTTTGAGCAATCTGACGACTACCTCATTGAGATCTTCGTCATCATAACTGTATATATAGCCGCCGGCAAGTTCATCGATCTTTTTGATCATTTCAGAAACTGCTGCCTCAGCTTCCTCCATCGTATCCCTTTGTGAAGCAACTCTGAGCGTGCACTCTCCTTCTTTTGCGTAAGTTGCGATGGTAGGGTCTGTCTGTCCATCTATAAGGGGCATAAGAAGCATTTCAAGGTCTGATTCTCCGATGCCTATGAGTCTTATGACTCTGTAGAACATCTTCTTTCCCATGAACTTCTCAAGATACTGTTTGGCGCCGTTTTCGAAAAGCCATTTCATCTCGCGCGGCGGGCCCGGGAAACAGATAGCGACTTTGCCGTCCTTTTCGATGGCGAGCCCGGGCGCCGTGCCGGATGCGTTGTACAATGGAGTGCATCCGACCGGCAGATATGCCTGCTTTAGATTGTTTTCAGGCATATTACCGCCGTGCCTGTTGAAGAATTCCTTCAAATCGTCAACTACCTTCTTATCTAGATACATCTCGGCGCCCATGTATTCCGCGACTATCTCCTTTGTAAGATCGTCTTGTGTAGGCCCAAGGCCTCCCGTCAGAAGCACCAGATCGGTCTCTTTGAAAGCTTCCGCCAGTTTCTCCTTAAGGCGGGCGGGATTATCACCTACCACGAAGTGGTACATGACATCAAAGCCCATATGATTGAGTTTATCCGACAGATAAGCTGCGTTGGTATTCGCCACCTGCCCGAAAAGCAATTCTGTTCCTACTGCTATGATAGATGCTTTCATAAGTAAATCCCGGCCTTAATAAAAGCCAGCCGTCCCTCCTGTCACATTGAAAAGATGTCTTTGTTCTTGATGATATATTCGCAGCCTGAGTATACAGTCATTACCAGAGCCGCATAGAAAGCTATATTTCCGATAAGCATCACTGTTGCTGAAGCAGTGCCTTCGGAAGCAACCGGATCTTGATATCCGAGCGAAAGTGCAAGCAGGAACACTATGACCGAAACCATCTGTAGCACTGTTTTGATCTTGCCCGACATTCCAGCGGCAAGGACTCTGCCTTCCGACGCGGCTACAGCTCTCATGCCCGCGATCGCGAACTCGCGCGCAAGAATTATTATGAGCATCCAGGCTCTGATGATCCCAGACTCTATGAAGAGGCACAGAGCGGAATAGACCAGTATCTTATCCGCAAGAGGATCCATGATCTTTCCGAAATTAGTAACTAAATTATTTTTTCTGGCAAGCATCCCATCAAAATAGTCAGTTATTGAAGCTGCGCAGAAAATGACCAGCGCTGCCCAATATAGATCAGTCAGATAAGCGGCAATGAAAAACGGGACCAGAATAACTCTTCCGAGCGTCAGTTTGTTAGGTAAATTCATAAATGATCATTCCTCCTATATTTGCCAGCCTTCCAGATCATACTCATAGGCTTCTGTGATCTTAACTTTAACTATTGTTCCCGGATCGAGATCGTCTCTCTCTGAAAATACAGTGACGCTGCAATCTATCTCAGGAGCATCATACCGGGTCCTGCCCTCATATATATTCAAAGACTTTCTATCTCTTATATGTTCAAATTCTTCCGGAATAGGGTCATCTCTGAATATCTCCGCAGGATCTGCTTCTATCTCACAGCAGCCGTCTATGATGACCTCATAGATCTTCCCTACCTTAGCCTCATTTAGCCTCTCGCTGACCGCAAGCTGATGCTCCATCACAAGATCTCTTCTTGAAGCCGCTTCTTCGTCACCGACTTTACCATCGAGCTCAAACGAAGGCGTTCCCTCCTCATCAGAGAAAGCGAAAGCTCCGAGCCTGTCGATATCTGCGGTATCTATGAAATCAATAAGTTTAGATATATCATCTTCGGTCTCTCCCGGAAATCCGACCAAAAGAGTAGTGCGGATATGCACATCAGGAATTTTCGCTCTCAGCTTTGAGATAACTTCGTTGATGGATCTCCCTGTAGACTGTCTTCTCATCCTATGGAGCACGTTATCCGATATGTGCTGGATAGGCATATCGATGTAATTGCAGATCTTATCTTCATTTGCGATAGTTTCTATCAATTCGTCAGTAATAGAATTATCGTAAACGTACATCAATCTTATCCATTCTATGCCTTCCACCTTGCAAAGTTGCCTCAAAAGCTCGGGAAGTTTGAGTTCTCCGTAAAGATCGCGGCCATATTGCGAGGAATCCTGCGCTATCAGAATGAGTTCTTTTACCCCTGAGGCAGCCATGTCCTCGGCCTCTTTTACGCAGTCCTCTATCTTCTTAGACCGATAAGGACCTCTGATAAGCGGGATAGCGCAAAAACTGCAGGCGTTATTGCAGCCTTCAGCTATCTTAAGATATCCGTAGTGTTCGTCATCTTTGAATTCGCTTTTTCTGTAATTACGATTTCTGTACGGGAGCATATCGAGTGAATCTCCCACACGGTCACGGATCATTTCACTGAACCCGTCGCCCTTGATCGCTTCTGCTTCATCAGCAAGAAGGATATCCGGTAATCTGTCGTAATCATTGACTCCGAAAAACATGTCGACTTCGGGTATCTCATACGCGAGTTCCTTATGATATCTCTCAGAAAGACATCCTGTGACTACGAGTTTTTTCCTGCCCGCATATTCATCTGAAAGATCTAATATGCGTTCTATCGACTCTTTCTTGGCATCATTGATAAAGCCGCATGTATTTACGATCAGTATATCGGCATCATTCGCGTCATCGGTAATAACGCAGCCCCTTTCTACCAAAGAAGCTGCCATCACCTGAGAATCATATTCATTTTTTGCGCATCCCAGCGTATCGATAAATACTTTTGTCATCAATAACTGTCCTCACTGTCAGCATCCATCACGGCGCGTCTTACCGACTCCGGAAGCGAATTGAAAGAATTCATCGCTTGAGTGTTTGTTAGTTTGCCTGTTTCTGTTCCTGTAGGAGCCTCTTCCGGCGCTTGTCGAGTTCTACTGCTGTATCCGCCGCTTTCTTCGCTCTCTTGTATGACTTGCTGATCTTCGTCGCGACTTTTATTCCCACTTTCAGTGTCTTCACGATTCCCATCGCCGTAACCTCCGTAATACTCATCTTCAGTCATCAGAAGCTGTCTCGGCCTGGAACCATCAGAAGGCCCTATGATGCCCTTCTCCTCGATCTCATCGATGATCCTGGCCGCCCTGTTATATCCAATTCTGAATCTTCTCTGAAGCATCGAGACAGAAGCCTGTTTCGATTTAAAGATGAAGGCGATAGCGTCTTCAGTCAGTTCGTCCTGGGCTTCGCTTGTGCTCTTTTTATCAGCATTTTCTATAGCATTTTTGAGTTCTTCGTCGTACTCAGGACCACCGCCTTCTTTCTTGACGAATTTAATGATCTTTTCAGTCTCCTTCTCGGAAATAAACGGTCCTTGCACTCTGTATGGTTTTGTGGAACCTACTGGTGAGAACAGCATATCTCCCTTACCGAGCAATTTCTCCGCACCGGCCATGTCGAGAATAGTTCTTGAGTCAAACTGCGAGGCTACACTGAAAGCTATTCTTGAAGGGATATTCGCCTTGATAAGGCCTGTAACAACGTCTACGGAAGGCCTCTGCGTAGCGACTATCAAATGCATACCTGCAGCTCTCGCCTTTTGTGCCAGACGGCAGATAGAACTTTCGACTTCTGATGGAGCCGCCATCATAAGATCGGCCAGCTCATCGATGATAATGACTATCTGAGGCTTGCAGTCTGCGTATCTCTGATCTGCTCGCATGAGTTCGTTGTACGATTCGAGATCTTTTACGTTGTGCTCAGCAAAAGACTCATAGCGCTTATCCATCTCTTCAACGGCAATGGCGAGTGCTCTGGCTGCCTTCCTAGGATCAGTTACGACCGGAGTCATCATATGAGGGATGCCGTTATAATTACCGAGTTCTACCACCTTAGGATCGATCATGATAAGTTTGAGTTCCGAAGGCCTTGCCTTATAAAGGAAACTCGTGATGATCGAGTTGATACATACCGATTTACCTGAACCGGTAGCTCCGGCAATCAGGAGATGCGGCATGTCTTTAAGATCCGCAACTATGTTGTTACCGGATATATCCTTGCCTACAACGAATTCGATGATCGACGGAGCGTCCATGAACTCTTCCGAATCGATCAGATCACGTATAAGTACAGGCGCAGGCTTATCGTTTTCGACCTCGATACCTACCGCGGCTTTTCCCGGGATAGGAGCCTCCATACGAATACTCTTTGCTCTAAGATTGAGCGCGATATCGTCGGCAAGTCTTGTTATGCTTGCGACCTTGACTCCGGTTGCAGGCTGTACTTCATATCTGGTTACTGATGCTCCCTGCGTAACAGTGAGGACTTTGGCGTCAACACCGAAATCGTTCAGGGTCTTTTCCAGAAGCTCCGCTCTTTCTTCGAGCTGAGCGTCGTTCATTAGCTGTTTAGAGCTTGTATCTTTTTTAAGCAGGCTGACCGGTGGGAATTCGTACCCGTAATCATCGTCGCTTTTTGAGTTGAAAGACTCAGCGCTTATCTCTCCGCTGATAACTTTTTGAGTTTCTTCTTCATGCTTCTTTTGGACATCTTTGCCGGAAACAACATTTGAAGTCATGCCGACAGCGGTAGAAGCGGCTGCTTTGCCGGCTTTTACTGCTTTATCAGCAGTCGACGAAACAGGTTTTCTGACGGTATTTCCTTTTCCGTGTGCATCAAGTCCGTAAGCGCCTGAATGGCCTACGTCTTCAGGGTCTCCCAGCCCATAGCCTTTTTTCACAGAAGATCTGTTTTGATCAATTCTTCTTTTGTACCCGAAGTCTTCTTCATCACGCTCGAAGTCTCTGTCTTCAGCGTATATGCTTCTTTCAGACGGCTTAGCACCGTCCATACCGACAGTACCTGAATTGCCTTTGATCACACGTGACTTTTGTTCACCGGCATTTTCTTCGGCTTTCAAAGCGTTTTCAGTGTACTTCACTCCGGTCTGAGAATCGATTCCCGCGAAATAGCCTTTGATCCTTCCGAATAAGGTGCCTCTAGCACCTTCTTCCTTATGGGTTTCAAGCGGTGACTGTATGACCTGAGTGTAGGATATGTCCTTATCTTCAAGTACACCGAGAGGTTTTGGAATATCGTTTATGGCAGAAGACCTTGAAGGCTCTGCTTTGACCGAGACTTCTTCGGATTCATCATCCCTCATTATCCCGTTCAAAATCGATTTCCAAAATGATCCCTTGCCATTACCTTTAGCCGCGCTTTCCGCAGGAGCGCTGACAGACGTATTTCCGGAGATCGACGGAGCTATCTGTGGTTCAGGTTTAGCTGCCTTCGCTTCGGCTTCCAGCTCTCTTTCAAACATACGAGTTCTGTGCTTTTTACTGAGCCCCTCAAAGAACCGCGAAATAGGAGTATTGGCCACAAGGAAAATAGAGATGATCAGTATCGAGATCGAGATTATAAGAAGGCCCGGCATACCGAAGAACTTAGCCAGAAGAGAGCCGATCTCCATACCAAACACGCCGCCGGTTCTCTTGTCTATACCGGCGAAGTAATAATCAACGATATCTCCGAAACCGTATTTCAGATTGGTGACATCAATGAATTTATAGGAATTAAGTATGCATAAGTTGATGAAAATCAGGATACTGAAGATGCACGTCCTGGCACCGATATGCTGAAGCTTGCCGGCCATCAGAAGCGCGGCGAAAGCAAACACGAGAAACGGCAGAGCATAAGCCATGATACCGAAAAGTCCGAGGCACAGATCATGGACTTTCATACCAAAGCTGCCTGTTGAATCCATAACTACGGTAAAGAAAAGGAACAATCCTACTGCAAACAGAGTGATACTCCAGATCACGTCGAGATTGCGCTTGTCACGGTCGCTTCTTCTCTGCATCTCGTCTATCACTTCTTTTTTTGTCGGTGCAGCTGTCGCTGCTGTATTGTTTTTGGGCTTGTTCTTACTCCCCGGTGGTCTCCCGGGACCTCTTTTTTGCCCTGTCTGATTGTTGTCTTTCTGTGCCATTGAATCTCCTTGATTTGTATATACTGTATAAATTCGATAAATTATACCACAATATGTTGATTTTGTAACGTTTTAAAGCGAAATTTATCCCCAAGCACAGATGACTTTCCAATGAAAAAATGAGCAATAGAAAAGCCCCCTAAGGGACTTTGTCAATGATCTCTTTTGATAAGTCGATCAGTCTGCGTTTACGACGTCTTTTCCGTCATAGTAACCGCATGTAGGGCAAACTCTGTGCGGAAGTTTAGGCTCATGGCACTGAGGACAAATTGAGAGTCCCGGCATAGCCTTCTTCATATTAGCAGCTTTTCTGCCGCTTGTCTTTGCCTGCGATGTTTTCCTTTTAGGTACTGCCACTTCTGACACCTCCTTGTATAGTCATTCCTGGTTCGTTGCTTCTTATATTCCTTGTCGCACCGATAAATTATATTCATGGAAATAATGAATGTCAACGGATTTGGCAAGGTATTTTCGGGTTTTCTCAGTAGGCATGATGTTTTTTTGATTTTTATGTGGATTTAGCTTTCGGTTTGTGCTAAATTTGTCATGTTGCAAATAACGGGGTGTGGCTCAGCTTGGTAGAGCGCTTCGTTCGGGACGAAGAGGTCGCACGTTCGAATCGTGTCACCCCGACCATCACAGCAGGCAAATGCCTGCTTTTTTCATAGCATCACAGGCTTCATGCGCTGTTCAACATGCCCTGCATTATCTCCGCATGATATCAGCCTGTATATATCACTGGCGTGTATATCTAGCTTTAGCTGGTCCAGTGCTTCCGGGCTCAATTTTTCCGTTTCTCTATTTATATTTGTGATGACCGGAAGCATATCCTGCTGCATATCATTGTCTTTATATGCCTTTCGCATTTCCGAAAGCAATTTTCTTCCCTTTTCATTATGACCGAGCACCCTTATATATCCCGGCCCCGTGAAGTCATACCCGTGTCTGTTTATATTAAGTAACACCTGCATGCAAAGTCTGGATATTCTGGTGTATGTATATCTTTTCGATTTGACGCTCAGGATCAAATCACTGTAATTATCAGCATCATTCACAGCAGCCTTCAGCAGATTACCAAGTCCCTCTCCTCCTGACGGACACTCGTCAATGGCCTCAGCATCCGCGGACAAAACCGCGTATTTCAGGATATCGAAGCAGTTGTCAGAAAACACCGGATAATGATCGTCAAATGCATCGGATACAAACTCAGGGACATTTCTTCCGGAATTTAAAGATCCTGTTCCGCCGGCTTTTATGATCGATCGTATGCGCTCAGCGCTATCAAAGCCCTGCCTCTCAGAAGGTTCGTCATGGTATGCCCCTTTTCTTTTAATAGCTAAAGGAGCTGCGCGATGCATATTGAGGATATATTCGAGAGCGAGTATATCATTTGGATCACTGAGAATTGAAATCTCTCTTTCAAGTTTTTCGTCGCAGACGCTTCCGGATCTGAGTTTTCTATACGCTTTAGCTCTGGCGGCCGGATAACTCATGCCTTTCCTTGTCATCTCCGCGATATACGACCTTATTGCATCACGTTCAGACGCCAGTACTCCGGCTACATCCGAAATAGATCTGACATCTCCTGACTCGCTGCCGAATGAAATATGATCGCAGCCCAGTGCCTCAAGGATCTTGATACTCGCGCCGGCATAATGCGACGCGTCCCCGAGACAAAACAGAGTAGGTATCTCCACTACAAGATCCGTTCCCGCCCTGAGAGCATGCTCTGCCCGTATCCATTTATCCAGGATAGCCGGTTCTCCCCTCTGTACGAAATCTCCGCTAATCGCAACCACAACAACATCGCAGCCTGTCTGCCTGCGAGTTTCTTCGATGTGATAAACATGACCATTATGAAGAGGATTGTATTCAGCTGTTATACCTGCGATATCCAATGCGATCATTTCCTCCGTTGCAAAAAAGTATAGAGAGGTCGGTGATGATCCCCCTATACTTCACATGCATTATATTAAACGGAAACTACTTCCTATCGACTTTATTCTTAGAACTCTTCGCCCTCAGCTGCTTCGGAGCCCGCTGTATCTTCGGCGCCAGGCTGTTCACCAAGCTGTACTCTCTCAGCTAATGTCTTCATTTCCTGGCGATTCTGATTTACTCTGGCATTGATATTGCCAAGCATCTGGTTGAAGTATTCAGTCATAGGATCGATATACTGGCTGCCCACGCTCGCGATATCGTTTTGCATGTCATAAAGAAGCTGATCGATATACTCATACGATCTGTACTTCATGTAATTGGCATGATTCTCTGCCTCTCTCAGGATGGCATCGGCGCGCTTCTGAGCATCTTTGTAGATGTTATTGTTATTTACGAGATATTCGACCTGCTCCTTGGCCTCATTGATCATTCTGTTATATTCTTTTTTTGCGTCGCTGATGATACGATCTCTCTCCTGATCGAGCCATCTGGCCTGCTGGATATCGCGCGGAAGATTGGCACGGATATCCTCGATGATCTTCTGAGCTACGTCAAGGTCGATTATACCTTTCTCGGAAAAAGGCATCTTGCTTGATGAAACGATAAGATCTTCAAGTTCTTCAAGCAGTGACATTAATTTGATGCTGTCATCATTCATGATCGGATCCTCCTAATTGTTCAATATCTTAATTGTAGTTATTTCACTTTTTCGTCTATTCTGGACACAACATACGATGGAACCAGACCTTCTACCGACCCGCCGAGAGAAGCGACTTCTTTGATCAGACTGGAACTGATGAACGAATACTTAGGATCAGTCATCAGAAAGACCGTCTCGGTATCCTCCGTAAAAAGCCTCGCGTTCATCTGAGCCATCTGAAGTTCGTTCTCGAAATCAGTCGTAGCTCTGAGGCCCCTGACGTATGCAACAAAGCCATTCTCATTTACATAGTCAGCCAAAAGCCCGCTGAACTTATCTACTTTGACGTTTGGTATGTGGGAAACGACTTCCCTCATTATCTCAACTCTTTCGTCAACAGTAAAAAAGCCCGACTTACGAGGATTGACCACTATTGCCACGGTCAATTCATCATACATCTTGGCTGCTCTCTCGATAATATTAAGATGTCCGTTAGTTACAGGATCAAAAGAACCTGCGTAAACAGCTTTGCGTTCCATGTGATGCATCCTCTTCTGAAAAAAATATTATCAAATCTCGTTATAAAAATAAACACTAACTCCGATACTTCCGTACTTTTTATCCTTGAATTTTTCAAGCTTTCCGTAGGTATCGGATAATTTGTTATCGTACAAATGCTCGCAGATCACTATACTTCCCTCATCCAGAAGTTCATATTCCTGGAGCATTTCCATCGCGGTCCCGTAATACTCTGTCTGATCATATGGCGGGTCCATTATGACTACGTCAAGCTTGGCATTCTTCCCCGCAAGGTTTGTTATTGCTGCTTTGTAGTCTTTATTTATCGCGATCGCCCTTTCACCGGCTCCGCATGCGTTTATATTTTGAAGCAACACCTTGAAGTTGGCCCTGCTCACCTCGCAGAACGTGCATTTTACGGCACCACGTGAAAGCGCCTCAAGTCCCATCGCGCCGCTTCCGGCAAACATATCAAAGACTTCGGCGTCAGGAAGCCATTGATTTATCATGCTGAAAATGGCCTCTCTTACCTTCTCCGTTGTCGGTCTTATCCCTTTAGGAACTTCTATTTTTCTGTATTTGTATTCACCTGATGTAATCTTCATGACTAAATAATATTTGAATTATCACTACTGCTTATATGTTGCATCCTCTCAAGCGCGTATCCTGTATCACATCCGAGATGCATCGGATCTTCTGTGATAGAAGCAGCATCTTGAATGGCAGCCTCAAGTATATCGGTATATCGCGACAGCCTCAGCACGTCGCTCGCCGCTGTACCGGACTGCATAGTTCCCATCACATCGCCCGGGCCTCTGAGCTCATAATCAGCTTCACTGATCTCAAATCCATCGGATATTTCCGCCATAGTCCTTGCCCTGGCAACCGCCGTCTCACTCTTACTGTAATTGATGACAAAGCAGTACGATTGCATATCGGATCTTCCTACCCTGCCTCTTAGCTGGTGAAGTTGTGACAAGCCAAAGCGCTCGCAGTTTTCTATAACTATCACTGTGGCTTCAGGTACATCTATTCCGACTTCAATTACTATTGTAGATACCAGTATCTGGACTTCGCCGTCAGCAAAGGCATTCATTATAGAGGATTTTTCTTCGCTTGAGAGCCTGCCATGGAGCAAGGCTGTACTGACTCCCGGGTATCTGTTTTTCGTCTCGTTGAAAAGCTTTTCAACAGAGAGCATATCATTTTCGTCAGAATCTATTGATGGCGCTATTATATATACCCGGTTGCCTTTTTCAAGTTCTTTTCTCGCTGTAATATATGCCCTTTCTCTTGTATTCTCATCAAGAGCCTGAGTGATTATCTTTTTTCGCCCTCCCGGCATGGATCTTATTATGCTGAAATCCATATCGCCAAATACCGTTGCAGCCAGGGTCCGAGGGATCGGTGTAGCGCTCATAACACATACGTTTACTGCTCTGCCTTTTTTGACAAGTGATTTTCTCTGTGCTACGCCAAATCTGTGCTGTTCATCTGTAACCACAAGCGCCAGATCGTGAAAGAGTACATCTTTTTGGATTATTGCATGCGTTCCTATAAGCACATCGATATCACCTGAAGTGATCCCGTCTATGACCGTTCTCCTCTCTGAAGCCTTCATTCCGCTGACAAGAAGAGCGCATTTTATCCCATACGGAGTCAGTTCTTTATTCAGCCGCTCGAAATGCTGTCTTGCGAGGATCTCAGTAGGAGCCATCATGGCAGATTGGTAACCGGCCTTTGAGCATCGATACATCGCAGCCTCTGCAACGACAGTTTTGCCGCATCCGACGTCACCTTGGACCAGTCTGTTCATTGCCCGTACGGAAGTGAGGTCTTCCATGATCTCATCCACGCATTCTCTTTGCCCCTCAGTTAATTCAAAAGGCAAGTCGCTGTAGAAGCCTGTCATGTCGATTTGAGGGATCGAAGAGTCATATCCGCTGCCGTCAAGTAGTTTTCTGCTCTCTCTGACCGTGAGCTGATACATGAGAAGCTTATCGTATATAAGCCTGTATCGGGCTGACTTGTAGTGCTTTTCGCTCTCGGGGAAATGAATATTGCTATACGCGTATCTCATACCACAGAGATTGCGTGTTTCGATGAGTTCCGGGCCAAGCCAATCCTCGTCAAGCTCTTCTGTCTCCAGGGCAGCCGCGATCCATTTTCTCAGATTGATGTCAGTCAGACCCGCGGAATGCCTGTAGACAGGGATGATCCCTCTCAAGTCACGATCAGAACCTGCTATGCTCATTTCAGGGTTAGTCCATACCCTCATGCCGTTTCTTATTCTCATCCGTCCGAACAGAATATAATCACTGCCGATCGACAGCGACTTCTTAAGATATGGCATATTGAAAAACACAGCATGAAAAACACAACTGTCGTCTCTGAGCACACACTCGACCATGGAGCGCCTGCCGGAAAGCGGACGGAGCTGGAGCTTTATGAGTTTCCCGGTCACTAGTGAGTCCCTCTCCAATGAGGCGTCCATCGCTCTGACGATATTTCTTCGATCTTTATATCTTATAGGATAATAATCGAGCAGATCCTGAACGGTCTCGATCCCGGCCGCTTCAAGCTGCTCTCTTTTTTTAGCTCCTATGCCTTTTAATTTGCTGATATCATCACTGAGAAAGATCGTATTGTCAGGCATTGCTTCTGACTACCTCCACATTCCTTTTGGAGATCTCTTCTCCGTTTTTGACCCCTCTAACCCGCAAACTTATGCTATCAGGCTTATCAAGTCTCAAAATGTCAAAGTCTGCTTCGATCATTTTAAAAATCGTCTCAGCTACCGTTGTTACTGTGCTGCCTTCATTGAGGATTACGTTTATCACTACTTTGACGTGACCTTTCTTATCTGATACATCGACAGCATCATAATAATCAGGGTCTATGAAAGGCGTTGGCTTTTCCTTTATTATCTTTCCTTTCTTATTGCACATCAAAATATCAGAAGACAGCGAAAGCATGTCTTCGATTATCATCCTCTCGATGACACCCCTATTCACGGCGATCGCGCCGTAATCATTTCTAAGTATTACTGACATAATCAGATTTTACACAAGTTTGGACAAAGAAAAAAGCCTCGAGCATATTTGCTCAAGACCATCTTCTGAATAAGCTTTATCAGACGGCACGGTTGACCTTGCCCGATCTGAGGCAGCTTGTGCATACGGAAGCTTTTCTTACTCTGCCATTATCGTTGATCCTTACGGTCTGGATGTTGGCGTTCCATTTTCTCTTTGTATGGATGTTGGAGTGAGAAACAGCATTTCCCGATGTCTGACCCTTGCCGCATACTTCACATTTTCTGGACATTTGCCGCACCTCCTTTGTAGTCTAAATTTAATGCCCGCCATCGCAAGCCTTGTTAGTTTACCACAGTGGATATAGCGATGCAAGAACTTTTTTTGATAGTTTTTCGATACCTCTCTGCAGGTCGTAAATTCTTCAAATAACCACACTTTAAGAGTATAATGGACAAGAAAATTTATGCCTTTGAGGAATTTTATAAATGAAAATCAAATCTCTATTTAACAAATACAGACCATGGATCATAGCGATACTCGTCGTTGCTCTGGCGGTTGTGGGATATGCCTACTATAGATCTCAAAGCAACAAATTACTTGACGAACAGATTTTCAGTGAATTCAAGGATGCGATAAACGAAATGGAAGAAACCGAAGCCGGTGGCTTCACAAGTCAAGACGAACTGAGATCCTTTATCAAGAGCTGGGCAGATGACCACTCACTCGAATATACCGAGGATAAATACGGCAATATCATATTCGATAGAGCCGCAATCAAGCGCAAACAAAACTCTACTCCTACCCTTGTCGCAGTAAGCATGAATTATGAAACCGCGACAGCTAATGCTTCCTTGCTGGCTTCGGCAGCGTCAATAGCTCTTTCCGATGTTGATTCCAGCCGGCACACCGTAGTTTTCATTAACGACGAACAAAATCTCGGCACAGGTTATAAAGGTCTGAGCAATAATTATTTAAAAGGCAAGCCGAAGGTCATTTATATGGATCAGGGCTCATCGTTCTACCTTTCCACAAATTCTTTCAGAGAGGTTTTCTCGGAGATAAACGTTCCTGCGGAGCGCGAAGAGTCAACGCTCGATACGGCAGTCAAAGTTAAGATATCCGGCATCAAATCCGGTGAGATCGGCCCCGGCATATCTAAACAGCCTGATCCAATCTCAGCGATCAGCACCCTTCTTACCAGACTGAAGAGCAAATCCACTACTTGCAGACTTGCTGATATAAATGTAGAAACAAACGGCAATATGTATCCTACGGGTATAGAAGCGACTTTTACCATGAATTCATATAATGTCGGTTCATTCACCGCATATATAGATAAGAGGATAAAAGCATGGGATAAATCCTATGGTGATGATTATGAAAATCTTGAGTACTCATATGAAGTCATAGACGACCCGGACTCATTGCCTAAGTCAGTATATACAGAAGATACAACTGACGCATTGACGTCTGTGCTCTACACCGCCAAAACAGGTACTTACAGGTATGGAAGTGGTGACCCGTTCCCTGAAGGCAAAGATGCTAACGATCTTTATGGGATCAACTGCGCCACTGACATTACAGCAGGCAAAAAGTACATAAAGATCAGCTTTATCACGCAGGGATACAACGAGATGTTCACAAACAGGATAATCAACGACAACACTGCTGCGGCCGAACTCTACGGTTGCAAATATAAAATCAATGAAACTGTCAGCGAATTTGTGAACGATCGAAATTCACTTTCCCGCACAATAGATCAGACTTATAAAAAGGTCAATAACAAGATCACATCTAAGTCTACGCTCGAAATGATCAGCGATAATTATTTCACACCTTGTGCGTTTCTCGCTAAAAAAAATGAGAACGCAGATATAGTGCATTTAAGGATCAATCCGGCAAACGCCGCTAATATCTCAAACACAGTCCTTTGCTATATCAAAGCCAAAGGCAATACTTCAATATTCAGCTGATATGTGCTAAAATTACATGGTTTACAATACTTGTGATTCAGGAGGAATTCAATGAGATCCGACAGAGATAAAAGAACTGACACAGAGAAAGAAATCGACGATTTTCTCTCAAGGTTCGAAGACCCTGAAAAAGATACGGCCGGTGATATAGATGCTTACTTGGAAGATCCAGCTACAGATGCTGATCCGAGTAAAACTTTCAGCTGGGAAAAAATCGATGAGGTCGATCACACAGCTTCAAAAAGGTCCAATAAAAGAAGCAGACATTCAGCTGAAAAAGAATCCCCGCTAAAAGAAGAACATCATAATTCGGAAGTTGTATCCGAGGTAATAAAGGAGTCCCCAAAAGAGCCTGCTCTCAAAGAGAAAGCCGACCCTACTCCTGCTGAGAAGCCTGCCAAGAAGAAGAAGAAAAAGGCTAAGAAAAAAGCTACTAGTAAAGCAAAAAGCAAAGCAGCCGCGGCTGTCAAAAAAGTCAAATCAGTTGACAGCAGAACTCTGGTCCAAAAGCTTTTCTGCAGGAAGAACAAAAACGGAGTTTACAAGTTCAGCTTTTTGATGCTGCTTCGCGATTTAGTCGCGCTCGGAATGGCGATGGTGCTTTGCCTGCTTCTCTACTTTGCAGGTATTGTAGCCCTTGGCCCTCATTATGACTACAAAGACGTATATGCTGCCGTAGATACATCATCAGTCATCTATGATGATGAAGGTAAACAGATCGACAACGTTTACTACACAGAAAACCGAAAGATCGTCAAGTACGAGGACATGCCTCAGGAACTTATCGATTCATTTGTCGCAATTGAAGATAAAACTTTCTGGAAGCATCATGGATTCAACTGGACACGAATGATAGGTGCTGTCCTGTCTTCACTCACCGGCAACGGACGTATCAGCGGTACATCAACTATCACCCAGCAGTTGGCTCGTAATGTTTACCTTGCAGATACGAAGTCAGTCCGAAGCATCAAACGTAAATTGCTCGAAATGTACTACGCGAGCAGACTTGAACATGCCCTTTCAAAGGAAGACATTGTTGAGGCATACCTTAACACCATATACCTTGGTCACGGTTGTTACGGTGTTAATGCCGCAGCCAAGACATATTTCTCCAAGAGCGTCAAGGACCTTAATCTGGTGCAGTGCGCATCACTTGCGGCACTCCCACAGTCACCTGATACCTACGCGTTGTTAAAACTCGGAAGTGAAGCTCAGGACGCTGTCGACTCAAAGGTAGTTGCGACAGAGCCAGAAACTGTCGTTACCAATGATGTAGCAAAAGAGAGGCGCCAGCTCTGCCTCGATCTCATGCTCGAGCAAGGCAAGATCTCACAGAGTGACTATGACAAAGTCTACAATAAATCATTGAACGACTTCATCAAGCCTTCTCTGGCATCCACCAACAGCGCCTACACTTACTTCCATGAGTACCTTGTTGACACTGTGATCAGCGACCTTATGGAACAGTATAATATGACATACGAGGATGCCGAGCGTATGGTATATACCAAGGGACTCAAGATATACTCAACAGTTGACAGCACTGCTCAGAAAGTGGTCGTCGATGAGTTCAAAGATGGCAGCTACATTCCGGCTATATCCGGAATGTACAATAGGGATGATGACAACAACATCCTGAACGACAACGGTCAGGTCGCTCTCTATGATTACGACAATTATTTTGAAAGCAATGGTGATTTCAGACTTAAAGCTGATGACGGAGATGTAAGCGTCAACAGCGACGGCAGCGTTACCATCAATAGCGGTAACAGACTTAATATATACGAGACTGAGACTGCTGACGGAACAGATTACAGCATTGAATTCAAAAAATATTATGTGATCAATGACGATGTCCTCTACTCTATCGCCGGCGGATATGTGAATATTCCAATGGCATATAAATCGTGTGACGTCTCAGGTCACGTGATCATTTCACCGGACTTCTTCAGCGATCCAAACTATGAAGGATATCTCAAGATCGACGGAGATGATGTGATCATTACTAATAAAGCATATACACTATCTCCTAAGACGCGTCAGCCACAGGCAGCCATGACTATAGTCGGAGTTGGTACAGGTGAAGTCAAGGCGATGGTCGGCGGACGTCAGTTCGGTGGTCAGAGACTTCTCAATCGTTGTCTCAACCCAAGACAGCCGGGATCATCTATCAAACCGCTTGCCGTTTACGGAGCTGCTCTCCAAAAGAGTTACGAACTACAAAAGGCAGGCAAAAAATGGACTTATACTGACTTTGGTATCGACCAGCAAGGTACTAAAGGCTGGGGAGATTACATAACCGTCCACTCCTCCGTGGCTGATGAACGCACTAAGATAAACGGAAAATACTGGCCTAAGAACGCTACCGGTGGTTACAGCGGAAGCAATACCTTCATGACAGCAATACAGCAATCGATCAACACGTGCGCTGTTAAGATCCTTCTTCAGGTCGGGGCCGATTATTCGATAGAGCAAGTAAAGAAATTCGGTATCACTACGCTCCAGGATGATACAAGCAACCCTGTCAACGATGAGAACCCTGCTGCTATGGCTCTCGGTGCTATGACACAGGGCGTTACTCCGCTTGAGATGGCTCTTGCATACGCATCATTCCCTGGAAAAGGTATGGTCAACACCCCTATCTGCTACTACAAAGTAGAAGATCGTGACGGCAAGGTGATACTCGAAGGTAAATCTGAACAGTCTGAAGCTCTGAATGAAGGAGTCGCTTTCATCATGAGAAACGTACTCCAGAGCGTAGTAACAAAAGGTATCGCAGGTTCCGCTGCTGTTAGCGGAGCGGCTGCCGGCGGTAAGACAGGAACTACAAACGATCAATATGATATCTGGTTCGACGGTTTCACTGCTTCTTATGCTGGTTCTCTCTGGATCGGAACGGATGAAAATATATCCATGAGCTCCATGTCAGGGCCTGCTGCAGCCATGTGGGGTCATATAATGAACCAGATACCTAAGGCGAAAGAAGGAGAATATCCTGAGCAGCCTGAAAACGTGATCCAGAAAGGCGGACTCTACTACACTTCCGGTACCGAGACAGGCCTCTCTACTTACAAGACAAAGGAAGAAAAAGAGAAAGAGGAAAAAGAGAAAGCCAAGAAAGAAGCCGAAGCTCGCAAAAAATGGGAAGCTGAGCGCGAAGACCACAGAAAATGGGTAGTCGATTCTCCTGCAAAATATGAAACTAAAGAGACCAAAGTTATCGTTGGTTATGAGACAAAGGAAGTAACCACTAAAATCCATCATGATGCCGTTCCACCTGTAACACATGATGAACCAGTTCTTGACGAAGAAGGTAACCCAACAGGTGAAGTCAACACAATAGTTGATAAAGAAGGAACGGAAGCATGGGATGAATATGTGACAGATACAGTTGAAGATAAGAGCAAACCAATTTATGAAATCAAGAAGGAAAAGGTCCTTGTTTCTAAGGAAAAGGGTCACTGGGAATATGAGAAAGGATGGAAAACCTTTAAGTACGAAGATTAGCTATTGATACAGCTCATATCGTAACTATCAGGAGGGCGTGACTGCGCCCTCCTCTTTTAATGCTTTATTGTATATTTCACATTGTCTGCCGACCATATCCAAATATTGTAAACCTCAATAAATTCAATGTCTTCGTCAAAAATATGTCGATTATGTGAAGCCATTTTCATATTGACTTCACAATACCCTCGGTCGTATAATGATTTGGTAAATTTATATAAACGCCTGCGTTTATTTTTAGGAGGTTTTGTTATGGATAATCAAAACAAAGGAAGTTTCAATTCCAATTTCGGATTCCTGATGGCCTCTCTCGGGTCAGCTGTAGGACTTGGTAACCTTTGGCAGTTCCCATACAAGCTCGGAACTGGTGGAGGCTTTACATTCCTTGTTATCTACCTGATCATGCTGGTCGTAATCGGATATCCACTGGTCCTTTCCGAAGTCGCTATCGGGCGTAAATCACAGAAGGCTGCTATCGAAGCATATAAGGGCATCCATCCAAAATTTACATTTAATGGTGTGCTCCAAACTATAGTGCCGTTCTTCCTCATCGCGTTCTACTGCACTTTTGGTGGTTTTGTAATCAAATATCTGATCAAGTCACTCGGAATGTTCGCAGGCAATAAGTTTGATCCGGATCCTGCATTCGGTGAAACACTTACTAGCACATCTTCTGTTCTCTGGGTACTTCTTTTCCTCGCGCTTACAGTAGGAATCGTTCTCGCCGGAGTTGCAGAAGGAATCGAAAGATTCTGTAAAGTCGCGATGCCAGCGCTGTTTGTTATTCTCGTGATCATGGTAATCAGATCCTGCACACTTGACGGTGCCGGCGAGGGACTCAAGTTCCTGTTTACTCCTCATAAGGCCGAAGTAAGTTTCTTCGAGGTAGTAAAACTTGCAGGTACTCAGATGTTCTTCTCACTGTCACTTGCTTCAGGTTGCCTGATTGCTTACGGATCATATCTTGACAAGAAAGAGAATCTCGAGAAGGACGCTGTTATCATTACTTGCGGAGACACATGCGCTGCTCTTCTCGCTGCTATGGTAATGATGCCTGCATGCGCTGCTTACGGCATCCCTTATGCTAAGTCAGCCGGTCTCGCATTCGTAGTAATGCCTACAATCTTCAATGATATGGCTGGTGGAGCATTCTTCGCTTTCCTGTTCTGGCTGCTCTTCTTCTTCGCTTGTCTGACATCTTCGATCGGTATGATGGAAGGCGGAATATCCGCTATCCTTGACAGCCGTATCAAGGCAGGTAAGAGCGCAAACAGATTCCAGGTAACAATGATAATGGCAGCATGGGCTGTCATCGGAAACCTGATGACAACACTCGACGGTCTCGGAGCAAGAGATACATTCAGCTGGTTCCGTCCATTCGGCATCCCTACAGTTCTCGACTTCTGGGATGTAGTTGCTGAAGGAATCCTGATGCCTCTAAGTGGTCTCATCATGGCTATACTCATCGGCTGGGTAGTTCCTCATTACATCGATGATGAAGTAGAATCAAGTTCGGGTTTCAAGAGCAAGAAGTTCTTCAACTTCTGCATCAAGTATGTAGGACCTCTGTTCATGGCCCTCATAATCGTAGCTCAGTTTACAAGCATCATCGTCAATCGTGCCCTCTAAGCCACGAACGATTGATAAATCGAACATAACAGATAAAGCCCGGCTGCAAAAGTCGGGCTTTTCCATTAGTCGGCACCCCTATTCTCAACGTGTGGTATAATCCAAAATAGAAAAGCAATTATTCGATTTTTACAGATTCGGTGAAATTATGAAAATGATCTCAGATTTATTTCCAATACTTGCGGAGCCAAATATAGTCGCTTTATTTGTACGTACAGTACTTGTGATAATTTGCGCCGGAGTGATCGGATACGACAGAGACGCGCATGGCTCTGCCGCGGGTTTCCGTACTCATATCCTGGTATGCATGGGTGCAATGATAGCGATGTCGACCGGGCAGTTCGCCGCAATGCACTTTACGACCGATGTAACGCGTATCGGAGCACAAGTGGTGTCTGGTATCGGTTTCCTCGGTGCAGGCTCTATAATCGTAAATAAACGCCGTATAACGGGACTTACGACTGCCGCCGGTCTATGGGCATCGGCTTGTATCGGTCTTGCTATCGGTATAGGCTTCTATGAAGGTGCTATAGTCGGAACAGTCGCTGTCTGGTTCACCGAAAGAGTCCTTAGAGGTGTTTCACAGCGCATACGCGAGACACACGACAGACAAGACCACGAAACGTCATCTGATGAGTAAGTTTAATAATAACATCAGACAAAAAAGCAGACCTGACTTCAATGCGAAGTTCGATCTGTTTTTGATAAAAACTTGTTCTCTAAAATGAGGTACGCTTATCTTCTTCTACGTTTCTGCCCAGTACTCAGTCACATCTAGTATCGTCTCTCCATCGATCTGCACGGCGCACGGCTCTGAGAATCTGACGTGTATCTTCTTCCCTTCTATGATCTTTACCATGTCTGTAAGCGCTATATGCTTACCTTCAAATATTTTCGGGAAATTCATAAGTGATTTGAGTTTTGACTTGCTTGTATATACGACAACTGTCAATTTGCCTGAAAATCTGTCCTGCCCGGGAGCAAGCATCATGCCGCCTCCACAGTATCTGCCATTCATCGCCGGAGCGAGCCATACGTTATCATATTCGTACTCTTTTCCATCCACCTCTATCCAGGCATGGCGCGGCTTGAACGCGTACAAGAGTCCTTTGATAGCTATAGTGGTATAGTTGATTTTTTTATTAGGCTTTTTGGCTTTGATCTTGTCGGCTTCCTCACAGCAAAAACCGTCGATGCCGAAACTCATGTTATTAATATATCTGTATTTCTTCCCTTTCACCGTTGCAGTAGGAAGATTTTTGATATATGGATTGAGCAGTATCTCCTTACCCGGAACTTCTCCTATATCGTTAAGGAAATCGTTCCCGGTACCGCCTCCATAAATATATACATTGTTTTTGATCGAGTCAGGATCGACATGATTGATCAGATAATTGATAGTTCCATCCCCTCCGATCAGGACGACTTCGTCTTCTTCCTTAAGGCCCGCAAAGAAATCCGCGTAGTCTATGCTGGTGGCATCTATTTGCTCCACCCCTTTTACATTGGCAACGTTTCCGTTATTGGCATGTGGGTTTTGGATATAGTATTTCATAGCGTGCCTCCATTTCAGTAAATATAAGACCCAAAATTATAAAATCTAATATAGTGAGCAAGTCAGATCAACCCTGTTATCAACTAGTCTGAAATATCTATGTCCGGAACGATCGACAGATTATATTCCGGATATATCTCTTTAATCTCGTCGCTGATGATCTTTAGCCCTTCAGATTGTGAAATATCAAAACTCATAACAACATCGAAACGGATCAGTTTCTTTGGCTCATCCAGATAAAACGCGTGCATCTGGAGCGCCCATTCATGAGCCAATACCTTTTCTTCGATTGTCCGTCTGATCTCATCAGCTTTTTCGTCTGAATTGTGTGAGTACACACCGATACCGGTAAGAATAATGCCGGTCTCCCTATATACTCTGTCAGTGAGCCTGCGCGTAAGTATATCTACCTTATCTACTGTCATGTCATCAGGTAACTCGACATGGATGGATGCGTATCCCCTTCCAGGACCGTAGTCGTGAACAAAAAGGTCATATGCTCCGAGTACATCATGCTCTTCCATTACAATCTCTTTTATCTTTTGCGCGATCTCAACATCAGCTCTCTTGCCGAGAATATCTGCTATGGTATCGCTTATCATCTCAAATCCTGCTTTTATAATGAACAAGGAAATGATCACACCCATGTAGGCTTCAAGAGAAAGACCCCAGAATTTGTAGACAAGTGCTGTTGCCAATACAGCTGCGGAAAGCGCCGCATCAGAAAGTGCGTCTGTGCCTGAAGCGACCAAGGCGCCTGATCCGGTTTCCTCTCCCTTTGCCTTTACATATCTGCCGAGTACGATCTTCGCTATGACTGCGACAGCAACTATTACAAGTGTGACGGTCGTGTACTCTGCTGTCTCAGGATGGATGATCTTCTTGACCGATTCTACCAGCGATGTGACTCCTGCGTAGAGCACGATCACCGCAACTACCAGCGCCGAAAGATATTCTATCCTGCCATGACCGAGAGGATGATCTTTATCCGGTCTTTTATTGGCAAGTCTTGTTCCAACTATAGTGACGACTGATGAAAGTACATCAGTCAAGTTATTTACCGCATCGAGCACAATGGCTATTGAATTAGATGCCAAACCGACAACCGCCTTGAACGCGGCAAGTAATACATTGGTGATAATTCCTACATAACTGGTACGTATGATAGTCTTTTGTCTTTTGTTCTGTTCTTCCATTATCAAATATTCTCCGCTTAAAGATTTTGAGGGAGCATTTCGCTTCCCTCATATAATCATAAAATCATTCACAGTTCGCGTCAACTAATTGAGCCTCATGCTACTTTATAATTCTGCCATGATCTCAGAAATGGCTACCAAAACAGCTTCACCGCTGATCGAGATCCTACCGTTATCAAGCATCTCACAGAACAGATGACCGCCGCGCTTGGATGCCTGATATGCGTGGATATCTTTCTTCCCCAGTTCTTTGGCCCAATAATCGGCTATCTGGCAATGAGCGGATCCGCATACGGGATCTTCTGCTATGGAGAGCTTGGGGCAGAAGCTACGGGAAACACAGTCGATCTCTTTCGCTGCCGCTGTTGCATTCTGAATACGGCCTTCGATCCCCTTCAACAATTCCTGATCCGGATCCATTTCCCTGACTTGCTCTTCATTCTCAAAGACGCACACCAGATCAAGCCCAAGCACTGCCTTAACAGGACGAACTCCAAAAGCCTGCTCCATATCGTCTGTAACAGGTATCTCTTTAAGCTCATACGTTGGAAAATCCATTTCGAAAAGATTCCCTTTTCTATTTACTGTGAGCAATCCGCTAATAGTGTTGAATTGTACCATTTCATTCTCAGGTTCGTAGTAATTAAGTATCACAAAAGCCGACGCCAATGTAGCATGGCCACATAGTTCCACTTCTGTTCCCGGCGTGAACCACCGAAGATGATACCCCTGCTTTTCCTTAACTATAAAGGCTGTCTCAGAAAGATTGTTCTCCATCGCGAGTTTCATCATCGAGTCATCCGATGGCCAATCCTCCATTACGCAGACAGCTGCAGGATTACCTGTAAAAGGCTCATTTGTGAATGCATCAACTATATATTGCTTCATTCTACCCCCGTGACATACTCCCACCACTTTCGCATAAGCTTAGAAGTGGGGGCTTCTCGCTCAACAGCTCTTATGAGCTGAGTATCAACGAGCTATCCCCGTGTGCCCCACGGTTCCTCTTTTTGTCTTACCGTTTATGAGGTCATGAGGCCATAAGCCTCATTGTCTCCATCCGTATGTTTATCGCAGCATTCACATCCCTGTCCATGCAATTGCCGCAGCTGCAGTGATATATCCGGTCGCTGAGCGTCAGATCTCCTTTGATCCTTCCGCATACGCTGCATCTTTTGCTCGACGGGAAGAACCTGTCCACCTTCACAAGTTCTCCGCCATTCTCCTCAAGTTTGTACGAGAGCATGGTCCTGAACATTCCATATCCGTTATCCTCAACACTCTTTCCAAAGCGCCGGCTCTGGCTCATCGCTCTCATATCGATGTCCTCGACTCCGATGATGTCATACTCATCCGCCAGGCTTCTGCTCAGTTTATGCAGGAAATCCTTTCTCTGGTTCTTCACTTTTTCGTGGATCACAGCAACTCTTAGCTTCTGCTTCTCGTAGTTTCTGCTTCCTCTTTGGCAACGGCTGAGTTTCCTCTGCTCTCTTGCAAGCTTATCCTCAGCCTGCCTGAAGTATCTGGGATATTCTGCTTTTGTCCCGTCTGACATCACGGCAAGTCCGTCCATCGCATAGTCTATGCCGAGGTACTTCTTTTCGCCTGCTTCTCTGCTTTTGCCTTTGGCTTGGTTTTCACTTCCAGGCAGTTCATAGAGAAGTGAGACGTAATACTTGCCTGTAGGTTCTTTTACGACTGTGACGCTCTTGAGGATCCATCCTTCGGGGATATCTCTGTGAACCCTTATCCTGACCATCCCTACCTTGGGCAGTCTTATCTTCTTCCCCTCTATGCGGATGTTCCCATTCACAACGTTGGTCGTATAACTCCTTCGGCTGTGGTGTTTCGACTTGTATCTCGGCCTGCCTCTGCCCGCAACTTTCCTGTAGTCACGGAAAGCTTTTTCAAGGTCGAGCTGCACATTGCATAGTGCGAGTGAATCGACTTCACGGAGCCATGGGAAATCCTTCTTGTACTCTGCCGGGGTCGTCTTTATTCGCTCTCCTTTCAGCTCACTAAGCATCTTGTCGCTCAGCATCCTGTTGTACAGAAAGCGGCAGCTTCCGAAGGTCTTTTCCAGAAGCTCTCTCTGTGTCTTATTCGGTTCTATTCGAAACCGCATCGCTCTGTTCATCGCTTCTCTCCCTGTGTCTCGATATACCTCCGGATCACCTCGATCGGTGCTCCGCCTGCAGTGAGAAGACAGTAGCTCTGGCTCCAGAACGCTTCCCTCCAGAGTTTGCTTCTTATCTCCGGATGTTCTTTCTTCAGAAGACGGCTGCTTGCGCTTTTATACGCGTTGATGAACTTGCTTAGCTCGCTCGATGGTTTTGCCCTGAACATCACATGAACATGATCCTCATCATGGTTCCATTCTTCGAGCGTTATCCCATAGCCATCTGCGATGTATTCGAATATCTCCTTTGCTCTTTCTGAGATATCTCCATCTATCACCTTGCGCCTGTATTTCACTACCATGACCAGGTGATAGTACATCAGATATACTGAATGTTGATTATGGTCTAGTTCTCTTGTCATTACTTGCTCTCCGCTGTCATCGACCGAGTTCTTTCTGACCATATTCTACTACATTTTGATTATGCGAACAAGCGTTCGGCGTGTTCTTTCTTGTTTTTATTATTTGGCCCGATTTTCAGATTTTCGTTATCCCAGGCTTTTCGGAAAAAGACGACCCTGCACGCGCGATCCTGGACGGGTCCTCTTTTGGGTGGGGCTAAGGCGCGTGCTTACACGTTCCTGGATCCATCTTGCAATTCATCCCACCACCTATAGAGGATGGGGGAATTCTTGCGAATTTATGTTAAATTGAGTTTTCCATATACCTTTTTCTTCAGCTTCCATATATGTCCATGTTTCAAATGTCCGTTATAACTAGCCAGACTTTGTTTTATTTTATCAGCAATAATCTCGCCCTGGCTATACTGCTGCTGGAATTTCTTCAGCCTGCGTTTGAATCGCCTCTTGTTGCTCGTACGAAGTCTCCGGATCACCTTGCCGGTATCCGGATGGTATTCGATTCGCCTTTTATCTTTGTCCCCGACAAAGATCTCATTTGCAAGGAACAAGGACTCCAGAGCATCCAGTGCATTGTTCTGCAGCTTTGCCACAAGTGTGAACCTGAACTTCTTAGGAGATTTGTCCGTCACTGTCAACACGTAGGAACACAGATTCTTTGCCTTCGTGATGACTGTCAGTTCGTTTCTGCCGTTTGTACTCATCTGTATGCCGTTATAATCTGGTCCATTATTGCTGAATTAATATCTGATCTGACTATCCGTAGTACTAAAAATAGCCGCAAAGTTACGTGGCAGACTTTTCTGTCACAAACTTTACGGCTGAGAACTCATCAACCCCAGATTGTTGTTAATGTCAGACCATCCGAAGCCCGGCGTTTTCATATGAGTCATGCTGTATCGTACTTCACATTCCAATAGTCATATTTACACGATATTCTTTGACATCAAACACACGCATTGCCGACCCATGGTGCCAGGATCACCTTGAGACAACACCTTTGATGTCGGTGCTATGACCGAAATTGTCAAAGATTTTTGCTATGACTGAAATTGTCTACTGAAAAATGCTTCCCGCTAAGGCTTCGGAACCCGAGCGGGAAGTCTGCTGCAACGATTAGTTTTTCCTGATTACTCGTTATAGTCTGCCGGATCAACGGTGCAGATATTGGTGATCTCGGCATTCCCATCCAGGTCTTCATACACCGTAACGACCTGGATCCCATTGATCGTCTCTTCTGTCTGCAGCGTACTGAAGCAAAGAAAAGCATAATTCGTACCGGCAACTACCTGTGTGCCCAGCAGCGCCATAGGTTCGAGTTCATTCCCATCAAGGTTTCCGGCTGCCTTATCAAAGACATCTTTTGCTTCCTGCGGGATCACGACGGAAGATCTGTCTTCTGCAGGCTCCCATCCACCGGCGAGTTTCTCTGCGCTGATTTCAGTGCTGTCTCCTTCAACATATGCCGTCAGATCAAACTCTTTCATCTGAGTGATCTCAGCTTTTCCTTCCAGATCGGCATATACGATCACCATTTGATATGATGTTTTAGGCTGCTCCGTTGTTGTGGCTGCTTCGCACAGGATCATGTAATTC
>JAZQBC010000031.1:0-23065 GCA_045545495.1 Anaerovoracaceae bacterium | reverse complement strand
TTCCTGTATGAGCTGATGGCTGTAACAGGCTGCCTCGAGATCAAGGGCAACAAGACAATGGATTCTCTTGTCAGATTTGCTAATCCGGGAGATGAGACTACCAACAAGAACATGTGGAAGACTGTTGAGACCGGAAGGATGCAGGTAGCTAATTCATATCCGCCTGCAGTTCTGTCAGATGAGATCCTGTCAGACAAGCCTGAGCGCCTGCGTGCTGTATATGTTGCCAAGGCTAACCCGCTGAGATCATATCCTGACTGTGACAGACTGACTAAGGCATTCGAAAAACTCGACCTTGTAGTCTGCACAGAGATCGTAATGACTGAGACTGCAATGGCTGCAGACTATGTACTTCCTGGCAAGACAGGATTCGAGGAATACCAGTGGACGATCTTCCAGGGCAATCCTGAGTTCATCGCATGCAGACTCAAGCACCCGATTCTTGATCAGATCGAAGAGCGCGAGGCAAGTTCCAATATCCTTCTTGAGATCATGAGAGCTGCAGGTTACATCCCTGAAATGCCTCAGAAGGTCTACGATGCAGCATACAAGTCTGTTGAGGAGAGAGATATTCTGGTATTCATGAAGGCATTCCTGCCATGGTTCATAGCGCATCCTAAGTATAAGAACTCGATGCAGCTGCTTGTCGGAGATGCTCTGTCGAGACCACTCGACGGAAAGTCGGTATCCTCCGCAATGTTCAGAGCTGCCGCAATGATCTCGCCGCTCGCATCACTCGGATACTGCGAGAGAGCAGGCTTTGCACCTAAGGACAAGTACAAATGGATGCTCAAGACACCTCTGAAGTCAATGGCTCAGATGTCCATGATGGACAACGTTTTCTGGGCACTCTGGGATACACCGCTTGATGTCATCATCGGATATCCTGATCCGGATCCTGAGAAGCAGATGAAGAAGGTCATCACAACAAAGGACGGAAAGCTCCATCTATACGATGAGACCGCAGCGAAGTTCATAAAGGACATCACCGTTGAGAAGGAAAGAGCTGCTACAGCTCCTTCGGAAGAGTATCCTGACCTCATGTCCAGCGGACTCCACTCGGATGACGGCGACAACAACACGATGCGCAACAACGATACCTACAAGTACAGAAAGCCTTTCAAGCTCTTCATGAACCCTGTCGAGGCGGAGAAGAAGGGCATCGAGGACGGAGAAGTGGTACGCATCTCGACAAAGGCCGGCCATGTTGACATTCCTGTGGAATTCACCTGGAGGATGGCAGAAGGATACTGCATGATGCCTCATCACATGGGCCTCAAGAACGCTCATCAGCCGCTGTACGGCGACACCGCCAACAGGATAATGAGCCACGAGGATTATGACGAGATCACGAGCGATCCGCTGATCAGATACGTCCCGTGCAGGATCGACAAGATCGCCGAATCTGACAAGGCAGCATTTGCGGGAGGCAGAGAATATGAAATATAGCAGAGAAAATACAATTAAGGAATACATGGCTTGCGGAGGCATACTCGATGTCCTCAAGGCAGTGCAGGCAGGCGAGGGATATATTTCTGAAGATGCCATCGAAGACATTGCGAAGGCTTATGGCAAGTATCCTTCAGAGGTATATGAAACAGCGACATTCTACACCATGCTTTCGGTAGGCCATAAGGCCGACCATATGGTAGAGGTCTGCGGCAGCACATGCTGCGATGCGGGCGATGCAAAGTCGGTCATGGATGCCATCGCGGAAGAACTCGGCATAGGGCTTGGAGAGGTCACAGAAGATAAGAAATGGTTCTTCAGACGCTGCGAGTGCCTTGGCCGCTGCGATACAGCACCTAACGTAGTTATAGACGGAAACCTGATCACCAACGCTACTGCTGAGCAGGTGGTCGAATGCATCAGAAAGGCAGGGAAGTAGTAATGGCAGCAAAAGAAGTAAAGATAACCCTGCGCAATGCGGGAAAGATAAATCCTGAATCGATCGACGACTATATCAAGGCCGGTGGATACAAGGCTCTTGAAAAGGCCAGAAAGTCCGACCGTGTGCAGCTGATCGATGAGATAGAGAACGCCGGTAAGCTGAGAGGACGTGGCGGTGCCGGATTCAAGACAGGATTCAAGTGGAAGGGCGCTTACGAGACTCCTTCCGAGGTCAAGTATGTAGTCTGCAACGCCGACGAGGGAGAGCCGGGCACATTCAAGGACCGCACCATCATCGAGAACGACCCTCATACACTTATTGAGGGCATACTGATCTGCGCATACTGCATAGGAGCACAGGAAGCTCTCATCTATGTAAGAGGCGAGTACACCCACTGCATAGATCTTCTCAGAAAGGCGGCAGCCGATGCTGAGGCCAAGGGATTTACAGACGGTGTAAAGATAACTGTAGTAGGCGGCGCCGGTTCCTATGTATGCGGCGAGGAGACAACACTTCTCACATCGCTCGAGGGATTCAGAGGCGAGCCAAGGCTCAAGCCACCATTCCCTACAGTAGCCGGCTACCTCGGCAAACCGACAGTAGTAAACAACGTAGAGACATTCTCCACAGTGCCTGTGATCGTAGACAAAGGCGCTGAGTGGTTTGGCTCCGTCGGAGCGCCTGAATATCCGGGCACCAAGCTCTTCTGCCTGGCAGGAGACATCAGGAACAAAGGCGTATACGAGATGCCTACAGACGCGACTCTCCGCGACCTCATCGAGGGACTCGGCGGCGGAGCTCCTGAAGGACACAGCATCAAGGCCATACAGATGGGCGGCGGGTCATGCGGCTTCATCACAGAGAAGGATCTCGACACACCACTCGACTTTGAGTCGATGAGAGCTATCGGAGCATCGCTCGGATCAGGCGCTATACTGGTGCTTGACGAGACTCACAACATGGCTGAGTTCGTAAACGGTACATCGCACTTCTTCGCACATGAGTCCTGCGGCAAATGCAGCCCTTGCAGGGAAGGCACAGCAAGGCTCGAAGAGATCACAGCGGATATCCTGGCAGGCGGAGATCTGGATAAGGATGTCGCGATGATCAATGTGCTGAACGACACGATGAGCATGTCGTGCTTCTGCCCACTCGGACAGGGCGCGTGCACACCGGTCGTTTCAGCACTCAAACTGTTCCCTGAAGATTTCAAAGCATGGAAGAAGGAGGCGTAAGCATGGCTACAGTTAACGTAACGATCAACGGAAAAGTCTGCGCTGTAGAACAGGGTAAAACGATCCTCCAGGCAGCAAAAGAAAACGATATACATATCCCTACACTTTGCCATTTTGAAGGCATCGAGGGAAGAGCAAACTGCCGTATCTGCGTGGTAGAGGTAGAGGGAATGAGAACATTCCAGCCTTCATGCGTCACAAAGGTAAGTGACGGCATGGTAGTAAACACCGATACTGACAGAGTAAGAGCGGCAAGGAAAGCCACACTTGAACTTATCATGGCTCATCACGCAGTCGACTGCCATCACTGCATGAGAATAGGCTCTTCAAGCGAACAGTCGCTCGATCCTAGATTCTGCGAGATGTGCTTCTGGTGCGATTGCGAGAGAGACGGATTCTGCGAACTCCAGGCTCTCAACAGAGAGTATCACGTGGACGTTCTCCCTTACATCCAGCACGAGCATGATTATGAGACAGATGATTCTCTCGATAGCGTGATCAGAAATCCTAATAAGTGCATCAAGTGCAGACGCTGCGTCGATGTATGCGGCGAAGTGCAGACAGTCCACAATCTGTCTATGGCTAACAGAGGACGCGATATCATGGTAGTCCCTGAGATGGGTAAGCCTATGGCTGAGTCGGCATGTGTACGCTGCGGGCACTGCGTGGATGTGTGCCCGGTAGGCGCCATCTATATGCAGGAGCACAAGGACGAAGTACTGTACATGACTCATTCCTATGATGCAAATACAGTCGCTCAGGTCTCTGAGGATATCATTCCTGAACTGACTGATCTCTACAAAGTAGAGAAGGGCGCCATCAACATGAATCAGGTCTGCACTGCTCTTCATAAGATCGGCTTCGACAAGGTGGTAACCGACGAGTGTGCCAAGAAGGCAGCTGCAAAGCAGGCGGCCGAGATCATCGAAAAGAAAGTTGGAAAAGAGCCTGTGATCCTTACTAATTCGAACGCGGTCAAGAACTTCGTAGACAAATACTTTGCAGGCATGAAGGATAAGATCGATGTCTATGAAAGCGCTCAGGCTATTTTCGGCAAGGCTGCAGGCGAAGACAACGCGCTCGGTTTTGAAAAACCTGTAAAGACAGTGAACATCTCGAAGATCAAAGAACTCGGCGCTGAGGCCAAAGAGACAGGCGATGTCGACTACGTCTGGAACGCAAGAGAACTCTACAGAGTCTTCCTGAGAACAGGCGGAGCACCTCACAGAAAGGGTGCGACAGCCTTCGATACATTTGGCGGAGAAGACGCTGCTATGCCATATCCTGAGCTTCTTGGCGATAAGGAATGGACTTTGACATCAGACTTTGAAGAGACTGCCATTATGGTAGGCGGCAAAGCATATAAATGCGCTGTTGCCCATAATCTCGGACAGGTCCGCAGACTTCTTGAAGGGGAATACAAGAATTACGATGTCATCAGACTGATGGCGTAAGATACGTACCTGGCAGAGTGGAAAAGTTGTGATTCGTTGATACATGCAAATGTCGACAAATAAAGGGACGGGCTTTGCCCGTCCCTGATTACTTCCTATATTCTGTTGTGATCCCCGTACATATCTCCAATACGGTGGATGTTGTATTTTGTTTCTGCTTGCTTCTTGGCCGTTCCGAGTATCACATCCGCTGATATGATTTGGTGTCCGGTTATTGCTCACCCCCGGTTGCCGCTAAGTAGGCATCTCCTTGCAGTGTATCTTTACCGGAACAGCCCTCTCTTAAAGATTCCCATTGGTCTGTCCTCCGATTCCGCGCTCCCAGCGCTTACTTATTTGCCGGATCACTCTGTGTAGCATCCGTTACCCGGTATGTTCTCCGTCCGGCTTGTGTTTCTTCTTTTCTTGTCTACATTGTACTGCAGTTGATACAATGTCGCAATACTTTGAGATGAAAATAAATGTATTTAAAGAATACAAAAAAAGTCTTGATTTTTTGTATCGGGGTACAATAGTTAACCGGATGTTTAGTCGTCAACCCGGTTGGTAACGATAATCAGTTGCGATTCTTGACTCCGTAGTCCTTCTCGATCGAGAGGGCGAGTTCGCCATTATCTGTGAAGTAGTTATCGACTCCGATGTCTATAGCCCTTTTGATCGTATCCTCGTCGTTAAGCTTCCACGCGCCGAATAGTTTATTCTTCTGATGCGTGAGCTCACAGTTGCTTTCTGTCATCAGACCGGCATCTGCCTTGAGAGAGAACATATCGATATACGGTTCATCGAGGTTCCTCTCAAATGCGGCCTGGTTCCAGCATACCAGAAGTTTAGGCATATCCGGATATTTCTCTTCCAGCGTTTCAAGCACTTCAGGATACATGGACTGAACGATTATCAGATCGCTGTATCCGTACTTATCCACCAGTTCCTCAAAGGCATTTGTGCACGCTTCGCGGCGGTCCTTGAGCTCGATCACGTAATGGATGTCCTTGCCGTATTTATCAAATACCTGGCTGAGACGGAGCACAGGATTACCGGCATCCGTTCTAAGCTCGTCCACTGTCTCAGAATTTATATATTCGTACATGCCGTTATATCCGGTCATGATAACGGCGTTGGTCTCTGTCGAAACATACAGGATGCCATCAGAAGAGCATACGATATCCTGCTCTATGTATCGGGCGCCGGCTTCTATGGCAGCATCATAAGCTTTGAAAGAGTGTTCCTCTATATCTGCGGATCCGCTGCGTGCGAAGACATGCGAAGCTATTGCCGCTTCTTCTGCCTCTTTCGCGGCTTCCTCTGCTGCTGCAGCTTCTTCCTCCGCCTTAGCTTGCTCTTCTTCAGCCGTCCGGGCTTCCTGAGCTGCCTGATCATTGATCTCTTTGATGGCTTTACCCCTGTTAACGATCCATGCGGAAGCTGCCAGTACCATGACCAGCAGTACTGCTATTAAGATTTTCAGAAGTCTCTTCCTTTTCATCGTAAGATTAGTTTAGCATAGTTTAGAGTGACTGCCGGTTTTCTTGATAAGATTTCAGAATTGAAGGATGCCTGAGAAAAACTCGAAACAGACAGTTGAAATACACTATTCCAAAGGATAGTATTTAGCAAAGATGACGGAAATAACAATTACAACATTTCTAATAGTGTGCCCGCTTGTATTCCTGGGAGGATTTGTAGACGCTATCGCGGGCGGCGGAGGACTCATTTCGCTGCCCGCTTACATGATCGCAGGGCTTCCGCCGCATTTTGCTATTGCTACGAACAAACTGAGCTCGGGCATGGGCACGTTCGTTTCGACCGGCAGGTTCGCTTTGAGCGGCAATATTCCGTGGAAAAGCGCGATCCCTTGCGTCGCTATGGCGATCATCGGATCCGCTACCGGAGCGAGACTGGCCCTACTCGTAGACGCAGATATCTTCAAGATAATAATGCTGGTGATCATCCCGGCCACAGCGTATTACGTGCTTAAGACCAAAAACCTCGACGTCGAGAGGGAGCCTTTGAGCCCGGGACAGACGGTGCTGAGAGCATGTATCGCGGCACTTGTCATAGGAGTCTATGACGGGTTTTACGGACCGGGCACCGGCACATTCCTGATCCTGCTGCTTACAAGTTTTGTGAGATTTACTCTCGGCAACGCAAACGGAACGGCAAAAGCCATCAACCTGACTACGAACTTAACTTCGCTGGTGGTATACCTTCTGAACGAGAAGGTGATCATACTGCTTGGCCTCGTAGCAGGAGTGTTCGGGATCGCAGGCAACTACATCGGGGTCTCATTCTTCAACGAGAAGGGCAGCAAGGCCGTAAAACCGATAATGATAGTGGTCTTGGTGCTGTTCTTCATAAAAGTAATAACTGAGTTGGTCTAAAAGATAGGACAAAATAGATCTCAAAACAAAACGTCCCTCCAGTCACGAACATACGACTGAAGGGACGATTCTTATTGCTAAGATTTTACAGGTGGTCAACGCCAAACGCTGTCTGATCTGTGAGTGGGGATCCGTTATTTGCGACCGAGCCTCATCTGGTCGACCAGAAAACGCCTCTGGTATTTGAGCACAGCGTAGTCACTTATCCTTTCCATGTATATGAAATCGGACGCGCCACCGACAACGCCGATGATAGGTATGTTCTGGACAAACTTCATCAGAAGGAGGGCATGGGCGAGTGACATAGCCGCTTCGTTGATCCGCTCATCAACCGTGCTAGTGTCGCCGGCAAGATCGCTCCTGATCAGCTGATTGATCTCTTTGTTGGCGTTTATGAGTGCGTCGCCATCTGATATTGCGGCCGCGATGATGCGGAGTATGAATTTACGCTCCTCGTCAGTATCGTAAGAGTAGCCATATTTCATGGCGATCTGATAGATATTGCGTAGCACCAGCGCGTTGAAGAGCACTATATCAGGAAGCATACCGCCGAAGATACCCATGGTAAGACCGGCGACCGCGGACACGATGGTATGAGCAGTACCGGTTTTGGCAGCGCGGCGCTTGAATCCGCGCATCTGTTTGGATCCGCCGAGCTCGTCGAGTTCAACCGCTGCGAGTGTGAACTCTCTGACCAGCTTCTCCTCAGAGTAAGTCTTGCTGATGAGCCATGTGCCTTTTGAAAAAATGAGGTGAAATGCTTTCGCAAAAGCCGCATTAAGAGTAGACTCGAGCTTAGGAGGAACTTTTTCCTCAAGCAAATGATCGAGTTTGGTAGGCTGTCTGTTCAGCTGAGCTTTCAGAAAACGTCGCTCGGCTTTGCGCAGACGATCTATCTCTTTCTGCATTACAGTTTTTGCCATCCTTCACCTCTGATATAATAATAGCAAATTATTTGTACATGTTGGTAGAGAAGCGATGAACAAATCGGACAAGGAGACTCGAGATGAAAAAACTGATGTATTTGTTACTGACAGTAGTTCTGGCGTTAGGGCTTGTCGCATGCGGTTCTACTGGCGGCAACGGTGACAGCGATTTTGAATGGACACGAGTAGGCACTTTTTCTGATGGAAACGAGAACTATTTGATCATCGCTAAGCCTGATGATGGTGAGCACGATGAAATGTGGGCTGTATCGGTACTGCTTGCCGGCGGAGAAGTCCACGGATGGTTCCTTGAGCAAAAAGGCGAGACGCTCGCCGGCAATCTTGATTCGGAATACGACGACAGCGATACCGATTACATTGTTACCATCAGCGAAGAAGGCGATAACGGTCTGATGATGGAAGTCGAAGGCGGTGAGACCTACCACTTCACTATGGAAGAGACCCCTGATTACATCGGACTTCTTAAAATAAACACCGAAGGAGTTGGCAGCATAGCTTACGGCAAAGAGGGAGAGGATGTCGAATTCGAAGAGGATTTCCCTACGCAGTCAGTAGCTGAGAACGTTGCCGAGCCGACTACATATATAATCAAGGCTAAGCCGGATGAAGGCTATAAGTTCGTCAAGTGGACAAAGAATGGCGAAGACTTCTCGACAGAGTCCGAAATCAAAGTAGAAGTCAGCGAAGATGTCGAGTACATAGCGGTATTCGATGTTGAATAAGCAATGAGGTATAGATAATAGGCATGAGGAAAAGCAGAAGTATAACGTACAATTCACCTGTAGTGCTGACTTTTGTCATCATCAGCTTTGGCGTGATGGTAGCAAACTATTTGACTGCAGGACTCAGCAATAAGCTGTTGTTCATGACGTACCATTCGTCGCTTGTTTCACCACTCACGTACGTGCGCATGTTTACCCATGTACTTGGGCACGCGGGATGGAGCCACTATATCGGCAATATGATGTACCTGCTTTTGCTTGGACCTATGCTCGAGGAGAAATACGGATCCCGCTCGATCATTGAAGTGATACTGGTGACCGGGCTTGTGACAGGCCTGGTTACATGGTTCCTGTTCCCCGGCATCGCTCTCTGCGGGGCAAGCGGAGTCGTGTTCGCGTTTATCATGATGACGTCATTCACGAGTTTCAAGGAAGGCGAGATCCCTCTGACAGTGATACTTGTGGCAATTATCTTCATTGGTCAGCAAGTGTATGAGGGCATACTTGTTCAAGATGATATCTCGAATATGGCGCATATACTTGGAGGAATCGTCGGAGCCATTGCGGGCTACGTACTCAACAAAAAATAGTAAAGGGAGAGACTGGAACTAAATGTCACCAATACTTCTAAAGGCTGTTATAGCTATTACTCTCGCGCTCATTTTCTACACGATAGGTGTGTGGTCGGAGCGCATTGCAAAGACACTTAAGCCGGTACATCTTGTGTTCTTTTGGCTTGGTCTTTGCTGCGATACTTTCGGTACATACATGATGTCACACATAGCGTACGGATCCGGTGTCGGGCTGATGAGCGCGCATGGGATCACAGGCATGATCGCTATAGTGCTCATGATGGTCCATGCGGTATGGGCGACTGTTGTATTGGCGAAGAAAGACGAAAAAGCGATGCATACTTTCCACCGCTTCAGCATTGCCGTGTGGGTGATCTGGCTTGTGCCGTTTATACTTGGAATGATAATGGGGATGGATTGAACGCTCCCGCCACCTACGCTGACGCTTAGAGGTGGGGGATTCCTGCTTCACAGAGAACTGCGCCTCATCCGAAGATCCGGCGTCTTACACTCTCTCCACAGGCTTGAGATCCCGTGCGACCCACGGTACTTAGAGTTAGTTTCTACAAGGGCTTAAGATGCAAGCATCTCTAGGCCCTTTTTTAATATGTTATTTGCGGCATTGACATCCCTGTCATGCTCTGCACCACACGATGGGCATTTCCATCTGCGGATGCTAAGGTCCTTCACCTTTGGTTCCTTTCTGCCACAGCAGGAACATATCTGGCTCGAAGCATATGTCCTCGGCACCTTTACGAGCACGCCTCCATGGTCTGCTGTCTTGTACTCAAGCTTACGGCATAGCTCGCTCCAGGATGCATCAGATATATGCTTTGCGAGACGGTGATCCTTCATCATGTCTCTCACATCAAGATCCTCTACGCAGACGACTTGGTTCTCGCTCGCCAGCTTATGAGCGATCTTATGCTGTATGTCATTTCTGATGTCAGATACCTTCTCATGTTCTCTTGCAAGTCTCAGTCTTGCCTTCTCACTATTCTTGGAACCTTTCTTCTTTCTTGAAAGGCTTCTTTGCAGTCTCTTTATCCTCTTCTCATGCAGAGACAGTGTCTTCGGATTTGGATATATTTCCGAATCCGAAGTCGTATACAGAGACTTAAGCCCGGCATCGAGGCCTATACTGCCTCCCGCATTAGGAAGGACCTCATACTCCTCTTCTACCTGAAGGGATATGTAGTATCTTCCACTTGCTGTCCTTGATACTGTTGCGCTTATTATCCTTCCGTCGAACCCTCTTGTATTTACGATCTTTACTTTGCCCGCTTTGGGAAGAGTTATGCTGTCTTCATCTATGTATATATTGGAGTTTATGTTCATAGTCCGGTAGCTCTGCCTGGATCGCTTCGACTTGAACTTCGGATAGCCGCCCTTCTTCCTGAAGAAGCTGTCATATGCCCTGTCGAGATGACGCAGGCTCTGCTGTAACGCTATGCTGTCTGCATCTTTCAGCCAGGCATTTTCTCTGCCACCGCATCCGCTGAATAAACATCATCATTCAGGATAGACTCGTAGCCTTTGCGTATCTCGTAGTCAAACTGCTCCTTTGAAAGTGAGCCTACAGAGACCGGCCTTTCTGCCGGCAGTTTCATTTCAAAAGGAATGCCTCTCTGCAAAACGACTTGTCTAAGAAACATCTCCACAGCGCTGGACATTGAAATACCTAGCTGGCTGAGCACAGCCTCTGCCTGTTCCTTGATGTCCGGCTCGACCCTAGTGAACACATTGGATGTTCTTGCCATAGTTTTCCCTCCTTTAATGACAATAGTATAGCAAATCTGTATGTATTACGCAATCTAAATGCAATCATATTGCAATCCTTTAGCAATCAAAAGAGCCTGCGAGAACACCTCGCAGACTCCCTAAATCTTCTTTGTCTTCAACAGAGAAACCGGCAGCCCTTACAGCGACTTCCCCAGCTGATATGTTTCTGATAGCGCGGTGCTTTCATATGTAATATAAAAGCTCCAGCCATACATAGTATGGCTTCTCTGTGTGCTTATTTGTCTAGATTGCCGAATAAGCAATACATAGTATGGCTTCTCTGTGTGCTTTTGAGTCTAGATCGACGAATAAGCAATACATAGTATGGCTTCCCTGTGTGCTTTTGAGTCTAGATCGACGAATAAGCAATACGCTATACGCAAGAAAAAGCCCCAGTCTCTCGACAAGGGCTTTACTTAGGTTAATACCGTGCGGTCCTGTAATGACTATGCGAATTTTTGCACGTACGAGATAGCGTTGGTCGTAGTGTTCGTTGCTCTCGTACGTGCTGTGAAAAGCAAGTATCAATCAAGTATCAATAATGTTAGATCGTGTAGACGTAATCCGCTTTTCTTGGGGCAGAGTCTGCGGCCTCTTTAGCGGCGTATCCAAGCACCAGGTGACCGATGCCTTCGTAATTGCCTTCGATGCCGAGTTTCTTCAGCAGCTCCTTGCCGTAGTCGCTCTCGAACTCTTCCTTAGCGCGATGAATCCAGCAGCTGGATACGCCAAGGTCGGCTGCCGCATTCATCAGGTTGCCCATTACCAGGCTTCCGTCGTAAATGTAAGTTGGCATATCCTTGTTGGCGAGTACGATCAGAAGATCCTGCGCGCCATAGAATGGGTCAAAGTCCACGCCCATGATCTCAGCATTCATCTTCGACAGCTTGTTGCGGACTTCCTTATCCTTTACAACGATGATGATAGGCGACTGCTTGCCCATTCCTGTCGCGGCGTATGTGCCTGCTTCAACGATAGCATCGATCTTCTCTGCCTCTACTCTTTCCGTTTTGTAGGCGCGGCAGCTGCGGCGTGTCTTAAGTGTTTTCAGTGTTTCCATGTTTCCTCCTGCTTGCAAAGCCTTTGCTAAAGTACGTCAAAGCCTCATTTCGGACTGGCTTTATTTAACGAACTGGCTTTATTTAATGAACTGACTGTATTAATTGAACTGGCTCTATTATACGACCGTAGCCATACACATGGGAATTCACAATTATTCATTTTTACAAGGAAACTGCACGTCGTATGGTTCCTATCAGTTTACGCCGAGGATCTCTTTCATGTGAGCGGTGTATGCCTGCAGCACTTCCTCTGCCGGGCCGCGACGCTCTTTCTCGTACGATCCGAGTTCGGCCATCGTTACGATCGATGAAAAGATCCTGCCCTGATGAGGTATCGACTGGACAAGCCTGCTCCTGAGGCCCTCAGGCGCGTCGCATACCGTCAGCACTACTTTATCTTTCTTCGGATATACAATCACCATGAACCTGTTGGTAGCCGGCAGGCATATGTAGCCCGCTACAGATCCCATAGTCGGCTTTCCGAAGAAGAAGTCGCCGTACTCTTCTTTGTTCCAATTAGCTTCCATGAAATCAAGAAGCTCTTCCTTGCTTTCCCATTTCCTTCCTGATTTTATAACTTGTCTTCCGATCATAGTGGCACCTCCTGGCATATAGCATATGATCCGTGGTCAACGGATATTGGAATAAAATTCGATATACCTCGATATGTGTCGATACAACCCACTAAGTTTGCTATATTCAGATTATACGTAAGCAGTGCTACATATGCACTTCATTTCGCAACATCTTCATACTACTATCTACTATTTCAAAGCATTTAGTTATCATCATGTATTTCTGTCAGGCATCGTCGCTTCTAGAATGCACCAAAGCAAGAAATTCTACAAATTTTGCAAAAATATTAAAAAAATGTAGAGTTTCTTGCCGTTCCTCGCCTCATGAATGATTATTCGTTGCTCCAATAAACGTAAAAGAAACGTAGTATATGTGCGAAAGACTTGCAAATACAGGTTTATAGCGTTTTGTGCTATTCTGTGGCAGTCATGTGCCCGGCTTTAGTAAAATCTTGGTGCTATCAAACTCTCCAATATTTTAGGCAATTTTCTACAAATATGCGAAAATTTAAAAAAAAATGTAGAATTTTTTTAGGAAGGTACTGATTATCACTAGCTGGTGTACGAAAAAAGTGAATATATACACATTGTAGTGAGTATATATTCACTTCCGCTAAACTAGTGTCGATGCGAGACATCAGTGGCGATGCCCTCGTTGTTCTACGGTCCTATTCAACCAGGAGCAAAGTTCCAACAAGCTCGCTTGATTGGAGCGAGCGACGCCGTCAACAGGCGCCGTGAGCTTCAGCTCCTGAGAGCGTCGGTCGGGGATTGTACCCACCACCGACGGTCGAAAATGGAACCCGCCGCCTATAGAGAGGCGGGGGACATCCGGCGTCTGTTATATGGTTCTTATCAGTCCCAAGGATCGCCGAGGATATGGCCGAGGAAGTATGGCAGCTGCTTTCTCCACCAAGGCCAGTCGTGGTTGACGTCGAAGCCCCAGTAGTCGGCCCAGTGGTCGATGCCCTTTTCGTTGAGTATGACATCGAGTTCGTTGAGGTCGACTCTCATCTCATCCTCCCAGGCACCCTGACCGGAGCAGAATATGATGGCGCTTCTTCTGTAAAGATCCATCCACGGATGATCCTCAGGCATATTATTGAGGAAGTCGATCGGCGAATTCGCGTATGTGAGATCATCCTTGTAGCCGTGGAAGAAGTAGTCTGTGCCGTAGAGGCCGCTGAGCGCGATCATGCCGCAGAAGATGTCAGGCCTGCGGAAGAAGAAGTTGGCAGCGTGTGTAGCTCCCATGCTGCAGCCTGTCGTGAGAGCTCTCTCATCGCTCAGGTACTGCGGCAGAAGCTCGTCTGTCACGTAGCTGAACCATCTCTCCTGCTGCTCGAGTCTGGCTCTTGGGTCGCCCCACTCGTTTGACCATGTCTCTTCGTCGATGCTGTCGACGCAGAGGACTCTCAGCTTGCCGGCTTCGATCCAAGGAAGCACGGAGTCTACCATACCGAAGTTTCTGAAATCGTAAGTGTGTCCGTTCTGTGGGCCGAACGCGACCATCAGGCGACCGCTGTCACCGAACATTGCGTGCCCCATCTCTCTTCCGAGAGCATTGCTCCATTCGCTTTTGTACCAATCGTTCATTTTGTTCCTTCTTTCGCTGATTGTTTTTTGCTTTTGTTTTCTTAGTGATCATGTTTAGCTCGTAGTCATACCCAACTAGTTAATATCTATTATACATCTACTCTTGTAAACCCGTTCGACATGATTATGCTGCCCTCTCCTTGTCGAGCTGAGCCACGTAATATGGGAGCGCTACGAGGAGGATCGCACCGAGCATGTTGCCGACTGTTACTGTCAGCAGGTTGAACCAGTAGCCGCCCATCGTTATCGCTTCGTTGCCGCCATTGTTGATGAGGCCAAGCGTGAGAAGCGTCATGTTGGCGATGCTGTGCTCGAAGCCTGTTGTGAAGAACGCGACGATGCACCAGAACACCATGATGAGCTTTCCTGCTTCTGTTTTGCTTCTGAAGCCGCACCATACAGCGAGACATACGAGCATGTTACAGAGCATGCCGCGTGTGAGAAGCGGGACGAATCCGGCGGTCATCTTCATCGCTGCTGTGTTTGTCATCGCGGTGAGCGTTGCGTCGGTGTAGAGTCCTGTCGCATTGTAGATGAATGAGAGGAGGATGGCGCCGACCAGATTGCCGATCCAACATACGAGCCATACTTTGAGTACTTCGCCCATAGACACTGTCTTTTTGAGGTAGCCTGCGCACATCACCAGGTTGTTGCCGGTGAAGAGTTCCGCTCCTGCGATAACGACCAGTGAGAGTGCTACCGAGAAGAAGCAGCCCATCAGCAGTTTCGTGTACGGAGCACCGTCGAGTGCCCCTGAAAGCGTGAATACCAGCAGTATGCCGAAGCCTATGAACATGCCTGCCAGGACTGACAGCAGGAAGTACCCGAGCGGGTTGTTCTTTAGCAGTTTTGCTTTTCCTGCCGCTCCGTTGGCTGCAGTCATGAAATCTTCTTTAAACATTTGATTCTCCCTTTATATATTTAATAAATTTGATTATCTGTAGTTGCTGTCTGGTGGCTGTAGGGTGGCCTCGCCTTCACTTCTATTTTATTGGAGGGCCGCCTCCCCCTAAGTTATTGAAGAGCAGCCTTTGCGAGCTTGTCTGCCATATCGTTATACTTGTTGCCCGAGTGACCTTTGACCTTTACGAATTTGATCTCGAGTGTCTTTCTGGCTTCGGCAACGTAGTCTCTGTAGCCCTGCGTCAGCGGGTTGTTGGCCTTCCAGCGTCTGTCTGCCCATGCGCCAATGCCTTCGTAGTCGTGGTAGATCTCTACTGATTTTACGCCGTTTGCCATGCACCAGTCGATCGCGAGCTTTGATCCCATGATCTCGCCGGCTACGTTTCTCTGGGCGGCAGCTTCCGCGTCATCGAATGCGGATTTGAGTTCGGTTGTCTCGCTGTTTCCGTCAGCGTCTGTCTCGATGATCACGACTCCGCAGCTGAACCTTCCGCTTGATGCATCGTAGCTTCCGTCGACATAGGCTACCACGCCTTCCGGGAATTCAGAAGCGCTATTGCCTGCGTTTCCATTGCCGGTGCCTGCGCCTGAACCCATGGCTGAGCCTAGTCCCTGAGGGCTAAGACCAAGGTAAGCCATCGCGTCTGCAGGGTCTGCGAAGCTTTTGTACTCCGCTCCGGCGAAGCCATCCACCTGAGCCTTGCAGTCGTCCCAGGTCATGAAGATGCCTGTAGTCCTGCCCTTTTTTACCGCGTATACTTTCTTGCCTTTTGCCATCTGCGCGATCTCCCGAATCGTATTGCCGTTAACGTTTGCCTTTTCTCCTCTGACTCCGCCGGCATGAGTCCTATCATGTCCGGTATCCGGGTTTTCGTCGAACTTCTTGAGGAATGTAAGCCTGTGGATCGGCGACTTGCCGATCGTCCTGAGCCCTTCGTAGTGCTTCGCGGTGCCGTAGCCTTTGTTGGACGCGAAGTCGTATCCCGGATAGACGCTGTCCATCTCTGTCATATACGAGTCCCTTGCCACCTTGGCGACTATTGAAGCCGCAGCTATGCATAGGCACTTCTCGTCGCCTTTGATTATAGCCTCGCATGGAAGGCCGGCGTCGAGCTTCACCGCGTCTACGAGCAGCATATCCGGCGCGCTGCCTTTGCCCTTGTCTGCAAGCATAGCGCTGCAGGCTTTTGCGGCGCGCCTCATGGCGTTTTTTGTCGCCTCGAGTATGTTTATCTCGTCGATCTCTTTGTTGTCCGCGATTCCTATTCCATAGGCGACGGCCTGCTCTTTGATGATCTCGGAGAGTTCTTCTCTTCTCTTTGCGGAGAGCTTCTTGGAATCGTTTACGCCGGGGACGTTGAAGTCTTTGGGCAGCACGACGCAGGCAGCGTAGACGGGGCCTGCGAGCGGGCCTCTGCCCACCTCGTCGATGCCCGCGATGAGCTCGTGACCCTTCGCCCTGAGCTCATCCTCGTGCTGCCTCATCTCCGCCAACTTTTCAATTGCCTTCTGTTCCCGTTCCGCCTTCGTCATTTATATCTTTCTTCCAGGCGCTATCAGTGCGCCGGCTCGCGCTACTTTTTAGCACTTTGCCCTGCGCTACTGTTATCGCCCTGTCTCGCGCCGGCCCGCGATCCAATTCGCGTCTAAGCCTTCTCCAGTGTTATCCTTCCAATCTTGCCACCCCTGAACTCATCGAGCACGGTCCTTCCCGTGCGCTCATAGTCGATGCGCTTGCCGGCCATTATAAAGCCGCGCTTCAGAGCAATATTGTCCATGTTTTCGATCGTCTCCTCAGAGATCCCATCGAGCTTATATCTTTCCTGCAAAAGATCCGGATAATTCTCACCAAGCACTCTGATAAGCTCGAATCCGAGATCCTGCACTCCGAGAATGTCGTCTTTGATGCTTCCGCAAAATGCAAGGTTGAGCCCCACGTTTGGGTCTTCGAATTTAGGCCAAAGTATTCCCGGCGTATCGAGAAGCTGCATACCGTTCGTCAGAGTAAGCCACTGCTTGCCCTTGGTAACTCCAGGCCTGTCTCCCGTCTGCGCCGACCTCTTGCCTGTCAGGCGATTGATAAGCGACGACTTGCCCACGTTAGGCACGCCCACTATCATGATGCGAAGCGGCCTCTTGATCGAACGGTTCTTGTCGCGTTCGGCCTGCTCTGCCTCGAGCGCCTTGAGGAGTTTCTTGATGTTCTCTCCAGACTGAAGGTTGAGCGCCATCACGCGCTTCACACCTTCCCCGCCTGCGAGTTTACTGCACCACTTGGCCGTCTCCTCAGCGTCAGCAAGATCGGACTTGCCGAGCACTATTATGCGCGGCTTGCCCGAGATGATCTCGTCGATGATAGGGTTTCTTGAAGACACAGGAATACGGCTATCGACTATCTCTACTGTGAGGTCGACGGCCTTCAAGTTTTCCTGTATCAATTCCCGGGTCTTTTTCATGTGCCCCGGATACCAGTTTATGTTATCGATCATATCCTCATTAATTATATCCGCCGGCTGCGCATGCGCTAATTTGCGCCTCGCGCCGACGTCTTTTCTATTTTATCGAAAAATGCACACCTTTTAAAGGTGTGCATCCGTGATCGTTATTCTGCGCTCTTGATTCTTGCAGCCTTACCTGTTCTCTGACGCATGTAGTTGAGCTTAGCTCTTCTGACTCTGCCCTTCCTTACGACTTCGATCTTTTCGATCTTAGGCGAATGGAGTGGGAATGTCTTCTCTACGCCGATTCCGTTTGACAGCTTACGGACTGTGAAAGTCTCGTTGATGCCGCCGTGCTGTCTCTTAAGCACATAACCTTCGAATACCTGGATTCTTTCTCTCTGACCCTCGATGATCTTGACGTGTACTCTCAGAGTATCGCCTACCTTGAATTCAGGGATATCGTCTCTCTTGTAATCCTGTGTGATCTGGTCTAATACGTTCACGTTATTCTCTCCTTCCTCTCAAGACGTTCATGGAGCTTCCCGGCCTTATTGCCCGTCCCCAGAGGACCGCCCGTAATAACTAATGTATCGGTCGAAAAAACCGACAGCTTTAGTAGAATACTACAGAATGTCGGTCATTGCAAGCATTTTATTAACTTTTTTTGCGACCGGGCGCAGAGCGTCAGCCGGCACCAAGTCGCATTCTCTAAAAGCCTTTGCGCGTCCTAAGCCGCGCCCTTTAGCTACGCCCTTGGGTGGCACTTCTTGAATACGTCGCGGACGTGGATGTCGGTGACCGCGAGATACGCGATGCCGATCGTCATATCCTCAAAACCCATCAGTTCTTGAAGTGTCTTAAGATCGCCTCCGTTCTGGAGTATGTGGATCGCGAAACTGTCACGAAGTATCTGTGGAGTCATGCGTTCTGCCATTCCGAGCTGTGCGCCATAATCCTTGAGGATCTTCCAGATGCCCTGTCTTGTCAGCGGCTCCCCTCTCATATTAATGAATACGAAGTCGTCATCGCTATGGTCTCTGCCGATGATGCTGTCATAAGCGTTTTTCACATAATTTGACATAGCCTCTGATGCGTAACTCCCGAGTGGCACGATACGGCTCTCTTCGTTTACGTCCTTGAGCGTCACGAAATTCATTCTCAGATTTATATCGCTGAATCTCAGCCTCACTACCTCTGTGACCCTGGCGCCTGTGCCATACATGAACTCCATCAGAGCTTTATCTCTCATGCCTTTCACATCATTGCCCGGAAGCTCCATGAGCGCAGCAGTCTCCTGGATCGAAAGATATTCGATCTGTCTCTTCTCTGTCTTTGATGCCTTTATCTTCGCAAAAGGATTCGATGTCATCGCGCCTTTTTGTATCTGATAGGCATAATAATTCCTGAGCACCGACACTCTTCGGTTGATGGTCGATTTCGATTTATTCTCGTTGCCCATCTCGAGCACATATGAGATGGCGTCACTTTCGTTGCAGGAATCGAGGCCGCCTGTTCCGCGGTCTTTGAGGAATTTATCGAAGGCCTTCAAGTCTCTCTCGTACGCTATAAGAGTGTTCGTGGCCTTTTTCTTTTCGTCTTTCATGTAGTCAAGAAATTCTTTCATGATAACCACCCTTAGATCTCATTCAGCATTTTCGCGTAAAGAATTCCGATTATTGTTTTGCTGTCCATGATCTCACCGGTCTTGATCTTATCGATGATCTCATCAGGATACATTTCTAACAGTTCGATGCACTCGTCTTTATCCCAGTGTTTCTCGCCTTTGGTAAGATCTTTGCAAAGGTAGATGTGCAGGAATTCGTTGGAGTAGCCACAAGTCGGATAGAACGATATGAGATGCTTCACATCGCCCGCGATATATCCGGTCTCTTCGTGGAGTTCTCTTACCGCAGTGACTTCAGGCTCTTCATCGGGATCGGCTTTGCCGGCAGGAAGTTCGAGGAAATCCATCTCAAGAGCCTTCCTGAATTGTTTCTCCATGAGGATCTTTCCCTCATTCGTGACAGCGACCATGATTGCGCCGCCTGTATGCTCTACTATATCCCTGACTGACTCGCCTCCGACAGTCTCCACTATGTGTTGCCTTACCTTAAAAACAGGCCCTTCGTATACTAACTTACTGCTGAGTGTCTTTTCTTCAAATGTCATCCTGATATGCTCCAGCTTTACAATAATTCTTTGTATGTATTTTAGCATATCCGCTTGCCATATTGAATGAGAAAGGATGGTTTTTTGCCGCTCATCGGGCGGCGATGATCATAGCATCTGTCAGATCAGGCATAGCTCTCTCGCAAGATGCCTTATGAAAACCTTGCGCCACTTCCTCCACGTGTTCTCGTGCGCCAGACCTGAAAACGGCAGCCCTTCCACAATGCTTTCGATCGTGCCGCGCCTGTATTCCTCGGGTACTTCTTGCAGGGCCCTCTTGATACAGCCGAGCTTCACTTTGGCCTGTCTTAGCACTTCCCTGTTATCTATGGCATCCTCATCAACTTCAAAGAATACGATCTCATTCTCCCGGAATCCTTTGTCCGCGGCCATAGACAGCCTCTGCAGCCTTTCCATATCTTTTACTGTCCATATGCACTGGTAGTAAACCGCCTTTGGTAATCTGTAAGTTCTTGTATCCATAATAAAACCTCCCGTCCCATATAGAAGTAATACCTTGTAACTTCAGTATATGAGCCCGGGAGGCTGTATATTTGTCGTTTATGTGTTGAGGGAATCCGCTGCAGGAATTAGGGCATTTTCTGTCGGATAAAGGGATTTTTATGGTCTGTGATACCTGCTGTAGTCTCTCGGTACATTCGGATTATGCACGTCCGAGCCTCTGGTGATCATCATGCCGTGCTCCTTTGCGTACTTCACAAGGAGTTCCTGCTGCTCAGGAGAAGCTGACGGATGATGGCACTCTATACCGTCGACGCCGTATTCGACCATGCGGTCCATCAGGCTGTAGAGCCTTGGTTTGAATTCCTCAAAGCTTTCGTTGAGCCTCCTCTGCTCCATCGGGTGAGCCATTACAGCGAGCCCGCCGCCCGCGTGGATCGTATCGATCGCTTCCTTAGAGGACATAGTCACCTTTTTTATCGCTTTGATATCCGGCTCTCTGAAGATCGTGGCGAAGGCCTCGTTGACACTGCCCACTATTCCCTTCTTGACGAGCACTCTTGCGAACGTAGGCTTTCCTACGTATCTACCGCTGTTGATAGCCTTTATATCCTCTTGTGTGATGTTGTAGCCTCTCGTATTCAGCGCCGCTCTGAATCTTTCGTTACGGTTGTTCCTCTCAGCCAGAACTTCAATGACCTTATCAGTAAATATATCGTTCTCAGGATCGAAGCCGTAGCCGAGCATGTGAAGATCCGAGCCGAGATCATCCTCAGAGTCGAATTCGATGCCCGGGATAAATTTTACCCCTAAGAGCGCGGCGTGTTTGATACCGGCGTTGTTGCCTCCTATAACATCATGGTCTGTGATGGAAAGCAGTTCATAGCCCTCAGATACGCGCAAGTCAATAAGTTCCTCAGGAGTCAGTGCCCCATCGGAATGGACAGTGTGCATATGGAGATCTTTCTTAAGATCCGATTCTATCAGTTCTCTGAGTTCTACGGCGTCCACTGGATCGTTACCCTTAGTTTTTCTTACAGCTTTTCTACGTCTTCTTCGTCGAGGTAGCTGATATACGGGAGACCTCTGAATCTCTGATCGAAGTCAAGGCCGTATCCGATGATGAACAGATCGTCCACCTCGAAGCCTATGTAGTCAGGATCTACGCGGTCTTCTCTTCTAGCTTCCTTATTGAGCATCGTGCAAAGCTTAACACACTTTGGTCCTCTCTCCATCAGCTTTGGGAGCATGTATGTAAGGGTCCTTCCGGTGTCAACGATATCCTCAACGACGATCACGTTCTTTTCATACATGTTGATAGTCGGCTCATACGCGATCTTTACGACTCCAGAACTGGTGGTAGAAGCGCCGTAGCTGCTTGCCGAGATAAAGTCGATCTTGGCGTCGGTCTTCATATACTTCATGAGATCCGCCATCCACAGGATCGAACCCTTGAGCGTGCAAAGAAGGATTACTTCCTCGCCCTCAAAGTCCTTATCGATCTGAGCAGCGATCTCCTTTGCCCTCTCGGCGATCTGTGCCTCTGTAAAGAGCACTTTTCCGATTATTGCTTCTTCTATGACTTTTTTATCATCTTTTTTCTTTTCGTTTTTATCGGACATCTTCCCCTCCTTTTTCTTCGAGCAGTGCCTCTATAACGCTAAGAAGTTCTTCATTTCCCGTCTTCTTGAGCGCGGATACGGGTATCACTTTGTCGTCCTTACCCATACCAAGCGTCTGCCTTATCTCCTTGACGCATTTTGCCTTTTGATTGCTTCCGACTTTGTCAGCTTTGGTGGCCACAACTATGCCGTCGAGGCCGTAATACTTCAGATATTCATACATCTGCACGTCCTGGGCGCTCGGCTTGTGTCTTATGTCCACCAGCTGCACCACTTTGAGAAGCGTGCTTCTGTTCTCGAGGTAGCCTTCGATCATGGCTCCCCACTTCTCTGATTCTTTTTTGCTTACCTTAGCGAAGCCGTATCCCGGCAGGTCAACCACTCTGAACCCGTCGTTGCAGCGGTAGAAGTTTATCGTGCGCGTCTTGCCCGGGCTTCCGGAGACTCTCGCAAGACTTTTCCTACCGGTAATGAGATTCAGAAGCGATGATTTCCCCACATTGGATCTGCCGGCAAAGGCTATCTCGGGAATATCCTCCGGAGGATACTGAGATGCCTTGACCGCGACCGCTTCAAGTTCTGATTTGTTTATCTTCATTCTTTACTGTCTGATCGCTGCCGATCCTATTTTATAACAATCGGAATTACCTCTTCGAAGTCTTCTACAGGTATGAACTCGATCTCTCTGCGAACCGACGATGGGATGTCTTCAAGATCAGGCACATTCTCTTTAGGAATTATGATCTTGCGTATGCCTTGTCTGTACGCCGCGAGTGACTTTTCTTTGAGACCGCCTATCCTGAGGACTTTTCCCCTGAGTGTGATCTCACCTGTCATAGCGACTGTCTTGTCTGCCTTTCTATCTGTAAGCAGGCTGAACAGCGCGCTTGTCATGGTGATGCCCGCTGACGGACCATCCTTAGGAGTCGCTCCTTCAGGGATATGGATCTGGATATCGTAGTCCTTGAACATGTCCTTGCCGATCTTGTATTTACCGGAAATCGACTTGATGTATCCGAGAGCCGTAGTAGCAGATTCTCTCATTACATCGCCCATCTGGCCTGTCAGGATGAGCTTGCCGGCGCCCGGCATCTTGACAGTCTCAATTGTGAGAGTTACTCCGCCTACGCTTGTCCATGCCAGACCCGTAACCACGCCGGCATACTCGTTGCCCTGATATTTGTCGCGGTTCATCTCGTCGCTTCCCAGATAATCCTTCAGGTCGGCAATCTTAACGGTCTTTACAGCCTAAGTC
>JAZQBC010000030.1:0-23641 GCA_045545495.1 Anaerovoracaceae bacterium | reverse complement strand
TAGAAGAATAAAAGCGTAGTGTTATTGTGCGCAAAAAGTAAAAACAGCAGACTGCTGATGACTGAGAGCTTGCTCTCTGTCTGAAGCTGTCTGCTGTTTACGTTAAGAGGCTGCCACATTTTATTCAAATGCGACAGCCCCATCTTTTTTGGTGGTCTGTGCGAGGCTCGAACTCACGACATCATGGTTGTGACCCATGCGCTCTCCCAACTGAGCTAACAGACCTTATCGAGCGCCTTATCAGCGCGCTCCGATATTATAACTCTTTTTGCAAAAAAATGGTAGTGGGAACTTATTGAGCCGGCGATTGCATATGCCGAAAGCGAGATGGTCCGAGGCGGAGCTGAAATCACACCGGAGCGGCGGCCCGACGACGGAAGCGAGTCGGGAACTTGGAGCTTCGCCAGTCTCACGGCGAAGCGGAATTTCCCGCGAGCCTTGGAGGGCCGACGAAACGGATTGTGTTTCGTGACAACGAGGCACGAGCTGGAGGCATATACAATCACTGGCATATCACTCCGGTAACTTTGGAGTTACATACACCGTCTGATTGTGCGTAAAGATCACCATGCCCGGCTTTGCACCATTCGGCTTCTTAACGTATCTTACCGGCACATAGTCAACAGGCACATTGTCGCTGCTGCTCGCCTTGCTGTGATATGCCGCGATAGAAGCAGCCTCATAAATAAGCTCAGCGGTAAGATCGTCCACATTGCGCCCGTCAGTCATCTTTATGATCACATGCGAGCCCGGGATGTCCTTTGTATGCATCCACACATCAGTCTTGGCTGCGTGCTTCATAGTTAGCCAGTCGTTCTCTGTGTTATTCCGCCCGACAAGAACTTCGGTGCCATCGCTAAGCGTGTACTTTATAGGCTGAGGCTTGTCTTTCTTGCGCTTTCTCTGAGCAGCCTTCTGGCGCCTTCTTACGTAGCCCGTCTCTTCGAGCTCATCTCTGATCGATTCGAGCAGCGGCACATTGTCCGCAGCCTCAATGCTCTGCACTACAGATTCCAGATACTCTATATCTTTTGCGTTGTCTTCAAGCTGAGTCTGTTTTTCGTGGATCGCCACCCTGGCCTTTGAATATCTTTTGAAATATCTCTGGGCATTGGCGGAAGCTCCTATCTTCTCATCGAGCGGGATATCGATAGGCTCTCCTGTGTAGTAGTTTGTGACAGTGACTTTTCGCATGCCCGGCTTGATCATGTGTATATTTGCCGTAAGAAGCTCTCCGTACAGTCTGTACTTATCGGAGTTCTCTGCGTTCAGCAGATCTTCTGAGAGTTTCTTTTTCTTGAGAAGCGCCTTATCGAGCGATGCCTGCACCGATCTCAGCAGAGGATGGGCCTTCTGCCTTACGATATTGGACGCTTCCCTATTGGAGTAGAAAAACTCAACGCACTCCGAGACAGTATCGAAGTATCTGACCTCAAGACCTTCGTACTCCGCAAGATCAGTTATATGGAATTCTCTCGGGGTACCCTCTTCATCCACATACGCTCTGGCTGCAGCACTTCCGTCGTCGATCGCCTTCACTATCTCCACCAGTCTCTTTGAAGGAGCCACTGAAAGCGTTGCCGCATCGTCATCAGCCCTGCAGTACTTCAGCATCTCACGGCTGATCGCAGGTGATATACCGCTTACCTTCGCCATCAGCGCTTTGTCGGCGCAAGGCAAACCAGTCAGCTCACCCACCTCAGTGAACGGGATCTTGTCCTGTTTGGGCGGGTATTGATATATCACACCCGGAAGGAGCTGGCGGTAGCGGTTGATGTCTATCGAAATGCGTTTTATGGCATCGATGATCTTGCCTGTCTCCGTATCGATAAGCACTATATTGCTGTGCTTGGCCATTACCTCGACTATCAGTCTGCGGCATACATAAAAGCCCAGCTCATTCTGAGCCTCTATATCGATCTCGATGATGCGCTCGCCGTCGCGCGCCCTCACCTCAGTAATGCGACCTCCTTGTATGTGCTTTCTAAGCAGCATGCAAAACGTAGGCGGCTGATCGGGATTGGTATATGTGCCTTCGGTAAGGCAGGCCCTGGCCGACTGGCTGTTTGCAGACATAAAAAGGCGCACATTCCCACGCGCTGTGTGAATGTGCACCAAAAGCTCTTCTCTGCCCGGCTGATAGACCTTTTCGATCTTGCCGAGGCTGATACGCTCGTTTAATTCTTTTGCGACTGCATATGTGATTATTCCGTCGTATGCCATTAATTATATCTTTGCTCTTGTGTGTTCGTGTCTGCCTGTAATCTTGTTGATCGGTGTCAGCTTGAGATACTCTTCGAGCGGTGCGTCGTTCATGCAAAGCTCGATTATCTGACGTCCGAGGGGATCGAGTTCAGGCACCAGGAATTGTTTGAGTTCTTCCTTGAAGAAGTCTGTGAGGATCTTGGCGCATTTGTCGTAACCCTCTCTTCCGATGGTCGACTGGAGTTCAGGTCTCAGCCAGCTGAGTCTCATGTGCTGTCCGTCGATCCTGAGCTCGTTGAGTGAATAGCCGAAGAGCGGGCATCTTGCTTCAACAAGATGCTTGGCATTTACCGTACCCATTCTTCTTGCCAGATATTCACGCACTACCCATTCTGCGCAGAAGCCTACATTGTAAACTCCGATGTGCTGATTCGGGATAAGGATATTCAGCGTATTAGGTGTATCCACGATCTGATGGAGCAGCATGTTGGCCTGCTTAACTTTCTGTCCTGTAGCGAAAGGCCAGTACGAGCCTACACCTTCAGCCTTGAGCCCTGAACCGGCAGCTTTATCCTCGATCGATGGGTTCTTGAACCCGCGTGGGGATATGAGTCTCCAGAGCCATGCGAGTGCCGGCGGTACGATCTGAACGAATCCCATTACACCGTAGTCAGGATGCTCTTTAGTGCTAGGAGGCATACGAACGCCAAACGATCTTACGTCGACCTGAAGAGGTTCATCGCCAGGTATGATATTGTCGATCATATTGCGAGGGATGATAACTCTTGGGTTCGAGCATGGCTTTCCGTTTTCCTCTATGTAGTGCTCCCAGATGAGGCAAGTTGCGCCCGGAGTACCTTCGATATTGAAGAATTCGAGCGGCTCATCAGGATGGATACTGATCCTCTCATACAGAGGGATATTTCCGTAGTAGTTATCGCCGTCCACTCTCAGGAACCAGCCGTACTCAGCGTCTACGATGACCAGCTTGCCGGAATCATCCTGAAGATCAGTATGGGCGTTTACCATATCATCGGCGATCGGGAATATCTTACATGTATCTCCAAGATTAAGATAGAATTCCTCGCCTGTAACTGTATGTGTCGCGAGCTTTACTCTGTTGTCGACTTCACGTCTGATATCCTCTAGCATTTCGCTCTTACCGCCGCCCGAAGCGCCTTCGTGCATAAATACGATCTCATGCTCATACGGAGTTTCGAGAAGCGCTGCAGAGGCGTGGTTTGTGATCCAGCCTTCGTGCTCACCGATGTCAAGGAGTATTGAGAACACACCTTTCTTCGCGCTTGGTCCCGGATAGAGGTTGTATGAGAATACCTCGTGGAGTTTCTCACTTCTTGTATGGACTACTGCCTGCTTGCCGTTGAAGTGTGTATGTCTGAACGGAGGAGCAACGTAGATGATCGAACGAGGCTCGTATTTCCCTTTGATGTCTTCGAAGCTTACGAATTCCTGGATGTTCGCGAGAGCGTAGGCAAAGAAGGCCGCGTTTTCAGGGCATACCACGAGACAACTGTAGTTGCGTGCTTTACCGCCAATGCTTACAGGCATCACCACCAGATTCTGGTTTTCAAGCCAATTCATGGTCACCGCTCTGAGATCGGCCGGCTCGATGCCCCAAACATCTTTAAGACGAGGCTTGTCTGTCGGAAGATCATCTCCTATATACATGCAGTGAGGGTCACGCCTTCTCATGTATGATTCGGTGAAGTTGACAGATGCGCCATTCTTGCAAAGCACTACCTCAGCTTCCTGCACATAACCCTTGCCCGGGATGGTGTAACCGACGATGTGCACACCGCTTTTCGATGTACCGAAGCACATATCATAGAGCTCCTTCTTTGTAGTAGGTACAATGATATCCTGATTTTTTTCAAATACCTCTTTAAGATCAGAAGGAATGACCATTTTCCTGAGCCATTCTTCTTTTGTCAGTTTAGCCATTAGTGTTTTCTCCTTTCCCAGTTATCTGCCGTTGTATCGAAACGCCAGCATCGTAATATCGTCGAACTGCGGACATCACTTACAAATCATCGATGCCCACAACTTGTTTTTTCATCTGCCTTTTGTGGCATTGAATCTTATATCGATTCTTCTACTATACAACATTATACCATTTGTTACTCAAATAACAAAGTTCGGTCTGTCTCTGCCCCGGCCTGCCGGATACGGACCAATTCATAGTTATTGTATCATTTTCCGTGCTAATGATAAAGAAAACGGGCATTATTCGTAAGTGTACCCACGGGCAAATGATGGTATACTTTGGCTTATGAAGAAGCTTATATACCCATTGGCCGCAGCGCTTGTTATTGCCGCAGATCAGTTTACCAAATATATGGTCAGAGCATCCATGCAGCCCGGAGACAGAATTCCTGTTATCGGAAAATGGATGAGTATTTATTACGTGCAAAATACCGGCACAGCCTTCAGCATGTTTGCCGGCAACCGGCTTGTAACAGTGGCGCTTACATCGATCCTCATAGTCGTGTGCATCGTATTCATCGTCAGCGAGCTTAAGTCAGGTCACAGGCTGATCCCCCTTCTGCTTACATTCGTAGCGGCCGGAGGCATCTCCAACATGATCGACAGGCTCTCGCTCGGATTTGTTACCGATATGATATCCTGCGGGAGCTTCGCGGTATTCAATGTTGCGGATATGTTCATAACCTGCGGCTGCATTCTCACAATGATCACCATATTGTTTTTCCTTAAAGAAGAAAACAAAAAATCCGGTGCAGAAAACGGAGGCGGCGATGGAAGATAACAAACTGAACATAGCAGCCTCAACCGAGGACGCAGGGCTAAGGCTTGATGCTTTCATAGGATATAACACGGATGAACTATCTAGGAGCTACGCTGTCAGACTGATCGAAAAGGGTCTCGTAAAGATCAACGGTGATACAGTCACATCAAAAAAGTACAAGATCTCAGAGGGAGACCTCATAGAGATAGATGTGCCTGAGCCTGAGGTCCTCGAAGTAGAGCCCGAGGATATCCCTCTTGAGATAGTTTACGAAGATGACGATGTGGCTGTCATAAACAAGCCAAGAGGCATGGTAGTGCACCCGGGTCCCGGCAACTGGAGCGGTACTCTGGTGAACGCGATCATGCACCATATGGGAGACTCGCTATCAAGCATCAACGGAGTCATACGTCCGGGAATCGTGCACAGGATAGATAAGGATACCAGCGGACTTCTGATGATAGCCAAAAACGACAAGGCTCATGAGTCGCTTGCTGCTCAGCTCAAGGAGCACAGCGTCACCAGAGAATACATAGCTTTGGTGTACGACAACATAAAGGAAGACGAATTGACGATAGACGAGCCTATAGGGCGAGATGAGAGAAACCGCATGCGAAACGCCGTTAATGGCGCAGCCGCGAGAAATGCCGTCACCCATATAAAGGTGCTTGAGCGCTTTACCAAATACACTCTAATAAGGGCCAGGCTTGAGACAGGAAGGACTCACCAGATAAGAGTCCATATGGCGTATATCCATCATCCTCTCGCAGGTGATGAGCTTTACGGGCCTCGCAAGGCATCGGACAAAATCGCAGGAATAAAAGTGAGCGGCCAGCTGCTACATGCCGGCACACTCGGCTTTGTCCACCCATCCACAGGAGAGTATATGGAATTCCACTCCGATCTTCCACAGATATTCATTGATGTTTTAAACAAGCTAAAAGCCGGCAATTAAGCCGGCTTTGATTTATATGAGGACAATTCCTGATTTTCTACTCTACCATATCATCCTGATTGAATTCGAATTCGACCTCGCTATTGCTTACAGGCTCCGCTTTTACTTCCTGAACGACAGGCTCAGGCTTTACCTCTTCAACTACGGGCTCCGCCGGGACTTTGTTCTCCATAACATCGAAGGCTACGGTCTTCGCTTCACGGGCTTCTTCTGTGCGAGTATCACCGCCACCGTAGCGGCCGTAATACGATGAACTGTCAAAACCTGTGATGCAATAGAATACGGCATCGAGGAAAAGATATCCCCACGCCCAGCCTTCAGGCTTTCCATAGGACTTTGCAACAGCTTTTCCGATCTGGTACTTATAATAGAGTGCCAGAGCCCAGCCAACAAACGGAACGATGACCCACAACTGTCTGAGCCAGTACCAAGGCCTGCCCATCGTTATCTCGCAGAGTTTGTACTCTCTGTAAAAAGGTATGATACCTGCCCAGCCTTCGACGCCTGCCTTTTCAAACATCTTCCAAAGACCAAGAGCTCCAATTATAAACCAAAACGTAGACATACCTGAATTAGCTGTGCTGTTTTCCGCTGCTGCTGCCAAAAATTGATCCATTGACCGTCCCTACCTTTCTGATACATTCTCTTCAGTTTCGTACTCAGCCTCGACTGAGTTTTCCAGAATGCGTCTTACATTTTCCTTGCCGGCTTCTCTTTCTGCCTCGAGTTTCTCGTAATCTCTGGCATGCTTTTCTTCGAACTTGTCGCCCAGAGTTTTGGCGCCTCCGATAAGAGCAGCGCCTCCGGCTACACCAAAAGCTATTATCTTAAGCAAAGTTCTGCCGAGACGAAGGTCAGCGTTTGCTTGCAGATTTCCGATCCCTGTTTTATTGCTTGCCATGATTTAGTCCCTCCATTCAAAGACAATATATCATCTAAGGACCATTCTTTTCAATATCATTCAGTCTGCCGGCATCAGTGAGTATATATCCCTGCGCCTTGCAGACAATAACGGAAGTTTAGCTCTCACCTCTTCAATGTAATCAAGATCTATTTCCGTTATGTTGCTGCCTTCTTTTTCGTCCATCTGCATTATCACCCTGCCCCACGGATCAGTGATGATGGAGTGGCCATAGCCGATGTATCCGGCATCAGGGTCTTGTGCAGCCGCGGTGCCTACCATGTAGACCTGGTTCTCTATCGCTCTTTGTCTGAACCCGAGTTCCCAGTGCGCCGGGCCTGTAGTCATGTTGAACGAAGCCGGGTTGAAGATGACCTTCGCGCCGTTTATCGCAGGTATCCTTGAGCTTTCGGGGAATCTGATATCGAAACAGATGTTGACTGCCATGCTGCACCACTCAGTCTCAAAAGTGCTGAAGCTGTCACCGCCGGTGAGAGTATCTGATTCCTTAAACACTTGCTCACCGTGTGCATAGATATCGAAGAGATGAGCTTTGCGGTGCTTTCCTATCTGCCTGCCGTCCCTATCGAAAACATAGCAGGTGTTGTACACATTGCCGTCGTCTCCGAGTTCAGGGACGGATCCTCCGACCAGATACGCATTGTTTTTACGCGCAATGGTCGAAAGAGCAAGCCAGCTGTCGCCCTGTTCCGGCTCGGCATATAACGGGAAGTTCTCTGTCTGATAAGGACAGTTCCACATCTCGGGGAGACTTATGATATCTGCCCCCTCAGCCGCGCCTGATGCGATAAGCTCTGCCAGCTTTTCGATGTTCTCATATTTGTCTTCATATACCTTCATCTGAAGGCTGGCGATCTTTATGCAGTTCATCGTTCCACACCTATTTCTGAAAGGAGTCTTCGTGCATCACATCTATTTTATATCGTTATCAGTCTTACCGGCAGTGAACTGGCTCACATCGCCTGTCTTCTCCTCATCAGGATAGATGGCGATAGCCGCCGCGTAAAGAGCAGCACAGGTCACGAGATCCTTCTTCCATGTGATCTCATTAGGTGCGTGCGCCTGACTCTCGGCTCCCGGGCCAAATCCTACGCAAGGTATACCGTAACGTCCCTGTATGGATACTCCGTTAGTCGAGAACGTCCATTTGTCGCAAAGTGGTCTGCCCTCTCTGGTTGACATTGAGCTAGGTGAACCTATCCTGTCATCACCGAAAAGAGCCTTGTGGGCATCTACAAGGGCCTTCACATGAGCCGCACCCTCCTTGTTGATCCATGTAGGGAAGTAAGCCTCTGTCTCGTACACTTCTCCTGTCCACGACGGACGGTCATACATATACATCGAGACCTTTACATCATCACCGTATTTTTTTACGCTCGGAAGCTGTCTTATCTCCTCGAGGCAACTATCCCATGTCTCGCCGGCCGTCATTCGTCTGTCGATAGAGATCGCGCAGGAATCTGCTACAGCGCAGCGGCTCGGAGAAGTGTAAAATATCTGTGAAACAGTACATGTGCCGCGACCAAGGAATCTCGCATCCTCGTAATGATCCGGATTGTATGCAGGTTCAAGCATCTTTACGAGTCCTTTGATAGATGTAGAGTCAGTGCATCCGTTGTTGTTGAGCTGTCTCACTTCGTTTATGATATCTGCCATCTTGTAGATAGCGTTGTCTCCTCTCTCAGGAGCGCTGCCATGGCATGATACTCCTCTGACATCGACTCTTATCTCCATACGCCCTCTGTGGCCGCGGTATACGCCGCCGTCGGTAGGCTCTGTTGAGATGACGAATTCTATCTTGTCTCTGGCGTCTTCAGGACCGTCAAAGTACTTGTTGACGATGTACTGCCAGCAAAGTCCGTCGCAGTCCTCTTCCATGACGGAACCGACCACCATGATCTTGTAACCTTCAGGTATAAGCCCGAGATCTTTCATGATCTTCGCGCCATATACGGCCGAGGCAACGCCGCCTTCCTGATCAGAACCGCCGCGTCCGTATATTATGTCATCGGTCTCATAGCCTTCATATGGATCGGCTTCCCAGTTCTCTATATTACCGATACCCACTGTATCGATGTGGCCGTCAAGAGCTATTATCTTGTCTCCTTCGCCCATCCAGCCGATGACGTTGCCGAGTCCGTCGACCTCTACCTTGTCATATCCGAGCTTTTCCATCTCTGCTTTGATGCATGCTACGACTTCGCCCTCCTCGGCGCTCTCGCTCGGATGCGAGATCATATCTCTGAGGAACCTGCTTATTTGAGGTCCGTATTTTTCTGCTTCTTTTTTGATTTCTGCATAATCAGGTATCATTTGACCCCTCCTCATTAAAATCTATTATTGTCCATTGATAAAACTATTGATAAAATGTGCCTATGAAGAACACAGATGATTTTGAATCCTCAATACGCTTTGCCAAAGCCATCGCGGGTCAGTTTGGTTCAAACTGCGAGGTCGTGATACACGATCTTCGAGGTAACGACACCGATCACTCTATCATCTATATAGAGAATGGTCATGTTACGGGACGCAGTGTAGGCGATGGTCCTTCGGGCATAGTGCTCGAGGCCCTCAAAGAGGACGCGTCCTCTCTTGAGGACAGGATCGCGTATTTAACGCGCACCTCCGATGGCAGAGTACTGAGATCGACCACGGTCTATATCCGTGACGTCGATGGCAATGTGATCGGCATCATGGGTATCAATTATGATATCAGCAGCCTGATCGCGCTCGAGAATTCTCTCCACTCGTTCAATAGCGTAAATGACTATCAGAACTATGAGCCGGAACCGATCGTGACTCATGTTTCAGACCTTCTCGAAGATCTTCTCAGCAGGAGCGAACGCCTCATAGGCAAGCCTACGGCTCTCATGAATAAGGATGAGAAGCTGCGTGCCATAAAGTTCCTTGATGACAGCGGTGCCTTCCTCATCACCAAGTCAGGGCCTAAGGTATGCGAGTACTATGGCATATCCACATATACGCTGTATAGTTACCTCGACGAAATAAGATCGATCGAGTAATAAGCGCTTGTATACGCTCCCAGCGTGGGAGCGTTTTTTATGCGTGGATCCTTGTTCCTGTCTTTCCGTTGATGCCGTCTTTCGCCTTCTCAAGGAGAGTGATCAGAGCCACCCTGCCGGGCTTTGAGGCCGCGAACTTCACTGCCGCCTCTACCTTTGGCAGCATGGATCCCTTGGCGAACTGCCCTTCTTCAATGTATTTCTTTGCCTCATCTAACGTGAGATCATCGAGCCACTTCTGATCGGGCTTACCGTAATTGATGGCAGCCTTTTCAACAGCTGTCAGTATGATCAGATAATCCGCGTCGATCGATTCAGCCAGAAGTTCTGAGGCAAAATCTTTATCTATAACGGCGGCAGCGCCCTTGAGATGATTTTTTTCGGTGCGAAATACCGGTATGCCGCCACCTCCGGCCGCAATAACCACATGACCGGAGTCGGCTAGTGCCTTGATAGTGTTTATCTCAACTATAGCCTTAGGCTTTGGACTCGCCACAGCTCTGCGGTAGCCTCTGCCCGCGTCCTCTATGACCTTATACCCCCTGCTCTCAGCGAGGGACTCAGCCTCTTCCTTTGTGAGAAAAGCACCTATCGGCTTTGTAGGATTATCAAACGCGGGATCATCAGGATCAACTTCCACCTGTGTAAGGCAGCTAGCTACGTCCATTGAGATCCCTCTGTTTGCCAGTTCCTCTCTCAGCATATTCTGAAGATCATATCCGATATAGCCCTGGCTCATAGCAGTGCATACCGATAGCGGGCACGGAACGTATTTTTCAGGGTTTGACCTTGTGAGCATCATCATAGCCTCGGAGATCATTCCCACCTGAGGCCCGTTGCCGTGCGAGATCACGACCTCATGGCCTTCTTCGATAAGATCGGCGATCGGCTTGACAGCTTCTGTCACAGCCTTCATTTGCTCAGGCAGATTCTTGCCAAGAGCGTTCCCTCCAAGTGCAACAACTACTTTCTTTTTTTCCATGTCAATGCCCACCTCTGTTCTATTTGAAAGTCTTTCTTGGACCGGCACTTTCAAGCGCCTTCAATGCCGATACAGGATCCTTTACCTTGGCGAGGAATATCATAGCTGCGATTATATACGGCTTGTTTGAAGCTTCCTTGTAAAGAGAATCCCTTGCGTGGTCAAATACCTTGGCGGTGACTTCTCCGTGCTCGCAGGAAACTCCCTCTATATCTGCCGGGAGCGGATGCATGTACAGTGTGTCAAGACCGTTCTTAGTCAGTTCCATCATGCTGTCATCGACCACCCAATCCTGATGTGTCGCGTTCTGCGCCAAAAGTTCCTTTTCAAGCTTATCGATACCGTCAAAATCGCCCTTACCGTAAAGATCTGTCCTTACTTCCATCGCTGCGTAAGGTGCCCAGCTCTTTGGATATACGACATCGGCATCCTTGAAGGCTTCTTTCATATCATTCGTAATGGTGAACTTGCCGCCGGCCTCTTTGGCATTTTTCTCGGCTACTTTTACCACATCTTCCATGACCTCGTATCCTTCAGGATGAGCCAGTACCACATCCATGCCGAAGCGGGTCAGAAGTCCGATAATACCCTGAGGGACTGAAAGCGGCTTGCCGTATGAAGGTGAATACGCCCATGACATTGCGATCTTCTTTCCCTTGAGGTTCTCGACTCCGCCCATCTCATGGATGATGTGGAGCGCATCAGCAAGAGCCTGTGTAGGATGGTCTATGTCGCACTGCAGATTGACGAGGGTCGGTTTCTGCTCAAGCACGCCGTCCTTGTTGGCCTGTGTGACAGAGTCGACTACTTCGTGCATATAAGCGTTGCCTTTACCGATATACATATCGTCGCGAATGCCTATGACATCTGCCATGAAGGAGATCATGGTCGCTGTCTCGCGGACAGTCTCTCCATGCGCCACCTGTGACTTCTTTTCATCGAGATCCTGTACTTCAAGACCGAGCAGGTTGCAAGCGCTCGCAAATGAGAAGCGGGTCCTTGTGGAATTGTCACGGAATATCGAGATGCCAAGCCCGGAGTCGAAGATCTTAGTCGAGATATTATTCTCCCTGAGGCGTCTCAAGGCATCCGCCACCGTGAATACCGCGGCGATCTCATCATCTGTCTTCTCCCATGTCAGGAAGAAGTCATTTTCATACATTTTACTGACATCCAGTTTGTCCAGTTTATCTATGTATTCCTGAATAATAGTAGCCATATATCCTCCTTAAAAAATTTTATCATCCATAAATTATTTTTATTATATACCTTTGCATATGATTTGCAACGGCTTTTAGGATCTGTTTTTTCACTTTGCGAGTATGCTTCTGCCGCGTTTCAGATAATGTCCGTCCCCACGCTCTCCGAGGAACGCTCCATCCCTTACTATCTCACGTCCGCGCAGGAACACCCTTTCGATCCTGCCCTTAAGTTCCATCCCTTCATAGCATGAATAGTCGGATGCTCCTTTTATGTAGTTTTCATCGATCCTTGTAGTCTTATTAGGGTCAATGATCACTATATCGGCATCCGAGCAAGGTTCAAGGCTGCCCTTTGCGGGATAAAGTCCAAACATGCGGCATGGAGAAGAAGAACTGTAGCTGACCACCTGAGGCAGGCTGATCCTTCCTTTCATAAAGCCTTCGGAGAACAGTAGCATCAATCTTTCCTGGACTCCGGGGGCCCCGTTCGGACACTTTGTAAAATCATCCCTGCCATATTGCTTTTCGGCCTTGCCTGCCTTGAAATGGAACGGGCAATGATCAGTTGCGACCGTATCGATGATATCGCCTTCAGACAGGGCAGCCCAGAGTTCTTCCCTGTCGCTGTCCTTTCTGAGCGGAGGTGACATTATGGCTTTGAGGCCTTCTGCGGGATCATCATACAGGCTGTCATTAAGTATCAGATACTGTGTGCAGGTCTCTACGCCGAGATTTGGTCTTCCCTCAGCACGGGCCTTTTGCACTTCATGGAGCCCCTCAGCGCTCGAAAGATGCACTATGTAAAGAGGAGCATCGCCCGCCAGCGCAGCCAGATGGATCATCCTGTTGACCGCCTCTGCTTCTACTCTCGGAGGCCTGCTGAGAGGATGATACTTTGCCTCGCCGTGGCCCTGTTCAATGAATTCCTTTCTCAGTACAGTAAGCACTCCGTGGTTCTCGCAATGCACGGTTATGACTATTCCCGCGTCTTTTGCCGCACGCAACACCCTGAATATCTCGTCATCGCTGAGCCCGTAGTCATACGTCATATATATCTTGAAGCTCGTGATGCCTTCTTTATCCCTGATCTCTTTAAGCTCTGCAAGTCTCTCATCCGTTACGGGGTGCTGTATGACACCATGGAACCCATAATCGATGACCGCATTACCATCGGCCAACCTGTGATACTCTTCGACCTGATGCCACAGGCTGCAGTCCTCCGGACCAAAGGCCATGTGATCGACTATGGAAGTGGTGCCTCCACAGACAGCCGCAACTGTACCATCATAAAAGTCATCTATTGCGCGTGCCATGCCGACGTCAAGATCCATATGAGTATGTACATCTACCGCTCCGGGCAGCACATAGCAGCCTGACGCGTCTATCTCTTCGGCATCAGCGCACTCGATGTTTTTTCCGGTCATTACTATCTTTTCGCCATCGATCAGGATATCGCCTTCAAATACTTCCGTATCTGTCGCGATCATTCCGTTTTTGATCAGTTTCTTCATCGTTACACCGCTCTATTTCTTCTTTCTGTAATAAGTGTCTTCCATAGGAAGGCTTGTCCGCAGCAAGCCGTCTCTGGCATAATATGCTCCCGCTATCGCGGGCGCCGCTGGGATGGTGGTTATCTCTCCTACCCCTTTGGCTCCGTATGCGACGTCGAGCAGTCTTTCCTTTTCAACATGTATCGCGTGAATATCCGGCGCGTCGGTCGCCCGAAGCAGACCGAGAGTCCCGTATCTAGCTTTAGGTACGCAGTCTTCAAGCGGCCAGTTCTCGCTGACAGCATAGCCCATGCCCATCAGTACTCCGCCTTCTATCTGACCTGACATGGAGAGAGGATTCACCACCCTGCCCGCGTCAAAAGCGGCATATATGTCGGTGACTCGCCCCTCTTCATTTATCACAGCCACATTGGTAGCATATGCGTACGCTATATGGCTCTTAGGATGAGGTTTATCTGAACCGAGCTTATCAGTCGGTTCATAATACTCATAAGTGAATTTCCGGCCGTTCAGCCTGTATAGATTGCTTACGTCCACGCCTTCCTCGTCCATGGCTTTTCTGAGTAATATAGCCGCATTCCTGACTGCCTCGCCAGTCACCAGCGTCTGCCTTGAGCCTGAAGTAGTGCCGGAATCCGGTGAATTCTCGGTGCTCGCTACCGGCATCCATATCTTGGATATCGGCAGATCTGTAGCCTGAGCCACATCCTGGCAAAATACGGTCTGGCAGCCCTGACCCAGTTCTGAGGCAGCCACATAAATATTGACCAGGCCATGCTCAACGGCGATCACTGCCCTGCCTTTGTCGGGCAGTCCCACGCCGACTCCGGCATTTTTCATAGCGCACGCTATCCCTACGCTGCCTTTTGGCGCTTTGTCAAAGTATGGTTTCACTGCTTCCAGAGTCTCTTTCAGAGCGGTAGAAATATCTGCGATCTGGCCGTTAGGGAGTTCGAGTCCCGGTTCGACCGCGTTTCTGTATCTTATCTCCCACGGGCTGATACCGACCTTATCGGCCAGCACATTCAAAAGTGACTCAAGAGCGAACTCGCTCTGACACACACCAAATCCTCTGAATGCTCCCGCCGGAGGATTGTTGGTGTAATATCCATAGCCTTTTATGTCAGTATTGTGGTAGTTATATGGGCCCACGCTGTGTGTGCAGGCGCGCTCAAGCACCGGCCCGCAAAGGCTGGCATAAGCGCCTGTATCGAAGTTGATCTCGCAGTCGAGCCCTGTCAGTATCCCATTCTCATCACAGCCGATGGTGAAGCGGCCCTCCATGGCATGCCTCTTCGGATGTACCCTAAGGCTCTCGTTTCTGCTGAATTTCACCTTTACGGGTCTTCCGAACCTCACCGCCGCGAGCGCGGATATGTGCTGCACCGTAACATCTTCCTTGCCGCCGAAGCCTCCTCCTATCAGCTGGTTTTCGACCACCACCCTGTCAGGTGTGTCTTCCCAGCCAAACATGATGAGACATTCGCGCCGCGTGTCGTAAGCTCCCTGGTCGGTCGAGAGTATCTTGACCCCATCCTTGTATGGGAAAGATACAGCGCACTCAGGCTCAAGGAAAGCGTGTTCAGTGAAAGGCGTATGGAACTCCGCGCTGGCGGTATACTTTGATTCAGCAAGCGCCTTGGCCGTGTCGCCTCTTACAACATGTCTGCTCTGGCACAAATTGCCGGGTGCATGTTCATGAAGCTGCGGAGCTCCATCTGCCCTTGCTTCATGTATATTCCTTACAGGCTCAAGGACTTCGTATTCCACCTCAATGGCCTTTTTTGCTTCTTCAAGTATATAAGGGCTCTCGGCCACGACCAGACAGATCGCGTCTCCTACTGTTCGCGTGATATCGCCCTCAGCGATCATGACATCCCAGTCCTGCTGTATATGACCTACCTTGTTGCACGGAACATCCTCAGCGGTAAGAACCCCCAGTACTCCCGGAAGCGTCTCGGCCTTTTCCTTATGGATCTTCTTCACCACCGCCCTCGGATGATCTGAGCGCACGGCGGAAGCGTATGCCATAGGCGGCATAGCAGGATCCACTACCGTGCAGGCAGCGCAGCTGTATTCTCCGACTCTGTGTATGGTGGCACCCACATGGATGATGCCGTTTCTGATACCTTCCTCCACATCTTCCTTGCTCCATCCGGCCAGCCCGCATATGAGTTCAGGCTTGTCGGCGGGAACAAAGTATTCCGGGCCTATGTCATCAGGGTATTTGCCGTATCCGAGAACTTTTTTCATCACATCGATGCGGAATACATTTTTCCCCACACCGAATTTCGCGGCATGCCCCGATGTTCTGTAGTTGGCGATGCCCGATACCAGTTCCGGATCGTACAGAGTGCCCTTCTCTGAAATGAACTCGTAATCGGCTTTTTCTTTCTCCTTTGCGAACTGGCTGACATGCTTTATGTCTTCATCACCTCTGAGGATCGCGGCGGCACGCTTGATCCCTTCTACTATTTTTTTGTACCCGGTGCATCTGCATATATTACCTCTGATGGCCTTCTTTATCTCATCATCAGATGGATCCGGGTTTTGGTCTATCAATGCTTTTGCCGCCATCACCATGCCCGGTATACAGAATCCGCACTGCACCGAGCCGCATGATCCGAACGCAAAAACGAAAGCCTCCTTCTCTATCAGACTAAGGCCTTCGACTGTTGTTATATTTTTGCCTTCCGCCTTTTCGGTAGTGAGTACACACGATCTCATGGCCCTGCCGTCGATTATGACGGTGCAGGTGCCGCACGCGCCCTCCGAACATCCGTCCTTGACGGAATAAAGCTTCAGATCGTCCCTTAAATATCTGATAAGTGGCTTTTTTTCTTCAGTTGTACGGGTCACTCCGTTGACTGTGAATGTATAAGACACTATTCATTCTCCGTTTTCATCAAGTTTCCGTATTTAGACATTATCGCCTCTAGGACTCCGCCACCTATGGCTAAGGCCTTGTCGGACGCGCTCATAAAATCGATGCCTTCACCTCTTGGATCCACATCGCCCGACTTCATGCCCTCTCTGACAGTGATACCGTCCTGCAGCATACCGCGTATGATGCCTCCGGTATTCGCAAATACCGGAACTCCATCAATATTCGCGACCCGCTCGCCTTCCTTAACGATATCGCCTATTTCTTTTTCGGGATGGAATGTCCCATCGGCAGAGGCCCTGATCAGGCGGTTTATACTCTGCCCGCCAATATTGCCGGGGATCCCGGTGTTGGGTATAGCCGCTCCCTCTCTTATGACCCTTCCAAGTGTGTGACCACGCATGGTCTCTACCACGGCATCGCAGTCACTGCCTGCTGTGAAGCCGGGGCCTACTCCAATAACGAGTAGCGCGTCTCCCCGCCTTGTGCCTGTGTTCCTCTTGGCTATTATGGCGTCGACCACCACATCAGGCTTCACGCTCCTGATGATATCAGCTTCGGGATCGGGGATCACCGGTATGACGCCCCGTGAAAGGCAATCTAATACTTCCTCCACGCTTTCGGCCCTCTCTGCCCTCACATCTTCTACGCAGGCGCTGCCAAGACGGATGGCCTCAGAAAAGGCCACCGTCCTGCGCACTGCCGTAGGTACCGGCAGATCAGTCATAATGATGTCGAAGCGTGAGCGATACAGTCTGAGCGCTATGCCGCTGGCAAGATCGCCCGCGCCTTTTATAACTACAAGCATTTCTTTATCCGATCAAATATGAATAATTATCTGTTACTGCTTTTATAAATGCGAATATGCCTTCCGGCAGGCCGCAATTCGGATCGGAGATATCGTATTCCGATACGTTTCCAAACAGCCTCACGCGCACTCTTGTACCTTCAAGCGGCAGGAATCCGGAGTTCTCGCTGTCACTGAAGTCCTCCTCGCTTGAGAAGAGCGTGAACTTGTCCTTATATGGACGTCCGCTATATGGGCAGAACACCGCGCAGTTGCCGCACTCGTTACACATGCCGTCCACATGGAGTATCTGTGGCAGCTTGAGCCCAGGAACATCGATGGCGATATTCGCTCTGTTAGGGCATACATCGGTGCAGACCTCGCATACCGCAGCGCAGCCAAGGCAGCGATCATCTGTCTTATCTGCAGGAGGATCGGCAAGCACGCCCTTTCTCTCAAGGTGCTTTTCAATGTCGCTCTCCGCAGCAACGCCCGCGTACTTATCGAATGAAGCCCCGAGTATGGCCGTAGCCACGATCTGAGCATCGGCGATCGCCTTCACAACAGTAGCCGGGCCGCCCTTACAGTCACCTGCAACGAAGAGTCCCGGGACCGTCGTCATGAGATCGTCGTCAACGACCGGCCGTCCTTTGTCATCAAGCTCTGCGCCCGCTCCTTCATAGAGCTCTGTCTTTATGCGCTCTCCTACCGCGCAGATAACAGCTGTCGCCGGCACTTCGGTGAATTCTCCTGTACCCTTTGGCGAGCGTCTTCCGCTCTCGTCAGGCTCTCCGAGCACACAAATCTCGCATTTGAGTTTACCGTCTTCGAGCCCTTCAGGTGCCAGAAGCTCCATGAATTCGACTCCATCCTCTATCGCCATTACCAGCTCTTCCTCATCAGCCGGCATATTCCTTCTGTCTCTTCTGTATACCAGACGGACATTCTCAACACCCGGCTGCTTTTTTGCTGCACGGGCGACATCCATCGCTGTATTACCGCCTCCGACCACGCACACATCAGTGCCGATATCCACAGAGCCAGGTGCGGCTTTTACGGCCTCAAGGAATTCAAGAGCATCAAGCTCATCGCCGTATTTCAGTGCCTTGCGGCCAGGTGCCCATGCTCCTATGCAGACCACGATATCGCTGAAGCCTTCATCCTTAAGTTCCTGTACGGACGCGATCTCTCTTCCGGTGACCATCTTCGCGCCGTAAGCGGAACAAAGAGCCACATCCTTGTCGAGAGTCTCATCGCTGATCCTGAATCCCGGGATCACTTTACGAGGAACGCCACCCATCTTGTCACTCTTTTCAAATACGGTCACATCTGCGCCGGCGCGTGAGAGGAATGATGACACAGCGAGTCCGGCAGGGCCGCCTCCGATGACCGCTACCTTCTTGTCTGATGACCCTTCCGCCTTGAGAGCCGGAAGCACTTTATCGTACGCTGATTCTGCCGCAGCAAGCTTTACCTCACGTATGCGCAGTGAAGATTCATAGTGATTGCGCATGCATTTGTCCTGGCATGTGTGAGGGCAAAGTGTTCCTGTCGTAAACGGGAGAGCGTTCTTTTCGAGTATGATCTTAAGAGCGTCCTCTGATCTTCCCTCCTCCATCGCCTCGAGATAAGCAGGGATGTCCTGTTCGATCGGGCAGCCTCCGCTGCATGGAGCGTGGAAGCAATCGATGAGTGGAAGCATCTCTCCGTTCTTTCTGTCAGGAAGAGGCTTGATCGGCTTTCTGTTGCGCTCGCCCTGAGACATCTCTACCAGCGCCGATACCTTAGCGGCATCAACTCCGCTGAAGCGTTTGCAATCTATATCTTCGAAGAGTCCGCTTATCTGCGACATCCTCTGATAACCACCCGGTTTCAGGACTGTAGTGGCCATTGTGATCGGCCATATGCCTGCGTCAAATATATCTTTAATATTGAAGTAATCAGCACCGCCCGAATAGCTTATCCTGAGCTTGCCGCCAAACTGCTTCGTTATCCTCTCAGCAAGAGCCACTGTGAGCGGGAACAGGCTGCGCCCCGACATGTACATCTCTTCGGATGGGAGCTCTCCAGCCTTTACATCCACAGGGAAGGTGTTCGTCAGTTTGAGTCCGAATTCCAGGCCCTTCTCGTCGCATAGAGCCTGCAGTCTCTCAAACATCGGCACCGCGTCGGCCCACTGGAGATCTTCGAGGAAGTGATGATCGTCAAACGCTATATAGTCATAGCCAAGCGAATCGAGCCTCTCCCTCGCGAATTCGTATCCGAGCAGGGTAGGATTGCACTTGATGAAAGTATTGAGTCCCTTCTCAGTAATGAGATAGCTTGCGATGCGCTCTATCTCGTCAGGCGGGCAGCCGTGAAGTGTGGATTCGGTCACAGATGCCGATATCCTTGGCGAGATGGCCTTAATGAATGCCTCGTCGACATTTTTGAGTCTGCCGTCCCTTACGGCCGCAAGTGATTCCTCCATGGCCTCTTTGAACACATCAGTCTGCGACGCGTCCTTCATGCCCTCAAGGAATCTGTCTATCTTTTCGGTCTTGATGCCTTCAAGATCATAGCCCACGGACATATTGAAAACAAAAGCGTCGGGATCTCCGAGTCCGAGCTCTTTTGCCAGTATTTTGCATATGAACCAGGCTTTTACATATTCATCAAAAGCCTGTGTCACGTACAGTTCTGTAGACCACTCACAGTTATAGCATTCGTCTGAAGCATTGATGCAAGGCTTGGCTACACACGCCGCAAGTTCCGCTCCGTCCATCTGCTGCACGGTCTTGAGTTCAAAGAATCTCGAACCGGCAACGTAGGAAGCGATGATGTTCTGAGCCAGCTGTGTGTTTGGGCCGGCCGCAGGACCATAAGGTGACTCGATCTTCTCATCGAAGATGGGAAGCGCCTTTCCGTCACCATGTTTCACAAGTTTAGATACGCCGAATATGCTCTTGTTTTTTGAATACTCGCTGAGCACCCAGTCAAGAAGATGCTTATACGGTATAGGTCTCATAATGTCACTCATAATACTCCTCCTCTACCAGCTCTAATATTCGCGATGATTCAGCTCACCCCATAGTTTCTTGCTCTGTTCGAGTGTCCAGGCATTGATCGCCTCTTCATCTATATCTACAAATTCTCTGTCCTTGTACAGGACCTTTCCGTTGATGATGGTAGTTCTGCAGTTTTTGCCCATCATGCCGAAGATCATATGACCGTCGATATTCTCATTGGAGAACGGTGTGAACGGCTTGTAATCCATCACGATAATGTCGGCCGCCGCGCCCTCTTTCAATATACCAAGAGGCTTTTCAAAGTACTTCGCAGCTATCTTTCTGTTGTTCTCGAAGAGCATGGTGCAGTCTTCGCCCCAGGCCACATTAGGCATCGCGGCATTGTGTCTCTGGATAATGAGGAACACCTTGAGGCTCTCCAGCATGTCGTGAGTATAGGCGTCAGTGCCCATTCCAACCATGATGCCCTTGGCCATCATCTGGAGCACAGGCGCGCAGCCTACGGCGTTACCCATGTTCGACTCAGGGTTGTTGACCACCATCGTGCCGGTCTCCTTGATGATATCCATCTCAGCCGGGCTTACGTGTATGCAGTGCCCAAGCAAAGTCTTATCGCCGAGCAATCCGTTGTAGAGCAGCCTGTTTACCGGCCTGCAGCCGTAATTTCTGAGGCTGTCATAAACATCGTTCATGCCCTCGGCAACATGGATATGGAATCCGGTCATCCCGTCATTGGCCTCGACCATTTTCTCGAAGGTCTTGTCTGAAATAGTAAAGAGTGCGTGGCCTCCGAACATGGCCTTTATCATGTCATCATTCTCTTTGATGGCCCACTTGGCGAAGTCAGCATTCTCTTTGATCGCTTCCTCGCACTTCTGTTCACCATCCCTCTCAGACACCTCGTAGCAGAGGCAGGATCTCATGCCCAGTTCCTTTGCCACGTCTTTTATGGCGAAGAGCGAACCCGGTATCTCGCAGAAGCTGGCGTGGTGGTCGAATATGGTGGTGACACCGTCTCTTATGCAGTCGAGTATGGTCGCGTAAGCGCAGGCCTTTGTACCATCGATGGTGAGATGGCGGTCGATTGCCCACCATGTGCCGTCAAGCACTTCAAAGAAATTTGTCGGGTTATTGCCCTCGATGGCAAGCCCCCTTGCCAGTCCCGAATATATGTGGGTGTGCGCGTTTATGAGGCCCGGCATAATGATGCCTCCCTTCGCGTCTACAAATTCCGCATCGGGATACTTCTTCTTCATATCGTCAAGAGCACCGACTTCCTTTATGACTTCACCGTCAATAACGACCGCTCCGTCCTTAAGATAAGGAAATTCAGGATCTCTCGTGATCAGTTGTCCGTTTCCTACGATCAGCATTTGCTCTCCTCCCTTCTTCCAATGAACAGATCAGACTGTCCTTATTATTTTCATCCGGCCTTTTCCGGCCGTTATTTGATCTTGCCGAGCTCCCTGAGGATCTTCTCAGGTGTCATCGGCCAGCTGCGGATCCACACTCCGCACGCATCATGTATCGCGTTTCCTATGGCCGGCGCCGCGCCGTTGCACGCTATCTCGGAGATCGATTTCGCGCCGAACGGCCCGTCCGGATCATCGACATCAATGAGTACAGCCTTGAAATCATCAGGCTGCTCGGATATCATCGGAACTCCGTAATCTGTCATATTCGCATTGACACACACGCCGTTCTCATCAAGTATCATGTCCTCATACAGTGTATGCCCTATCGACTTGAGGGATGCGCCGTACATCTGGCAAAGAGCCGCCTCAGGATTTATCGGCGTGCCGGCATCCTGGAGCGCGTAGAATTTCTGTACCTTCACTTCGCCGGTCCTTACATTTACCGCCACCTGAGCGAAGTGCGCACCGTATGGCACGGATGACGCCGCGGTAGTGAAACTGCCCGGTGCTATAAGATGCCCGCGGCCTGTACCCGATGTGGATGTGTGGATGATGTCATAGAATGACAACACAGAGCCGGTCTTCTTTGAATGGACTTCTCCCGGCCATCTGAGCTCCATATCTTCTACACTCTCTTCAAGCTGGTATGCAGCCTCGTCAAGTATCTTTTCTTTGAGGTTGGTCGCGGCCACCACCGCTGCATTGCCGCTGAAGAATGTCCCGGATGAAGCGTATGAGCCGGTGTCGAAAGCGCCTGAATCCGTATCTCCCGAAATGACTGTTATGAGGTCCATCGGCAGGCACAGGATGTCGCTTGTGACCTTGGCGATTATGGTGTCAAGGCCTGTCCCTATATCCGCCGCGCCGCTTGTGACTATGACAGAGCCGTCCATCTCGAGCTTGGCTATGGCATTCGCGTGGTCAAGCCCGGGAAGGCCCGAGCCCTGCATTATCATCGCAAAGCCTTTACCTATCTTCCAGTCGGGATCATCTGATTCTTCACGCTTGCCCCACTCTATCATCTCGCAGCCCTTTTCGACCGCTTCTCTGAGCCCGCATGATCCTACAGGCACCACATTTCCCTCGCGGCCCTCGCCGAGGCCCTTGAGGATCTCGAGCATGTAGCCTTCCTCAACATGGTTTTTGAGCACCATTTCCTTGTAGTCCACGCCGAGCTTGTCGGCCAGTTCGCACATGGCCATCATGAGACCGTATGTTCCCTTTGGCGTACCGTAACCCTGATAGGCTCCGGCTGGCGGTGTATTCGTATAGTAGATCGTGAGATCGTACTTCATGTTGTCGCATTTGAAAAGCGGCAGTGTCTTGGAGCAGCTGTTCATAGGCACTGTAAGCGCGTGGTTGCCGTAAGGGCCGGTGTTGGCGTCTACCTTCATGTAGATGCCCGTGATCTGGCCATCCCTGTTGCCTCCCATCTTTACATGCACTCTCATCGGATGGCGGGTCGAGTTGGCTATGAACTCCTCTTCTCGCGTGTTGTGATATAGTACAGGCCTTCCTGTAGCGAACGACGCGTAGCCCGTGAGATCCTCTACCAGGATATCCTGCTTCGATCCGTAGCCTCCGCCTACCCTTGTCTTGATGACATGGATCTTGTTCTCCGAAAGGCCGGTGACCCAGCTCACGATGCGGCGCACATGATAAGGCACCTGTGTGCTGGCATAGATGATCAGTCTGCCGTTTTCCATCTTAGAGAAGCAGATATGCGTCTCAAGCGGGGTATGCTGTATCTGGCTCGTCTGATACGTTGCCTCGACCACAGCATCGGCTTCTGCAAAGGCCTTGTCCACATCACCTATGCCGCCGTGGTTAGCTGCGGCGACGTTGTGGAGCACATCTCCGTGAAGTGGAAACTGATAGAGTACATGGCCTTCCCTTTCGTCTCCCGAAAGCTTGGCATTGTATTCATCCAGATCGTCAGGAGCTCCGGCGTTGTATTCTACATAGCCGTTATGCACCAGTGGC
>JAZQBC010000029.1:0-45591 GCA_045545495.1 Anaerovoracaceae bacterium | reverse complement strand
AGAAAACAGATCGCCGCATCCTCAGAACGAAAACAGCTATCAGGGAAGCCTTCTTTGCACTTATTGAGGAAATGCCTGCAGACAAGATCAGTGTTCGTGAACTGTGCGAACGAGCCAATATAAACAGATCCAGCTTTTATGACCATTACCTTGACTATCCGGATTTCCTGGAGTCGATCGAGCAGGAATTCGCGCAAAAAATGTTTGAGCAGTATGACGGTCTGTTCACCAGGGAGCATAATGCATCAGAAATCATGAAAAAATACCTTCATCTGATCCGTCATAGCCGTGAGACTCGTTTGCTTTTCTCCGAAGCAGGTGAGAGAAGTACCGTCAGGATATTTGAAGAGACCCTGAGAGAACCTACGATCACAGCCTGGAGACAGGAGAGCGGCATCTCACAGATACACGCCGAATATCTCTTTCGTTACATTAACAGCGGAGGTTTTGCTGTTATACAGCAATGGTATGAAAGCGGTTTTTCCCAACCTGAGGAAGAGATTCAGGAGATACTGACTAAGATGATAACTTCCGGAGTGTATGCTTTTATATACCCGGACCTGTCTCATAACAGTCATGATAAATGATACATTTTTACATTTTGTCATCAAGATCCTAGTTTCTGACGAATTGAACGCAAAATCCCCTGAACATGTGCTTTCACATTTTTCAGGGGATCATTTTTTGAATTCAATTATCTTCTTCGGACAGTCTAATTTTTACGACCGCATTACTGTGATTATTTCAGGAGTTAGAATTGTTGTATTTTTTCAATAGACATACCCCTTCTGTATGTGATGTCCATGGGAATTGGTCAGCCGGGGTGCACTCGATGAACTCGTAGCCATTGGCTGACAGATACTTTATATCTCTCGCTAGTGTTCCCGGGTCGCAGGATACATAAACTATGCGGCCAGGCGCAGCTTTGACTACTGCTTCGAGCAAAGCCTCTTCGCATCCGGCGCGAGGAGGGTCGAGCACTGCGACATCAGCGTGGTCTATCGTGATCTCAGGCTTACGTTCAACTCTTTCGTTGACCTCATTCCACTTCCACAGCTTTGCGAGGCCCATCATGCCAGGTAATTCCTCCTCTGCCTTACCGCAGATGTATCTCGTAGTGATTATATCGTTTATGACCGAGTTTCTGTTGGCATCGATGACCGCAGGCTTAACCGACTCTATACCAATCACTCTCTCTGCCTTGTCTGCCATCCAGATTCCTATCGTTCCGACTCCGCAGTACAGATCAAGCAAGGTCTCTTTTCCTGTCAGTGCAGCGTACTCCATGGCTTTGCCATAAAGCTTAGGCATCTGCTCAGGGTTTACCTGATAGAAGGACTGCGGGCTGATCTCGTAGCTCAGCTCTTTTCCGTCTGCGCGCATCACCTTCTCGGTTATGGTCGACTTGCCGGCGATGATATGGCACTTACCTTTGTGGATGAGGGCCACTGACTCGAGGCTGAATCGCATATCGTTGTCTGTTGGGTCGCCCTCTTCATCGACGCCAAGGCTGTAGACCGCATCGTCGAAGAGTTCGCAAAGCATTTCGGCCTTAGGGATATCCTTTTTTTCGGATTCAAGCACTGCCATCACTTCGCCCGTGCCAAACGCAGTCCTGACTGTCAGCTGGCTGATGCATTTGCATCCTGTCTCCTTGAGGAAGTGTCTCAGCGCGTCGGCGCACACCATAGCAGCATCGGTCTGCAGCAGGCAATCCTCTATATCTATGACGTAATTACTCTTGCCTTTCTTGAAGCCCACTTCGCCATGCGGGCCGACCGCGAAGACCGCTTTGTTCCTGTAGTAATCGAGAGTGTCCGCTCCGATTATGTCGTTCACCTTAGGATCTTCCAGACCACCAAGTCTTTTTAGTTTGGATCTCACCTGCTTTGTCTTGAGCACCTTTTGCGCGTCGTAAGAAAGCTCGCGAAGAGTGCAGCCACCGCATTTACCGAAGTACGGGCATTCGGATGCGATGCGATCAGGCGAGGCCTTTACTATCTCCATAATCTCAGCTTCTGCCGATGACTTCTTCGCTTTTTTGATACTCACCTTGACCGTATCTCCCGGAATTGCGCTGGCGACTTTCTCGCCGTTTGGAAGCTTGGCGCCTCCGCTCACGAAAACGGCACAGCCTTCGTATCTTCCAAAGGCTCTGCCGTCATCGAGCATATCTTCTATTTTGATTTCTACTATCTGGTCTTTTTCCATTGGTCTATTTTGTTTTCACGATATAACAACGCAGAAGCAAATTATCCGTCATCCTCCGCGCAGGGAGGAAATATGCGGCGGGATGCGGCGTAAACATACTAAATGTACCAGGGGAGTCCCCTGGTACACTCCGGTTTACTATTCGTAAATAGGCGACTTAAATGCCTTCGATTCCCTTGCTCTCAAGGAAGTGGATGCCTGTCATCATCCATTCAAAAGGCTTGTCAACACCCAGGCCCCCTGGCAGATTCATTGTGAGATTTCCAATAACAGGGAGTCCGTTCTTATTCATGTAAGCAACGAGCCCTACTACACCTGCGACGGCTGTTGTGCAAAAAAGAAACTTCTTCATTTCATCCTCCTTTTACCGGTGATTGCTACTGTATTAACTTTATCACTTAAGAGTCTCTTTATCAATAAGTGTCTGCTCAGCAAGGGCTTTGATTTTTGAGAATCTTTTGCTGACCGCGGCTTTGCCCACCTGCGGATCCAGCGATTCCCCTATTTCAGTAAGGCTTGCTTCCGGTTTATACAATCTCAGAAAGGCTACCTCCTGCAGACTGCTCGGAAGTCTCCTGAGACCATCTGTCCAGAACTGCGCTGACGGATCCGAGATTTCTTCCGGTTGAGGCGCTCGCCCCGTCTCGGCAGAAGCTATTTTTGCGATCCACTCTTTTTGCTCCTCGGCCGCTGACAAAGTCCTGTCTACGTTAGCATTGTCGCAATTTATCATGCGCATTATGTCTCCGTGCATGCCTTTGTTGATGCGGATGCTTTCGAGCTCGAGCATCGCGTTGTCAGCTCCCATGATCCCGAGCATATCGCTGATGTATGCAGCTTTTTTCATATACACGACGTAGTCGTCGCCGCGCCTTGAGATGTTCGCGGAAAGATCCACGAAGCTGCCGATGAGTTTCTTTAAATCGAGAGCGCTCTGCTCTTTATCGAGCACGAATTCGAGGTGGTAGCTCTTCCTAGGGTCGGACATAGTGCCGCAGCTTAAGAACATTCCCCTAAGGAACGCTTTCTTGCAATGTTTGGAGTTCACTATCGGCTGGTAGATGCCATCGCTGAAATAGTCGTCTCCTTCGCGTATGAGTATCATGCCGGTCTCACGCAGGATATGCATGGATTTTTCTTCGGGAAGAATGTTTATGTAGTAGGTGTTCCTTCCCTTCTTGCCCTGGAAACCCGGTCTCTGAGACGCTCCTATGCCGAGCTCTACTTTATTCTTGAAGTACGTTTCTATCAGGACTTTGAGATGCCTCGCCGTCGCGGCGCTCTCGGTAGAAGCCACAATAGCAAAACTGCCGCCTGTGATGCGCACAGACCCCGATACTCTCAGGAATCCGGCGATCTCAGCCAGCATGCAGCATTTCCTGGTGGGTTCGATCCTCGCCAGTTCACCCTTTACCTCTGATGAAAATGACATCTCTACTTTTTCCTGTTCTGAAGATCGAGGTCTCTGTGGTTGACCCTCACCCTCATTCCGTCCTTTTTGAATTCCTCTGCCAGCGCGTTGGCTATCGCGACGGATCTGTGATGACCGCCTGTACATCCCAGCGCTATATTCAGATGATATTTACCTTCGTTGATATAACCCTGTACCAGAGATCTCAGAAGTATGTGTGTCGAGTCCACGAACTGACGTGATATTTCGTGCCTGAACACGAAATCTTTTACCCTTTTGTTATTGCCTGTCAGTCTTCTGAGGCTTGGCACCCAATAAGGATTAGGCATGAACCTGACGTCGAACATTACGTCCGCTTCGCTCGGTATACCGTATTTGAAGCCGAACGAACTTATATTGATCGCGAAGTTGGATGAACCGCTCCCGCCGAACACCAGCTTGTCGAGCTCGGAATTCATCTCCGCAACTTTGAGGTTGGTCGTATCGAGTATAAGATCGGCCTTTGCTCTTATCGCTCTGAGCTCTTCCTTCTCTTCCTCGATCACCTCGACGCTCGCCTCTCCCCCGGTGAGAGGATGGTTGCGCCTCACTTCGTTGTAGCGCCTTACTATTTCCGCAGCAGAAGCTTCCAAATAGAGTACCGTCAGTTCGATCCCCTTACGACTCCTGAGATCGTCTATCACTCTGGCTAGCTTGTCGAAGAACTTGCCTGTCCTGAGATCTGTAACAAAAGCGATCTTCTCGAGGCGGTTGGTATCCACTGAAGTCATCTCGAGGAAGTTGTCTATGAGCGCAGGAGGCATATTATCGATACAATAATACCCCTGGTCTTCAAACCAGTCTGCTGCGCGGCTCCTTCCCGCGCCTGACATTCCTGTGATGATGACGACTTTCATTTTTATTTGTACCTTCTTTCGATATTAACTATTCTGTCCACATCTATCCCGGCCTCCATCGCAAGTGCCAGGCTCTCGGCATATCTTCCGACGTGGATAGGAAGATGCGCGTCGCTGCTGATTACGAAGCTAACATCATATTTCGCGTAGATTTTGAGATCATCCACATTAGGATGCTTGTGCCTCGCGTTTATCTCTACAAGCGTATCTGTCTCTTCACATGCCTTTGCAACTCTATGCTCGTCGATGAAAGCTTTGTCTCCGGGATGCGTCAATATTCTGACGTCATTGCTCCTGAGAGCTTTTTCTATCCTCGCGGTATTTTGAAGGCGCAGTTTTTCGCGGGCACCTGCCGGTACCGGCAGGTGAAATGCCACCCAGTTGGCTATCATGTGGCATTTCGGCACGTAGTGATAACCCGCGTTCACGAAATCGAAATCCGCGAATTCCTCAGGCGACACATCGAGCCCGTTTGGCGTGTCAACAATATCCGCCTCGACCCCGAGCCATATCCTGAGCTTTGGAAATACAGCCTTTGCCGCCGCGATATCTCGCCTCATCTGAGGGATCTTCTTCGGATTGAGGCCATAGAAATCCGACGGCCCGTGATCTGTGATCGCCAGTTCTTTGAGCCCTGCGAACACAGCCGCTCTGGCATTATCGATTACGCGGCCTTTGCCATGAAAATACGGACCCAAACGCGAATATATCGTATGGGTGTGATGGTCAAATATAAGTTTATATTCTTTCTTTATCTCTTTCAGATCCATAAAGCCTCTATCGTTATAATGAACAATTTATTAAACGCACCTCAGGCTCCAGCAAAATCCCGCTGTCGGCGAGCACTGTCTCTCTTACATGCCTCATCACAGCGAGAACATCCTCGCAGGTCGCTCCGCCCCTGTTGATAACAAATCCGGAATGCTTCTCTGAGACCTTGGCTCCTCCCACTCTGTAGCCTTTGAGTCCCGATTGCTCTATAAGCGCCGCGGCATAGCCTCCCACGGGCCTCTTGAAAGTACTGCCCGCGCTCGGGTAGTTGACGGGCTGCTTTGAATTCCTCTTCTCTCGCAGCTCGTCCACTCTGGCGGCAATCGCTGTAGTATCGTCCTCTCTGAACCTCATTGTGGCCGATACTATTATCATGCCGCCGGCCTCTGCCGCGCTGTGCCTGTAGCAGAAATCCATATCTTCATTACTCAGAGTTGCCGCGGCGAAAGCGTTTCCGCCACTTTCTCCCCCATCCTCGGGGCGAAGTACGCGCACAGATTCTACGACGTCCTTTATTTCTCCGCCGTATGCGCCGGCATTCATATATACGGCTCCGCCTATACTGCCCGGTATACCGCTCGCGAATTCAAAGCCTGTAAGCCCGTGCTCCGTCAGATATGCCGATGTTCCCGACATCAGACGCGCAGCGCCGACAGTCACCAAAGTACTGTCGCTTTCATCCTGATGTATCTCTTCAAATTCACCCGCGAGTTTTATCGCGATGCCCGGATACCCCTCGTCCGAGACGAGCAGATTAGAACCGTTTCCTATGAGCATATGCTCTGCGCCATCAGCAGTCACTATGCCAAGGACGCAGGCCAGTTCTTCTTCATTATTTACATACACCAGGGCATCTGCCGGCCCGCCGATACGAAACGATGTATGGCTGCTCATCGGCTCGTTTTCGAGCACGTTTCCCTCACCTATGGCTTCTTTGATTTTTTCTATCGTTATCTCATTCTGATTTCTCATTATTATCTCTGTTTTCCGCTAGCTTTTTATCCTCTGCAGGCTTCCTTTTCCTGTTTTTCAACTGACTTATAAATGATTCTTTCTTTTCCGTGCTTTTCATTGCTAACTTCACTTCATCCTTGTCGATTCCGTAAGTCTCAAGGCTGAAGTAGTCCGCAGTTGTTGTCGGTCTGTTCTTCTGAGCGAGGTTTCTGGACATGATCTTATTGACATATCTGTAAATAACGGCAAAGACCGGAACACCGAACGCCATGCCCATAAAGCCAAAAAGTCCGCCTCCCACAAGCACCGCTATCAGCACCCAGAAACTGCTTATGCCAAGGGTATCCCCCACGATCTTAGGCCCTATGACATTGCCGTCGAGCTGCTGTATCACAAGGATAATGATCACAAAATAGAACGCTTCCATCGGATCCTCAAGCATCAGTATCAGCACTGACGGGATCGCCCCGATAAACGGACCGAAGAAAGGTATCACGTTGGTCACTCCGACTATGACGCTTATCATAAGAGCGAACGGTATACTGAACAACTTGAGCACCAGGAACGTAAGCACTCCGATTATGAATGAGTCTATGATCCTGCCTACGATAAATCCGATGAACGTCTCGTTAACGATCGAGGAGAATTCGTAAAGACTATCGCGGCGTTTCAGTCCGCAAGTAGCGGCAATAATTTTGCGCGTGATCGCGAAGATGTGTTCCTTGAAGTTGAGGAGATAGACCATTATCAGCAGGCCGATGATCACGTTCGTTACGTACTTGACCGCTGTGAACAGCCCCGAAGATATGGTGTTGGCGATATTCATGGCATCGCCGCTGAGCACATTTTCGCGCGCCCAATTCAGTATGTCTCTGGACCCGGCATTGGCGAGATTATTCACCCCTTTCGCCAACTGTGGGAATCTGCTGAAATGCGTTTCCAGCCACTCGGACAGGGCTACCAGCCTCTCCGGCAGGGTGTCAGCGAGTCCGATAAGAGTCTCTATCAGTTGAGGGACAACAAAATAGATAAACAGGCCAATGAGCCCTACCACTAATATCACGCATATGGTGCTTGCCAGCGCCCTTGCCGCGAGAAGCGCGCTCCTCGTTTCAGACCGGTCCTTTTTTAATTTGAAGTAAAAGAACCCGACGCAGTTGTTATACACAGGGCAAAGGATGAACGCCAAAACCACGCCTATGTATACAGGCGCGAGCGTTCTGTTTATCGCCTCAAATCCTACTGTGATCTGTCTGTTGCTGATCCAGCTGTTAAAGATGATCAGCAGACCTCCGCACAACAGTATCGTAACGGCTGCTTTGAAATACGGACTGTCCTTTATTTTCCTGAACATAGATCTTTACTCCGGTACTATGACGTACGCGGTAACGTTTCTCCTGCCCCAGCTGATGCACTGTCCTCTGGAGCTCATATATAAGTCTACTACATTGCCCTTGACAGCGCCACCTGTGTCATTGGCAAAAGCGTATCCGTAACCTTCTACCCACAGTTCAGACCTCAGGCTTACAAAACTCGGGTCTACAGCGCACGTACCCACGTGTACTGACTGTCCGAGAGCTCCTCTGGCTCCTGCTCCGGCCGTATAAGCTGTAGTGTTGGCGGTGAATGTCATCGTTACAGTGTATTCGCCGGAAGTGCCGGTGGCAGAGGTGCCAAGTCTGAGCACATTGTCATGAGGCTCAGTGATCCATTCTTTCACCTTGCGCTCAGTGCCTTTTTTCTTTCCGTTTACATACTTTGTCGTGTAAGTGAAGACGCCCTCGCCGTCATTGCCCTCTTCGATCTCCTGAACACCGGAAGTCATAGAAGGGTCGAGTATCACCTTGTCGACCGCCTCCACTTTTTCAGTCTTCTCTTTGACATTATAGTGGACTTCGTTGACAGTGATCTTCGTATCTTCATCTACGTTCTTATCAAGCGCCGGCTTTATCTCATCATCTTCGTCAAAGCTTACTTCGTTGAGTTTGAGATTGTCCTCTACAGTGCCCGGCACCAGCCAAAGCGTGCTCGTTTCCCCAGCGATCTTCGCCTTTGCCTTTGTAGCTTTTGAAATAGCTATCTCCGTGCCATTGGCTATAGGCATATCCTCGGGCGTATTCATCAAATCGTTATTTCCGATACGTATATCGCTTTCATCAGGAGCAGCTCCCTCTGTCAGTTCGCCAAGCACAGCACCCGCGGTCCTGGCGGTCGTAGCGTATTCCGCATTGGTCACTCCATCATAAGTGGTATATACGAGAGAGACTGTTTTAGGCACCAGATAATCCCACGCCTGATATCCCAAGAACACTGCCATCATGATCACAGCGGCTGCCAATACTCTGCTGTTCTTGTCTCCGAGGACAATCTTCGCGAACTTTGATCGATATTCTTTCTTTGGCTTAGGATATTTAGAGCGAGATACTTCTGCCGGCGGCAGGGGCTTTTCTGTCGGTTCTTCAATATAACTTTCCGCAGATATTGATCCCGTTGAGGCCTCCGCTTTCGATCCGGTCTCCGCCTCGTTTTCCTCTCCTGCCTCTTCCGTATCTTCAGCTTTCTCTTCACTCAACTCAGCCGTACCATCAGACCAAGTGAAAGCAGAGAGCTCAGCCTCTTCCTCTGCCTTTAGCTCTACTGCCTCTTTTTCGTAATCAAAACCCGGCGCGAGTTTCTCCGCTTCGCGTTCGAGCCTCTCGTAATTGGCCTCAATGATCTCCGCTATCTTCATTCGGAGCTCTTCACGCTCAAGCTGTATAGTCTCGCGTTTCAGCTTATATTCTTCATTCTTGCTGTTCTTTTCCGCCATTTATTCTCCGGAAGCGCCGCGTCAGAACACGCGGATCACTCCCTTTATCTTCCAACTGTTTACCGGGCATACTCTACGCACAACAGCCCCCGGCATTCCCCTTATATATGCGGTCGGTCCGGCATTCCCCTCTATGGACACGATCTGTCCGTCAACGACGCCTTCCACCAATCCGACATGGATGCTGCCTCTGTAAATCAGGATGTCTCCGGCCTTAGCTTTTTTTACTTTGACCCATTTGCCTTTTTTATCGGCATAGCTTGAGTAGCTTGGCACATAACCGAGATTGCCGTAATTCTTGATCTGCGTCACTCTATCATACTCTCCGGCTCTGTTAAAGCACCATGCCACAAAAGCTCCGCACCAAGGCGTTACGTCGGTATTGACAAACTTGGTATGGAAATACCACTTCCAATACTTCTTGCCTGTCATGATCCCGACCTGCTTTCTGGCGACTTCGATCACCGGGTTGTCTGTATCCGGAACTTTCAGCAATTCCAGCTTGCCGTCATCATCTGCTTTGTATGGCATTTGCTCATACACAAAAACATCATCAGTTCGAATGACACCGCCCTTTTGAATATAGTATTTTTTATCCTTCCATGTGACGATGCATTCTTTTTTGATCCAGCGCCCGGTTTTAGGATTGGAATAATACAGTTTTTTATGCCACTTGTATACGCCGGTAGCTATCCTGCCGTCCTTGCGGGCGTGGTAGTACTTCTTTTTGACTTTAAATGCCTTGTCTGTAACTATCCTGCCTTTTCTGCTGCCAATGTAATACAGTTTGCCATTATCCCTGACAAAGCCTTTTTCTTTACGTATCTTTCCTGTTTTGGGATCTTTATAGTAATAGTATTTCCCCTTTTTTATGATGTTCGAGGAATTCTTCGCGGGCGTTTTGGCATTATCTTCATCTGCCAATAAGACGAGCTTTGCGCCCTCTTTTGATCCGTCTGTCGCCTCCTCTTCGGCAGCGTATACTGTTCCAAAAGAAAGAACGAACATCAAAAGCATCGCTATCAATGTCCGTTCGATTTTTAATGATCTTTTGTTCATGATCTGACCCCTGTTACTTTTTAGAAAACTGCATACAAGGCTTACTAATGCCCGCACTTATGCATAGTACCAAGTACTTCTATCACGCGCTCACTCAGAGGGTCAATAATTCTATTTATAATTTAAGGCTTATGCTTGCATTTTGAAGTGTTCTCGGCACTCGTTACTCGGCATCCCACAGCAGCTTGCCTGCAAGCACACTGCTATCATCGGGTTCTCCGTTCCAGTTCCAGTCGAGCTCATCGAAATGATCCATCGTTGTCACCGCTACAGCGCTGACGCCGTCATTTACCCTTCCCCATCTGGAGGTAGAAGTCTCGACAAAGAGCAGATATCTGTCATCACCTATATCTACAAAGAACCTCTCGCTAATGTCCATTCGGCCGTTCTCATCGGGCTCGGCGCTCAGGCTGCCGGATCCCATGGAGACCGCTTTTTCGAAGTCGGCTTTTTTCCAGTCTGCAAACTCCATGACCGCCGCTGCGCCTTCAGACGAGGTCATTATCTTCTCGAGATTATCGCTTTTGCCGGATGCTAAGGCCTTCATTACCGCGTTAGAGTTCTGCTCTGAGTATTCGTGCATCTTATAGACGTCTACAGTCTTCAGTTTTTCGTTTTGGCGCTTCGTCTTATATGTGTTATGCGCACTGATGGCCGTAGTCAAAAGCAGCAGAACCGCTGCGATCATTACGAGCACTATGATCCTTTGTTTTGTCTTAGTGTTTTTCATATCTAAATATCTCAATCACTAAAGATAATTCATTTTTTCCTCGTTATCCATAATATATCATTTGTAGCGGCTTGTCTAATAATGTATATTATACCTATGGAAAACAATATGACAGATGCTGAAATAAGAAAAGAAATACGAAGACGCAAAAACAAAAAAGCCGTACAACGTCGTCTTATCGTCGCGGGTCTTGTTATGATACTCGCCATTGTCGGCGGCATATTGCTCGGCAACAAACTGGCAACCAACAAATACAAGTCTGAGATCGCGATCAAGACTTCCGTTGCAGAGGATACTCCTTTTGTAAATACTGCGCTTGATCAGGTAGGAAACAAAGGCGGCAAGAAATTCTGGAAGTGGTTTGGCTTTGGTTCACGTCAGGAATGGTGCGCGTGCTTTGTCTCTTGGTGCGAAGACAAACAGAATTACATAGATGAGGGCTTCGCTCCGAGCTTCGCTATGGTAAAAGACGGAGCCGACTGGTTCAAGAATAGAGACCAATGGAGGAAAGCCGGCAGCACTCCCGCTGCCAACGACCTTATCTTCTTTGACTGGGAAGGCGACGGCGAACTCGACCATGTCGGCATAGTTACTGCCGTTGTAGATGACAAGGTCTACACTGTTGAAGGTAATTCAAGCGACAGATGCAGACAAAAGCGCTACAAGATCAGCGATCCTGTCATCGCAGGCTACGGCCGCATAAAGATATAGCATATGCCGATGTCCCCGCCTCTATAGGTATCGGGGAATATCGAAGCAATCAACCGGCCCGACGGCCGGTTTTTTTATGCTCGCAGTATTTCAATTTGTTAAGAGTAGGCATAATACGCATTTAGATTCGTTTACGAAGGAAGACAGTTGGATTAATCTGTGCCACAGTGGGGGACTTTAGCCAATTGAAATGGAGGTAAAAAGCCATGACAAAGAGGACAGTTACCATCTTAGTTGCGCTCGTTCTGATCCTTCTGAGCGGAGCGCAGGCGGTATGCGCGGTCTCCGCTTCCGTAGCGGAACTTCTGGAAGATGAGCGCGTCTACCATACGGCAGAATCCGACTATATTTCCGGAGACTGCGTGTTGTCGGCCACAAGGATAATGATACGAAGGGCCGGCATAATGCGAGATGACTCTGAATGGTCGGACATCACGAACGCCACGCTGAGACCCGAGGCGACCGAAGACGGACTCATGCGCAACAGCTTCAGCTACACGGATGACGGTATCACTTACAGTGTCAGTACCGGAACATTCGAGGGTGAAGACAATGCCGCAAGGATACAGGAGTTTAAAGAACTCATAATGTCGCATCCTGAGGGTGTCGTAGTGTATGGCGAAGGCGCTGCTGAGACCGGCACTCATGGAGTCCTTGTCGTCGATGTCAGGGACGGCGTAGTGTATGCCGCGGATACGTCCAACAACTTGGGCGACAGGAATCTGGGCATACAAAAATGGACGGATACGACTATGCTGGATCCGTCCATGTGTACAGACTATTGGTACATCAGCGACATCAGTAATGCCGGGAAGTCATTACCAGATCTTCGCGAAGAGCGAAGGTTCAACCCGCTGATGCCGGAAATACGTTTTGCCTAGTCCCGAGCAAAATTAAATATTGTAAATGAGATATATCTCTTTTAGCGCCCGAACGAGCCAGGCTTTTTGTTGGATATAAACGCCTTCTTCTTTTCGAGCGATTTAAGTTCGAGTTCAAAGTCCGGATCATCACCCTTAAGAATCTCTCCGGAGACTTCAGAAGCGGCTCTGATGATCCGACATGTGAACCAAGGATCACAGATCAGGACCGGTCCAAGTAGATTGGTGAACACTGAGTTCTTATACATCACTCCCTCGATACCGTCACTGCCGTTATTTCCCATTCCGTATACGACCTTACCGAATCCTTTGAAGCCACCCTCTTCATCGAAGTCGATGTTTATCATCTGGATCTGGTTGCCGACGATCTCCATGTGCTGACCGCAGTAGTCAGTTTCGATCTGCAGATCGTCGCCGTAAACATATTCTCTCTCTGTTGCGGATACAGGAATGAAACCGGCGCCCTCCACAGTGCTTCCGTCAGTCCTTTTTATGCTCTTGCCGAACATCGCCATTGTGGTGCCTGTAGCAATGAGTGGCTTTCCTGCTTCGATAAACGCCTTCAGGGAATCCTTGTATGACTCCATGTCTTTTATGACAGCTTCAAACGAAGATATCTCGCCGGCTCCGAAATATATCACATCATATTCAGCCGGATCAAAACTCTCGGTCTCAAAATCCACTCTGTCTATAGAATAATCATTGCATAGCTCTTTCGCATACCTCTCGAGCGCCAGAGCGTTGCCGCGCTCACCATGCAAAAACAGTGTGTCCGGATACATCCATGCTATCTTCATTTTTTATGCCTCCTTCTCCACATAATTCTTGAGAGCTTCGAACGCGTCGAGCTTCATATCGAGATATACGTTGTCACTGTCGAAAGTCGCGATGGCCTCGGCTATCTTTGCGCTGTCATCCGTAGGAATGATCTCGATCTGATCGGGATCGACACCTCCGTAGATGAGACAATTCGCCGAATCGTAGCATATGGTGTCTGTCACGCAGAGGAACTTATTCACATTAGCATTGGCCAGAGCTGAGAAGTTGCAATCGTAGCCATAGAACGAATTGATGTAATACGGAGTTATGTCGTCGACCGTGCCGAATCCGATGACCACATCTTTCTCACTCGGATCATTCGCTATGATATTGATGAAGTTCTGGAGAGTCTCAGGATTCTCCTGCTTAAACCTCATGTAATGTATCTTTTTACCCTTATATTCTATAGTCTCGAGCCTGCCTCCGATGTTCTTGAAGTCCGCAAAAGCCTCTGCTGACTTTGCCTCACTGATACCGCCTATCTCCTTGGCAGCGGCAACGGCGGCGGAGTAATTATAAAGCATATATGGAGGCTCATAAGGCATGTTGAAATCGACGCCGTTCACGCTGAAAGTCCTTGCTCCGAAGTCGGCGTTTTCAGAGATGTAATCCGCAGGCGGCTCGCTGCTGAATCCGCAGTTCACGCACTTGAAGCTTCCGACCATGTCGTTGTTGTAATACTTGAATTTGATCTTGTGCTTGCACTTAGGGCAAGGCATTGTCGGGAAGGCCTCGTCCTTAGTAAAGGCTTTGTCATGCTTTGCCGCGCCGTATCTGATCACCTTGACGCCATGATCTTCGAGTGATCTCGCCCTCGGCTCGTCCGCGTTCAGGAAGAGATTCATTTTGAAGTCTTTGACCACCTTCTCTATCTTGCGATAAACAAAGTCAGGGTCGCCGTTACGCTGGACCTGATCTTTCATGATGTTGGTCACCAGAAGATTGTTGCATTCGAGATTCTCTCTTATTTTATGGAGATATCTTTCGTCGGTCTCAAATATAAAATAGTCGGCTTTTACGTTGCCCGAAAGATCTGAGCCTTTGATAAGTGCCGTACAAATGCCAGGCAAAAGATTGGCTCCCTCGAGGTTGCACACTACTTTATAGCCGTTCTTCGTAAAGATATGGTTGATCAGATTTGTAGTTGTAGATTTGCCGTTGGTCCCGGTGATAAAAAGCACCTTTGAAGGATCGATCCCTTTGAAGTGCTTGATCATATCAGGGCATTTAGCCAGAGCCATCTCGCCTGCTTTGTTGGAACCTCTCGAGCTGTCGATCAGCTTGATTGCCGAATTGATCAGCTTTCCGTATATGAGTGCTGCTTTGAAATTCATTATTATATTTCGCTCCGTAATATCTAAAAAAGTTGCCACACCATTCTACCACAGAATGATGTGGCATTTCAGAAAAATAATCACAAAATATTGTTGATCCAATGTCTCGGAGCAGTTCGAATTAACGTTAATTTAATATCGAGAAACTGATCGATTGACCCATCAGAACAAGCGGTGCTATTATAAGTTTATATTATGAAAATCCATTAGCCACTTTTATCTAAACAGCGCTTTTCGCAGCGCTGTTCACAAGCTAAATGAACGGAGGTGTATGGTTATGGAAAAGAAAACCCCGCTCTATGAAACCCATATCAAGTACGGCGGTAAGATCGTCGAATTCGGAGGATTCCTCCTCCCGGTGCAGTATGGAAGCGGTGTCAAGGCAGAGCACATGGCAGTTAGGACACATTGTGGTTTGTTCGATGTCTCCCATATGGGCGAGATCCTGGTTCAGGGCGAGAAAGCAAAAGACTATCTTAATATGCTCCTGACAAATGATTTCACAGATCTCAAGCCGGGTGGCGCGAGTTATTCCCCTATGTGCTATGAGAATGGAGGCACTGTCGATGATCTCATCGTATACATGAGGGGCGAGAATGACTACTTCCTCGTAGTCAACGCAGCTAACACAGAAAAGGACTTCGCGTGGATGTGCGATCACAAGATCGATGGAGTAGAGCTGATCAACGCAAGCGACGAATGGGGTCAGGTAGCGCTTCAAGGCCCTAACGCGGACAAGATCCTTCATAAAATAGTAGATGACAAGTACATCCCTGCCGGGTACTACACCTGCATCTTCGATGGTGATTTCAGAGGCATCCCTGTAATGATATCCCGCACAGGTTACACCGGCGAAGACGGATTCGAGATCTACATGCCGGCCGACAAGGCTCCTGAAGTATGGGAAACACTCATCGAAGAAGGCAAAGAAGACGGCCTCATCCCATGCGCTCTCGGCGCGAGAGACACTCTCAGACTGGAAGCCGGAATGCCGCTATACGGGCATGAGATCACAGAAGATATCAGTCCAAAGACATCAGGCCTTGGTTTTGCTATCAAGATGGACAAACCGGACTTTATAGGAAAGGCTGCTCTTGAGGCAGACCAGCCCCTTAAGCAACGAAGAGTAGGACTCAAAGTCACAGGCCGTGGCATACTCCGTGAACATCTCGACGTCTACAGAGACGGAAAGATCATAGGCCACACCACATCCGGCACATTCCTGCCTTATCTCGGCAGTTCGTACGGCATGGCTATAGTCGACACGGCAGCACGCGAGATCGGAGCTCCTTGCCAGGTAGACGTAAGAGGCCGCATGGTTGATTGCGAGATGGTAGCTCTTCCTTTCTACAAGAGATCAAAATAACCGTTGAATTATATAATTGAACAAAGAAAAAGGAGACAAAATTATGAATTTTCCAGCAGAACTTAAGTACAGCAGAGATGATGAGTGGGTACGTTACGATGGAGATGACGCTTATGTAGGAATTACAGATTATGCTCAGAGCGAGCTCGGCGACCTCGTATTCGTAAACTTCCCTGAAGTAGGTGACGAAGTGACAGCGGGTGAGCCTCTTGGCGACGTTGAATCCGTTAAGGCTGTTGCAGACGTATTCTCCCCTGTTTCCGGTGTCGTTCTTGAGATCAACGAAGACCTCCTCGACGACGCGTCGCTGATCAACAGCGATCCTTATGGCTCATGGTTTGTCAAAGTAGGAAACATCTCCGAGACAGCCGAGCTTCTCTCCGCTGACGAATACGCGGAATACAGAGGCCAGTAGACTCTGCAAAAGCACACAGTTTAGTATCTAATTACAGGAGGAAATCAAATTGGGCACTTTCATTCCTAACACAAAGGAAGAGCAACTTAAAATGCTCAACGAGATCGGATATAAAGATTTCGATGACCTCTTCAAAGTGATCCCTGACGAAGCTAAAGTCAAGGGCGAACTCAATCTCCCGGATGGTCTGAGCGAGATCGAGGTATCCAAAAAAGTAGAGGGACTCGCTGCAAAGAACACCATATTCCGATCCATCTTCCGCGGCGCCGGTGCGTACAATCATTACGTTCCGTCTGCGGTAGACGCAATCGCTAACAAAGAAGAATTTGTTACAGCATACACTCCTTACCAGGCTGAGATCAGCCAGGGTATACTCCAGTCGATCTTCGAGTATCAGACAATGATAGCCGAGATCACCGGCATGGATATTGCTAATGCCTCCATGTACGACGGAGCTTCGGCGGCTGCCGAGGCATGCTGGATGTGCAAGGACAGAAGACACAGCACATTCTATGTATCCGGCGCTATCGACGAGAGGATACTTACGGTAATCAATACATATTCATTTGGAAGAGGAAGCAAAGTCGTAGTCATCCCTACAAAGGACGGCGTTACTGACAAGGATGCCCTTGCCAAGGCTCTCGCTGACGACAATGAGGCCGCCTGCTTCCTTATGCAGTATCCTAACTTCTACGGCATCATAGAGGACGCAGAAGAACTCTGCCAGATCACACATGACGGCGGAGCGAAGTTCATCATGTACTGCCACCCTCTCGCGCTTGGCGCTCTTAAGAGCCCGGGCGAGATCGGCGCAGACATAGCTGTCGGAGAGGGACAGCCTCTGGGTCTTGGTCTTGAGTTTGGCGGCCCGTATCTCGGTTTCCTGTCGACTCGCCAGGAAAACATGCGCCAGATACCGGGCAGGCTCATCGGCGAGACAGTGGATACAAGAGGCGACAGAGGTTTCGTTCTGACCATACAGGCCAGAGAGCAGCATATCCGCCGTGAAAAGGCAAGTTCAAATATCTGCTCCAACGAAGCATGGTGCGCTCTCAGAGCCGGCATATATCTCTCGACCATCGGTCCACAAGGTTATGAGCAGGTTGCGGCTCTTTGCTCCTCCAAAGCTCATTACATGGCCGATGAACTTGAGAAGATCGGCATGAAACGTTGCTTCGAAGGCGAGTTCTGGAACGAATTCGCGACTACATGCCCTGACGCGGACAAACTGCTCGCGGCTCTCGAAGAGAAAGGCATCCTCGGCGGACTCAAACTGTGCTGCGGATGCTGCGAAGGCGACTGTGACACCGACTGCATACTCTGGTGCTGCACAGAGCTAAACAGCAAGGAAGATATTGACGAAGTGATCGCTATCGCAAAGGAGGTGTTCTAAGATGAAACTTATATTCGAGAAGAGCATTCCCGGTAGAGGACAAGATATCTTCCCTGCATGCGATGTTCCATGCAAGCTTCCTGACGCACCGCTCCGCGAGAAGAAGGCGCATCTGCCTGAGATCTCCGAGAACGAGATGGGAAGGCACTACACAGCTCTTGCAAAGAGAGCACACGGAGTAAACGACGGATTCTATCCTCTCGGTTCATGCACAATGAAGCATAACCCAAGGATCGACGAAAAAATGGCTTCCCTTCCGGGATTTGTCAAGCTTCATCCTCTGCAGCCGGCCTCGACCGTCCCGGGCGCTCACGAGCTTATCGCTGATCTCGAAAAAATGCTTTGCGAGATCACAGGTATGGCAGGTGTTACATTCCAGCCTGCAGCCGGAGCTCACGGAGAATTTACGGGACTTCTGCTGATCAAGGCTTACCACACAGACAGAGGCGATACAGAGCGTAACGAGATCATCGTTCCTGATGCCGCTCACGGCACCAACCCGGCTTCTGCTACGATGGCCGGATACAAGACCATCGTTATAAAGTCGAACGAGAACGGCACAGTCGATATCGACGATCTCAAGGCCCACCTCGGTCCTAAGACAGCCGGATTGATGCTGACCAACCCTAACACAGTAGGTCTGTTCGACCCTAACATCATGGAGATCACAAGACTCGTCCATGAAGCGGGTGGACTTTGCTACTACGACGGCGCTAACTTAAACGCTGTAGTCGGTATCGTGCGCCCTGCTGACATCGGATTCGATGTTATCCATATGAACCTTCACAAGTCCTTCGCGACACCTCACGGCGGCGGAGGTCCGGGAAGCGGCCCTTGCGCATACAAGGATTTCCTAGCTCCGTTCGCGCCAGGTCTCGTATGCAAAGACGGAAAAGAGTATGAGAGAGCTGAGAAGTCCATCGGTAATATGACCGGATTCTACGGCAACTTCCTCGTGATGGTAAAGGCGTATACATATCTTCTGACCGTTGGCAAGGAGATCTACACAGTGGCTCAGAACGCTGTACTCAACGCGAACTACATGCAGGAGAAGTTAAAAGACATCTATCCGATCGCTTTCGACACTACTTGCATGCACGAGTTTGTTATCGGTCTCGATCCGATCTACAGATCGACTCACGTTTCGGCTCTTGACGTAGCCAAGGCACTCCTCGACTACGGCATCCATCCGCCTACAATATACTTCCCTCTGATCGTCCACGAGGCCCTCATGATAGAGCCTACTGAGACAGAGACGAAGGAGACTCTCGACGAAGCGATCACAGCGTTCCGTGAGATCTATGACAAGATCATGAGCTCGCCTGAAAGCGTACAGATGGCGCCTCAGACCACTCCGGTACTGAGACTCGACGACACAAAGGCAGCAAGAGAGCCTCATCTGAGATTCGATTTCGATTGATCATTCGAATAGTCAGTACATTTAAAAAGGGATCTGCATCAGCAGGTCCCTTTTGCACGCTATTATAATAATTAAAAGCGGGCTTATGTAGCTTCGGCAGGTAACTAGAGCACGCCGGCACTTAGCGACTGACGAGCGTCAGCGAAGTCAGAGCTTAGTACCGCTGCGTGCGAAACGTTAGCGAGAGCGTGCCTGACGAAGAGTACATAAGGCCCGCTTAATAATTAGAGTTAAAGGCGAGCGGCCTCCATGATGGCCTCTGTGAAGGACGGATGCGGATGTATGATATTCCCTACTTCTTCGAGGGTCATGCCGCATCCAATAGCTACCGAGAGCTCGCCGATCAGATCGGAAGCTCTTCCGCAAAGCATATGCGCTCCGATGATCTTGTGGTCATCTGCCCTTGCGACCAGCTTGACAAAACCTCTTCCCAGGCCTTCTATAAGGGTCTTTCCGTTTGCGGACATAGGGTACTTCTTTGTCACGACATCTATGCCGGCCTCCTTGGCCTCGTCTGCTGTCATTCCGACGACAGCGATCTCAGGGTCGGTGTAGATGCAGCTAGGGACTGTATTCATATTGATCGTAGCGTCGCCTCCGTTCATGAGAGCTACCGCAGAGCGGCCTTCGGCAGCTGATACGTGAGCAAGCTGGATACCACCGATGCAGTCGCCTATGGCGTAGACACTCTCTACAGGTGTTTCGTACTTGTCATTGACCTTGATGAAGCCCTTGGCATCTACAAGATCCGGATAGTCCTTAAGCAGTTCTTCGCTGAAAACTCCCTCTGTATTAGGCCTTCTGCCGACACACATCAGTACCTTATCTGCCTGTACCTGCACCTCTTCGTCTTTCTTGTTTTTAAGAGTAACGACCAGCTTTTCGCCGTCCTTTTCGATTTTCTGTACCGGTGACGCAACGTGGACATCTACGCCCTTCTTCTCGAGCGCCATTTTGATACTGCGGCCGATCTCCTTATCGACTATCGGAAGCAATCTGTCGAGTCCTTCAATAACTGTTACATGATCGCCGAGGTCTGCGTATATAGTTGCAAACTCGATACCGATAACTCCTCCGCCGATGATGACGAACTCAGGGATCTCGGCTCCGCCCATGTCTATCAGCTCTGTGCTGTCGATAACGCCCGGCAGATCAGAGCCCGGAATAGGTGGCATAAAAGGCTTTGAGCCTGTCGCGATCATGATATTTCCGGCAGTGTATTCCTCGCCGGCTACGGCCACGCGATGAGGAGCAATGACTTGGGCAGCTCCTTCAATGAGGTCGATCTTTTTCTTCTTGATCAGGCCGGCAATGCCATCTCTTAAGGTGTCGAGCACTTCGTCCTTGCGCTCACCTATCCTTTTACGGTTGGCACTGAGGCCCTGAGTCTCGACGCCTACCTCGGCACCGTTGACCACTTCTCTGTATACATTTGACGAATGCATAAGAGCCTTTGTCGGTATGCAGCCCCTGTTGAGGCAAGTCCCGCCTACACGATCCTTCTCGACTATCGCCACTTTCATTCCATGCTCGACCGCTAAAAAGGCGGCCTCATAGCCGCCCGGACCTGCGCCTATAATTAAAAGGTCATAGTTATATTCACTCACTTGTAACATTCCTTTCTGAACTGAAATTATTTAAATAGAACCTGCTATCAGATCAATTATCTCATTAGCCAACGCGTTCGTGCCTTTGGGCAGTTGCTCGCTCAGCAGGCGGATTTCCGCTGCGTCGTATCTGTGCCCTTTTACAAGTTCTTCGACCCGTTCAAAAGCCTGGGTCTCGAGAGCGTCAGAGTAGATCTTGCAATCCTTTATATACTCGCCTTTCATTTCGAGCTGGACTTCTACCCCGCCCCATTCAAAGCGATGTTCTATTTCCTTTGTAAAAGGTATTCGCGTTCCGAGTCTCCACTCCTCTGAGGCATACTTATCGAGGAGCTCGCGCGGTATCACGGGCAGAGCTTCCTCTTTTGCTTCGCTGCCGTATTCAATGGACGCAGCTTTTATCATGGCATCCTGTATCGCACCGATAAGCGTCTTTGTTTCGGAGCTTTTGAGAGGTTCTCTAAGATGATCTCTAAGGTTCGTTACTCTCGACCTTACCGACGCGACGCCTTTGGATCTAAGCTTGGATTCGGGCACATTCAGATACTTTGAAAGATCTCCGGCGCGGACGTCCATCATTATCGTTCCGTGATGATAGTTATATCCACCCGAAGAGAAGTATGCGTGCCCCGAGAACTTTCTGTCTGAAACAGTCAGATCGTTCCTTCCGGTCTTTTGAGCTTCGATCCCAAGAAGACTGCACGCTCTCAAAATAACATCGGTCTGTCTTGCTATGTCGAACAACCCGTCCCTTGCGATGAAAGTGAAGTTGAGGTTTCCAAGATCATGGTATACCGCTCCTCCGCCGGACATTCTCCTGGCCAGCCAGACCCCGTCACGTTTGATGCTCTCTACATCGCACTCGCGCCATGGATTCTGATTGCGCCCTATAACTACGGTGTGCGCGTTCTGCCAGAGAAAGAGCGTCATGACACCTTCCTCGGCATTCATTGTCAGATATTCTTCAGCTGCAAGATTTATATACGGATCCGTGCAGTCAGTCTTTATGATTTTAAGCCCGGGCACCGCTCTTCCTCTCATCTCCGTATAACGCGCTACTTATTTACAGTGCGCCTCTTTATCTTCTGAGTCGTGGTCTTTTCGAACGGTTCTGTCCTGATATACGCCTGCTTGATCGCTTTGTACTTAGGCATCTCGTTGTTGATCTTCTCGATATCCGCGTCGACAACAGCCTGTATCTCTTCGGTGCTCTTGCCCTTAAGATCATCGGCTTCAGAATCATATACCACATGCGCTACGAGCCTGTAGTCATCGCCCTTCTCTTCTCCCATCACAACGTTTTCGACTACATAAGGCAGCTTATCTATCATCGGTTCGATCTCTTCAGGATAGATATTCTTTCCGTTCTTGAGCACGATAACGTTCTTTTTGCGGCCGGTTATGAAAAGATATCCGTCTTTGTCCACACGGCACAGGTCACCTGTGTTGAACCATCCGTCTATAAAGACCTTGGCATTCGCTTCATCGTCGTCAAGGTAGCCTTTCATGACATTAGGGCCTTTTACGAAAAGCTCTCCTATGCCATTCTCATCAGGATCGTTGATCTTATAATCTACTCCGTACATGAAGTGCCCTACCGAGCCCGGTCTTCTGTAGAAATAGCTTTCAGACGCGATGGTAGGCGCTGTTTCGGTAAGACCGTAACCCTGTACTGTCAATATGCCGAAGTCGGTAGCGTAATCGAGTATCTTTCGATCAAGACCGGATGCACCGCTGATCATGAATCTGATCTTGCCGCCGAGACCATCTATGACATCCTTGAACAGTTTGCGCCTTACGTCGATCCCTACCTTCAGCAGAGCTCTGGCGATCTTGCGACCCTTTTCGAGTTTCTCGAGTTTGCCTTCTTTTTCGGCTGTCTTGAGCACTTTGCCTATCATGGATTCGATGATCAGAGGAACTGCAAAGAACGCCGTGACGCCGTATTCCTTGAGCTCTTTCTGTACGTATTTGAGTCCGCTGCAGAACACGTTTGTTGCGCCGTTACTGATGAACATAAGCACGCCCTGGTTGCCGAACACATGATGAAGCGGCAGCAGTATCATCTCGACATCGTCCTCGTAAATAGGCTCTACCTTGCGCATCGCGTAGATAGTCGATGCGATATTTTTCTGGGACAGCTGAGCAGCCTTGGCATCCTGCGATGTACCTGATGTGAACACGATGATATCCGTCGCGTCATTATCGATCACCTTGAACTCGGATCTGTATTGATCCGCAAGGCCGTTATAACTTGCAAGTGCTTCTCGCGAGACTTCAGACATAGGAATGAGAGTCTTGACACAAACTCCTTTAGTCTTAATGATCTTATCAAAGTCCAGTCCGAGGCTCTCGTCATAGACGATGGCGTCCGCCTTGCACTTGATAAGGGAGTTGATGATCTCTTCCTCAGGAAGGCCTTTATCGAGAGGAACCACAACACCAACGTTGATGGCTATACCGTAATATGCCGCAAGCCACGTGTATGAGTTAGGTCCCATAACAGCGATTTTCTTGCCTTTAAGCCCCTTACTGATAAGGTAGGCTCCAAGAGTATCGATATCCTCCCTGAAGGTCTTGTATGTGACCTCAGTCTTGGTCTTTCGGTCGGCACTCTTATAAATAAAGCCGATGTTGTCGCCGTACTTATCAGCGACAAAGTCCATTATCTCCTTGAGATTCTGGAAATCGATATCATATTTGCATTCGTATTTTCTCATTTATTCTTCCCTCTCCGTCCGGCAATTAGATTTTCCCCCCCATAGTGCCTGACAAGAACTCTCTTGCAATTTTAACAAATTAAATAGCCATTCTCTATAGAAATCAAAAAATGAAACTGCAGATTGCACTGCAGTTTCCACATTTTAATCCTCTTGTCATTTTGCGCCGGCAACATGCCTTATTTCGTCCGCTGTCGGCATTGCTGGTATGGCTCCGTGCTTCGAACAAGTGAGCGCGGCAGCTTTGTTTGCGTACGCTGCGAATGACCTGAGTTCTTCTTCACTCAGCCCATCCAGCAGACCGATCCTGCCCGCTATCTGCGAAAGCATAGCACCGGCGAATGCATCTCCGGCTCCATTGGTATCTGCCACCTGCACAGTGTATCCGGGTATGATCTCAGTGAAATCTCCATATCTGATAAACACTCCGCCTTCGCCCAGAGTGACCATCACAAGACGTATGCCGTAGCCTGCCAGCCTGAGGCTTCCTCCACTCAGATCCGATGTGCCTGTCAGCATCTCCATCTCTTCATCTGATACCTTTAGAATATCCGTTAGCGGCAGCAAGACTTTCATCATTTCTATGGCATGCTCTTCGAAGTCCCAAAGTGCCGAGCGGTAATTGGGGTCGTAGCTGATCAAAATGTCCTTGCTTCTGGCGTAGCGTACCGCTTCCAAGCAAGCTTCCTTTGCAGGGGAAGCCGTCATCGAAAGCGAACCGACGTGGAGTATCTTTGGACTATGGCCGGATAGGGCTTCCACCACTTCGTCTGAGGTGATCTGGGTGTCAGCGCCCGGGTCTCTATAGAAAGAGAATTCTCTTTCCCCTGATTCGTCGACCGATACGATAGCCATTGTTGTTGGAACCTCATGAGATATAAACAGGCCGCTTGTATCGACACCTTCTTGTGAAAGCGTAGCTTCGAGGCTACGCCCAAAAGCATCATCTCCAACTTTTCCAATAAACCCGGTACTGACTCCAAGCCTAGATGCCGCTACCGCGACATTAGCAGGAGCTCCGCCCGGAAAAGCGGTAAATAAGCCATTACCGTTTTCATCTGTCCCACGCTGAGTGAGATCTATCAAAAGCTCTCCAAAAGTGATGATATCTGTCATCTCTTTCCCCTTATCCTATCTTGATGCTCTTCCGTATCGTATCCGCTTAGGCTTCGATCGTATATGTCATGCCGGCAAGATCTGCATCCAGCCTGGCTTCGGCGCCTTCATGCCTCCATATGATCTCAAGCCTCGATCCATCGGCTTTTACTTCTATCTTTGCATCCGGTGAAAATGCCGGATGTGTGTTTCTGAATCTCAGCAGTTCTATCTGCTTTTTTACCACGTCTTTATTAAGAGCAGCCTCAGCCTGCTCTCCGCTCAGGTTGGTCCTGTTGATCTCTTTGTGTCCGCCGGCTCCTGCGCGCTTCACAGCCTCGTAGTCATTTTCGCCGGCGAGAAGATCCAGGTACCATACCTGTGGCTTGCCCGGCATGAACATCTGGATGGCGCGGGCCAAAAGCAGAGCATCTTCATCGCCGCCAAGTGCGCTGAAATAAGCCGCGTTTACCTGATAGTACATATTCTTCTGACCATGAAGGTCTTTTACATATCCGCCGCGCGACTTCAGTATCTCTATGAGTTCCTGTATGCGTTCCTCAGGCATCATGCCCTTGAGATCGAGCATAGGGATGCCATCATGACAGCCAAGCATGTTCACGGTATGCATGCCTCCGTCTATGATCTCATTCGCCCAGGCTGCAAGCCTACCGGCATCGCCTGATTCAAACGCGTCTATAAGAAGGCCCGGAAGGAAGAAATCATAGACAAGATATCCCATATCTGCCAGCTTTTTATACATCCCCTCTCCATAAGCGGCATGTATCTCAGGCAGCAGGCTCACGCCATACTTATCGGCCAGACCCTGCACTTTTGCCAGCAGATCCCATGTCTCGGGCTCATTCAGGAAGTTCTTTCTGCCCGGTGCTTTAGGCGCATAGGCAAAAGCATCGAGTCTTACGATTTCGGCGCCATAGCCTGCAAGTTTGCTGAGTGTTTCATCATAGTGCTCCCATACCAGCGGAGACTCTATATTCAGATCCATCTGGCCGAGGAAATCGACACTTCCGTCCTCTTTTTCGATCACTTCCTGATAGAAGGTGTTCCAATACGGCACTTTGCTGCCATCAGGCATCGGCACCATAAGTATAGGAAGGCCCGGCTTTCTGAAGAACATGTCCTTTATGAGCTCAGGATCAGGCTGTATATAGCCCTCTTCGGTCATCTCGCCCTTGCCCTCCCAAAAGGCATTCCAGTCAATAAAGAAATCCTTGTATTCAGACTGAGCACCCTTCGAAAGAAGGTCTCTGAACTGTGGCGAGCGCACCGAAAGATGGTTGAGTATGAAATCGAGTTTCAGGCTGATCCCCATATCTCTAAGAGCAGCAAGATCATCCTCTGTCGCGATCTCTCCGTTGATGTCGTAATCGATCACGGAGAAACCTCTGTCCAGGTCTGTATTGTATAGACTCGGCAGTATATATATCGAGCTAAGCGCTCCTGAAAGATCCTCCGAACCCAGCATGGTCGCCAGAACTGAAAGCTTACCTCCTACGCTGTCCGGATAAGCGTTTAGCATAGGGCCTATGCCCGCGTTATTATTACTTTTCATTTTTTATTTTCTCCAGATACTCATCTGCAGTTATAACATCTCCCTGTTTGGATATGATGATCTCCGCGCTACCTATCTGAGATGTCAGAAGATCCTGTTCTATCCCGAGCACCATAGTCACAAATGGACTGTCCGGCGAGCCGTCACGATTCCTGGCGATCCTGTGCGCGAGAGTCTCAGCAGGTGTGCTGGCCAGGAAAACAGGAATATCCACACCGCGCAGGCAAGCGTTGTTGCCATGGGTCCATTCGAGCACAAGAACATCGATATCGCTGAAGTCCACAGGCTCATACCATAGCTCTGTCTCGCTGCGACCCATTCGTCTCAGATAAATGCTGTTCTCGCCGCATTTAAAGAGGCGTATGATCTCATTTACTTCCTTGAAGTTGATCTCCATTTCAGAGCCGAGATATGCCCGAAGAGCCTCCTCTCCTCCCTCTTTATACACACGCTCACGCTCCATGTCGTTGTATTTTGGGATGCGGTGAGGGTAATTATCACCTGACATAGTATAGGCGTTTATACCGGCTTTATTCAGGTAATATGTCAGTAGTGACGCTGTCTCTGATTTGCCCACGCCCGAGCCGCCATATACGGAAACAACAGCCTTCAGCCTTACGTCGGCGTCTATGCTCCCGAGATCCATATCATTGAGTTTTTTCATGATCAGCGGGAATATCACCCCTGCTTTTCTGATGTGATCCTCGCCTATCTGTACGCTGTCCCCCGGCATGTCGCCGCTCGGGATATGCTCCGGAAGGTCCGGCGCTGTCCATTCTCTTATGTCTGTTTTTTCCATATGTATGCCCTCAAACAAAAAAATATCTCTCACCCATTATAGATGAGAGATATCTTGTTTGCATTAATTTTTTGTTTTCGATCCGGCGCTTAGAAATCGTAGTCCTTGCACTTAGGTGAGTGCTTAGCAACAGATTCCTCGTCGAACCAGATAAGGTTGTTTCCTGTCTCCTTGTCGAAGAGCTGGATCAGTCTAGGCTGTGTTGTGAAGTTGACCTTTGCGCCGACACCTACATCGTGCTGGAGGTCTGCTGTCTGCAGTACCATCACGACATCGTCTCCGCCGCAGTTTACGTGGAGGTCGACCTCAGAACCGAGCATCTCGGAAACATCAACAGTACCTTCGAGTGTGCCTTCGCCGATCCTTATGTGCTGCGGACGTACACCTGCGATGATGTCGCAAGGCTGCTGTCCGTTAGCCTTCAGTGCTTTCTGCTGGAACTCGTCGAGCTTGAACTCTGTGCCCTTGATATTAGCGTAGTAAACACCGTCCTTGAGCTCGAGCTTGGATCCGTCGAAGAAGTTCATTACAGGCATGCCGATGAAGCCTGCTACGAAGAGGTTGACCGGACGATCGAAGAGATCCTGTGGTGTACCGATCTGATTTACATAGCCGTCCTTCATGATGACGATACGGTCACCAAGAGTCATAGCCTCTGTCTGGTCATGTGTTACATACATGAATGTAGTGTCGATACGCTGTCTGAGCTTGATGATCTCAGCTCTCATCTGGTTACGAAGCTTGGCATCGAGGTTGGACAGTGGCTCGTCCATCAGGAATACCTTAGGGTCACGTACCATAGCACGTCCGATCGCTACACGCTGCCTCTGTCCGCCGGAAAGAGCTTTTGGCTTACGATCGAGATACTGAGTGATATCGAGGATCTCGGCTACCTCACGCACCTTCTTGTCGATCTCATCCTTTGGCGTCTTCTTGAGCTTAAGAGCGAACGCCATGTTGTCGTATACCGACATATGCGGATAAAGAGCGTAGTTCTGGAATACCATCGCGATATCTCTGTCCTTGGCAGCGATATCATTCACGAGCTTTCCATCGATATAAAGCTCGCCTCCGGAGATATCTTCAAGGCCTGCCACCATACGCAGGGATGTGGACTTACCACAGCCGGAAGGACCTACGAGCACGATGAACTCTTTGTCCTTGATGTGCAGGTTGAAGTCGTGTACGGCAGTAACTTTGTTGTCATACACTTTTTTCATGTCTTTGATAATAACTTCTGACATAGTATTTTGACTCTGAACGCCCCAGCCTCCGCTAACGAGCGCCTCACAAGTACCCGGTAAAAGAGTAAATGCATTACGACAGGTCTCCACACTGCCGCACCGCGAGCCATGCGGGTCTTCTCCTTTTCTTTAACATGTACGCTGTCCATATAGTGGAGTGATACAACGCCATGGTATTAGTGGTAGTATTTTATCAGAAAATGGGCAATCAGTCCAATGATTTCCCGCGAATTTACAAGTCTGATACGCAGTCATAAAGTGATGAAGGCGAGATGGTCCGAGGCGGAGCTGAAACCACACCGTGTCGGAGAACCGACGTCGAAAGCGAGTCGGAAACTCCGAACTTCGCCAGTCCCACGGCGAAGTGAGCTTTTCCGCGAGCTATGGAGGGCGTCCGACGCGGATGTGTTTCGAGACAACGAGGCACGAGTCTGAATCACTTTATGACTGCGTTCTAGAGTCCGTCTAATTCGCGCAGATCTTCGAGCGCCGACTCTTCATCGTCGTACGGATTCTGCGTGCTGGCATCTTCGTCCTTTTCATCGAGGAATGGCCTGAACACAGGGAGCAATAGATAGGCGCCCAGCATGGCTATAAGGCCGAATCCGCAGAACACCCATATGAAGGCGTAGAGCGGCAGATATTGCAGATCTGTGAAAGTCAGGATCAGCGGGAATATATTGAAGAACGCGATAACTATGAACCTCAGCGGTTTCCTTATTATGAAGTAAAGCGCGTCCTTGGCGAGTTGCCAGAGACTACCGTTAAATGCTGCCATGCAAGGCAGCATGTAGATGAACAGGAATATGACAAAAGCTCCTATCAGGTAGATAAAGAAACTGAAGCTCTGCACCAGTCCGCCGGCCTTCTCACAGATCTGAAGATCCATGGACAGAAAAGCCATAAAAGCAACGAAGATGATCCAGAGTATAGTACCCTGCTTGAAGTTGCCCTTGAAGCCTGCCCAGAACTCCTTGAACGGATTGCAAATGCCGCCTCCACGCAAAGTCTTAAACATCACGTGATACAGGGCGACGAGCCCTGCGCCTATCGTAACGAACGGGATACTGAAAATGGCAAACATAATACTAGAGGCAATGATGATGCCGAGTTTGGTCATCAGCTTGCCGAAGAAACTGTCATTATCCAGGAATCCTTGAAGCCAGGTGTTCATTGTTATCTTCCGTTCGATTCACACAGTGTAGTTTACTTGATTTTCTTGAAATGAAGCTGGAACGCCGGGTATGTGCCGAATGCCCATGGCAGAGTGTAGCCGGCATTCATGAGAGCGTCGCCCGTGATCTGCTTTTTCTCAACGCGTTCAGCATGGAGATATGGCGGGCATACCTCAGTATATTTCTTGAGATCTCTGTCATCGATCTCATATAAAGCGTCTGGATCGAGTCCTTTCAGCTTGATATGCATAAGAGCCGGATTTGGCTGGACATCTGTCGCCACTACATTGAGAAGCGCCTCGCTTCCGTCCTCGGCAGCAAACTCCCAAGCCTCATAATAATCTTTATAGATCTCAGTCAGCCTGTAATAGAGACCGTTCTGGATCAGATCATAATATGATTTGAACTGTTCGATCTGCCCTCTGATCTCCTTCTTATCCGATTCGCTCAGCTGACCCGGATCGAGCTCGTAGCCGAATGTACCCGACATCGCGACGATGCCTCTTGTATGGATGGTAGTCACCCTGCCCGTCTGATGATTTGGTGAAGCCGATACATGGGCTCCCATCGTGCTGACAGGATAACCGAATGATGTTCCGTACTGTATACTGAGCCTCTTGATAGGATCGGTATCATCGGAGCACCAGATCTGAGGCGAATAGCAAAGGATACCGGCGTCGAATCGCGCTCCGCCGCCAGAGCATCCTTCGATCAGGACATCTGGGAAGTTAGTATTGATGCGATCCATCAGCTTATATATCCCGAGTATATATCTGTGCATTACTTCACCCTGAAGGTCTTCAGGAGTGGATGCGGAATACGCGTCGGCAATGGATCTGTTCATATCCCACTTGACATACTCGATGTGGTTGTTGCTGAGAAGATCCTCGATGCGCTCATATAGGTACTCTATTACCTCATCCCTTGTCATATCCAGTACGAGCTGGTTGCGGGTACGATTAGGCTTACGACCCGGGATAGTGAGCGCCCAGTCAGGGTGCTTCCTGTAAAGATCTGAATCCTCGTTTACCATCTCAGGCTCGATCCAAATACCGAATTTGAGACCCTTCGCGTTGATCTTTTCGATAAGATCGTGGAGCCCGCCCTTGATCTTCTTCTCATTTACATACCAGTCGCCAAGGCCGGCGTTATCGCTGTTACGCTCGCCAAACCAACCGTCGTCGAGCACGAGCATCTCGATACCGAGATCAGCCGCTTCATCGGCGATCTCAAGCAGTTTCTCGTCCGTAAAATCGAAATACGTGGCCTCCCAGTTGTTGATCAAAATAGGCCTTCTGGCGAGCTTATACTTTCCTCTGCAGATGTTGTGGCGTATGAACTTGTGATAGTTATGGGACAGTTTCGTAAGGCCATTGCCCGAGAACGACATGATGACCTCAGGTGTGTCGAAGGCCTGTCCCGGGTCGAGATGCCAGCTGAACTGTTCGTCCTGAAGGCCCATGACAAGACGGGTCGAATCGAACTGATCGACTTCAGCCTGGAGCTTGAATCCGCCTGAATAGACGAGCATCATTCCGTAGCATTCTCCGGAATCCTCGCAGGTGTTCCTGTCTGCCACTATGACGAACGGATTCTCCTGATGGCTCGAAGTGCCTCTCGCAGAACCTACAGTCTTGACGAGATGCCCAAGAGGCTCTCTTTCAGTCTGTCTCTCGAACGCGTGCTTGCCATGGAAATGGATCATGTCCCACTTGCCGTATGGTATATCAAGTGACATGGAAAACGCTCTTGTGAGCTTCACCTTGCCCTTACCTTTATTGATGACTCGCACCGATCTGGTGATGATATCTTTGTCTTCGAATACACCATAAAGGAGCTCTACTGTCACCTTCGTAACCTTGTCGGCAATAGTAACTACGAGAGTCTCCGCGCTATCCCCGTCATCATAGGACGAAGGAAGTCCGTCTATGCTGTATTTGCCTTTTTTGATCTCGTGACCGACATATCTGAAATCCACAGCGCGGCTTCCGTCTGAGTTTCTCAGCGCCAGTGGGTGAACGCGAAAGTCACCTACTCCGTAGCCCGGATACTCCTGAGGCATCGTATCCAGGGAGATCTTACGGCTCGGATAAACCTCGTCAGGGTTTCCTGAGCAAGCTCTGTCGTAATTGAGAAAGAGATAACTCATGTCCTCCTCTTCAATGCGTTGGCCGTAGTATGTGTGCTGCAGAAAGCCATGCGGCGCTACTCGCATCTGATATGACGAATGTGCGGTATGGATCGTGATAGTCCCTTTATCTTCTCTGTAAACTATGCTCATTAAATGTCTCCTATTTTCTAGAATACTATTATCCAGATAACTACGTATACGATTATCTCGAGGAATAGAGCTGCAAGATGCCCTAGCATCAGTTTTTTGGCGCCATCCCCCGCGGAAGCTACATGCACGGCTCCGTTGTCCGCAACATAATAGCAGATATCCAGCTTGTTGCCAATCTCATATTTCCCCGCCTGTTCCTGCGGAATGACTATCTCAGATCTGGTGTCCTTGCCGTCGATACCGTACTCTATAGTTACATCGATAGCAGGCGGTTCTTTCCTGCGCCCCGGCACGTGATTGCTGACGCTTATTACAGTCGCCTCAGCTGTGTTTTTATAGTATTTTACGATCCTGAAGTACTTGATGAATCTGGACAGGGTGAAAAGCATCGACCAGATCACAAGCAGTATTAGGAGTATATTGATTATCATTTAATTAATTCTCCTGCCTATCTTGAGGCGTTTATTCTATTGGTCTTCTAATATGAAGTCAAGGAACTTCTCGACAGCATCTATATTCTCCGAATTTGCTCCTATTCCGAGCGATATCGGCTCGATATACGCCTTGTATTCCGTTACCAGTTTGCTGTCGCTTATATCTATACCGACAGGCACTTCCTGACCTTTGTAATCCTCATCAAAAGGCTCGGAGTATATGAACCTGTCGCCGTATTTCTCCTTTATGGACGCGCATTCTTCGCTGTTGAGATCTATCAATCTGCCCGACTGTCCTAAAGCTCTCAGCGATTCTGTGCCGCAGACAAAGCCATCAAGTATGCCGCCGTCTGCGTAGGTGACGAACGACTCGAAATAAGTGTTGCCCGTCACTCCCTTCAAGTAGTCAAAGTATGATTGCGCGTTGAATTCTATATCGCCGTCGTCTTTATCGAAGCCAGCATAGCGGACGTAGTCGAACCACATTTCTGAATCCGTCCCTATATCCGCGTAGGTGTTGTTGAACATCATGTAGCAACGATAATCCATGCGATTCGTCGCGTACTGATGTATAGCGAATCCGGCAAACCACAAAAAGAACACGATGCAGACTATCCAGATCTTGTAGTATTCCCAGATGTAGTCAAGCTTCGCTTTTGTGCCGTCGATCCCGGCTATCTTTTTCTTCTCTACTCGCGCCCACTCTTTAAGGCGCTCTTTTAATTCTTTTGGTGTCATTTTCTAAAAAATGGGCTGCATCGCTGCAGCCCATTTTGCTGTTAGATTGTTATGCCTGCTACAGTTTTCCGCCGGATGTCGCGATACCTTCGACGAACTGTTTCTGGAAGATGACGTAGATAACGATCATCGGGATTACCGCCAGAACAGCAGCACCCATCATCTGAGGATAGTCGCTTCCGTACTGTCCCTGAGCCTTAGCAAGGCCGGCAGCCAGAGTAGTTGTCTCTACGCTTGTACATACGATCATAGGCCACATCAGGTCTTTGAACGCGAACAGCGCTGTGAAGATACCGAGAGATACCATTGAGGATCTTGTGAGCGGCATCATGATACGCAGGAATTTCTGACCGATATTACAACCGTCGATGCCTGCAGCTTCTTCAAGGTCCTTAGGTAGACCCTGATAACCTGTCTTGAGCAGGTATGTACCGAATGCGGTAACGATACCCGGGAATACAAGGCCAGCGCAAGTGTTGAGCCAGCCAAGGCCCGAAACCATGAGGTACTGAGGGATGATGAAGATAGTCGATGGGATCATCATCTGGATCAGTACGAGTGAGAACAGGAAGTTCTTGCCCGGGAATTTGAGCCTTCCAAACGCGTAACCTGCCATAGTAGCTGTGAGACAGGCAAGTACTACACGCCAGAAGATCATGAGCAGTGTGTTCTTATACAGAAGCACGAAGTTATAGCTCTGCCATACTTTTCCGAATGTCTCCCAGTGCCAGCCGTTATGTGGGAAGATATAGAACGGGCTAACCGAAATAGCTTCCTGATTGGTCTTGAGCGCTGTGAGTATCATCCAGGCGAAAGGTACGAGCATGATGAACGCCATGATGATCAGGATGATATACATGACTGTCTTAGAAATACGGTCTCTTGTACGAGCATTTTCCATAAATCACACCCTCCTTTCCTAGTTATAGAACACGAAACGCTTTTCAGCGCGCTGCATGATGAATGTAACGATCATGATGAATACTACAAGTATCATAACGATCGCGGCGCCGTAACCCTTGTTGCCCTGAGTGAATGTGTAGTCATAGAATACGTAGACCGCAGACTTGACGCTGTCGAGCGCAAGATTAGTCTTGTCCATGACCATGAACATAAGGTCGAATATCGTGAGAGCGCCGATAACACGGGTCTGTACGATAAAGAATGTAGTTGGGCTCAGCAGAGGCACTGTGATGTCGATGAACTGGCGGATGCCTGTAGCTCCGTCGATCTCAGCAGCTTCATAGTAGTCTCCCGGGATCTCCTGAAGACCGGAGATGAAGAGTACCATGTTATAACCGATGATAGACCAGACACCGATGATACCAACGGAAATCCACGCGATCTTAGGATCGGAGATCCAACCGATATTGGTGTGCATCACATTATTCAGAAGTCCGAACTGCTGGTTATAGAGCCATTTCCATACCATCGCAACGGCTGCAGGTGCGCAGACCATAGGCAGGAAGAATACAGTACGGAAGAACGATGTGCCTTTGAGTTTCTTGTTAAGAAATACCGCAAGAATAAGTGCTATTATAACACCGAAAGGAACTTCGATGATTGCATACTTGATTGTATTCCATAGGGATTGCCAGATATCTGAATCTGCAAACGCCTTCTGATAATTGGCAAGGCCTATAAAAATGTTGCCCTTGCCGAAGTCACCTGTTTTACAGAATGACTGCCAGACTGTATTGATAGCCGGATAGAAGTTTAAGACTATGAGTCCGATGATAGTCGGTGCTACAAAGGCATATGCCCATATAGCCTCGTTCTTCTCTCTGGCTGTCATCTTTCTCTTTTCTTTCATTAGTTTCCTCCTTATTCGCGAGAATAAAGGATGCGGGCCATCATTTTATTGATGGCCCGCTTTGTTTCAAAACAGACCTTTAGATGCTGTTTGAGCTGAAATTATTCAGCTGCGATAGCATCCTCTATGATCTTCTGAGCATTGTCACAAGCTGTAGCCATCTTAGCTGGGTCGCTTGGATCCTGCCATGGATCAAGGAATGCGCCTGCCTGCTGGAGAGCGTCTTCCCAAACAGTTGTGTTACGTGTGTATGGACGGAAGTAGAGGGAACCCTCTTCCTCAACCTTTGTGAATGCGGATACATCCATGCCGTCGAATGCGCTAGCGAATGCTTCGGAAACGCCTTCCATACCGCCCATTGTTACTCCGAGCTCAGCCTGTTTCTTCTGGCCTTCTTCTGAGCAGAGATAAGCGATCAGGCTGTAGCACTCTTCAGGGTTAGCAACGTTAGCGTTAGCAGCCCATCCAAGACCGTTGTAAGCGGACCAGCGCTCTTCTTTCTGGCACTGTCCATCGCCGTTTCTGTCAGCATATGGCATCATAGCCCATGCATAGTCGTCGTGATTCTCAGCTGTGTAGAATGCGTTGATCATCCAGGATCCCTGTGTGATCATTGCTACCTTGCCGGACTGGAACAGGGAGTCTGTACCTGTCTCAGCTACTACGCTCTGAGGAGCTCCTACTGTGAGCATCTTGCGGCACATTTCCATACCAGCCTTAGCCTCATCGGAGCCGATAGCTGTGGACTTGTGATCATCGCCAACAACATTTCCGCCATAAGCATAAATGTAGTTGTACCAACCATCCTGGTTGTTGGAAGTATTTACAGCATAGCCGTAAACATCTCCGTTGGAACCTTCTGTGATTTTCTTGGCTGCTTCGTACATATCCTCATAAGTCCAGTCATCTGTAGGATAGTCTACGCCATATTCGTCGAAGATTGCCTTGTTGTACAGGAGAGCGATCGTGTCGTGATCCTTTGGCAGAGCGTAGATGTTGCCATCATCACGAGTGTAGAGATCTCTTACGCCCTCATAGTACTTGTCCATATCGATGGAATCATCCGCGTCGATATAGTCGTTGAGCTTGAGGAGCATGTCGTTCTCCATGTACATCTGAGCTGTGTTGGAGTGCATCCAGAATACGTCAGGCATTTCTCCGCCGGAAGCACCAGCTTCGAGAAGTGTCCAGTAGTTGTCCCAGTCGATTACTTCGACTTTTACTTCCGGGTGACCCTGAGCTGTCCAGTCATTGCAGATTTCCTGGATACCGTCTTTCTGGTTGTTGTCCCAGATGTTGACAGTGATCGCACCGCTGCTGTCGCCGGATTCAGATTCAGAACCGCCGCCGCCACCGCAAGCCGCGAACATGCCTACCATAGCAATGCAGAGCACAGCTACTAAGAGTTTTTTCATCTTCATGTTTTTTCCTCCTAAGTTACCTTGCAGATACCAAATTGTATCAAGGGAATTTTACATTATTGAGCGCTTTATAGCAACGAAAAACATTGATATTTTCGTGACATTTGGCCTGTCTGCGGACTAAAAAAAATACACTCAGAGAAAGTCCCCAAGTGTATCAAAATCAAGCGTCATATGATGCTTATGGCTCGCAGGCGCCGCATGGCGTATAGCCCTGATCAGTAAGCTCTTTGCGGGTCGCCGTTACCTCTTTTTTATTATGCTCTGACATCTCCTTGACTCCGTCGCAGCTAGGATAGTGGAACACGCCGGATCTCGTATTGATCACGTAGACACGCGCATCCTGCTTGGCCTGCTCCTCTGTCGTCACGATGCCGGTATTGTAGTCTATCTCAGCTCCCGGTGTGACGTTGAAGCAATATACATTGAAAGATATTCCCTTCCCGTTATCTTCCACCGACTTCGCGACCATCTGAACCCCTCTGGCAACGAGCTCATTGCCGCTGAACCACGGCTTCGTATAATAGAGCACATGATTGCCTGTATTCCAGATGTAGTGCTCAACTTCTTCCTCGAGCGGGCGCATCCCGTCGTAATTGAGGTAATGTGTGCCTGTAACCAAATTGGAAGGATTGGCATTCTCAGCGCTGAGTGCCCAGGCTATCAGGTGGCAACGCTCCCAGTTCTGGGCTTTTGCCCAGCCGGAAGGGTGCACAGATGATATATCGCCTCTGTCCTGCCCCTCCGCAGGCATGGTCTCCTCTCCAAGGCATCCGTAGGCGTATGTGCATCTGTCCAGATCATCCAGACTTCCGTAATACTCATATGGAGCGAGCACTCCCGGGTCGATCTTTCCGGATCTGCTTCCCTTGGTGCTGAGCACTCCGTCCTCATATACGAGAGAGGCGCGTTCATAAACATCATCCGGGAATTCAGGAATGTTTCCGTTTACTTGCAGATAATGGTCGCCGTTATATTCCGGAAGGTCGCCTTCATCAAGCAAAGCTACATCCACGGCGTAGCTGCCCTTTCCGGCAGGCTTTACTGTTCCGCTGCCGTCACCCGGGGCTTCACCCTGATCGTTACTATCTCCCTGATCCACGGCCTCATAACCGAGCTTCTGCATCAGTGAGTCCCTCGCCCCTTTTATAAAAGGAGCGTCGGAAATAATAAACAGCGCTGCCGCAAGCAGGATAACTACAACAAGAGCCGACAACAGCCGGCTCTTGCTTGAATTTTTCTTTTTTGAACTGTTATCATTTCCCATCTCAGTTCGAAAACGTGACAACTACTCTGTAGCTCTGGAAGCCGCGATATCTTCCGCGCTCTTTCCTGCAGTTGCAGCAATGCTGAGCATCTTGTCCTTGAGTTCCTGCTCGATCCTTGCGAGTTCGAGTTCGGCGTTCGCTCTTGCGATCTTGCCGTCTGCCTGGATCTGCTGGATCTCGTCGAGAGCGCTGATGAGCTGCTCGTTGGTGTGCTGGAGAGTCTCGATGTCTACGATGCCTCTCTCGCTCGCCTTAGCTGTCTCTACGCCGCTCTGGTGGAGAGCCTCAGCATTCTTTGTGAGCATCTCGTTTGTAGCCTCTGTAACGGCATTCTGAGCTTCGATAGCCTTCTGTGTATGGTAGTTGTTGAGAGCAAGCACCATCTGTGTCTTCCACATAGGGATAACGTTGATGATAGTGCTGTGGATCTTCTCAGACATGATCTGATCGGAATTCTGTACCATTCTGATCTCAGGGGCTGTCTGGAGGCAAACTGTACGCGAAAGCTCAAGATCATAGATCTTCTTTTCGAATCTTGTGATCATATCCGCGTAGTCCTGAGCTGCCTGAGCGTCCTCGGAAGCGCCTGTCTCTCTTGCCTTTGCTTCGAGCTCAGGGAGAGTCTCTTTTCTGGCCTTCTCGATAGCGAGCTTGCCGGCTTCTATATACATCGATACTTCCTTGAAGTACAGTTTGTTCTTATCATACAGTTTGTCGAGCTGAACAACGTCCTTAACGAGCTGTTCTTCGTGGCCTTCGAGAAGTTTTACGAGCCTGTCGACGTTAGCCTCTGTAGTGCTGTACTGAGCTTTCATTCTCTCGAAGTTTTTCTCAGCGCTTCCGAAGAGTTTGCCGAAAAAGCTCTTCTTCTCTTCGCCGCTTGACTTGAGTTCCACGAGAAGCGATGTGAGCACCTGACCAGTCTCTCCCATGTCTTTTGCTCTTACGCTCTGGAGCGCTCCGTCTGCGAAGTCCGCTACCTTGCGCTGAGCACTGGCGCCATAGCCGAGCACAGCGTTGCTGTCTCTGATATCGATCTTATCAGCGACCTCTCTGATCTGTCTCTGCTCATCGGCTGTGAACTGTGCGAGCGAGTCTTCCTTCTCCTCTTCTTTCTTTTCTTCGACTGCAGGCTCAAGATCGAAAGCCGGAGCGAGATCGAGCTGAGCTGCCTGAGCCGCTACATCCTCTACACTTGCCTTTACCTCTTCTGCCTGAGTTGCTGCTGCTTCGTTGATAGCTTCAGGTGTAAGTTCGAATTCTGCCATTTTGTCCTCCTTGATTAGATCACTTTATGTCAAAGTCTGAATCCAGCAAACCTTTATTCGCGAGTGTGGTCTGCAGCTTTTTGATATCTGTGGTTATATCCATTATGTCGTCTTCATGGAGCCTCTCGAGAAGATTCTCGGAAGCTTCGGTGACTGAATCGATGAGTGTGATGAGCTCTTTTTTGATCTCGTCGGCCTGCTCGGCAAGATAGTTAGGATTGGTATTGATAACCGGCGTTCCCTTTGAATCGATGCTTACCTCTTCTTTGGTCTGCTCCGCTCCGTACTTGCCCATATCCTGGATCTTTTCGTTATACTCGTCTGTCAGGCGCACGACTTCAGGATAGTATTTTTCTCTGAAGTCTTTGACCTGCTTTTCGAGATCAGGCACTTGCTCGACTCTCTCGTCGATTTTCTTGGTGATCGCGGCGAGCGATCTGAGCTTGCCTTTGATCTCTTTATCGTCTGTGATCGCGATAAGATCTTCGACTGTTTCAGGTGCCTTGTCGCCGGTGCCTGCTTTACGGCGGGCTTTCTTATTCTCGGCGACCGACCTTGCGATATCCGCTTTAGGCTTGCCGTTTTGGGTCATTACGAGCAGCCTGTTGTCTATGTCTACATAGGCTTCGCCGAAGAATCCGTCGACTATCATTTGCTGGAGCTCATCGCAGGTCTTCTCATAAGACCTGCCGACGGCCGTGGCCAGTTCATCAATCGATGTATTGCCGTTGTAGTTGATCCTCGCCTCATACGCGCGTATTCTCTTGGCTCTTCTGCTGAGCACGAGTTTCATGATGCCTGAGGCGCCTAGGAAGATACCGCCCATAGACGCAAATTCGATGATCTCGGATCTTGTGTTGGTATCAGCAAACATCGCTATAACGAACAGGAGCCCGAGAACGAGGAATGTGACAGTCCAGGCGGAGCGCCCGAGCCTTTTCTTATTGAGTTTTTTCTCGTTTCTTTTCTGGCTGAAAGTCCCGTTCTGGTTTCTGTTGTAGCCGGCGTTGCCCTTGCCCGGGGCCGGCTTTGCGTCAACAGTGCCGGAATTACGATTCCTTGTGGTAGTCGTGGTAGTAGTCTTTGTAGTGGTGGTCTGAGGCATACCGCCTGTTCCGAAGAGTTCTCCGAAGACACCGCCGCTTCCGTCCGCGCCTGTGATGGCATCGCCTACTTCCTTTACAAGATCTCCCATATCTTTGAATGCCTCAGTGACCGAATCGGTCGGCCTCGCTTCGAAGTCGAGTGAGTTTGCATACATCACAAAGGAAATGCTGCGGACATTCTCGGGGATGGCAAGCCTTGACTTGAAGTTTTTGACCTCACCGCTCGCCCACTCGCCGGCTTTGATAGACGCTGTCCCTATCTCGCTTCCGTCGGCTTTGTTGATGACTTTGATCCTGAAAGAAAATTTGTCAAAGTCAAAGCCTGAGGTGTTCTCGACAGAAAAGCTATAGCTTAGCCTTCCGTCGGGAAGCCTGGATGTCTTCGTCGTAGCCTGAGCCGATTCTTTGAAGTCGGTCTCAAACCACTCCGTTATGATATCCCGCATTTGTAAAACTTGCTGCATTTAGGTATTCCTTTCATTTTGACTGAAAAATCACAGTTATACACATAAAGTATACCATAAGAAAACAGCAGATTGCACTCTGCTGTTGTTTCCGGAACATAGATGTACAGATTTGGCGGATAGCCGGTGAATCAGGATCGCGCCTTGTTGTATCGCTTCATCAGAAATCCAAACTCATGTCGAGCTCTATCTCTTCGTCGTTTTCTGTGATGCCGACTACACCAAAACCATCTTCGTCTTCCCTCTGCTCAATGGACACATAATTATCCCTGCCTGTCATATTAGGCATCACGACAAGTATGTGCTCTTCTATGAGGTCTTTTGCACTGAGAGCTGAGAGTGTGCCGTCATCCATCAAAGCGATGATAGTTCTGAATCCGCCATTTCCGAATCTGACCAGATAGATATCCTTGACCTTGCCGGCATCTTTGAACGGATAAGCTGCTCCGTCTGTGAGTTCATCGTTGGTCTCAGCTATCTCTTTGACCTTATCCAAAGGAACGACTTTTACCGTACCGTCGTCATAAAGTGTTACGGATTCGAGCTGGAGCGGTTCGTCGTTCATGTCCTCTGTATCTATCTCATCGAAGGTCTTTACAACATTCGCTGCCTCAGTCTTCTTTTCGCCTTTGCTGCCACTGTCGCCGCTTTTGTCATCTGAGCTTTCGCCCTTGCCGCCGCAACCTGAAAAAGCCAGAGCCATCGCCAATATTATAGTTAAGAGAATCGTAAATCTTCTTTTCATAACTCTCATCCTCTCTGAAAATACTCCGTTAGTGTAACACAAAAGGGAGCGGATAATCCGCTCCCTAAATGAAAGTTTAGTGAAGTATTTATGACGCTGAGTGAGCATCGGGACAGCACAGATGATCAGCCTCCGAGATATGCTTTTTTGACTTCTTCCGAACGGGCAAGTTCTTCGCCTGTACCCGACAGAGATATCTTTCCCGTTTCTATAACGTAAGCTCTATCCGCAACTGAAAGCGCCATCTGAGCGTTCTGCTCTACGAGCAATATGGTAGTTCCGGCCTTGTTGAGATTCTTGATGATCTCAAAGATCTGGTCTACCAGAATTGGGGCAAGTCCCATTGATGGCTCATCGAGCATCAGAAGTTGAGGGTCGGACATGAGCGCCCTTCCCATGGCCAGCATCTGCTGTTCTCCTCCGGAGAGCGTGCCGGCTATCTGAGTAGTCCTTTCCTTGAGCCTCGGGAATTGTTCGTATACGTAAGCTAAGTTTTCGGCTATCCTGTCCTGCTTCGTTACGAAAGCGCCCATTTCAAGATTTTCCTGCACGGTCATGCCCTGGAATATACGTCTGCCTTCAGGCACGTGGGATATTCCCATGGATACGATCTTATGCGCTGCGGTGTGGGATATCGACTCGCCGAGGAACTCGATGTCTCCCGTTCTGCTTCTCAGCAGTCCCGAAATGGTGTGAAGTGTTGTCGACTTGCCGGCGCCGTTAGCTCCGATAAGCGTTACTATCTCGCCTCTGTCTACATCGAAAGATATGCCCTTTATCGCGTGGATAGCTCCGTAGTAGACGTTAATGTTTTTGACTGTAAGTACAGTACCCATTACTCTACCCCCTTCCCCGCTGAACCTGCGTCAGGCTTACCGGATGAACCAGCCTTGAGTTTGCCCTTTGTAAGAGCCGCTTCAAGGTCTGCCATTTCTTTTATTTCTTTCTCTTCTTCCTCGTTCATCTTACCTCTGCTCTTGCCGAGATAGGCCTCGATGACTTTTGGATTGCTCTGGATCTCTTCCGGCCAACCCTTGGCGATGACACGACCGTAGTTGAGCACCACGATACCCTCGCAGATGTTCATAACGAGGTTCATGTCATGTTCGATCAGGAATACCGCGATCTGGAATCTGTCTCTGATCTCACGGATAGTTTCCATAAGCTCTGATGTCTCCGACGGGTTCATTCCAGCGGCAGGCTCGTCGAGCAAGAGGAGTTTAGGCTTGGTAGCCAGCGCTCTCATGATCTCGAGACGCCTCTGGGCTCCATAAGGGAGTGACCCCGCTCTGTAATTCGCGGTCTTTGTCATACCGAAGATCTTGAGGTATTTCATCGCTTCCTTGCGGATACGGAATTCCTCGTGTCTGTACTTCGGTGTATGGAGCATGCCATCGATCAGACTGTAGTCGGTAGTGTGGTGAAGCGCCACCTTGATATTCTCTTCTACAGTCAACTTATCGAAGAGCCTTATGTTCTGGAACGTACGCGCCATTCCGGCCTTGTTGATGTCGACCGTGTTCATGCCTTTTGTGCTCTTGCCGTCAAAGAATATCTCTCCTCTTGTCGGCTCGTACACCTTGGTGAGCATGTTGAAGATCGTTGTCTTGCCTGCACCGTTAGGACCGATGAGTCCGCCGATCTCAGTACGTCCGAGTGTCAGATTGAAATTGTCTACGGCAGTCAGTCCACCGAAGTCAATGCCCAGCCCCTTTACCTCGAGTATAGGCGCTTTGCCTCTATCCTTTTCAGGGATAAACACCTGATCGTTGTAAGGTTCATCCGGCTCGAATTGTTCCTTTGAATCTACGAACACGGCACGTCCGCCGACGTTGTCGTTGTAGTAGACCTCTTTTCTGTCTTCAAATGTATGACCGGTCTCAGGAGCGTCGTAGTTAAGTCTTTCGTCTTTATCTTTTGCCATTACGCGACCTCCTTTCCGGACTTTTTGTTTTTCTTTTTATCGCCTCCGGGCTTCTTCGGTTTGATCTTACTGACCAGCCCGGTGATCCTTGCCCTGAACGCAGGATTATATGTTCCTATCATTACGAGGATAAGAACGATCGCGTAAGTCAGCATTCTGTAGTCAGCAAACTGCCTGAACGCCTCAGGAAGTATCGTCAGAAGAGCCGCAGCGATCATTCCGCCCCAGATGTTACCGATACCGCCGAGTACGACGAATACCAGGATAAGTACTGAGGTGTTGAAGTTGAACTTTACCGGAGCAAGCGTACTGTAGTTCTGACCGAACATGCAGCCCGCCATACCCGCGAGAGCCGCGCTGACAACGAATGCCATAAGTTTATACTTCTTTACATCAAGACCTATGGATTCGCCCGCGATACGGTTGTCACGGATAGCCATGATGGCCCTGCCCTGCTTGGAATTCTTCATATTGAGAACGACAAACAGTGTAAATGCCGTAAGCAAAGCCGCGCCTGTGAAAGTCGCAGTCGTGGTAACACCGGTCGCTCCTATGGCGCCTGTGATCACTCTCTGGCTGTCTTCTATTCCGTCGATAGTGTGATTGAACGCGAACTTGAGATGCCCGTCTTTGCCGAGCGCGAAGTAGAGCACGTTCATGAAGTTACGAACTATCTCACCGAAGGCCAATGTAACAATGGCCAGATAGTCACCTCTGAGACTCAAGATAGGAACGCCTATGATGAATCCCGCTATAGCTGCCATAAACGCCGCTACCAAAAGAGCGATTACCAGTCTGAGCGGCATAAAACCTATATGCTGCTCCAGCACTCTCATCACGATGATGCCGGTAAACGCGCCGACAGCCATGAACCCCGCGTGACCGAGTGAAAGCTCTCCTGATATGCCTACTACCAGGTTGAGAGAGATGGCAAGGGCTACGTAAACACAGATAGGCACGAATTGACCTTGAAGGTTTCTTCCGATTATACCTGTCATAGCTCCGAGCTGGAGCACGATATATCCTGCGATGAGTATGCCGTAAGAGATAAGTGCTTCTTTTCTGTATTCATTGCCTTTGACGGCATTTTTTAAGCCTCTGGTGCTTATGTTCTTGAGTATTCTTTCTGCCATAACGCACCTACACTTTCTCGCTGACTTTCTTGCCGAGAAGTCCCGTCGGCTTTACCAGCAGAACTACGATGAGGCAGGCAAATACGATCGCGTCAGAAAGCTCTGTCGAGATATACGCTCTCGAGAAGATCTCGATAACACCGAGTATGAGCCCTCCTATCATAGCGCCCGGTATCGATCCGATGCCGCCGAATACCGCCGCTGTGAAAGCTTTGATACCAGGCATCGCGCCTGTTGTCGGCATAAGTACCGGATATGCTGAACACATAAGCACACCGGCTACGGCAGCAAGACCGGAACCGATTGCAAACGTGAGAGAAATCGATTGATTGACGTTTATCCCCATAAGCTGCGCGGCTCCGTTATCCTCCGAAACGGCACGCATAGCCTTGCCTGCTTTTGTCTTACCCACGAAGAGAGTAAGCACTATCATGATGACGATATTGGCAAGGATAGTGAACAGCGAAACAGGAGATACCGAAAGCCCTCCGTTTGCTGCGTGGATGGTGCTCACGCCCTCGAACAGGCTTGGGAACACCCTTGGATTAGCGCCCCAGATAAGGAGCGCGGCGTTTTGCAGGAAATATGAAACGCCTATAGCGGTAATGAGTACCGCGAGAGAACCGGTACCTCTGAGAGGTCTGTAAGCCAGTCTCTCGATCAGGACACCAAGCAGTGTGCAGGCTGCCATAGCTATGGCAAGAGCGATCCATCCATTCATGCCCACATACATGGACAGTATGAATGAAACGTATCCTCCGATCATGATGACATCACCGTGGGCGAAGTTGAGCATCTTGGATATGCCGTAAACCATCGTGTATCCGAGAGCTATTATCGCGTACACACTTCCAAGGCTGAGTCCTGATATAAGATTTGTTAAAAATCCCATATTGATTCTTCCCTTATATACTCTTTACAAATAACTGCTTTTACAAGGCTTTGGGGTGCCGCACATCTCATGCGGCACCCCTGGGCCAACAACTATACACTTAAGTCAGTAAATGTATTACTGCTCAACGTATTTTCCGTCCTGGATGAGATAGATCTTAGGAGCCTTTTCGACTGCGCCGCCTTCTTCCCACTTCATCTCACCTGCTGCTGTCAGACCTGTAGCTGCGAATCCGCCGTTGAACTTCTCGATCATAGCCTCGCAGATTTCCTCAGGGGAAGCGTCTGTGCCGAGACCTGTCTCCTTGAAGCAGTTGTATACAGCGTAAACGCAGTCATAAGCGTCAGCCGCGAACTGGATTGGCTTCTCGCCATAAGCTTCCTGATATGCAGCAACGAATGCCTTTGTAGCTTCATCCTCAGCGTCAGCGGAGAATGGTGTCAGGAGCAGAGCGCCGTCAGCGAGTGATGCGTCGAAGCCCTCGAGTGCGAGGATTCCGTCAAGGCCGTCACAGCCGAAGTACTTAGGAGCATATCCCATATCGTGTGCCTGCTTCATGATGTTGGAAGCCGGTGTGTAATAGATTGGCAGGAAGACGAAATCTACATTAGCGTTCTTCATGCTGTTGAGCTGAGCTGAGAAGTCAGCGTTGTCATCCGAAGCAAACGCCTCTTCTGCAGCGACCTTCATGCCCTTTTCCCCTAAGGTCTT